>NZ_JBDPLY010000001.1:0-723520 GCF_039871695.1 Actinomadura sp. B10D3
GACCTCTCTACCGAGGGCTCCACGCCCATTTCGGGGTGTTCCGATCTGTCCGCGCGCCTGCCTGCCCGTGCCCGTTCATGCCCCAGAAGTCCCTGCTGTCCTAATCGATCTTGCAGAGAAAACCTCAGTAGCCAGCGCTCGATCGCAGCTGCGCGGGTATTTCGGCTGATGCCGATCAGCCGAAATACCCGCGCAGAACCGATACGCAGGCGGCCCGACGGGTACGATCCTTCGGATACAGGCGACGGCACTCCCTACCCGCCCAGGCCGATGCCCGCCGCCCTCGAGGCGGCTTATGGGCATGCTGCCGGGGGTGTGGGCGGAGACGATCGGTCTGCTCCCGCGGCTTCTGCTGCGGCGCGCGGAACCGCGGCTTCCGCGGCCCGCTGCGAGAATGGTCCGGCGTCGGGGGAGCAGCATCCGTCCGTCCAGGGCGATGCCCACCGTCGTGCCGGGAGGGACGCTGGGGGTGCGGGGAAGCTGAGGGCGTGGTCACAGGACGCCGTGCCCCGACATCCGGCGTAGGCGGAGCAGCCACCCGGGTCCCCGCGCTCACCGGCTGCGTTGAACTCGACGAAGCTCGAACGTCCGACCATGGACCGAGCTGAAACATGGCCGTCAACCCCGCAACGGCGACCGAACCGATGATTTCAGGAGCCGCCCAGCGGCGATCACGTTGCCGACGGTGGCTGACACGCGGCTTGATGCGCCACGGTTCATCAAGACCAAGCGGACCGCGCTGATTCGACGAGGGAGGTTGATCATTCACCATCCTTCCTGGCTACCAACAGCGATCACTCCAACACAATTCGGCACGCCGCCTGTAGCGACGAATACGCTCGCGGCCGCGCCCCGCAACCCTCACCGCTTCCATGGCCTTTGCCATGAGCTGGATTCGGCAAGGTCAACGTCCGGGCGCTGTTCCAAGCGCAGGAGAACCTCGCGGCCTCCCCACCGCGGCACGTCACTGACCGCAGCTGATCTGCCATATCGCTTCCCCGAGGCGGCTACGACAGCCAGGTAGCAGCGTTGGCCTCAGCCTGCTTTGCGCTGGAGCGTGTCGTCATGCGGCACAGATGCGGTCGCGGATGCGCTCAGCGGCGGGGTCGTAGCACGCGAGCGTTGTGTCGAGTTCGGTCATCCGGTCAGTGACCCGGGTGGAGGCGACGCGTCCTGCCAAGGTGATGGCGGTGGCGGTCGCGTGGTCAGCAGCGTCGAGGTCGCCTGCGACGGTGTAGGCGCGGGCGAGGCCGCTGTGGTCGAACGCCTGGGAGCGGACGCGTCCTGCATAGCCGGATGCCGTGCTCGATCATGGTTATGGCTTGGCGGGCGAGGGTCGGGTCATGCTCGGCGGCGAGCATGCTGGCGATGCCGAGGGTGGCGCGGAATTCGGCGGTGTCGAACCAGCGGACCCATTCGGGGTCGGTGTCGTCGGTGGCGGCTAGACCGTCTGCGGCGGCTGCGGTTGCGCGGGTGAATCCGGCCAGGTCGCCTTTGATCGCGAGTGCCCGGGCTTCGAGGGAGGCTAGGACCGCCTTGAACCGGCCGTTGGGGAGTTGGCGGGTGCCGTACTGGGCGAGTTGCACCATCTCCAGCGCGTCGTCGACGTGGCCGAGGTGGTTGGCGACGCGGGACAGGCAGTTCAGCAGGTGGGCGGCTAGCGCGAGGTCGCTGGCCTCGGAGGCGGCGCGTAAGCCGAGTAGTAGGTAGCGCTGGCCTTCGGCGGAGCGGCCGGCGTCGTGGGTCATCCAGCTGGCGACGCTGGCGAGGTCACCGATGGCAGAAAGCAGTTCACGGCCGACGGCGTCGCTGGCGCGGCCGTGGAGCATCAGGTCGGTGCTCGACTTGAGCTGGACGACGACGGCGGTTCGGGACAGGCCGCTGCCGTGCTCGTTGTCCCAGGTCCGAAACGCGTCGGTGGTGGCGCGGATTCGCTGGGACGTCGGCCAACCCGATCCGGCCGGGGCGCGGCCTGGTCCGCAACCTGCCCGAAGACGCCATCGGACACTTCGTCGAAGCCATCTGCGCCCGCTGACCGGCCTGTGCAGCAGCCTCCGAGCCCGGCGGTGGGCGACCGGTCGCCTCTTGTAGGAGCACCGGCGGCCGAGTCGCCCGCCGCCACCCGGATTCCAGAACGCCACCTGCCGGATCCCCACGGCAGGGCCGGCGGCACGAGCACCGTCGCTGGAGCGCGGCCCCGCGGGGTGGCACCGCCGGCGTTCCTGCGTTCTTCATTTCGGTGCCTGCGGCAGGCGAAGGCAGAAGCAGGAGCCCCGGGGCTTGCCCGGCCGGTAGTAGGCTTCCCCGTCATTGGCCTGGGCCAGCCGCCGGACGATCCATAGGCCCAGCCCTGATCCGTCGGTGTGGCGCTGAATTCCTTTCGCGCGGGTGAAGCGTTCGAACAGCTCGGGCACGAATTCCTCGGGTATGCCCGGCCCGCCGTCGCACACCTGGATCTCCACGACACCGTCCGCGTCGGTCGTCCGGATCTCGATCGGCGGGGCTCCGTAACGGAAGGCGTTCTGCAGGTAGTTGACCAGCATCTCCGCCAGCTCGCCGCGATCGGCCAGCACCTGGACCCCGGCGTCGCAGTAGACGTGCGCCTCGCGCGACCGCTCACCCAAGTCGGCCAGGCATTGCAGGGCCACTTCCAGCACCGGCACCGCCTCGCGGGGTGGGTGCGGGAGTCTCCCGCCGGTCCTGGCCGCGGTCAGAAGCCTGTCCGCGAGTGACTGCAGGCGGGCGACGCGATCGGCGACCCGGTCGAGGGTCTCCTTCCGCTCGTCCGCGGTGAGGTCTTCGGACGGGTCGCGGAGCATGTCGATCAGAAGGCCGATCCCGGCCAGGGGGTTCCGGATCTCGTGGGCCATGACGGCGATCAGCGTTCCCTGGACGTCCAGTTCGGCTTCGAGTTGTTCCCATGTGCGTCGCTGCAGGGTGATGTCGCGGAGCACGGCCAGGTGCAGGCGCTGTCCCGACACCGTCGTGGTGCTGGCGCGCATCTCGACCACCCGGGTGCCTCCGCCCGGCTGCACAAGATCTATCTCGGTGGAGCGGCCGCCGACGAGCGGGTGGCCGAACGGGCTGCCGATCAGTTCGCTCGCCGGGCGGCCGAGCAGTTCCTGGGCCGCCGGGTTGCAGACGCGGATGACCCCCTGGTCGTCGACCGCGACGAGCCCCTCCGCCAGCGCCGACACCAGGGCGTATCCCGCCTCGGCCGCGAAGTCGGTCGGCCGCGACGGTCCGGTGTCCGGCGCGCCCGGCGGCCCGTCGGGCTCACGCACCTGAGCTCATCGGTTCAGTCTCCCGGCCGGTGCGGCCGCTGTTCGGGCGGCGTGACGGCCATGTCCGGGAACGGGCGGAACCCGGCGGTGTAGCGGTCTCCCACACGCATGCCGGTCTGATCGATGTCGACACGGCGCACGGTGGGATCGTGGGCCGATCCGCGGCTGTGCAGCACGGCGATGACACGCTGGACCGTCCCGGCGTACTCGGCGTAACGCAGCAGGACCATCACGTCGGTGACGCTGGCGATCTCGACGGCCGGAGCCCTGGAGTCCAGTATTCGCGCGTCGGACGGGGATGCCGTGAACAGGGTCGTGATCTCGTGCTTGCGCGCGAGGGCGCCCAGCGCGATCACGAAGTCCAGCAGCGTCCTGGTCGCGCCTCTGCGCTCCAGAGCGGACAGGCTGTCGATGATCAGCCGGGTCGGTGCGAAGTCGGCGATGTTCTTTCTGATGCTCAGGAAGTGGTCCTCCACCGACGCCTCCTCCGGGTAGGCGGTCGTGATCCGCAGCAGCCCGGAGGATTCCATGGCCTCCAGGTCCATGCCCCAGCCGGCGGCGTTGCGGTGGAGCTGGTCACGGGTCTCGTCGAAGGCATAGAACAGGCTGCGCTCGCCCGCCTGGAACGCCGCGTCGGCGAATTTCAGGGCCATGAGCGTCTTGCCGGAGCCCGATGGCCCGGTCACCAGGACCAGAGCGTCACGATAGACCCCGCCGTCGACCATCTCGTCCAGGTCTGGAACCCCGGTGGACACCCGTTCCTGCGACGCCCGCTCGCGCGGGGTCAGGAACGCCAGGGGAATGATGACCAGGCCCTCCGCCGGGTCGATGGTGAACAACCACTCCCCGGTGCGGTGCGTGGTACCGCGGAACTTGACGACCTCAAGTGTCCGGCGGCGCCTCTCGTTCTGCAGGACGTTGCGAATGATCAGGACGTTGTCCAGGACGAACTCCTCGACACCGTGCCGGGTGAGGTGGTCGTATTCGTGGTCGCGTTCGGTGGTCAGCACCGAGGTGACCCCGAGCGACTCCAGCATCCGGGTGAGCCGGGACAGCTCGCGCCGCACCATCTCCCGGTCCTGGAAACGCATGAGCAGTGTCGCCAGCGAGTCGACCGAGACCCGCTTGGCCCCCACCTGGCCCACAGCGTGCTCGACACGCGACATCAGACCCCCCAGGTCGTAGTCGCCGACCGTGAGGGTCTCCTCCTCACGGACCGAGACATCGACGAAGGCCCACTTGCCGTCGCGCTCCCACTCCGCGATGTCGAAGCCGAGGGAGACGGCGTTCGTCCGGAGGTCCTCGGGCGCCTCATCGAATGTGACGAATACTCCCCGGTCTCCGAACTTCATGATCCCCCGGGCGAGGAACTCCAGAGCGAACAGGGTCTTCCCGCTGCCTGTCGTACCGGTGACCAGCGTGGAACGACTGGCCGGGAGCCCGCCCATGGCGACCTCGTCAAAGCCGCTGATCCCGGTCGGAGTGCGCTGAACCCCGGCGGCCATCACCGCCTCCTCTCCTCCGGAGACGACCTGCCGGCCTCGACCAGCCCGAGGAAGCCGGCGGCCTTCCGGTGGTCGGCCAGGTCCCCGATGACCCGGACCTCCGGAAGCGGCATGATCCTTACCGCCATCGGTGTGGCCAGGACACCGTCCCGCTCTGCCAGCTCCGGCCGGTCTGACACGTCGACGAGGTCGATCTCGTGGCGGTCGGGCAGGTAGGTCTCGCACAGCAACCGCAGATTGGCCAGCGCGGTGAGCGACCGTGGCGTCCGCCCCGCGATGTACACCCTGAACGAGTAGACCGCCGCCGCCATCACAACCGCCGCGTCGTCGGGCGACCCGCCGTCACAACCTGCTCCGGAATTCGGATCACCTTTCCGTACCGCCGCCGCTACCACCGGCCACGGCACCCTCGCGCGCATCACCCGGGCCGACCCCTGTCAGTCACAGTCGTTACCCGGACGGCCACGAAGACACCAGAGTTGAAGAGTCCGGGGATGGCCATTGACGCCAACTTGGGATTCGAGCCTTCCTCCGGACAGAGCCGCCGCGACCGGGCGGCCGTGTGGCTCAGTCCGCGCCGTAGCCACCGCCGCCCGGCGTCTCGACGACGAAGACGTCTCCGGTGCCCACGGGTGGGGGTGGGTGGCCAGGTGCGCGGGCGCGGAGGTGCGGCCGTCGGTCGAGGCCGTCCTGCGGGAGCTGCGCCACTCCGCGGACCTGCTGGTCGAGCGGCGGCCCAGCTGCGTCCGCGGCGCTCCCTGATCAGGTCGTCCAGGACGAGAGGGCCGCGTCGATCTCCCGGCGGGTGGGGATGCGGAGCGGGCGCGGGGCCGCCTCCGGCAGGCCGTGCCCGCGGGCGTAGGCGGCGGCCAGCGTGCCGTCGGGTGCACGGAACCCCGCTTCCTGGAGGGCGTCGCGGGCCGAGCGCGTCCCCAGGGCCGCCTGGAACGCCCCCCGCGGCGTCCCGCCGCCGCTGGTCCTTCGCCGTCACGACGTAGGGGTGGTCGAGCATCAGCGTGCCCTCTTCCGGGACGAGGCCGACGGCGGGGTTCGGCCGGTGCGTCCCGTTGTAGGCGATGACGGCCTGCTCGGTGGTGACGATCACCGGGCGGTCGAACCGTTCCGCGCCGGTCAGCCCGGCGAGCACCGCCGCCGACCCGCCGGCCGCGGCGTCCATACGGCTCGGGGCGCGCTTGCGGAGCGCCTCGGCCACGTCATCGGCCTTGCCCTCGGCGACCTGCCCCACCGCGATCATCGCGATGGCGCCGCTCATGCCGACGCCCGGGTCGGGGGCGGTCCGGGCCAGGCCGAGACCGCCGGCCTTGCCCTTGAGCAGCAGCGTCCAGCCGATATCGACCCCGGCGTCCCCGAACTCGCGGGCCACCGGGCGGGTCGTCGCGAGCACCACCGGAGTGGAGGCGACCGGCGTCCCGGCGACCGGGACGGACGCGTCGCCGGCCTCCCGGACCACGCCCAGCCACAGCGAGGACTCCGGCACCCACGCGTCCGTCCTGCTCGCGTCGCCCCGGTAGGCGGTGGGCGGGGTCGCGGTGACGCGCGCGTGGGCGCAGCGCCCGCCCACGCGGTGCTTCTCCACGTTGAAGCGGGACGCCACGTCGCTCAGCGCGGGCGCGATCTCCGGCTGCGCGGCGACCGTGATCCGCACCTGCCCGGAACAGGACGCCGGTCCCGGGATCAGCCCGGACGCCCAGGCCCCGCCCGCGGCGCCCGACAGCACCAGCGCCGCGGTCGCCCAGACGGCCTGACGCCGCAGGAGCGGGCGCGCCTCTTCGTCCACGCATCAGTCATACAGGACGGGACACCGGCGTCAGAGACAGCCTCCCGAAGTGGCCGATGCCGTCCGTGCGGCGAGCGGCCTCCAGACGTTCCGCGGGCACCTCGCCGTAGAGCGTCGTGCGCTGCCTGGCCGGCCGCCCCGCACGCGCCGCGATGGCCTCCAGGTCGCTGATGGGCTTGAAGGAACCGTTCTCCGACCCGGCCATGCGGCTGATGGTCTCCTCCATCAGCGTCCCGCCCAGGTCGTTCACGCCTCCTTGCAGGACGCGCGTACACAGCTCGTCCCCCAGCTTCACCCAGGACGTCTGGATGTTGGAGATCGCGCCGTGCAGCAGGATGCGCGCCAGGGCATGGACCGCGATGTTCTCCCGCACGGTGGGCCCGGGGCGTGCCAGCCCGGCGAGGTAGATGGGCGAGTTGTGGTGGACGAACGGCAGCAGCACGAACTCGCTGAACCCGCCCGTCCGCTCCTGGATGGACCGCAGCAGCTTGATGTGCGCGACCCAGTGCGCGGGCGTGTCCACATGCCCGTACATCATCGTGGACGTCGTCGGGATCCCGAGCTCGTGCGCGGTGGTGACGACCTCCACCCACTGGTCGGCGGGCAGCTTGCCCTTGGTCAGCACCCACCGGACGTCGTCGTCCAGGATCTCGGCGGCCGTCCCGGGCAGCGAGTCGACGCCGGCCTCCTTCGCCGCCACCAGCCACTCCCGGATCGACAGGTCCGTCCGGGACGCGCCGTTCACGACCTCCATCGGGCTGTAGGAGTGCAGGTGGATGTCGGGAGCCCGCTTCTTCACCTCGCGGGCCAGATCGAAGTAGGCCGTTCCGGGCAGATCGGGGTGGATGCCGCCCTGCATGCAGATCTCGGTGGCGCCCGCCTCCCACGCCTCGTCCACCCGGTCCCCGACCTGCTCCAGGGACAGCGTGTAGGCGTCGGCGTCCGTGCGGCGCTGCGCGAACGCGCAGAACCGGCAGCCGGTGTAGCAGACGTTCGTGAAATTGATGTTCCGCGTGACGACGTAGGTGACGTCGTCGCCGACCGCGTCCCGGCGCAGGTCATCGGCCAGCGAGGCGAGCGCGTCCAGCTCGGGGCCGTCGGCGTGCAGCAGGGCCAGCGCCTCGTCGTCCGACAGCCCGCCCGGGTCCTGCTCGGCGCGCGCGAGAGCGGCCTTGACGTCGGCGTCGAAGCGCCGCGGGGCGGCCATGCGCTCGCGCAGCGCGTCCCAGTCGCCGTAGACCTCGTCGAAGTCGTCCCGGCGGTCGCTCGTCCGCCCGGTCGTGTCGATCTCGGTGTGCAGGTCGGTCCGCCCGGACGCCTCGAAGCCGCCGTCCGGCTCCTGCCAGGGACGGCCCTCCAGGACGGCGTCCTCCCGCGCCAGCCCGGTCGCGGGATCCGCCAGGGCCGCGACGTGCCCGGTCAGCCGCGGGTCCAGCCACGGCTCACCGCGCCGCACGTACTCGGGATAGATCGTCAGCCGCTCGCGCAGCGCGAACCCCGCCCCGGCCGTCCGCTCCGCCAGCTCGTCGATCTGCGGCCACGGCCGCTCCGGGTTCACGTGGTCCGGGGTCAGCGGCGACACCCCGCCCCAGTCGTCGATCCCCGCCCGCAGCATCAGCGCGTACTGGTCGGCGACCAGGTTCGGCGGCGCCTGCACGCGCGCCTTCGGGCCGAGGACGAGCCGCGTCACCGCGATCGTGGCGGCCAGCTCGTCCAGCTCGGTGTCCGGCATTCCGCGCATCTTGGTGTCCGGCTTCGCGCGGAAGTTCTGCACGATCACCTCCTGGATCGCGCCGTACTCCCGCATCGTCCGGCGGATCTCGAAGATCGCGTCCGCGCGCTCCTCGACCGTCTCGCCGATGCCGATGAGGATGCCGGTCGTGAACGGCACGTTGGTGCGCCCGGCGTCCTCCAGCACCCGCAGCCGGACGGCCGGGTCCTTGTCCGGCGACCCGAAGTGCGGGCCGCCGCGCTCGCTGAACAGGCGCGTCGCCGTCGTCTCCAGCATCATGCCCATGGACGGCGCGACCGGCTTGAGCCGCTGGAAGTCGCGCCAGGTCAGCACGCCCGGGTTCAGGTGGGGGAGCAGCCCGGTCTCCTCCAGCACGCGGATCGCCATGGCGCGCACGTACGAGAGCGTGTCGTCGTAGCCGTGCGCGTCCAGCCATTCGCGGGCCTGCTTCCACCGGTCCTCGGGCCGGTCCCCGAGCGTGAAGAGCGCCTCCTTGCAGCCCATCTCCGCGCCCCGCCGCGCGATCTCCAGCACCTCGTCCGGGCTGAGGTAGGGCGAGTCCAGCTTGTGGGGGACGGTCGCGAACGTGCAGTACCCGCAGCGGTCCCGGCACAGCCGGGTCAGCGGGATGAACACCTTGCGGCTGTAGGTGATGACGCCGGGGCGGCCCGCGGCGTCCAGGCCGGCGTCCCGGGTGCGGGCGGCGTAGGCGAGCAGCTCGTCGAGCTGCACCCCGCGCGCCTGCAGCAGTGTGGTGGCCTCGGATCGGTCCAGTGTCTTGCCGTCACGCGCGCGGGCCAGGGCCCGGCGAAGAGCGGAGCTCGTGGCGTCCATGCGGGCACTCTATGCCAATCGTCATAATTTGTGCCCCGCCGGGGCCCACCAAAAAGGACAGCCGCGGATCTTCAGGAACTATTCCCCGTCAGCGGACCTCGATGAACGTGTCCGGGCTCCGGGGCGGGCGCTCGCGCGGCGGCGCGGCCGCGCGGCCGACCCCCACCGCGCCCATCGGGTCCCACTCGTCGGGCAGGTCGAGCACGTCGCGCACCACGTCGCGGCAGAACATCGTGCTCGACACCCAGCACGAGCCGAGCCCCTCCACCGCCAGCTGCACCAGCAGGTTCTCCACGCCCGCGCCCGCCGCGACCACGAACATCTCCCGCTCGGCGCGCGACCGCCGCTCGTCCGGATAGTCGTGCGACCCGTCCATGACCAGGCACGGGACGACCAGGTACGGCGCCCGGCGCAGCACCTCGCCGCGCCGCAGCCGCTTGGTGATCGACTCCTCGGAGAAGCCGTCCCGGCGCAGGTCGGCCTCCCAGGCGTCGCGCATCGCGTCCAGCAGCCGCGTCCGCGACTCCGCCGACTCCAGCAGCACGAACCGCCACGGCGTCGTGTGGTGCGGCGCCGGCGCGCTGATCGCGGCGGCCACCGCCCGCCGCACCGCCGCCGGATCGACCGGCTCGGCGGTGAACTCCCGGATCGTCCGCCGCGCGTACAGCACCTCCGAGGGCCCGAACCGGAACATGTCCTCCTCGGGCGGGCGCACCAGCGCCCGCGCGCCCGGCCCGTCCTCCCGGGTGACCAGCTCGGACAGCCCGCGCACCACCGCGATCGGCACCCCGCCGAGCTTGCCCTTCACCAGCTCGCCGGCCGCCGCGATCTCGTCGGCGACCGCGGTGATCGTCGCTTCCAGCCGGTTGCCGTAGGCGTCGTCCCGCCCGCGCAGGTCGCTGAGCGGCTCCAGGCCGGCGACGCCGATCGCCGCGTCCGTCAGCCCGTTGCGCCACGGCCGCCCGAGCGTGTCGGAGACGATCACGGCGACCTCGGCCCCGGTCCGCTCGCGCACGCCCGCGCGGATGCGCCGGGCGGAGGCGTCCGGGTCCTCCGGCAGCAGCAGCACCGTGCCGGGACGGGTGTTGGACGCGTCCACACCCGCCGCGGCCAGGACGAGCCCCTGCCGCGTCTCCACGATCCGGGTCTCGCCGCGCGCGTGCGCCCGCCGCGCGATCACCCGCACGGTCTCGGCCTCGATGGCCTTCTCCCGGTCGTCGGCGACCAGGACCCGCCCCTCCGCCTTGCTGACGATCTTGGACGTGACGACCAGCACGTCGCCGTCCTCGACCACGCCCGCCGGCACCAGCGCGGCGATGTCGTCGCCCTCCGCGACCTCCGGCATCCCCGGCACACCGAACACCCGCACGTTCACAGCGCGTCCTCCGCCCGCTTCAGCTCCAGCGCCAGATCGAGCGTCGCCCGCGCGATCGCCTCGGTCTCCTCGGGCCCGCTCATCAGCAGCGGCCGGGACCGCACCTCGATCCCCTCGACCCGCACGTCCGCGTCGGCCTCGTCGACCAGCCACCCGTCCAGCAGCCCGAGCCCGTAATGCTCGGCGACCGCCCGCGCCGACGTCTCCACCCCGATCGCGGTCAGGCACGCGTCCGCCATCCCCCGCACCGGCGCCCCGCCGATGATCGGGGAGACGCCCACCACGGTCTTCGCCGCCACCGCCTCGCGGATGCCGGGCACCGCCAGGATCGTTCCGATGCTCACCACCGGGTTGGACGGCGGGAACAGCACCGCGTCCGCCTCTTCAACGGCCGCGACCACGCCCGGCGCGGGCTTGGCGTCCTCCGCCCCGACCGGCGCGATGGACAGGGCCGGGACGGACGCCCGCAGCCGCACCCACCACTCCTGGAAGTGGACCGCCCGCCGTCCCTTCTCGTCCTCGATCACCACATGCGTCTCGACCTGGTCGTCGGTCATCGGGATCAGGCGCACGCCGGGCTTCCACCGGTCGCAGAGCGCCTCGGTGACCGCCGACAACCGGTACCCGGCCTCCAGCATCTGCGTCCGGACGATATGCGTCGCGAAGTCGCGATCCCCCAGCCCGAACCACGCGGGCCCGACCCCGTACGCGGCGAGTTCCTCCTTGACGGTGAACGTCTCGTCCGCCCGCCCCCAGCCCTGCTCCTCGTTGATGCCACCGCCGAGCGTGTACATCACGGTGTCGAGGTCAGGGCACACCCTCAGCCCGAACAGCGAGATGTCGTCCCCGGTATTCCCGATAACCGTGACCTCGGCCTCCGGAGCCGCCCCCCGCAACCCCCGAAGGAACCGAGCCCCGCCAATCCCTCCGGCCAACACCACGATCTTCATATAGAGAACCCTATTACCCAGTGGGGTGCCCCCCTGGAACCCCCGTTACGGGCGTTGAACGTCCTCCGGCCGCCCGACCCGCACGGGGCGCGGGGGTCGCCGCTCCGGGATCAACTGTGCAAAGCTTTGCCGTGTAATCGGATTGCCTCGGTCTGGAGATTTCACCGTGAACAAGGATGCCGTCCAGCGCCTGCGCGAACCGGCCGCCTGGGTCCTGCTCGCCGCGGCGGGTGTGCAGTTGCTCGCGGGGATCATCTCGCTCCTGGGCGGCGGGGGAAGCTTCACCCTGCGCGCGCTCGGCCAGACCAACGACGGGGTGTTCCTCCAGGTGGGGATGGTCGGCCTCGTCGCGCTGGCGATCGGGCTGACGGCGCTCGGGCCGGCCCCGACGCCGCAGGCGCGGACGATCACCATGGGGGCGCTCGGCGTCCTCGGGGGGACCGCGCTGTTCGGGGTCATCTCGTGGCTGGGCGGGATGCTCGCCGACTCCGACTACGCGGGGGCGGTCACCAAGCTGACCTCGTTCCTCATCGGCGCCGCCGATCTCGCCGTGGTCGGTATCGCGGGATGGTTCGCCTTCACCGTCTTCCAGGCGTTGCAGCCGCCGCGTCCCCAGCCGCAGATGCAGCCGGGCTACCCCGACTTCGGCTACCAGCAGGGGCAGCCGGGCCAGCCGGGCCAGCCGGGGCAGCAGTACGGGCAGCCCCAGCAGTACGGGCAGCAGCAGTACCAGCAGTACCAGCAGTACGGCCAGCAGCAGCCGGGCGCCGAAGGGCAGCAGCCCGCGCAGCCCGGCTACGAGCAGCAGCAGTACGGGCAGCCGGGGTACGGCCAGCAGCAGGACTACCAGCAGCAGTACGGCGCCCAGGGCGGCTACCAGGCGGGCCAGCCGGGGTACGAGCAGCAGGGCTACGGCCAGCAGCCGGGGTACGGCCAGCAGGGCCAGCCGCAGGAGGGCCAGCAGCCGGCCGAGCAGGAGGACATGGGCGAGTGGACCCGTGCCTACGGCGGCTCGGGCCAGGAGCAGGACCCGCAGGGGACGCAGCCCGCGCCGCCGCAGGGCGGCGAGCAGGAGGGCGGCGACTGGTACCGGGACAACCGGCCCCCTCCGCCGCAGTGAGCGCCGCACCGTTACCCGCCGATTAACTGATCTTCATCGGAAGGTCAGCTCGCCCATCCCGGCATAAGCCGTTTTGTCGCCCGGGAATGCCTTCCGGCTTGACGGGGCGCCCGCTACACGCGTGTAATTTCGTCGGTGTAGTTTCAATGCCTTCCCGGGGGAAGGAACCGGAGGGAAGGCATTGACCAGGGGGTTCCACGGGCAGGGAGGTGCGCTGTGAGCGAGGTGGTCATCCCGCTGGCGCACGGCACAGACGGCGAAGAGTTGGGCTGGCAGGAGCGCGCCCTGTGCGCGCAGACGGACCCGGAGGCGTTTTTTCCGGAGAAGGGCGGCTCCACTCGCGAGGCCAAGAAGGTGTGCCGGGCATGCGAGGTGCGTACGGAGTGCCTTGAGTACGCGCTGCAGCACGACGAGCGGTTCGGCATCTGGGGAGGGCTTTCCGAGCGGGAACGCCGCAAGCTGAAGCGCCAGGCGGTCTGACCCGGCGGGTCGCGCCCCGGGATCTTGGGGGATCCGGAGCGTGCCCGCGCGGCCACGCGTACAGTAAGCAGCCGTGCCGGCCTCGGTGGCCGGCACGGCCGCTGTCATTCTCACCCCCTGCAACCCGTCGTCTTACAGATCGAGCGACCCTTGGCCCCCACTCTCGATCGCGATGTCGTCACGGCCGTCCTCGTCGCGCATGACGGCGCCCGGTGGCTGCCGGAGACGCTGAAGGCGCTGCTGACGCAGTCGCGTCCGGTGCAGCGCCTCGTGACCGTGGACACCGGAAGCCGCGACCGCGGCCCCGCCGTCCTCGCCGAGGTCGTCGGCGACCACGAGATCCTCACGCTGCCCCGCACCACCGGCTACGGCGAGGCCATCGCCGAGGCGCTCCGGCAGGGCGCCGCGTCCGCCCCCGTCCCCGACGACGAGCCGGGGAACCCGCGCACCGAGTGGATCTGGCTGCTGCACGACGACTGCGCGCCCGACCGGGACGCGCTCGACCGGCTGCTGCGGACCGCCGGCACCGACCCCAACGTGGCGGTGCTCGGCCCGAAGGTCCGCGACTGGGACGACCGCCGCGTGCTGCGCGAGCTCGGCGTCTCGGTGGACGCCGCCGGACGCCGCGACACCGGCATCGACCGGGGCGAGTTCGACCAGGGCCAGCACGACGGCGTCCGGGACGTCCTCGCGGTCGGCAGCGCCGGGATGCTGGTCCGCCGCGACGTGTGGGAGCGGCTCGGCGGCTTCGACGTCGAGTACGGCCTCTTCCGCGACGACCTCGACTTCTGCTGGCGGGTCCACGCGGCCGGGTACCGGGTGGTGACGGCGTCCGACGCCGTCGTGTACCACGCGGAGGCGTCCCGGCGCGGGCTCCGCGAGACCGGCATGACCGCCGAGCACCCCGCCCGCCGCGACCGCCGCAACGCGATCCACACGCTGCTGGTCAACCAGCCGCTGCCCGCCATGCTGCGCGCGCTCGTCCGCACCGTGTGGGCGTCGCTCTTCCACGCCCTGTACCTGGTGATGACGAAGCGGCCGGGCGCGGCCCGCGAGGAGCTGCGTGCGCTCGCCGACGTGCTCCGCGCCCCCGGACGCGTGCGGCGGGCACGGGCCGCGCGGGCGGAGGGCCGGACGCGCGTGCACCGCAGCATCCGGCGGTTCCAGCCGCGCTGGGTGGTGCTCCGCCGGATCAGCGAGGCCTTCTCGGAGTACCTCGCCACCCACGAGCGGGACCGCGAGGAGGAGGACGACCTCACGGCGGACGAGCCGGGCCCGATCCGCCGGTTCCTCGCCCGTCCCGGCGTCATGCTGGTGCTCGCGCTCACCGCCGTCGCGGTCGCCGCCGAGCGCTCCCTGCTCACGGCCGCCGGACGGCTCGGCGGCGGCGCGCTCGTCCCGGCGTGGGGCGGCGCGAGCGACCTGTGGGCGCAGTACCTGTCCGGCTGGCATCCGGTCGGGCTCGGCAGCGACGCCGGGAGCCCTCCGTACGTCGGGTTCCTCGCCGTGGTGTCCACCGTCCTGTTCGGCAAGCCGTGGCTCGCGGTGTCGGTCCTGCTGCTCGGCAGCGTCCCGCTCGCCGGGATCACCGCCTACCGCGCGTCCCGGCTGCTCGTGGTCGAGGCGCCGCGGACGGGACGGCGGGCCCGCGCGGCCGGCCGCCGCATCCCGGTGTCGGCCGTCCGGGCCTGGTTCGCGGCCGTGTACGCGCTGCTGCCCGCGGCGACCGGCGCGATCGCGGCCGGCCGGCTCGGGACCGCGGTCGTCCTCGTCCTGCTGCCGCTGATCGCCGTGCACGCCGCCCGCGTCTACGGCTACCCCCGCTCGGAGGCGGCGGCGCTGGACGTGCGGACGCGCCGCAAGCGGGTGGGGCGGGCCGCGTGGACGGTCGCGCTGCTGCTCGCCGTCGCGATGTCCTTCGTCCCGCTGGTCTGGCTGATCGCCGCCCTGGCCGCCGGGGTGGTGTGGGCGGTGCTGGACCGGCCGGGACGGCAGGGGCGCCGCCACCTCGCCGTCGCGCTCGGCGTCCCGCCGCTGCTGATGCTCCCGTGGACCGCCGGCCTGCTGCTGCACCCGTCCCGGTTCCTGACGGAGGCGGGCCTGCACCGGCCGTTCGAGCCCGCCACCGCGGCCGAGCTGCTCGTGCTCGACCCGGGCGGGCCGGGCACGCCCGCGCGGTGGGCGCTCGCCGGGCTGCTCGCGGCGGCCGTCCTCGCCCTGCCGCTGCGCAGCCGCCGGGGCCAGGTGATGGCGGGCTGGCTGCTGGTGGTCTTCGGGCTGCTCGTCGCCGTGCTGACCAGCGCCGCCACCGTCACCAAGGGGGCGGACGAGGCGCCCGTGTGGCCAGGGGTGGCGCTGCTGTTCGCGGGCGCCGGGGCGCTGCTCGCCGCGACCGCCGCCGTCCAGCGCGCCACGGAGGCCGTCGCGGGCAGCCACCTGATCTACAAGGCGGGCGGGGCGGCCGTGATGCTGGTCGCGCTGACGGCGCCGCTGCTGTGCGCCGCGCTCTGGGTGATCGGCGGCGCGGGCGGTCCGCTCGGGAAGACCGACCCCGACACCGTCCCGCAGTTCGTGCACGCGCCCGGCGGGCCGAGGACGCTCGTGCTGCACCGGGAGCCGGCGGGCCGGATCTCCTACACGATCCTCCGGGACGCGCGCCCCCGCCTGGGGGAGTCGGAGGTCGGCGACGGCGGCCGGGCCCATGACCGCCTGGACGACCTCGTCGCAGGCCTTGCCGCCGGGCGCGAGGGCGACGACGGGACGGCGCTGAGCCGGATGGGCGTCCAGTACCTCCTGGTGCCGTACCCCGCGAAGGACCCGCTCACCAAGGTCCTGGACGCCTCGCCCGAGCTGACCCGGCTCAGCCGCACCGGCACGTTCGCCGTCTGGAGGCTCCAGGCGGCGTCCGGCCGGCTGATGCTCGTGCAGGGCTCGACGGTCACGCCCCTTCCCGCCGGACGGATCGGCGCCCGCGTGCGGATCCCGGCGGGGACGGGCGCCCGGACCCTCCTCCTGGCCGAGCCGGCCGACGGCGGGTGGCGGGCCACGCTGGACGGCAAGGAACTCAAGGCGCGGACGGTGGACGGCTGGGCGCAGGGGTACGCGGTGCCGGCCGCGGGAGGCACGTTCGAGCTGACCCGCTCGATGACGATGCGGCACATCTGGGTCGTCGTCCAGGGCGTCGCCGTCCTGCTCGTGGCCGTCCTCGCCCTGCCCGGCGCCCAGGCCGACACCCTGATGCTCACCGGTGAGCGGGAACGCGGGCGCCGCGGACGGCGGGGACGCCGCCGGGCGCACGGTCTTCGCGTTCGCCATGAGACGCCGCCCAAGGAGCCCGAGAAGGAGCCCAGCCCCGAGGAGGTGGCCTGATGGAGAAGGTTCTGCGGCTCCTCGGCATGCGCTACGCCACGGCCGCGCTGATGCTGGTCGCCGTCGCCGCCCTGTACGGGGCGGCGTCCTTCTCCCGTCCGGGCGAGGCGTCCGGGGAGGGCCGCGAGGCGCCGGTCACGAGCGCGGTCGTGGTCTGCCCGGGGCACGAGGGCGGGCGGCTCGCCGTCCAGTCCCTCCCGCAGAAGAAGCGCGGCGGCCGCGTCGCCATGACGCCGACCAAGGGCGGCTCCGAGCTGGCGTCCATGACCTCGCCCGGCCAGGGCTGGGACGAGGACACCAAGTCCGGGGAGGACTCCTTCACGCTCCGCGCCACCGGCGCCATCGCGGGCGGGCTGGAGGCCGAGCAGACCACCCACTGGGGCGGCGGACCGGACCGGGGCCTCGCCGGTGCCCGCTGCGCCGCCCCCGGCACCGACCTGTGGTTCATGGGCCCGGGCCCGGTCTCCGCCGACGAGCTCGACCTGTACCTGACCAACGTCGACTCCCAGCCCGCGTCCGTCGACCTCAGCGCCCTGTCGGGCGAGGGGCCGCTCGACACCACCGAGGGCCGCGGCACCCCCGTCGAGCCGTACACCACGAAGATCGTCCGGATCGGCGAGTCGGCCGAGGGGCTCGGCGACATTGTGAAGACCGCCGCCGACCTCGCGCTCCGCGTGCGCACCTCCAGCGGCCGGGTGGCCGCGTCACTGCGCGCGCGGGCCGGCAAGGGGAAGGGCATCGAGTGGGTGCCGCAGTCGCCCGCGCCCGCGACGTCCCTCCTGGTGCCCGGCGTGCCGGAGGGCTCCGGCAAGCGCCGCCTGCTGGTGGCGGTGCCCGGCGAGGCCGACGCCCGGATCACCGTGCGGGTGATCACCTCGGAGGGCTCGTTCGCCCCGCAGGGCCAGGACATCCTGGACGCGCCGGGCAGGAGCGTGACCGCGGTCGCCCTCGACGCCGCCCTGTCCGGCCGGACCGCGAGCGTCCGGCTCACCGCCGACCGCCCGATCCTCGCGGGCTTCGCCGCGGAGCGGGGCGCCGACATCGCCTACGGCACCGCCACGCCGCCGCTGCGCTCGACCGGGCCGGGCATCGTCGCCGACAACCGGTTCGACGCGTCCGTCGTCCTGACGGCTCCGGCCGGAGCGGCGACCGTGCGGGTCGCCACGATGAACGCGCAGGGCGGCGGTGCCCCGCAGGAGGTCAAGGTCCCGGCCGGCCGGACGGTCGAGGCGAAGCTGGAGGCGCCCGGCGGGGCCGGCGGGGACACCGCCTTCGGCGCCGTGATCACACCGCAGCCCGGATCGGGGCCCGTCTACGCCTCCCGCACGCTCGCCAAGGGCAAGGGCGACGGCTACCTGTTCACGGTGCTGCCGATCGTGCCCGCCGCCACGACGCTCCGCCTGCCGGGCACCGCGGACTCGCAGGGCGCCCTGATCCCCGGTCAGTCGTCCGGGCCGTCGTAGCTCGGGTCGACGGACCCGGGGGACAGGCCGAGCAGGTCGGCGACCTCCTCGACCAGCAGGTCGCGGATCAGGTGGGTGAGCTCGGCCTCGCCGTTCGCGCGGGCCTCGACGGGACGCCGGTAGACGACGATGCGCGCCGCCCGGTCGCCGGCGGGCGGGGGCGGCACCTCGGTCCTGCCGAGCGGGACGGGGCCGTCGAACCACGGCTCGACGGCCGGGACCTCCTCGACCGTGAACTCCACGCGGGCCAGCTCCCGGCCCCAGCGCGCGCCGAGCCGCCGGACCTCGTCGTCCACGAGGTCGGCGAACCGTTCCGCCCGGGTCCGCGAGACCGGCGCCTGCGGGGGTGTCAGAGGACCGCGGAGGCCACGACCGTGCCGGTCGCGGCGCCGCACGCCTGCCACACGGGATCGCACGCCTCAAGAGTACCTCCGCCGGCGCGGCGGCTCCCCGCAACGGGCTCGTCCGGAATACCTCGTACAACGGTTTATTTATGTCCCTCTGTCGCGAAAAGAGTGGTTACAGTGGCGAGGACATGGCTCCCGGGCCCGTGTGGCCGCTGGTGCATGAAGGGCCGGTTTCCCGTGAATCCCCTGTTCCGGCATGCGCGCCGGAGCCGCGACCAGGTCACCGTCGCCGCGGCCATGGCCCTCGCCGTGGGACTCCTCCTCGGGGGCGTCGTCGGCATGGCCGAACGCGCCAGGCGCGCCGGCGGGCGCCTGTGCCTGCGCTCGGCCCCCGGACGCGGCACCACCGTCACGGTGACCGTCCCGTACGCGTCGCGGCCCGCCGCGGACGCCTCCGGAGCGATGGAGCACGCCCCATGAACGGCCTCCTGAGCGGCCCTGCGGACGGCCCTGCGAGCGACGGGGTGCGCGTCCTCGTGGTGGACGACAACCCGGTCGTCCGCGCCGGCCTGGTGAGCCTCCTGGAGGCCGGCGGGGTGGACGTCGTCGGCGTGGCCGTCGACGGGGCGCACGCCGTGGAGCAGGCGAGGCTGCTGCGCCCCGACCTCGTCCTGCTGGACGTGCGGATGCCCGGTGTGGACGGCATCGCCGCCGCCGGGCCGCTCAGCGCCGTCGCGAAGGTGCTGATGCTGTCCTACGACACCGACGCGGACGTCATCGGCCGGGCCATCCGCAACGGCGCGTCCGGCTACCTGGTGTACGGGGCGTTCGGCGTGGAGGAGCTGGTCGCCGCCGTCCACGACACCGTGGCCGAGCGCGCCAGCCCGCTGTCGCCGCCCGCGAGCCGCGCCGTCGTCGAGGCGCTGCGGGCCGAGCCCGCCCCCGCGCCGCCCGTCCGCGACGATCCGGGCCTGTCCCCGCGCGAGGCGCAGGTGATGGACCTGATCGCCCAGGGACGGTCCAACGGCGAGATCGCGCAGATCCTCGTGGTGTCGGAGTACACGGTGAAGAACCACGTCAACCGCATCTTCGCGAAGCTCCAGGTGCGCACCCGGGGCGCGGCCATCGCGCGCTGGCTGGGCACCGCACGGTAAGGGTTCGGGACCATACGGAATGTAGTTGTTACCCCGGAAATCGACCGGTAACGGCGACACGTGCGCCGGGGTGGTGGCGGAGCCGGGTGGGGGGAGGTACGGTCAGCCATCGTGAGCCCCGTCCGCACTTGCTCCCGCACCGCCTGCAAGGCGCCCGCAGTGTTCACGCTCACGTACGTCTACCGCGACTCCACCGCGGTCCTGGGGCCGCTCGCCACGTACGCCGAGCCGCACTGCTACGACCTGTGCGCGGAGCACTCCGAGCGGCTCACCGCCCCCATGGGGTGGGAACTGGTGCGGCTCCCCGTCGAGGAGGAGTCCGAGCCCAGCGCCGACGACCTGGAGGCGCTCGCCGACGCCGTCCGCGAGGCCGCCAAGCCCGCCGCGGGCTCCGGCCAGGAGCCGGTCGGGCAGGGCACCGAGGTCGGCCGCCGCGGCCACCTGCGGGTGCTCCGCTCCGAACCCGCGGGAACCCAGCCCGGCCAGGAGTGACGCCCCGCGCCTCCTGACCCTGCCCCTGACCCTGACCTCTGACACCGCGTCGAGGCCGGTGGCGTCCGCCCTTCCCGGTAGGCTCGTGAACCCGTCGTTTTCCGCTGGGGTCATTCGGACAGGGAGCAGGAGTGGGCGACCTCGCCACGATCTTCAAGGCGTACGACATCCGCGGCGTCGTGCCGGACGAGCTCGACCCCGCGATCGCCGAGGCGGCCGGCGCGGCGTTCGTCCGGGTCACCGGCGCGGACGCGGTCGTCACCGCGCATGACATGCGCGAGTCGTCCGGCCCGCTGGCCGCGGCGTTCGCGCGCGGCGCGACGTCCCAGGGCGCGGACGTGATCGAGGCCGGGCTCGGGTCCACCGACCTGCTCTACTACGCCAGCGGCAGCCTCGACCTGCCCGGCGCGATGTTCACCGCGAGCCACAACCCCGCCCGGTACAACGGGCTCAAGCTCTGCCGGTCCGGCGCCCGCCCGGTCGGCCGCGACACCGGGCTCACCGAGATCCGCGAGATGATCGAGAACGGCGTCCCCGCCTACGACGGGGAGCCCGGCACCGTGTCGCGGCGGGACGTCCTGAAGGGCTACGCCGAGCACCTGAAGACCCTGGTCGACCTGTCGTCGATCCGCCGGCTCAAGGTCGTCGTCGACGCGGGCAACGGCATGGGCGGGCACACCGTCCCGTCGGTCTTCGAGGGCCTGCCGATCGACCTGGTGCCGCTCTACTTCGAGCTGGACGGCACCTTCCCCAACCACGAGGCCAACCCGATCGAGCCGGAGAACCTGCGCGACCTGCAGGCCAAGGTCCGCGAGACCGGCGCCGACATCGGCCTGGCCTTCGACGGCGACGCCGACCGCTGCTTCGTCGTGGACGAGCGCGGCGAGATCGTCGCCCCGTCCGCGATCACCGCGCTGGTCGCGACGCGGGAGCTGGCCAAGCACCCCGGCTCCCCGATCGTGCACAACCTGATCACGTCCAAGGCCGTCCCGGAGATCGTCGCCGAGAACGGCGGCACCCCGGTCCGGACGCGGGTCGGGCACTCCTTCATCAAGCAGACGATGGCGGAGACGGGCGCGGTCTTCGGCGGCGAGCACTCCGCGCACTTCTACTTCCGCGACTTCTGGTTCGCCGACTCCGGCATGCTCGCGGCCCTGCACGTACTCGCCGCCCTCGGCGAGCAGGACGGCCCGCTCTCGGAGCTGCTCGGCGAGTACACCCGCTACGTCGCGTCCGGCGAGATCAACAGCGAGGTCGCCGACCAGGGCGCGGCCGCCGCGGCGGTGCGCGACGCCTTCGCCGGGCGGCCCGGCGTCGCGATCGACGAGCTGGACGGGCTGACCGTGAGCGACGAGGCCGCGGGCTGGTGGTTCAACCTGCGGCCGTCCAACACCGAACCGCTGCTGCGCCTCAACGCGGAGGCCGGCGACGAGCGCACGATGGCGGCGATCCGCGACGAGGTCCTGGCCCTGGTCAGGGCGAACTGACCCGGTCCGGGCGAACCGACTGCAAGGGAGATGTGACGCTGCCATGACGATGAAGCTGGACTCCTGGCTCCTAGAGATCCTCGCCTGCCCCAACTGCGGCGGTGACCTGCGGGCCGACGAGGGGGCCGACGAGCTGGTGTGCACCGGCTCGTGCGGCTACGCCTACCCCGTCCGGGACGACATCCCCGTTCTCCTCGTGGACGAGGCCAGGACCCCCGCTCCGTGAACACCCTCGACCCTTCGCGCCTTGAGGACGCGGAGACGGCCGAGGCCGCCGACCCCGGCGGGATGCTGCGGCAGGTCGCCTCGTCGGCCTCGCAGGTCAGGGAGGCGCAGCGGGCGGCGGCCGAGGCGGGCATCGCCGGCCTGGCCGAGGACGGCAGGCCCCGCGCGGTCGTGGTGGCCGGCATGGGCGCCTCGGGCGTCTCGGGCGACGTGCTCGCCGCCGTGTGCGGCGCGGGCTGCGCCGTCCCGGTGTTCACCGTGCGCGGGTACCGGCTGCCCGGCTGGGTGGGCGCGGCCGACCTGGTCATCGCGGTGTCCTGCTCCGGGAGCACGGAGGAGACGCTGGAGGTCGCCGCGGAGGCGGCCCGGCGCGGATGCCGGCTGCTGTTCGTCGGCACGGCGGACTCGCCGCTCGCCGCTCTGGCCGACCAGAGCCGCGGTGTCTTCGTCCCCGTCCGGTCCGCGGGGCAGCCCCGCTCGACGCTGTGGGGCCTGACCGTCCCGCTCGTCCTCGCCGCCCGGACGCTGCGCCTGGTGGACGTCCCCGACGCCGTGCTGGAGTCCACGGCCGCGCTGCTGGAGGACGTCGCGCACCGGTGCCGGCCGTCCAGCGAGCCGTTCGTCAACCCGGCCAAGCGGATCGCGCTCGATCTGGCGGGCGACGTGCCGATGGTGTGGGGCACGTCCGCCGTGGCGGGCGCCGCGGCGGCCCGGCTGTGCGGCCAGCTGAACGCGAACGCCAAGTACCCGGCCGTCCTCGGCGAGGTCCCGGAGACGGGTCACGACCAGCTGATGGCGTTCGACGGGGTCTTCACGCGGGCCGGGTCATCGTCCGACCCCTCCGACCCGGAGGACTTCTTCCGCGACCGTGCCGACGACCCTGAGCACGGGCTGCACCTCGTCGTCCTGCGGGACGTGGACGAGCATCCGCGGGTGCGCGGCCGGTGCGACGCGTCCGCCATGATCGCCCGAGACCGGGGCGTCGCGGTCACCGAGCTGAGGGCCGAGGGGACCCATCCGCTGGAGAGAATCGCGACTCTGATCGCGTTGGGCGACTATGTCACGGTTTACTTGGCTATCGCGCTGGGCGTGGACCCTACGCCAGTGCCTGCCATGGAAGAGCTCAAAGCGAGGATTGCGTAGATGAGTGCTGAGGGCGGAACGAAGGCCATCGTCGCCGCACTGGCCGCCAACCTCGGGATCGCGGTGTCGAAGGCCGTCGCGTTCGCGTTCACGGGTTCGTCGTCGATGCTGGCCGAGTCGATCCACTCGGTCGCCGACTCGGGGAACCAGGGCCTGCTGCTGCTCGGCCGCAAGCGGTCCGAACGGGACCGGACACCGCAGCACCCGTTCGGCTACGGCCGAGAACGCTACTTTTACGCGTTCGTCGTGGCGGTCGTCCTGTTCACGGTCGGTGCGGCGTTCTCGCTGTACGAGGGCTACCACAAGATCTCCCACCCGGAGGAGGTCAAGGCCCCGGCCTGGGCGTTCGGCGTGCTGATCGTCGCGATCCTGCTGGAGACGTTCTCGTTCCGCACCGCGATCAAGGAGTCGAACGAGGTCCGCGGCGAGCAGTCGTGGTGGTCGTTCATCCGCCGCGCCAAGGCGCCCGAGCTCCCCGTCGTGCTGCTGGAGGACCTCGCCGCCCTCGTCGGCCTCTTCCTGGCCCTCTTCGGCGTGACGGCGGCCGTGGTCACCGGCGACGGCGTCTGGGACGGCGTCGGCACCGTGGCGATCGGCCTGCTGCTCGGCGTGATCGCGACGATCTTGGCGATCGAGACCAAGAGCCTGCTGATCGGCGAGGGCGTCGACCCGCAGACCGAGCGGCGGATCGTCGCCGCGCTGGAGTCGGTCGAGGAGGTCGCCCGGCTCATTCACATCAGGACCGAGTACATCGGCCCGGACGCGCTGCTCATCGCCGCGAAGATCGCCGTCCACCACGACGACACGGCGGCCGAGGTGGCCCGCGGCATCGACGCCGCGGAGGCGAAGATCCGGGAGCAGTTCCCGGTGGCGAAGCTCATCTACCTGGAGCCGGCGCTCGACGAGGCGTCCCGCATGGGCGCGGCCGACGGCGGCGGGGGCCCGGACGCGGACGCCGATCCGGACGCGGACGCCGATTCCAGCACGGACGCCGACGTGGACGCGGGCGGTGGGGACGCGGTCGTGACCCCGGACGCTCCCGGCCAGTCCTAGACCGGCCGGTTCCCGGCGGGCCCGCTCATCGGCGGGCCCGTCAACGGCATGGGACCCCTCGCCGGGCGACCGCGGACGTGCCGGCCGACCCCAGCCCAGGCGAGACCGGCGAGTGCCTCCGAGGAGGCGCACCGCGGCCGTCCGGCGAGGCGCTTTCCCATGCCTCCCCGCCCGGACCCCTGAAAACCGGGCGGTTCTGGTGTGACCGCGGCGGCCCCGCCGAACCCCCTACGTCGGCGCGACCACCGTCGCGGTCACGAGTAAGACACTACGTTCGCGGTGCTTACCGGCACGTCCCCCTCAAGGAGGGATCACGGGTGGTACTCCAGGTGGATCCCGATCGGCCGCATACATCCGCACGGTGAGGTGTCCGCCCGCCTCAGCGGTCAGTATTGAGGGGTGAGCACCGATGGCAAGGCCCGGACCGGACCCGACCCCGCGGGGTTCGGCCCAGCCGTCGCGCACCACGCGTGGCGGCTGTCCGGCCGGATCGTCGCGGGGGTCGGCCAGCTTCTCCTCTGGATACTCACCGGCATCGGCACCCTGCTGCGCCCGCTCGTGGTCAAGCTCGGCACGCGGCTGACCGGCTCGGCGGGACGCCGGCCGGCCATGGGCGCGCCCGGGGCGCCGCCCGCCCCGGCGGGGGCGACGGCGCCGCTGCCCCGGTGGCTCAACGCCTGGAGGGAGGTCGCCGGCTCCTGGTACTTCGCCCCGCTGACCGGGCTCGCCCTGACGATCGCGGCGCTGGCGGAGCTGGCGCCGCGCGTCGACACGCCGCTCAGCCTCGCCGGCGGGTTCGCGGTCGCGGCGACGCTCCCGCTCGTCTGGCGCCGGGAGAACCTGCGGCCGGTCGCGGCGGTCGTGCTCAGCGCCTACGCGGCGAGCCTGCTCACCGGGCAGATCCTCCTCGTCACCACCGGCTTCGCCGCCCTCTACACGCTGTACGCGCTGGGACGGCAGCTGCCCCGGCAGTCGACCGGCGTCCTCGCGGTCGGCAGCGTCGCCACCATCGCGGTGGTGTACCTCGCCGCCGGGACGCTCGACGACGTTCCGTGGCCCGCGCCGATCGTCGCCGTCCTCGCCGCCATCGGGCTCGGGGACGCGCGGCGCGTCGTCGAGACCGCGGGGCGGACGGAGGCGGAGGCCGCCGAACGCACCAACGAGACTCTCACCCGGCTCAACACCGTCCAGCGGGAGCAGGCCGTGATGCGGGAGCGCGCCCGCATCGCCCGCGAGCTGCACGACGTCGTCGCGCACTCCGTCTCCATGATCGCCGTGCAGGCGGAGACCGCCCCGTACACGATGGAGAACCTGTCGCCCGAGGCCCGCGCCGGCTACACCGAGATCGCCAAGACGGCCCGGGAGGCGCTGGTGGAGATGCGCCGGCTGCTGTCGGTGCTGCGCGCCGACGCCAAGCCCGAACCGGAGGCGGCCAACTCGCCGCAGCCGCGGCTGGACCGGCTGCCCGACCTCATCGAGCAGCACCGCGGCGCCGGCGGCCACGTCGACCTCGCCGTGCACGGCGACCCGCGCGACTTGTCCGCGACGGTCGAGCTGTCGGCGTACCGGATCGTGCAGGAGGCGCTGACGAACGCGCGGCGGCACGCGCCCGGCGCCGGGGTGCGCGTCGACCTGACCTTCCTGCCGGACCGGCTCGCCGTCCGCGTCCGGGACGACGGCGCGTCCGCGCCCACCCAGGTCCTGAACCGGCAGGATCCCGGTTCTCGTACAGCGGTACTGGACGACCCCGCGGGCCCGACCTCCGTGGACGCCGGACGCACCCGCCTGGAGACGCCGGAGTCCGGTGGCGGACACGGCCTCGTGGGGATGCGGGAACGTGCGACGATGCTGGGCGGGCGGTTCTCCGCCGGCCCGGCCACCGAGGGCGGGTTCCTGGTGGAGGCCGAGCTTCCGCTGACGAGGGAGGGGAATTCCATCCGTGGACACGGTTCGCAGGCGCCCCCCGGCCGCTGATCCGGCCGCCCACCGGGGCGGACGCCTTGTCCGCGAGCCCGCGGGGCGGCCCCGGTGATCAAGGTACTGATCGTCGACGACCAGACGATCGTGCGGGCCGGGTTCGCCGCCCTGCTCGACGCGCAGGACGACATCAGCGTCATCGGCGAGGCCGGCGACGGGCGCGAGGCCGTCGCGATCGCCGAGCGGTGCCGTCCCGACGTCGTCGTCATGGACATCCGGATGCCCGGCATGGACGGCATCGAGGCCACCCGCCGCATCCTCGCGCTCCCCGGCGCGGAGGGCGTCCGGGTGCTGGTGCTGACGACGTTCGACGTCGACGAGTACGTCTACGAGGCGCTCGCCGTCGGGGCGAGCGGCTTCCTGCTGAAGGACGCGACGGCCGACGAGCTGGTGTCCGCGGTCCGGGTGGTGGCGCGCGGCGACTCGCTGCTGGCGCCGCAGGTGACCGGGCGGCTCATCCGCGAGTTCACCAAGCAGCGGCGCAACCGGCCGCAGGCGCCGTCGGAGCTCGCCACGCTGACCGCGCGGGAGACCGAGGTGCTCGTGCTGATCGCGGGGGGCCTGTCCAACGGGGAGATCGCGGAGCGGCTCGTCGTCAGCGAGCACACGGTGAAGACGCACGTCGCCCGCGTCTTCACCAAGCTCGGCCTGCGCGACCGGGCGCAGGCGGTGATGCTGGCGTACGAGTCCGGCGTGGTCGTCCCGGGCGAGAACGCCGCGGGCTAGCGGCCGGGATCGTAGCGGCTACCGGCGGCGGAGAAGGCGCATCGCCTTCTCCTTCTCGAAGTCGAGGGCGCGGGTGGGAGGCGCGGACAGCCGCCCGATCCGTTCCCCCAGTTCTCGGACGTGCGCCTGCACCTGCGGCTCGGCCAGGACGCGCAGCCCGAAGGCCAGCTCGGCCGGGCCGATGTCGTAGCGCTTCTCCAGCGCGAGGGCGAGCGCCACGGCGCGCAGTTCGGCGTCCCCGAACCGGCGGTGGCCCCCTCCGCTCCTGGTGAGCGACGCGTCCCGGGTGGCGGGCAGCAGCCCGAGGGCCTCGCGGTAGCGGAGCATGCGGGGCGAGGTGCCGAGCCGCCGGGCGGCCTCCGTGATGCGCATTCGGCAATTCTGACAAATTTGTGTGAGAAAGTCGCCTCCGACCGTGCTTCGAGGCACCCGCCGCCCGTAGACTCGCGGCGTTGACGCCGCCTCGCACACACGTCAGGGCATGCGCGTCAAGCCCTCGCGTACGACAGCGCGCACATGACCAAGGGAGCAACGAAAGCATGGACTACAAGGTCGCCGACCTGTCGCTTGCCGACTTCGGGCGCCGGGAGATCCGGCTCGCCGAGCACGAGATGCCGGGCCTGATGGCGGTGCGCGAGGAGTACTCCGCCGCCAGGCCGCTGCGCGGCGCCAGGATCATGGGCTCGCTGCACATGACGATCCAGACGGCCGTGCTCATCGAGACGCTGGTCGAGCTCGGCGCCGACGTCCGCTGGGTGTCCTGCAACATCTTCTCCACGCAGGACCACGCCGCCGCGGCGGTCGTCGTCGGCAAGGACGGCACGCAGGAGAACCCGCAGGGCGTCCCGGTGTTCGCCTGGAAGGGCGAGACGCTCGAAGAGTACTGGTGGTGTACCGACCAGGCCCTCCAGTGGCCGGACGGCGGCGGCCCGAACATGATCCTGGACGACGGCGGCGACGCGACCCTCCTCGTCCACAAGGGCGCCGAGTACGAGAAGGCGGGCGCCGTCCCGACGGCCACCGAGGACGACCCCGAGGAGTGGGGCATCATCCTCGACACCCTCCGCCGCACCATCGCCGAGAAGCCCGGCCGCTGGACCGAGACCGCCGCCGGGATCAAGGGCGTGACCGAGGAGACCACCACCGGCGTCCACCGCCTCTACGAGATGGCCAAGGCCGGCACGCTCGCCTTCCCGGCGATCAACGTCAACGACTCGGTCACCAAGTCGAAGTTCGACAACAAGTACGGCTGCCGCCACTCCGTCATCGACGGCCTCAACCGCGCCACCGACGTCCTCATCGGCGGCAAGGTCGCCGTCGTCTGCGGTTACGGCGACGTCGGCAAGGGCTGCGCCGACGCGCTGCGCGGCCAGGGCGCCCGCGTCATCGTCACCGAGATCGACCCGATCTGCGCGCTCCAGGCCGCCATGGACGGCTTCCAGGTCACCACCCTGGACGAGGTCGTCGACACGGCCGACATCTTCGTCACGACCACCGGCAACTTCGACATCATCACGGCCGACCACATGGGCCGGATGAAGCACCAGGCGATCGTGTCCAACATCGGGCACTTCGACAACGAGATCGACATGGCCGGCCTCGCGAAGATCCCGGGCATCGAGAAGATCGAGGTCAAGCCGCAGGTGCACGAGTGGCGCTTCCCCGACGGCCACTCGATCATCGTCCTCGCCGAGGGCCGCCTGATGAACCTCGGCTGCGCCACCGGCCACCCGTCCTTCGTGATGTCGAACTCCTTCACCAACCAGGTGATCGCGCAGATCGAGCTCTTCACCAAGACCGACGAGTACCCGATCGGCGTGTACGTGCTTCCGAAGCACCTCGACGAGAAGGTCGCCCGCCTCCACCTCGACGCCCTCGGCGTCAAGCTCACCGAGCTCACCAAGGAGCAGGCCGACTACATCGGCGTCCACGTCGAAGGCCCCTACAAGCCCGACCACTACCGCTACTGAGTCTCTTGGCTGCTGCCGGGCGGGTTTCGGCTCGTCCGGCAGCCGCTTGTGGGGGGTGTGATGAGCGATATCGCGGACGTCTCGCTGGCGTATGAAGGCGTCAAGCGGATCGAGTGGGCCGACCGGAGCATGCCCGTGCTGCGGCAGGTGCGGGAGCGGTTCGCCGCCGAGCGCCCGCTGGACGGGCTGAAGGTCGCGGCGTGCATGCACATCACGACCGAGACCGCCGGGCTCATCCGCACCCTCCAGGCGGGCGGGGCGAGCGTGGCGCTCGCGGCGTCCAACCCGCTGTCCACGCAGGACGACACCGCCGCCGCGCTGGTGCAGGAGTACGGGGCGGAGGTCTTCGCGCGGGCGGGCACCGACCGCGAGGGGTACTACGCGCACATCCACCAGGCGCTGGAGACCGGGCCTGACCTCGTCCTGGACGACGGGTGCGACCTGGTCAACACGCTGCACACCGACAGGATGGACCTGCTCGGCACGGTGAAGGCGGGCTGCGAGCAGACGACGACGGGCGTCATCCGGCTGCACCAGATGGCCCTGGAGGGCGCGCTGAAGTTCCCGATGGTCGCGGTGAACGACACCGACACCAAGCACATGTTCGACAACCGGTACGGGACCGGCCAGTCGACGCTTGACGGCATCATCCGCGCCACGAACACGCTGCTGGCGGGCAAGACCGTCGTGATCGCGGGGTTCGGGTACTGCGGGCGCGGCCTGGCCGAGCGGGCCCGCGGCCTGGGGGCGCGGGTGGTCGTCACCGAGATCGACCCCGTGAAGGCGCTGGACGCGGCGCTGCAGGGCTTCGCCGTGCAGCCGATGGCGGAGGCCGCGGCGGAGGGCGACGTGTTCATCACGGTGACCGGCAACCGCGACGTGGTGGGCCGGGACCACCTCGCCGTGATGAAGGACGGCGCGATCCTCGCGAACTCCGGGCACTTCGACGTCGAGATCGACGTGCGGGCGCTCGGCGACATGGCCGTCGAGGTGCACCGCGGCGTCCGCCCGCAGGCCGACGAGTACGTCCTGGCCGACGGCCGGCGCCTCGTCCTGCTCGCCGAGGGGCGGCTGGTCAACCTGGCCGCCGCGGAGGGGCATCCGGCGGCGGTGATGGACATGTCGTTCGCCGACCAGGCGCTCACCTGCGCGTGGCTCGCGACCGCGCACGCGACGCTGTCCCCGGCCGTCCACGAGGTGCCCAAGGAGATCGACACGGAGGTGGCGCGGCTCAAGCTGGCCTCGATGTCCATCTCCATCGACCGGCTCACCCCGGACCAGGAGGACTACCTGCACTCCTGGCGGCTCGGATCCTGATGCCCTCCGGCACGTACCTGCACCTGGACGAAGAGCTGGAAGAGCACTTCCGGTGCGCGCCCGGCCCCGGCGGGTGGCGCTACACCTCCACGCGGTCCGACGGCGTCCGCCTGGACCTGGTCGTGGACGCGCGCTGGCGCCAGATCCGCGTCGAGCTGGTCACCCCGGAATGGTGGCTGCGGGGCGGCGTGACCGGACCCGAGCTCGCCTGGGTGCGGGCGTCCGGGGAGACGGGCACCGAGCACGGGGAGCGGGCGGCCGGGTTCGTCTCCGACTCGCCCGGGTTCCTCGTCGCCGTCGCCCGCTCCCTCGACCTCGGCGAGCACGAGCAGGCCGACGTCCGTCTCGTCCGGCTGAGCGGGACGGCCCTGGCGGCGCTGACCGCCACGTGGCGCTGGCGGCTCGCGGGGACGTCGTCCTACGAGACCGAGACCGAGCCGCTGCGGGTCTCGGAGTACGAGGTCACCGACCTGTCCACGGGCGAGGTCGAGACGGTCCACCTCGCCGGCGACGTCGTCCTGGCGGCGCCGGGAATCGAGCTGACCGGCCTGGAATCGCCTCCCAGCCTCCTCGGCTGACGCCGTCCGTCCTGGTGAGAGGGGCGACGACGGGCTGCGGTATCTTCGTGCCACTCTTCGTGATCTCTGGGAGGCGGACGGTGTACGGACAGGTGCCGGGCGGTCAAGGCCAGCAGGGGAACCCCGGATCCCCGCCGGGCCCCGGAGCCCCTCCGCCCGCCGGGCCCTACGGCCCGCCCGGACCTCCGGGGCCCGCCCCGGCTCCGAAGCGGCCCTCGCCGCTGGTGTGGGTCGCGGTGGCCGCCGCGGGCGCCCTCATGCTCGGCGGGTTCGCCGTCGTGATGCTCATGGGCGGCGAGCCGAGCGGGCCGGTGAAGGCCGGGCAGTGCGTCGACACCGGCTTCGGGGGGAAGGACGGCAATCGCATCCCGGCGAGCCTCCGCGTGAGCTGCGACGACGCCGGGGCGAAGGCCAAGGTCGTGAAGATCACCGACCAGGGGGAGGCATCGGGCTTCGCGTACGGCTCGCGCGACGAGCCCGACTGCCCGGACGGGACGGACGGGGTCACGAACGTCCGCGAGAAGAAGGGCGAGAAGCGCTACTACGAGGCCTGCGTCCGCAACCTCAAGGGCCCCCACCCGGGCGACCCCGGGGCGGGCGGCGCCTTCCTGTCGGTCGGCGACTGCGTGAGCAGCGGCTCCATCGGCTTCGGCAAGGAGCAGCCGTGCTCCGAGGACGACTGGTACGGCAAGGTGATCGCCCGCGTCGACGGCGAGAAGTCGTGCCCGGCGCAGACGCTGGAGGCCATGAAGCTGCGGTCCTTCGGCGGCGGGAACATCGCCCGGCCCGTGCTGTGCCTCGGCCCGGGAGGCGGCGTCCTGTCGCCCGGCGACTGCATCGAGGACCCCTCGTTCACCATCGGCGACCTGGACAAGGCCGAATGCGGGTCCGGCCAGGCCGTCGCCAAGGTCGTCGGACGGGTAGCGTCCGAGCGCGAATGCCCGGCCGAGGCCACCCACTTCATGACGAGCAAGGGCGCCTTCAAGCCGGTGCTGTGCATGAAGAAGCTGCGCCCCACCCTGACCGAGAAGCTCCGGTCGCTCCCGGGCTGACGCCTCAGTAGCCCTGATACGGCCCCTGCGGCGCCGGGCCGCCCGCCGGCCCCATCGGATAGGGGCCGGGCCGCGGAGGCACGTTCAGGACGTTCTGGTAGGGCCCCGCGCTGTAGTCGGACGGCGGAAGGAACTGCGGCTGCCCCGGCCCGGGGGTGCTGAACGGCGGCGGGGCGGGCGGCCCCTGCCGCGGCGGCCCCGAGGGTGCGGGCCCGGCCATCGCCATCGCGTAGTGAGCCGGGGGGTGTGGGGGGTCGCCCCTCCACATTTGGCTCGCCATCGCGGGCACCGGCGCGGGAGCGGCCCCCCACCCCTGCTGCTGGAACCGGCGCATCCGCCGCGCCCACCGCTCCGCCAGCCGCCGCTCCTCCCGGTGGCGGCGCTCGGCGAGCACGGCCGACAGCAGGATCTCGGGCCGCACCCCCGGCGGCGGAGGCGGGCTCACCACCGCGACGACCTGCGACGCGATCCGCTGCCCCAGCGAGTCGCGGACCTCCGGCAGCAGCTCCCAGAACCGCGACAGGTACTGCCGCGCCGTCATCGCGAGCTCGTCCGACAGCATCGACAGCTCCAGCGTCCGGGCCCACCAGGCGAGCTGCGGCGGCATCACGGCGACCGGCCCGTACAGCATCGACACCGGCACCCGCTCCTGGATGACGATCGTCCCGGCGAACAGGTCGCCGAGCCGCTTGCCGCGCCGGTTGCAGAACGACGTGATCAGCGCGGGCGAGCCGTAGAACATCCAGAACTCGACCACCCCGGCCAGCGCCCGCAGCAGCGCCTGCCGGAACCGGATCGGCCCGCCGTCGTCGGCGACCACGCGCAGGCCGAGCGCCATCTTCCCGAGCGTCCGGCCCCGCGTCAGCGTCTCCAGCAGGCACGGGTACCCGACGAAGACGGCGGCGATGCACAGGATGCTCAGCCCGGCCGTCCACGCGTCGTCCGCGACGAGCGACGTCATCAGCGTGACGTACAGGAGGATGTAGAGCAGGAACACCTGGAGGAGCAGGTCGAGCAGGATGGCGCAGCCACGGCTGGCCAGCCGCGCGACGCGCAGGTCGAGCGCTACGGCCTCGCCGGTGACGAGTTCGGCCATGTTCCGTGCCTCCAATGCCGGTGGACGACCCATTTTGCCGGTTCCGCGGGCCGAGGCGTTAGTCTCCCCGGGTGGACGTCGACGCGTACGTGGCCGCGCACAACGCCGAATGGCGGCGCCTGGAATGGCTCATCAACCGCAGCCGCAGGCTGAGCGGCGCGGAAGCCGACGAACTGGTCGAGCTCTACCAGCGGACGGCGACGCACCTGTCGGTCGTCCGGTCCAGCTCGCCCGACCCGCAACTGGTGAGCCGCCTGTCGTCGCTCGTGGCGCGGGGCAGGGCCGCGGTGGCCGGCGCGCAGGCCCCGCTCTGGCGGGACGTCACCCGTTTCGCGACCGTGTCGTTCCCCGCGACCGCCTACCGGATGCGCTGGTGGTGGCTCGGCAACGCCGTCCTCGGCAACCTGGTCGCGCTGGCCCTGGCCATCTGGGTCGTGCACAGCCCGGAGGTGCAGGCCACCGTCGGCACGCCCGCCGAGATCCGCGACCTCGTCGAGAACGACTTCGCGAACTACTACACCGAGCACTCGGCGTCGTCGTTCGCGTTCCAGGTGTGGATCAACAACGCCTGGGTCTCCGCGACCGCGCTGATCTTCGGCATCCTGCTCGGCATCCCCACCGTGTTCGTCCTGCTGGCGAACCAGATCAACCTCGGCCTCATCGGCGGCCTGATGTTCGCCTACGGCAAGGGCGACGTCTTCTTCGGCCTGATCCTCCCGCACGGCCTGCTGGAGCTGACCGCCGTCTACCTCGCCTGCGCCGGCGGCCTCAAACTCGGCTGGACGATCATCGACCCCGGGCCGCGGCGCCGCGGCCAGGCCCTCGCCGAGGAGGGGCGCGCCGCCGTCGGCATCGCCATCGGCCTCGTCGCCGTCCTGCTCGTCTCCGGCCTCATCGAGGGCTTCGTCACCGGCTGGGTGCACACCACCTGGCTGCGCATCGCCATCGGCGTCGTCGCCGAGGCCGCCTTCCTCACCTACGTGATCGTCCTCGGCCGCCGCGCCGTCCGCGCCGGCGAAACCGGCGACACCGACCTCCGCCCCGACCTCGCCCCTACTGTGTAGCCAGCGATCGCCCGCTTTCTCGACGATGGAGGGCCGCCAGGCCCGAAGGAGGAGAAAAAGCAAAACTACAGGCGGCCTGCGGCTTTTAGGGCCAGGTAGGCGTCTGCCAGGGCGGGGGCTATTTCTTCCGGTGGGGCGTCCACCACCTCTACGCCGTGGCCGCGCAGTTCGGCGGTGAGGCGGCGGCGTTCGGCGCGGGCGCGCTCGGCGGCGGCCGCGTCGTAGACGGCGGCGAGGTCGCCGCGGCTCTCGGCCATCTCGCCGACCCGCGGGTCCGACACCGCGGCGATCATGACGAGGTGGCGGGCGGTGAGCTGCGGGAGCAGGGGGAGCAGGCCCTCCTCGATCGCGGCCGGGTTCAGCTCGGTGAGCAGGACGACCAGGCACCGCTGGCGGACGCGGGCCAGCAGCGTCGACACCATCCCGGCGGCGTCGCATTCGAGGAGCTCCGGCTCCAGCGGCGCGAGGGCGTGCACCAGCGAGGGCAGCAGGTCCGTGCGGGACGCGCCCTCGACGCGGGTGCGGACGCGGCGGTCGTAGGCGAGCAGGTCGACGCGGTCGCCGGCGCGGGACGCGAGGGCGCCGAGCAGCAGCGCGGCGTCCATCGAGCAGTCGAGCCGGGGGATGTCGCCGACGCGGCCCGCGGACGTGCGGCCGGTGTCGAGCACCAGGTAGATCCGCCGGTCGCGCTCGGGGCGCCACGTCCGGACCACCACGTCGTGGCGGCGCGCCGTGGCCCGCCAGTCGATGGAGCGGACGTCGTCGCCGTCGACGTACTCGCGCAGGGAGTCGAACTCGGTGCCCTGGCCGCGGATCAGCGCCACGTGGGCGCCGGTCAGCTCGCGCAGCCGGGCGAGCTTGGCCGGGAGGTGGCGGCGGGACGGGAACGCGGGCAGGGCGCGGACCGTCCAGGGCGCCTTGCGGGAGAGCTGCCGGGCGGCCAGCCCGAGCGGCCCGACGGAGCGGACGACGACGGTGACCGCCTTCCGGTCGCCGCGGCGGGTCGGCGTCAAGGTCATGTCGATGCGGCGCCGCTCGCCGGCGGGCACGTTCACCTTGACCGTGCGGGGGGCGGCGCCCGCGCTGGGCGGCCACACGTCCCGCAGGCGGGCCTTGAGGCGGCGCCGCCCGAGGTTCTCCACGATCAGCGACACCGTGGCGGTCTCGCCCAGGCGCACGTTGGTGTCGCCGGTGCGGTGGAAGCGCAGGGCCCGCACGTTCCCGGCCATGGCCAGGTCGGCGACGACGCCGAGCAGGAGGACGCCCCACACCGCGAACAGCGTCCACCAGCTCGGCGCGAACAGCGGGACGAGCGCGCCGAGCAGGGCCAGCAGCCCCAGGCGTCCGGTCAGCGCCATCAGCGCGGGGCGGGGACGTGGGCGAGGATGCCCTCCAGCACGCCGTCGGCCGTCGCGCCCTCCAGCTCCGCCTCGGGACGCAGCTGGACGCGGTGCCGCAGCGTCGGCCTGGCCAGCGCCTTCACGTCGTCCGGCGTGACGTAGTCGCGGCCCGACAGCCACGCCCAGGCGCGCGAGGTGGCCAGCAGCGCCGTCGCGCCGCGCGGCGACACGCCGAGCTGGAGCGACGGGGACTGCCGCGTCGCACGGCACAGGTCGACCACGTAGGCGGCGACCTTGGGATCGAGGTGCACGGACCGCACCGCGGCCCGGCCGGCGGCCAGGTCGTCGGCGCCCGCCACCGCCTTCACCTCCGACAGGTCGCGCGGATCGAACCCGGCCGCGTGCCGCTGGAGCATGGAGATCTCCTCGTCCCGCGTGGGGACGGGCACGGTCAGCTTGACCAGGAACCGGTCGAGCTGCGCCTCGGGCAGGGGATAGGTGCCCTCGTACTCGATCGGGTTCTGGGTCGCGCAGACGACGAACGGGTCGGGCAGGGGGCGCGCGGAGCCCTCCACGGAGACCTGCCGCTCCTCCATGGCCTCCAGGAGGGACGCCTGGGTCTTCGGGGGCGTCCGGTTGATCTCGTCGGCCAGCAGGAGGTTGGTGAAGACCGGGCCCTCGCGGAACTCGAACTCCACGGTCCGGTTGTCGTAGACGAGAGATCCGGTCACGTCGCCCGGCATCAGGTCGGGGGTGAACTGGACCCGCTTGAAGTCCAGCTCCAGCGCCCGCGACAGCGTCTTGATGAGCAGCGTCTTGGCCGTGCCGGGGACGCCCTCCAGCAGCACGTGGCCGCGGCAGAGCAGCGCGATGACCAGGCCGGTCACCACGGAGTCCTGGCCGACGACCGTCTTGGCGACCTCCGCGCGCAGCGCGGTCAGCGCCGCGCGGGCCGTTTCGGCCTGCCGCCGGGCGTCCTCGGACAGCACGCCGGGCCCCGTGCCGCCGGGCACATCGTCCTTCCCGAGCTCTACAGGGTGGTTCAAGACTGGCGTACCTGCCTTTCCAGGTCGTCGAGGACGTCGGTGAGGGCGATCAGACCGTCGTCGTCCAAGGGTTCAGGACCGTACAGGGCCGCCCCGACGTACGTCTCGTCGTACGTCGTGCGGTGCGCGACCGCCGTGACGATCTCCCGTGCGGCGGAAGGGTCCTGCGCGCTGCTGCGGGGGAGCCCGAGCAGGGGGACGAGCCGTTCGCGGGCCCCGGAGCGCAGCGCGTCCGACGCGCGGTCGCGGGCGTGCCCGGCGCGGTAGAGGCGGGCGCGGCCCTCGACGGTCTCGGCGGACCGGACGACGACGGGCAGCGCCTCCGCCACGACCGGGCCGAGCCTGCGCGCCCGCCACAGGGCCACCAGCACCACCGCGACGAGCAGTTCGAGGATGAGCAGCTTGACGCCGAACGGGAGCAGGTCGCCGATCGACTGCTGCCCGGCGCCCGAGCCCTCCTCCGGCAGGTCCGGCACCAGCCAGACCACGTGGGAGCCGCCCCCGCCGGCCAGGTTCATGGCCAGCGCGGCGTTGCCCTCCTCGGTGAGGCGCCGGTTGGTCAGCGGCGCCGTGGAGCCGAGGACGGTCACCGTGCTCGCGCCGTTCTGGATCCGGACGAGCCGGGAAGCGCCGTACTCCGTCTGGTAACAGGAAGTGCGGGAGCCCGTGACGTCGTAGGTGTCCGACTGGTGGAAGGCGGCCTTCCCCGCGAGCGTCGCCGCGTCCAGGGTGCAGCCCGGCTCGTCGGCCTCCTCGTACGTCGGCCCGTCCTGGCGAACCTGGGGCGCGAGCGCGTCCAGCGCGAACGACGTCGGCCGGACGAGGAGCATGAAGAGCGGCGCGGACCGGAGCCGGCCGAGGTCTTCCTCGGTGAGCCGCTCCGAACGGGTCACGACCAGGGTCGAGCCGGGCGTGGCGGCGGCGATGGCGTCGTCGGTGCTCCTGGTCACCGTCACCTGCGTGCCGTTCTGCCGGAGGATCTCCGCGAGCGCCCGGCTGCCGTCCGGCTTCGGCGACTCGGGGTCGAGCGCGTCCGCCGACGTCGACGGCCGCAGCGCGGCGAGGACCACCGCGACCACGATCATCGCGAGGACGACCGCGACGACGCCGCGCGCCGACCGCCAGCGCCGCCCGGCGACCTGCCGGGCCGACGGCTCGGCCCCCTCCGCGCGGCCGCTCTGCGGCGGGGACGCCGTCACCATCGCGGCCCCCCTTCGTCGTCGGCCCCGGCGAGCGTGAGGTCGTCCGCCTCCAGCGGCTTCGGCCGCGCCGCCCGCAGCCTCTCGTCCAGCTCCTTCATCCGCGCGTACCCCTCCGGCGTCCCCGGGCGGTCGCCGTACCAGACGTCGTCGAAGATCCGCACGCCGGCGCCGAGGTCCTCGGCGAGATCGGGGACGGCCTCACCGGCCTCGGCCGCCAGCTCGTCGGCGGTCCGCCCCGGACGCGCCGCGAGGACCGCGCGCTCCTCCAGGTCGCGGGCGATCGCGCGGAGCCGTTCGCGGATCGCCTCGGCCCACTGCGCGGCCTCGGCGTACCGATCCGCCGCGTCCCGGTGGTCGACGGCGCGGGACGGCTCGTCCTCCAGCAGGGGGTCCTTGCGGGAGCGCGGGTTGCGGCGCCCCCGCATCAGCCACACGACCAGCGCGACGGCGACGAGCCCGATCACGATCATGATGGCGATGGAGAGCCAGCCGCCGCCGTCGCCCTGCCCCTGGGGGGCCGGCGCCTGGCCGGTCAGCTCCTGCAGCCACTCGGTGAAGTCGTCCCAGGCGCGCTCCAGCCAGGACGGCCGGTCGCGCTGGTAGACTTGCTTCTCCAGCTCGCGGCGGGCCAGCTCGCGGGCCTCCTCGCGGCCGATCGGGTCGAGAATCATGAACCGGCCCCCGTCCGCGGGCGCGCCTGGAGCGGACCGGTCCGCCACAGGTCGGCGAACCCTTCCGAGTCCTCCCCGCCGTCCGCGGGGCCGTCACCGCGTTCGCCGGCGGCGACGGCGGCGGCGGAACGTCCCCGGGTGCGCAGGTCGAGGTCGAAGCCCTCGCGGCGCATCCGGCGGTCCATGTAGACCAGCGCGATCACCCCCGCGTCGAACGGGATCACCACCGACCAGCTCACGATCCGCCCGAACGTGTCCACCGCCAGCGCGCCCATCGTCGAGCCGCTGCCGGAGGAGTCGTCGAAGAAGACCAGCTGCACGAACAGGAACGGGATCCGGAGTGCGAAGAAGCCCATGAACACGGTGACCAGCGTGGCCAGCAGGAGCGCTCCGAACGTCCGCCACCATCGTCTTTTGGAGAGCGTGACGGCCCGGCGCAGCGCACCGCTCACCGTCTGCCGTTCCAGGACGACCGCCGGGACGGCCTGCACGAACAGGACGTAAAGCCACACCATCAGCCCGAGGCCGATGGGGATGCCGAATATCCCCGCGAGCACCCCGAGGGCCGGGCGGGCCCCTGCGGCGATCAGCAGGATGAACGGAGCGATCGGCAGGACGAGTGCCCCCAGCGAGATGCCGATGACGGCCGCCGCGGTGACGACCAGCCGTCCGAGGCTCGGGCGCGCGTCCCGCCACGCCTGCCGCGGCGCGACCGGCAGGCCCACCAGCTCACGGCCCAGGATCGGTGCGACCAGCCCCGACAGCAGCAGGATCCCGAACGCCGACAGCACCAGCCCCAGCACCGTCAGCGTGGACTGCGCGCCGATCGACTCCAGCAACACGTCCGGGGTCACTTCGTCGCGGGCCTCGTCGCCGATGAAGAAATAGGCGGCGATCGAACTCGTCACCTGGATCGCCGTGCTGGCGGCCACCGACAGGCCCAGCGTCGTGCGCGGCCGGCGCCGGATGCCGGTGATCGCGCCGTCGAGTATCTCCGAGAGGGACATCGGACGGAACGGGACATTCCGCACCACATCGGTGGCGTCGTCGTCCCAGCTTCCCGTTCCCGGCATCCCGTCTCCCTGCGATTTACGGCGGGTCAGCGGCGCGTCCGGCCGGGTCCCCTTCCGGCCCCGGCACGACCGCCGGTCAGGTCATCCTGTCACGGGCGAGCTGTGAACCTTGCGCCGGTTTCGGGAGTCACCTCTACAATTCCGAGCCGCCCGCCCGTTACGTGAGAGCCATGTACGACGCAAACGCGGGTAACCTTGCACGCCAAGGCATATCTCTCCCTGGCGAGGTGGCGCCGGAGCCTCGCGCCCCACTCCACCGAACCCCGACTTTGTGACGATGAGGGCCATGAGAGGACGTGTACTGGTCGTCGACGACGATCTCGCGCTCGCCGAGATGCTCGGCATCGTGCTGAGGGGCGAGGGTTTCGAGCCTTCGTTCGTCCACGACGGCGACAAGGCGCTCGAGGCGTTCCGGGAGACCCGGCCCGACCTCGTGCTGCTCGACCTGATGCTGCCCGGGGCCGACGGCATCGACGTGTGCCGGCAGATCCGGGCCGAGTCCGGCGTGCCGATCGTCATGCTGACGGCCAAGAGCGACACCGTGGACGTCGTCCTCGGCCTGGAGTCCGGCGCCGACGACTACATCGTCAAGCCGTTCAAACCCAAGGAGCTGGTCGCGCGGGTGCGCGCCCGGCTGCGCCGCACCGACGAGCCCGCACCCGAGACCCTGCAGATCGGCGACATCACGATCGACGTCGCCGGGCACTCGGTCAAACGCGGCGACCGGCACATCCCGCTGACGCCGCTGGAGTTCGACCTGCTCGTCGCCCTGGCCCGAAAGCCCCGCCAGGTGTTCACCCGCGAGGTGCTGCTGGAGCAGGTGTGGGGCTACCGGCACGCCGCCGACACCCGGCTGGTGAACGTGCACGTCCAGCGGCTCCGCGCCAAGATCGAGAAGGATCCGGAACGCCCTGAGATCGTGGTCACCGTCCGCGGTGTCGGGTACAAGGCCGGCCCCGCCTGACCGGCACCGGCATGAGGCCCGACATGAGGAGGGCGAAGCGGCTCGCCCGGCGTGGGCTCGGGACGGTGCGGCGCGTGGTGCGCGGCACCGCGCGGGCCGCTTACCTGCGCTGGCGCCGGTCGATCCAGGTACGCGTCGTCACGTCCACGCTGTTCATCTCGGCGATCGTGGTGGCCATCCTGGGCGCGTTCCTCATGCAGCAGGTGTCGTCCGCCCTCATGGACGGCAAGGTCAAGGCGGCACGTCTCCAGCTGGACGACGGCCTGGCCCAGGTACAGCGCGACCTCGGGAACTCGCCCGGCGACGGCAGCAGGCTGAACTCGACGATCGACCGGCTGAAAGCCCGCAGCGGACCGTCCGGGCTCTACGAGGTGTACATCCGCGACATCACCGAGCAGTACTTCGACGGCTACACCACCAACGAACTGCGCGAGGAGAGCGTCCCGAACCGGCTGCGTGAGGAGCTGAGGAACGCGCCCGCGGGTGCGCACGCCTACACCTACGGCAAGCTCTCCTACGTCGGAGACAGGCCGAACGAGCGCGGCCTCATCGTCGGCGGCAAGACCGGCCAGTTCGAGCTCTACTACCTGTTCCCCCTCACGGAGGAACAGCAGACGCTGACCAACGTCAGCCGCTCCCTGGCCGGGGTGGGCATCGTCCTGGTGCTGCTCCTGGCCGCGATCGCCTCGCTGGTCACGCGGCAGGTCGTCATCCCCGTGCGGCTGGCCGCCCAGGGCGCGCAGCGGCTCGCCGCCGGACGCCTCGAAGAGCGCATGAGGGTCCGCGGCGAGGACGATCTGGCGCGTCTCGCCCGCTCCTTCAACGACATGGCCGCGAACCTCCAGGAGAAGATCGGCGAGTTGGAGGACCTGTCCCAGGTGCAGCGCCAGTTCGTCTCGGACGTCTCGCACGAGCTGCGCACGCCCCTGACCACCATCCGCATCGCCGCGGACATGCTCTACGAGAACCGCGACACCTTCGACGACCCGGCCGTCGGACGCTCCGCGGAGCTGCTGCAGAGCCAGCTCGAACGGTTCGAGTCGCTCCTGGCCGACCTGCTGGAGATCAGCCGGCACGACGCCGGAGCCGCGACCCTGGACGCCGAGTCCCTCGACATGCGCGACCTCGTCCTGCGGGTCGTCGGCGACATCCAGGGGCTCTCCGAGCGCAAGGGCAGCAAGGTCGTCCTGCAGCTCCCCGGCGAACCGTGCATGGCCGAGGTCGACCGCCGCCGCGTCGAGCGGATCCTGCGCAACCTCCTCGTCAACGCCGTCGAGCACGGCGAGGGCGAGGACATCATCGTCTCCGTCGGCGCCGACCGCGACGCCGTCGCCGTCGCCGTCCGCGACCACGGGGTCGGGCTCAAGCCGGGGGAGGGGCAGATGGTCTTCGACCGCTTCTGGCGCGCCGACCCCGCCCGCGCCCGCACCACCGGCGGCACCGGGCTCGGCCTGTCGATCTCCAGGGAGGACGCGCAGTTGCACGGCGGCTGGCTCCAGGCCTGGGGAGAGCCCGGCGCGGGCTCCCAGTTCCGTCTCTCGCTGCCGCGCGTGGCCGGTGCCGAACTGCGGGGCTCGCCGCTGCCGCTCGTCCCGCCGGGGGCCGGGGACGCGCGCCCGCTGTTCGCGGAACTGGAGGCCGGCGAATGACCGCGGCCACCGCGAACCGGCGCACCGCGCCCCGGCGGATCACGTGCCTCCTCGCGGTCGCCGCCCTGGCCCTCGGCGGCGCGGGCTGCGCGAACGTGCCGAGCGGCGGCCAGGTGGTCAGCGGCCGGCCCGCCGAGCGCGCCGAGCGCGTCGACGACCCCTACGTCCGGCTCATCCCGGTGAAGCCGCGCCCCGAGTGGGGGCCCGCGCAGATCGTGTCGGGGTTCCTGGCGGCGTCCGCGAGCTTCGACGACGGCCACAAGGTCGCCAAGATGTACCTCGGCGGCCGGACGTCCTGGAACCCGGGCCTGCGGCCGTTCGTGACCGTCCTCGCGAGCCGTATCACCGACCCGCACGTGATCAAGTCGTCCGGCGAGCAGGCGACGGTCCGCGTCACCGGCGAGGAGCTCGGCACCATCACCGCGGACGGCCAGTACACCGCCTCGCCCAAGAACCTCGACGCCACGTTCCAGCTCACCAAGACGCCGCAGGGCGTCTGGCGCATCACCGGCCTGCCCGGCGACGACAAGGCCGGCCTGCTGCTCACCAAGGACGACGTCGAGCGCGCCATGCGCACCGTCAACCTGTACTTCTTCGCGCCCGACCGGCGCACCCTCGTCCCGAACGGCATCTTCCTGCCGGTCGTGAACCGGCAGACCCTGCCGACGCAGCTCGCCCAGGCGCTGCTGACCGGCCCGACCTCCTGGCTGACCGGGGCGGTGCAGACCGCGTTCCCGGAGGGCACGCGGCTGCGCCACGGCGTCCGGATCGAGAAGGACGTCGCGACCGTCGACCTCACCGAGCAGGCCCGCGGCGGCGACATCGACCGGATGTCGGCCCAGCTCGCCTGGACGATGCGGCAGCTCTCGGAGATCAAGTCGCTGCGGCTGCAGATCGACGGCGAGACCGTCGCGCCGGAGGGGATGGACGCCGCCCAGCCGGTGAACGGCTGGGAGGGCAACTCGCCCGACGGCGGCGCGCCCCCCGAGAGCGCCCACCAGAACGCCTACGTCGTCGGCCCGTCCGGCTTCCTCGGCACCCTGGAGGGCGACCGCGCCCAGCCCGTCGTCACCGGCCCCGCGGGCAGCCTCTCCCGTCCCGCCGTCGCCCCCGATCACCAGGAGTTCGCCGGGCTGAGCGCGGACGGCGGCCAGGTCCTCGTCGCCGCGCCCGTCACCGGCCAGCCGACGTCCCGCGTCCTGCTGACCGCGCACCGGGGCGCCCGCTTCACGGCCCCGTCCTGGAGCCATGACGGCACGCTGTGGGTCGTGGAGAGCGGCGAGAACGAGTCGTGGCTGTGGGTGCGCCGGCGGGGCGGGCCGCCCGTCCGCGCCGCCCACTGGGGGCTCGGCGGCCGGGAGGTGCTCGCCTTCCGCGTCGCCCGCGACGGCGTCCGCGCCGCGGTGATCGCCCGCGTGGACGGCCGCCCTCAGGTCCAGCTCGGCCGCATCGCCCACGCCCCCGACGGCTCCCTGGACGTGGGCTCGTTCCTGCCGGTGAGCTCCGAGCTCCAGGACGCCGTCGACCTCGCGTGGCGGGACTTCGGCACCCTCGCCGTCCTCGGCCGCGCCAAGCGCGACTCCCAGACCCTCCCGTTCCTGATGCCGATCAGCGGCAGCGCGATCACCTCTCTCGGCGTCGGCTCCCTGGGCGAGCCCCGCACGATCGCCGCCGCCCCGGGCGCCCCGATCCTCATCGGCACCCGCTCGGGCGGCAAGGACCAGATCTGCCGCCAGCGCGCTCCGAGCAACTCCTACAGCGCCTGGATCTGCCCGACCCCGGCCAAGGACCCCACCTACCCTGGCTGATCCCGCCGGGCGGCGAGTTATCCACAGTTGAGGGAGCCGGAGACGCCGCCAACGCCGGCGCGGCATCGTCGGGGGCATGAACGTTCTCTCCGACCTGATCGAGTTCTTTCTGCCCGAACGCTGTGCCGGGTGCGGGCTGGTTCCGGCCCTGCTGTGCGAAGGATGCGCCAAGCCGCTGCGAGGGCCCGCACGGCCCGCGAGAACGGCACCTGCCGGGCTCCCGCCCCCGTGGACGGTGGCGGCCTACGAGGGCCCTCTCAGGACGATCCTGGGCGCCTACAAGGAGCGGGGGCGCACGGCACTCGCCGTCCCGCTCGGGGAGGCGCTGGCGACCGCCGTCCGCGCCGCCCTGACCCCCGGCCCCGATCCACCGCTCGTGGTCTGGGTTCCGTCGGGCCGGCGGGCCGTGCGACGGCGCGGCCACGATCCCCTCCGCGGGGCGGTCGAGGCGGCGGTCCGGCGGCTGCGCGGGACCGGGGTGCCGGTGACCGCCGTGGACGCCCTGCGGCAGCGCCGCCGGGTCGCCGACCAGGTGGGGCTCTCGGTGGCGCAGCGCGCCGCCAACCTGGCCGGGGCCGTCGAGGCGCGCGGCATGCTCGCCGGGCGACCGGTCGTCCTGGTGGACGACGTGGTCACGACGGGCGCGTCCCTCGCCGAGGCCGCGCGGGCGCTGCGCGCGGCGGGAGCGCACGTGACGGGAGCGGCGACCATCGCGGCCACCCCGCGCCACCGAGCCCGGTGACTTTCTTCACCCGGACGATCGGGGACGGCAGTCAGTGACAATGTGTAGTGAGTAGATATCCGGCTCGCCCAAGTTCGTTGTGAGACGTTAGGTAATCAACGTCACATCATGTCATGCGGGGAGTAGAGATTTCCCAAACTCACCACCGGGACAGGACCCCCTGACCTGGCTGGTCGCCGGGGCCGTGAGCGCCGGGCGGGCAAGGGCTCACGGCACGTGACGGGCGTCCGCGAGGCACCCGGACGCCCCGCTCCGGCGGCCGTCGATGACGGTCAGTGAGTATTTCCTCCGCCCACCCCCCTGACATTCGTGGCGTAAGGGGTTAGCGTTCCTGACATGGCACCCGCCCGGGTCCGTGGTTGCGTTGGATCGCAGTGCCCGTCAGGGGCACGGCAGACGATCCGGCTAGCCGATGCCAGGCGCAGGCGAAACGGCCCACGTAAGGCGACTTCTCGTCGACCGATCACGGTGCGCCTTAGAGGTAAGTCCTGCCCCGTCGAGGGATCCGACATCCCCCGAACCGGGAGAAGGGCAGTAGTGGCGAGAGCGCCGCGAGCCCCTCAGCAGGCGGATGTGGGGACGAAGACCAGGTCGGCCGGGCGGGTGCGACCCACCGTCCTGTGGTGCCCGTCCGGGGCCGGCCAGGGACCCCGGGCAGGGCGAAAACGCAACCGGGAGAAGGGGGGTCCCGCGTGAACATCACCGTGAGGGGCCGGCACACCGAGGTCAACGACAGGTTCCGTCGGCACGTCGACAACAAGCTCGCCAAGATCGAGCGGCTCAACCAGAAGGTCATCAGCGTTGATGTGGAGGTGTCCGAGGAACGCAACCCACGGCTGGCCGACCAGCGCGAAAGGGTCGAGCTCACGATCCGCTCCCGCGGCCCGGTGATCCGGGCCGAGGCCGCCGCCGACGACCGCTACGGCGCCCTCGACCTCGCGCTCGACAAGCTCGAGTCCCGCCTGCGCCGCGACTCCGAGCGGCGCAAGGGCCACGGCGGCAGGAACCGCGCCAAGCTCGCGACGATGGAACCGCTCCCCGAACCGCTCCCTCCCACGCCCCCCGAAGAACCTGCGGAGCGTCCCGTCGAGGACGAGGTCGTGACCGTCTCGCAGGACGAGAACCTCGTCCCGATCCCCATGGACGGCGACGGCCCCCTCGTCGTCCGCGAGAAGTTCCACAAGGCAGAGCCGATGGGCATCGAGCAGGCCCTCTTCGAGATGGAGCTCGTCGGTCACGATTTCTTCCTCTACCGCGACAAGGCCACAGGGCACCCCTCGGTCGTATATAGGAGAAGAGGCTGGGACTACGGAGTCATCAGGCTCGTCGAAGAGTGATGCGGCACTCGCCACACGTCACCGCCCGAACCATGCCATGATCTGAAAAGGCGCATCAGCCGATCCACGGACGCGGCGCGTCCCGGGAACTTCCCGGGACGCGCGGCGGTTGACCGGGGGACACCCTGAATAGTGAAGGGGGGAAGCGGCGTCTCCTCCACGCCGCGACTCAGGTGAGCGAGAATCCCGAGGCTCGCGACGCCGCGGCGGTACCCCGTCAGTCCGGCGCCGGCGCCACCCCCGCCGACCGGGAGGCGGCCGACCCCATCCGCGTGCTCATCGTCGACGACCACGCGCTGTTCCGCCGGGGCCTGGAGATGGTCCTGCAGGGTGAGGACGACATCGAGGTCATCGGCGAGGGCGGCGACGGGCACGAGGCCGTGGAGATGGCCGGCGACCTGCTGCCCGACGTCGTCCTGATGGACATCCGCATGCCGCGCCGCAGCGGCATCGAGGCCTGCACCGCCATCAAGGACGCCGCGCCCAGCGCGAAGATCGTCATGCTGACCATCAGCGACGAGGAGGAGGACCTCTTCGAGGCGATCAAGGCCGGTGCCAGCGGCTACCTGCTCAAGGAGATCTCCATCGACGAGGTCCCGCAGGCCGTCCGCGCCGTGCACGGCGGCCAGTCGCTGATCAGCCCGTCGATGGCGTCCAAGCTCATCACCGAGTTCGCCGCGCTGGCCAAGCGCAGCGAGGAGCGCACGCAGCAGGTCCCCGCGCCCCGCCTCACCGAACGCGAGATGGAGGTCCTGCGCCTCGTCGCCCGGGGCCTCGGCAACCGCGAGATCGCCCGCGAGCTCTTCATCTCCGAGAACACCGTGAAGAACCACGTCCGCAACATCCTGGAGAAGCTCCAGCTCCACTCCCGCATGGAGGCCGTGGTCTACGCCGTCCGCGAAAAGCTCCTGGAGATCACCTGACCCCACCGGGCAAGGCCCACCGATCTACTCCGCTGCCAGGCCGGTCGGCCGGGGAAGGCGACCGGTAAAGCGGGTTTGTCGGTGTTGTGTCGTAGCATCGCGGGCGTGGTGGAACTCAGTGCGGACGAGGCGCGGCGGCTCCAGTTGCGGGCCCAGGGGTTTCTGGGGGCGTTCCCGAAGGGGGGCGTGCCGGCGGTTCTGGAGCGGCTCGGGGCCGTTCAGCTCGACACGATCTCGGTTCTGGCGCGGTCGCACGAGCTGGTGCCCTACGCGCGGCTCGGGCCCGTGGGGCGGAACAAGGTCGAGGCCGCGTACTGGGGCAACGGTTCGGCCGGTCGTGAGAAGCGTCGTCCGGAGGCGTTCGAGTACTGGGCTCACGCGGCGTCCATCATCCCGATGGCCGACTGGCCGCTGTTCGCGTTCCGCCGCCGGGCCTACGTGCGGCGGGGGTGGCGCTGGCACAAGGTCCCCGAGGGCGTCTGCGACCAGATCCGGACCCGCCTCAAGGAGGACGGGCCGCTCACCACCAAGGAGCTCGGCGGCGCGAAGGCGAGCGCCGAGTGGTGGGACTGGAGCGACCACAAGATCGGCATCGAGTGGCTGCTCGACATCGGCGAGGTCGTGTGCGTGGAGCGGGCCGGGTGGCGGCGGGTGTACGACCTCGCCGAGCGGGCCGTCCCGCCGGAGCTGCTGGCTCGGGAGCCGGACGACGACGCCTGCCTCACCGCCCTCGTCGCCCGGGCGGGGCGCGCCCTCGGGGTGGCCACCCGCGGCGACCTGGCCGACTACTACCGGATCAAGCAGGACCAGGTCGACGCCGTGATCGAGGCGACCGGGCTCGTCCCGGTCGAGGTCGCCGGATGGCCGCAGCGGGCCTGGGCCGACCCCGGCGCCCTGCACGCGCCGCCCAGGGGCAGGCACGCCACCACGCTCCTGTCGCCGTTCGACTCGCTGGTCTGGGACCGCGCCCGCGCTTCACGCGTGTTCGGCTTCGACCACCGTCTGGAGGCGTACGTGCCGAAGGGCAAGCGCGTCCACGGCTACTTCGCGATGCCGCTGCTCGCCGGGGGCCGCCTCATCGGACGGGTCGACCCCGCCAGGGAGGGGCGCGCCCTCATCGCCCGCCAGGTCACCATGGAGCCGTGGGCGACGCGCACGGCCGCGCGGGCGGAGTCGTCGGTGGCGGCCCTGGCCACGGCCCTCTGGCGCGCCGCCTCGTGGGTCGGGTGCGACGACGTGCGCGTGGAGCGGACCGAGCTGGCGTCCCCCCTCGTCGACGCCGCCCTGAGGGCCGCCGCTCCCGCCTGACGCGGGTCAGCCGTGGGGGGCCTGCTGGGTGTCGGTGGCGACGGGCGTGTCGATGACCTCGCCGGCATCACCGCCGCGCCGCTTGTCCGAGCGCGAGCCGAACAGCGAGTAGTCGACGATCTCGGGGATGACGCGGGGGGCGTCCACGACGACGTCCGAGAACAGGTGGACCATCCAGCTGACGATCATGCCGATGACGATGACGCCCGCGCCGGCGTAGAACAGGATCCAGTTCGGGCCGAGGCAGAGCGCGACGCCGCCGATGACGAAGCCGGCGAAGATGACGGTGACGGCGATCCACGAGCCCGGCCGCCCGGCGTGCGATCCGTGCGACTCTTCGGACATTGCGCCTCCCCTCCTGAGGTGTCAGGAATCTTTCTCCGTGACCCGGAAGGTCAAACGGAACGCGCGGTGGATTGCGCTTCGGAGTGACCTAGACCATTCTGAGTCTGGCCTACGATGGGCATCGTACGTGTGGTGTGCGCGCCGCCTGGAGCGGTGAACCACGATCTGCAAGGAGCCTTCGAGAGTGCCGCCAGTCATCGACAAGATCCTTCGTGCGGGCGAGGGAAAAACCCTGCGCAAGCTCAAGAAGCTCGCGGATCAGGTCAACTCGATCGAGGAGGACTTCCTCGAGATGAGCGACGCCGAGTTGCGCGAGCTGACCGACAAGTACCGGGAGCGTCTCGCCGACGGCGAGACCCTGGACGACCTGCTGCCCGAGGCGTTCGCGACCGCCCGCGAAGCCGCCAAGCGCGTCCTCGGCCAGCGGCACTACGACGTCCAGGTGATGGGCGGTGCCGCGCTGCATCTCGGCAACATCGCCGAGATGAAGACGGGTGAGGGCAAGACCCTGACCTGCGTGCTCCCGGCCTACCTGAACGCGCTGTCCGGCGACGGCGTGCACGTGGTCACGGTGAACGACTACCTGGCCAAGCGCGACGCCGAGTGGATGGGCCGTATCCACCAGTTCCTCGGCCTCGAGGTCGGCGTCATCCTCCCGCAGATGACCCCGGACGAGCGCCGTGCGGCCTACAACTGCGACATCACCTACGGCACGAACAACGAGTTCGGGTTCGACTACCTGCGCGACAACATGGCGTGGAGCCTGGAGGAGTGCGTCCAGCGCGGCCACAACTACGCCATCGTGGACGAGGTCGACTCGATCCTCATCGACGAGGCCCGGACCCCGCTGATCATCTCGGGTCCGGCCGAGCAGAACTCCAAGTGGTACTCGGAGTTCGCCAAGATCGTCCCGCGGCTGAAGCGCGCCGAGCTGATCAGCACGGCCGGGCAGGTGGACGAGTACGGGCCCGGCGACTACGAGGTGAACGAGAAGAAGCGCACGGTCGGCATCACCGAGTCCGGCGTGGAGAAGGTCGAGGACTGGCTCGGCATCGACAACCTCTACGACTCGGTGAACACGCCGCTGGTGAGCTTCCTCAACAACGCGCTGAAGGCCAAGGAGCTGTACAAGCGCGACAAGGACTACGTCGTCATGAACGGCGAGGTCCTGATCGTGGACGAGTTCACCGGCCGCATCCTGCACGGCCGCCGCTACAACGAGGGCATGCACCAGGCCATCGAGGCCAAAGAGGGCGTGGCGATCAAGGACGAGAACCAGACGCTCGCCACGATCACCCTGCAGAACTACTTCCGCCTCTACGGCAAGCTGTCCGGCATGACCGGCACCGCCGAGACCGAGGCGGCGGAGTTCAACAAGACCTACAAGATCGGCGTGGTGCCGATCCCGACGAACAAGCCGATGATCCGCGAGGACGTCGCGGACGTCGTCTACAAGACCGAGCAGGCCAAGTTCGAGGCCGTCGTCGACGACATCGCCGAGCGGCACGAGAAGGGCCAGCCGGTCCTGGTCGGCACGACGTCGGTGGAGAAGTCCGAGAAGCTGAGCAAGATGCTCAAGCGGCGCGGCATCCCGCACCAGGTGCTGAACGCCAAGCACCACGAGCAGGAGTCCGCGATCGTCGCGGAGGCGGGCCGCAAGGGCGGCGTGACCGTCGCGACGAACATGGCGGGCCGCGGCACCGACATCATGCTCGGCGGCAACCCCGACTTCCGCGCCGACCTGGAGCTGCACCAGCGCGGGCTGTCCCCGCTGGAGACGCCCGACGAGTACGAGGCGGCGTGGCCGGAGGCGCTGGAGAAGGCGCAGGAGGCCGTGAAGGGCGAGCACGAGGAGGTCGTCGACGTCGGCGGCCTGTACGTCCTCGCGACGGAGCGGCACGAGTCGCGGCGCATCGACAACCAGCTCCGCGGCCGGTCCGGCCGGCAGGGCGACCCGGGCGAGTCCCGGTTCTACCTGTCGCTGGAGGACGACCTGATGCGGCTGTTCAACTCGGCCCGCGTCGAGGCGATCATGACCCGGCTGAACATCCCGGACGACGTGCCGATCGAGTCCAAGATCGTCACGAACGCGATCAAGTCGGCGCAGAGCCAGGTCGAGCAGCAGAACTTCGAGATGCGCAAGAACGTCTTGAAGTACGACGAGGTGCTGAACCGGCAGCGCAAGGTCATCTACGCCGAACGCCGCAAGGTGCTGGAGGGCGAGGACCTGGGCGACCAGGTCCGCAACATGATCGACGAGGTCGTCGCGGGCTATGTCGCGGGCGCCACCTCCGAGGGCTTCGCCGAGGACTGGGACCTCGACAAGCTGTGGCAGGCGTTCGAGAAGCTCTACCCGATCTCCGTCACGGTGGACGAGCTGGTCGAGGAGGTCGGCGGCGACATCTCCGGCCTGGACGCCGAGACCCTCGCCGCGAGGATCCGCGAGGACGCGCGGGCGGCCTACGACAAGCGCGAGGAGGAGCTCAGCTCGGACGTCATGCGCCAGCTGGAGCGCCGGGTCGTGCTGAACGTCCTCGACCGCAAGTGGCGCGAGCACCTCTACGAGATGGACTACCTCCAGGAGGGCATCGGCCTGCGGGCCATGGCGCAGCGCGACCCGCTGGTGGAATACCAGCGCGAGGGCTTCGACATGTTCAACGCGATGCTCGACGGCATCAAGGAGGAGTCGGTCGGCTACCTGTTCAACCTGGAGGTTCAGGTGGACGAGCAGCCGGAGGAGCCCGCCGTCGGCGCCGCGCCCGTCTCGGTCTCCAAGTCGTCCTCCGCGGTCGACCTGGAGAAGGACGCCGAGGAGGACGACGCCGAGGACGACGCCGAGGAGCCCAAGGACGCCCCCGCGATCAAGGCGAAGGGCCTTGACGCGCCGAAGCGTCCGAAGAAGCTGGAGTACTCGGCCCCGACCGTCGACGGTGAAGGCGGCGTCGAGCACCACAGCGAGGAGGCCGCGGACGAGTACGCGGGCGTGAACCGCAACGACCCGTGCCCGTGCGGCTCGGGCAAGAAGTTCAAGCGCTGCCACGGCGATCCGCGCAACAAGAACAAGTAGGGCGACGCGAGCGGCCCCCCGCACCGGCGGGGGGCCGCTTTCGCATGTCAGGGGGCGGTCGTCTCCAGCGCCGTGCAGCGCCACCGGCCGCGCGTGTGCTCGAGGCGCAGGGCCAGCGCGTGGACGCGCCCGGCCACGACGGCCACGGCGGCCGTCTCCGCCACGCCCGGGGACGGCCGCTGCGACCGCGCCGACAGCACCTTCGGCGGGACGATCCGCCGTCCGCGCCCGCCGGGAAGCCCGCGCCGCGCGGCCATCTCCCGGCACACGGCGGGGACGGCCACGAGCGACAGCTGGTGCGCGGGACGCGTCCCCGCCAGCACCTCCACGATGAGCCGCACGGCCGCGTCGGCGACGGCCCGGACCTCCGCGTCGACCCCGTCCCCGGGCCGGACGAGCCGCAGCCCCGGCCGGCGCACCGGGTCCGGGGCGGGCCTCAGCGCCAGCGCGCCGCGCGTGGCGGGCGCCGCCGGACGGTAGTGGACGAAACGAACCGCCGCGGGATCGACCGGACGTCCCATGCAAGCCTCCTGATCTCGTTTCCCACAGGAGCACTGGGATCGTCTGGAAATACGTCGTGGCCGCATGAGGCCGTCCGCGCGGACCCGGCACCGCCGGAGAGCACGAGCGCCGGAGAGCACGGGCACCGGAAAACACGAAGGCGGCGGGACGCGGATGGTGCGTCCCGCCGCCCTTCGGTGCGAGTCCCGGGCCGGGTGCGGGGAAGCCCGGGACTCGTGGGAGCCGGACCGGTGCGCCGACCGGCCCGAGGTGGGGCGCCGCGAAGGGGAGGAGGGGTCCGCGGCGCCCCGGAGGAGGGTCAGCCTTCGGCCGGAGCGTCCTGCGCTCCGGCCCCCTTCTTCGACATCTTCCCGCCGCCGGCGTCGCTGGCCGCGAGCTCCGGGCTGGCGGCCGGGTCGGCGGCCACCGACTCCTCGCCCTCCGGTTCCCGGCCCGGCGTCGCGAAGTTGAACTTCGTGATCAGGAATCTGAAGATGAAGTAGTAGAGGAAGAAGTACAGGACGCCCATGCCGAGGATGAGCGCCAGTCCTTCGGTGTTGTCCTTGCGGGCGTTGAGCAGGAGGTCGATCAGGCCGGCGGAGAAACTGAACCCGAGCTGGGCGCCGGCGGCCTCCAGGATGGCCATCGAGATGCCCGTGAGAATGACGTGCACCACGTACAGGACGGGCGCGACGAACATGAACGCGAACTCGATCGGCTCGGTGACACCGGTGATGAACGCGGTCAGCGCGGCGGAGATCATGATGCCGCCGACCGCGGAACGGCGGTGCTTGGGCGCGGAGTGCCAGATCGCGAGCGCCGCGCCGGGCAGGCCGAACATCAGCACCGGGAAGAACCCGGCGAGAAAGCCGCCCGCGTCGGGGTCGCCGGCCAGGTAGCGGTTGATCTCGCCGTGCACGACGCCGTCCGGCCCTTGGTAGTCGCCGAACACGAACCAGATGAGCGAGTTCGGGATGTGGTGCAGGCCGAACGGGAGCAGCAGCCGGTTGACGACGCCGTAGATGCCCGCGCCGGCCGCGCCCGCGCCGGTGAGCCAGTTGCCGAAGTCGGTGAGCCAGCTGCCGAGCACCGGCCAGACGAAGCCGATCACGATGCCGAGGGCGAGGCCCGCGACGGCGGTGATGATCGGGACGAACCGGCGGCCGCCGAAGAACGCCAGCCAGGTCGGCAGCTTGATCCGGTAGTACCGCTGGTAGAGCAGCGCCGCGATGACGCCCATCAGGATGCCGCCGAGCACGTCCGTCGGGTTCTTGGCGCCCCAGTCGATGACCTGCGCCTGCGCCCCGTCGGTGACCTTGGTGATCAGGACGTTGCCCTGCAGCTCGTCGGTGTGCGAGAACATGATCTTGGAGACCCGGTCGAAGACCAGGTAGCCGACCACGGCCGCGAGGGCGGTGGAGCCGTCGGACTTCTTGGCGAAGCCGATCGCGACGCCGACCGCGAAGAGCAGCGGAAGGGCGGCGAACAGCGCGTTGCCGGCCTCGCCCACGATCTCGGCGACCCGGTCCCAGCCGAGGCCGTCGGCGCCCAGCATGTCGGCCTGGCCGAAGCGGAGCAGTAGCGCGGCGGCGGGCAGCACGGCGATCGGCAGCATCAGGCTGCGGCCGATCCGCTGCAGCACCGCGAGGGCGCTCGACCCTCGGCGCGGCGCGGAGTCCACTGTTGTCGCAGTCATCGCGAGGTTCCTCCTCAGGGGTTAGGAGTGCGGCGGGGGGTTTCCGAGGGCCGTGTGGATCTGGTAGCGGTCCGCCCTGTAGGTCGACACGCCCAGCTCGGCGCACACACCTCCGGTGTACGAGCGGCGTTGCAGGAGCAGCACGGCGCTGCCCTTGGTGATCTGCAGGTGCCTGGCGTCGGCGGCGTCGGCCAGGCTGGCGTCGATGGTCTGGTCGCCCGCGTCGAAGACGAGCCCGTAGACCGCTTCGAGGACGCCGTACAGGGAGCGGTCGGCGAGCCTGCGGTCGAGCAGGTCGGGGGCGAGGGAGGCCAGGATGTGCGCGCGTTCGAGGGCCATGGGCTCCCCGTCGGCGGTGCGCAGGCGCTCGATGACGTGGATCGCGGTGCCCGGTTCGACGTCGAAGATCCGGGCGAGGCGCGCGTCGGCGGGGACCGTCCGGCGGTCCAGGTCGATCGCGCCGGGCCGCAGCCCGCGGGCCAGCATGTCCTCGGTGAAGGAGACGAGCCGCAGCGGCATCTCGATCTTGGGCCGGGCGACGAACGTGCCCTTGCCGGGGACGCGGTAGAGCCGCCCCTCGGAGACGAGCTGGTCGACGCCCTGCCGGACGGTCATGCGGGACAGCCCGTAGCGGCCGCACAGCTCGCGCTCCGAGGGGATCGGGGCGTCGACCGGCAGCTCCGCGCTCTCGATGAGGTCGAGCAGGATGGCACGGAGCTGGAAGTACTTCGGTACCGGGCTGTGCGGGTCGATCATCGTCACGAGGGTCCTCGACGGCCGGAGCCGGAACGATGGGGTTCGCGGGTGTTCAGTGGATCGATTGGCTGATTGGGTGGTTTGACGGTTTTCGATTCGATTCGTACTGGTCTAGGCCGGACTAGACCACAGCAGGGAAAGGCATGTCAATGCACGAATTCGTAACGACCCGATCACATGCGGACGACGTCATGATCGGAAAAAGCGCAGGTCAGTCCGGTTTTCCGGAAGGAGCGTCCGGTTTCGCGGGGTCGCCGCCCCATTCCCGCCCGGTCCGGGGGCCGCCGGCCGGGCTCCGCCGATCCAGGGCCTCGGCGACTTTCGGCCGACATCTTCAGCTCCATCCGATTCGTGGAGTATGGTGCGTACGGTACTGGTCTAGTCCGGACTAGACCAGTTGGAACCCGGAGGAACGACCCGCGATCACCGCGTCACGGAGAGTGCGCCCCCATGACATCACTGCTGGTCACGGCCCATCGCATGATCATCACCCCCGCGGGCAGTCCTACCCGTGTCGTCTCCCCGGGATACGTGCGCGTCGAGGGCGGCGTCATCGCCGAGGCCGGCGAGGGGCCCCCGCCCGGCGCCCCCGACACCGAGCTGCCCGACGGCCTCCTCGCGCCCGGACTGGTCGACCTCCAGGTGAACGGCTTCTTCGGCCACGACATGGCCGACGCGGACGAGTCCGGCTGGCACACCGTCGTCTCCCGCCTCCCCGAAACGGGCGTGACCGCGTTCCTCCCCACCTTCATCACCGCGCCCGTGGCGGCGCAGGCCGAGGCCCTGCGGCGCACCCGCGACCTGCTGCCCGGCCTGCCGCCCGGGACGCGCGTCCTCGGCGTGCACCTGGAGGGCCCGTTCCTGTCGGAGAAGCGCAAGGGCGCGCACAACGCGGCCCACCTGACCGACCCCGCGCCCGAGGCGATCAGGACCCTGCTGGAGACCGGCCTGGTCAAGCTGGTCACGCTCGCCCCGGAGCGGGACGGCGCGCTCGACGCGATCCGCACGCTGACCGAGGCGGGCGTCCTGGTCAGCGTCGGGCACAGCGACGCCACCGCCGCGCAGGTCTCCGCCGCCGCCGGGGCCGGGGCCCGCAAGGTCACCCACATCTTCAACGCGCAGAGCGGCGTCCACCACCGCGACCCGGGCGTCGCCGTGCAGGCGCTCGTCGACGACCGGCTCAGCCCCGGCCTCATCCTCGACCTGCACCACGTCTCGGCCCCGGTCGCCGAGCTGGTGTTCCGGGCCGCGGCGGGACGGGTCGTGCTCGTCACCGACGCCGCCTCGGCCGCCGGGATGCCGCCCGGCACCTACGACCTCGGCGGCGAGCCCATCACCATGCCCGAGGAGGGCCCGCCGCTGCGCGCCGACGGCACCATCGCCGGGTCCGGCCTCCGGCTGGACGAGGCGGTCGGCAACGCGATCGGCCTCGGCATCGGCGAGGCCGCCGCGGTGGACGCCGCGACCCGGGTCCCGGCCGACCTGATCGGGCGGCCCGACCTCGGCCGGATCGCACCCGGCGCCGCCGCCGACCTGGTCTGGCTGGGGCCGGACCACCGGGCGCGTACCACCTGGGTCAACGGGCAGAACGTCTTCGGAGGGGGATCATGACCAGTCAGATGCGCGCCGAGATCGGCGAGCAGCCGGACGCGCTGCGCCGGACGATCGACGCGCTCCTCCCGCGCACCGCCGACATCGCGACGCTGGCGCGGGAGACCCGGCAGGTGCTGTTCATCGCGCGCGGCTCCTCCGACAACGCCGCGGTGTACGGGCGCTACCTCGTGGAGGCGCACGCCGGGCGGCTGGCCACACTCGCCGCTCCGTCCATCGCGACGACCTACCGGCGCCGGCTCGACCTGGACGGCGTGCTGGCCGTGGCGATCAGCCAGTCCGGCAAGACCGAGGAGATCGTCGAGACCCTCGACTGGGCGACGGACTGCGGCGCGCGGGCCGTCGCGGTCACCAACGGCGCCGGGTCCCCGCTCGCCGAGGCCGCCGAGGTCGCGCTGGTGACCGGCGCGGGCGAGGAGATCGCCGTCCCGGCCACCAAGACCTACACCACCCAGCTCGCCGCGCTGTCGGTGCTCGGCCTCGGTCTCGGCGCGGACGTCGCGGTGGACGAGCTGCGCCGCGTCCCCGACGAGGTCGCCCGCATGATCGAGCAGACCGAGGCGTCCGACGCCCTCCCGGAGATCGTCGAGGAGCTGGCGAAGGTCCCGGGCGCGGTGGTGTCCGGGCGCGGCATCGCGTTCGGCACCGCGCTGGAGCTCGCGCTGAAGCTGAAAGAGGCGTGCTACCTGCACGCCATGGGCCTGTCGTACGCCGACCTCCTGCACGGCCCGATCGCCGTCGTGGACGACCAGACCCCCGCGCTGCTGGTCGCGGCGGACTCCGGCCCGACGCTGGCGGGTACCGTGGCGCTGGCCGCGCGGGTCCAGGGCGCGGGTGCCCGCGCCTTCGGCGTCGGCGGCGGCTCCGAGCTGGCGCGGGCGTGCTCGGCCGCGCTGCCCGGCCCCGGCCTGCCCGAGTGGGTGGCGCCGCTGGGCCTCATCGTCCCCGGCCAGATCATGGTCGAGAACCTGGCCCGCCGGCTCGGCGTCGACCCCGACGTCCCGCGCGGGCTGAACAAGGTCACCCAGACCGACTGAGAAGAGAGAACAGCATGGACAAGGCCGAGGCCATCATCGCGGCGCTGGGCGGCGCCGGCAACATCGTCGAGATCGAGCCGTGCGCGACCCGGCTGCGCACCGAGGTCTCCGACGCCGGCAAGGTCGACGAGGCGGCGCTGAAGAGGGCGGGCGCGCACGGCGTCATGCGCAGCGGCTCCGTCGTCCAGGTCGTCGTGGGCCCGGAGGCGGACACCATCGCCAGCGACATCGAGGACATCCTCGACTGACCCCCGAGGGGACCCCCAATGACCCGAGTACTCTCACCCGTCGCCGGGCGGGTCGTCGGCCTCGCCGGCGTCCCCGACCCGGTGTTCGCCCAGGCCATGGTCGGGCCGGGCACGGCGGTCGACCCCGAGCGCGGGCGCGGCCCCGCCCTCGCCCCGGTCGCCGGGAAGATCGTCAAGCTGCATCCGCACGCGTACGTCGTGGTGGACGAGGAGGGCCACGGCGTCCTCGTGCATCTCGGCATCGACACCGTCAAGCTGAAGGGGCAGGGGTTCGAGCTCCTCGCCGCCGAGGGTGACGAGGTCAGCGCCGGCCAGCCGGTCGTCGGGTGGGACCCGGCCGTGATCGAGGCGGGCGGGCGCTCGCCGATCTGCGCCGTGGTCGCGCTGGACGCGGGCGCCGACGCCCTGTCGGACGTGGTCGAGTCGGGCGAGGTGACCAAGGGGGACGAGCTGTTCACATGGAGCTGAGCGCATGGCGGTGATCGGCCTCGGCGCGGCCGTGTTCGACCTGGACGGGACCCTCATCGACACCGAGCCCCGCAACCGGGTGATGTGGTCGCGGCTGTTCGAGGCGCACGGCGTCCCGCACGACGAGGCGCTGATCGCCTCGTTCGCGGGGCGCCGCGGGCAGGAGGTCCTGGAGGACCTCGCGCACCTGTTCCCCGGCCGGACGGTCGAGGCGCTGTTCGCGCAGGCGCTGTCCTACGGGTCGGTGCCGGGGCTGCCGCCCGCCGTGCCCGTCCCCGGCGCCGTGGACCTCGTCCGGTCCCTGGCGGACGCGGGCGTGCCGCTGGCGGTGGTGACGTCCGGGCAGCGCGACTACGCCGAGGGGCTGCTCGCCGGGCTCGGCATCCGCGACCTGCTCGACATCGTGGTGACCGCCGGGGACGTCGTCACCGGCAAGCCGCATCCGGAGGGGTACCTGGCCGCCGCGCGCGACCTGGACGTCCCGCCGCAGGAGACGATCGGGTTCGAGGACGCCCCCGCGGGCGTGGCGGCCGTGAAGGCCGCGGGCATGACCTGCGTGGGCGTCATCACCACGCAGCCGGCGGGCGCGCTGGCCGACGCCGACCACGTGGTCGCCGATTTCAAGGAAGTGGACGTCGTGCCGGGCCCCGCGCTGCGGGTGCGCCGGCCCGTCGCCGGGCTATAGCGAGAAGGAGTGTGCGGTGACCGAGCGCAACGTCAAGATCGAGTCCAGGGTGGGGCTGCACGCGCGGCCGGCCGCGCTGTTCGTCCAGACCGCGGCGAAGGCCCCGATGGACGTGACCGTGGCCAAGCGCGGCGGCACCCCGGTGAACGCCAAGAGCATCCTCGCCGTGCTGGGGCTGGACGTGCGGCACGGGGAGGAGGTCGTGCTGTCGGCCGAGGGCGAGGGCGCCGAGGAGTTGCTCGACGGCCTGCAGAAGCTGCTGTCCACGCCGGAGCCAGAGGAGGCCTGAGGTGGACGGGGTGATGCAGGGCGCGGGAGTCAGCCCGGGGGTCGGGTCCGGGCCGGTGCGCGGTATCGCCGGGGCCGTCCCGGAGCCGCCCGCGGGCGCGCGGCACGGCGACGCCGCCGCCGAGACCGACACCGCGCTGGCCGCGCTGGAGGCCGTCGCCGCCGACCTGGAGGAGCGCGGTGAGCGCGCCGCCGCGGCGGGCAACGCCGACGGCCGGGACGTGCTGAACGCGCAGGCGCTGATGGCCCGCGACCCGGGCCTCGCCGACGGCGTCCGCGGCGCGATCGGCGAGGGGACGGCGGCGGCGCGCGCCGTGTTCGAGGCGTTCGGCGTCTACCGGGAGATGCTCGCCGGGGCCGGCGAGTACATGGCCGCCCGCGTCACCGACCTCGACGACATCCGCGACCGCGCGATCGCCCGGCTGCTCGGCCTGCCGGTGCCGGGCGTCCCGGAGTCCGACGAGCCGTTCGTGCTCGTCGCGCGGGACCTCGCGCCCGCGGACACGGCCGTTCTCGACCCGGCGCAGGTCGTCGCGTTCGTGACGGAGGAGGGCGGCCCGACCAGTCACACCGCGATCCTGGCCAGGACGATGGGGGTGCCCGCGGTCGTCGCGCTGAAGGGCGCGACGTCGATCGCCGACGGGACCCGCGTCCTGGTGGACGGCGCCGCCGGGACCGTGCTGCCCGACCCGTCCGACGCGGAGGTGGCCGCGGCGCGGGCCGCCGCCGACGCCCGCGCGTCCGCCCTGCGGGAGTCGACCGGGCCGGGCGCCACCCGGGACGGGCACGCCGTCCCGCTGCTGGCGAACATCGGCGGCCCGAAGGACGTCCAGGCGGCGCTGGAGAACGGGGCGGAGGGCGTCGGGCTGTACCGGACCGAGTTCCTGTTCCTCGACCGCGCGACGCCGCCGTCCGACGCGGAGCAGGAGGAGGCGTACCGCAAGGTGCTGGAGGCGTTCCCGGAGGGCCGCGTGGTCGTCCGGACGCTCGACGCGGGCGCCGACAAGCCGCTGGCGTTCCTGCCCGCCCCCGGCGCCGAGCCGAACCCGGCGCTCGGCGAGCGGGGCCTGCGGATGATGCGGCTGCACCCGGACGTGCTGTCCGCGCAGCTGACCGCTCTCGCCCGCGCCGCGGCCGGGCTGACCGTGAAGCTCCAGGTCATGGCGCCGATGGTGACGGACGCGACCGAGGCCGCCTACTTCGCCGCCGCCTGCCGGGAGGCGGGCATCGAGCATCCCGGCGTCATGATCGAGGTGCCCGCCGCCGCGCTGCGCGCCGGCGACCTCGCGCCGGAGGTGGAGTTCTTCAGCATCGGCACCAACGACCTCACCCAGTACGCGTGCGCGGCGGACCGGCAGATCGGCGGCCTCGCGCACCTCCAGGACCCGTGGCAGCCCGCCGTCCTCGACCTCGTCGCCCCCGCGGCCGGCGCGGGCGTGCCGTGCGGGGTGTGCGGGGAGGCGGCCGGCGACCCGGTGCTCGCGTGCGTGCTGGTGGGCCTCGGCGTGACGTCGCTGTCGATGAGCGCCCCGTCCCTCCCGCTGGTGCGCGCCGCGCTCGCCCGGCACACGCTGGACGAGTGCCGCGAGGCCGCCGCAGCGGCACGGGCCGCCCGCACCGCCGGGGAGGCCAAGGACGCCGCCCGCGCCCGCCTGCCCGGTCTCGCGGACGTCGGGCTGTGACGGGCCGGGGCGCGGTTCCCGGTCAGGCGGCGGGTCAGGCGGCGATCCGCCAGTAGGCCCCGGTCTTGCGGAGGGTGAAGCTCGCGGCGAGGAGGCCGCCCTGTCTCGCGGGCTCGCCCTTCCACCGGAGGTTTTCGAACCGGACGGTGCAGGCGCCGTCCGGCGCGGTCTCGCAGACGGGCACGGTGACGCCCCGCAGCGCCGTGATGTCCTGCGGGCGCAGCCTCGCCCGAGCCTGGGCGAGGCCTGACCGGCACCTGCCCGGCCCGCCGAACACGCGCCGCTCGTATCCGGCCGTCAGGAACGCACACGCCTTGACGTTCCCGGCGGCGATCCCGCGCAGGTACCTGTACAGCGCGAGCCGGGCCGCGAGGGTCCGCGACGACGCCGCGGTGGGCGTGCCGGCGAGCCGCGACTCACGGGGCTCGGGTGTGAGCGGCGGCATCGTGACCTTGTCCTTCCCGTCGCACGCCGCCGGCGAGGAGAGCAGCATCAGGGCCAGGACTAACGGGCGGACGCGCACGGGCATACCTCCTGTGGGCGCGAAGCGGCCCGATCCTCCCAGCAGACGGCCCGCCGCGTCCATCAGAGGGAAGCTGCCGTGTTCGTCCGCAGTGCTCCGGCCTTCGGGCCGGGGGGTGAAGCGGACCCTTCCGCGTAGCGGGGCGAGAAATGCTGGATCGCCCCCGGGCGATCCAGCGTCTGCCCGGTTCAGGCCGGGGAGCGCGTCAACGGTAGCCGATGCCGAACCCGGCCGGCTTTCCGGCCGCGGGGGCCGGGAGCTTGCCGGTCGGCTTCACCGCGCCGCTCAGCACTCTGGCCAGCGCGTCGACCGACACCCGGCTGGAGGAGTAGGTGGCGAGCGCCGCCTGCGCGGCCCCGGCCGCGTCGAGGTCGTAGGGGCGGCCGAGCGCGGCGACGACCACCGGCTTCGGCCCGAGCGCGCGGATGCGGGCGGCGGTCGCCGCCCCGGCGTTCTCGGTGGTCAGCACGGTGACGTCCGCCGAGCCCACCGGTGCCGTCGCGACGCCCTGGCCGCGCAGCGCGGCCCGGAGGCGGTCGCCGCCCGGCCCCGACACCGCGACCTTCCTGCCCTTGAGCGGCAGCACGCCGCCCTTGTTGCGGACGAGGGTGACCGCGTGCTCGGCGACCTGCCGGGCGGCGGCCTTGTTCGCGGCCGTGCCGATGGACGCGGCGGCCTTGGCCGGGTCGACGGCCGCCCCCTGGAACAGCCCGCGGCGCTGCTTGAGCCTGAGGATGCGCGTCACCGACTCGTCCAGCCGCTTGCGCGTGATCTTCCCGGACTGGACGGCCTTCACGACGGCCCGGTAGGCGCGCGGCAGGTCGGGCGGCATCAGCAGCTGGTCGGCGCCCGCGTTGATCGCCCGGACGGGGACGGCCGCGTCACCGTACTTCTCGCGCACCCCCGCCATCTCCAGCGAGTCGGTCGTGATCACGCCTTGGTACCCGAGCTTCTCGCGCAGCAGCCCGGTCAGCACGGTCTTCGACAGCGTGGACGGGTCGCCGGACCGGTCGAGCTTCGGCACCACGATGTGCGCGGTCATGATGACGTCCACGCCCGCCTCGATCGCCGCCTTGAAGGGGGGCGCGTCCAGCCGCTCCCACGCCGACGGCGAGTGGCCGATCACCGGCAGGCCGGTGTGGCTGTCGGTGGCGGTGTCGCCGTGCCCGGGGAAGTGCTTGGCCGTCGCGGCGACCCCGGCGGCCTGGTAGCCGCCGATGGCGCCCCGGACCATCGTGGACGCCAGCGCCGGGTCGGCGCCGAACGAGCGCACCCCGATCACCGGGTTGCGCGGGTTCGTGTTCACGTCGGCGTCCGGGGCGTAGTCGAGGTTGATGCCGACCGCGCGCAGCTCCGCGCCGGTGACCTGGGCGGCGGTGCGGGCGTCCGCCGGGTTCCGGGTCGCGCCGAGCGCCATGTTGCCGGGGAAGGCGGTGATGAACGGCGTCCGCGAGACGATGCCCTGCTCCTCGTCCACGCCGAGGAGCAGCGGGATCGTGGACGCCTTCTGCAGCGCGTTCGACTGCGCCGCCGTCTTCGCCGGGCTGCCGAAGTTCTCCGGGAAGTAGATCAGCCCGCCCACCCGGTACTTCTTGATCTTGGAGAGGGCGTCGGCGCGGCTGGAGAACGTCGGGACGAACAGCTGCCCGACCTTCTCCGCCACGGTCATCTTCGCGACCCGGCCGGGGATCCACGCGTCCGCCGCCGGGGTGCCGCCGCCCGGCGGACCGGGCGCGGCGGACCGGGCGGACGGCGTCCGCCCGCTCTTGCCGCTCCCACCGCCGCCACCGCAGCCGGCGACCCCCGTGACCAGCACGGACGCCACCGCCGCGAGCGCGAGTGAACGTGAAGCACGCACCTGACCAGGCCCCCCGACGTGGTCTCGGTAACTCGGTCGCATCGGACGCCGCGACGGTAGCCGTTCCCCGGCCCGCTGTCGACTCGATCTCCCGGACGTCAGTCCGCGGCGGGCGGCGCCGTGCGCAGCGTCCCGCCCGCGCCGGGATCGCGCGTCGTCCGCGGGGTGGGGGCGTCCGGCAGCCCTCCGGCGGCCTGCTTGCGCCTCGCGGCCTCCTTCTCCTTGGCGGGGTTCGGCCCGGTCGGAGTGGTGCCCGGCTCCGGCGTGCCGGGCTTGCGCTCGTCCGGGCCGGGGCCGGCCCAGTTCGCGGCCACGCCGGAGAACGCGGGCTCGGGGAACGGCTGGACCGGCAGGTCGCGGGCGACCTTGTCCATGAACGCGTGCCAGATCGTGGCGGGCAGGTTCTCGCCGGCGACCGTCCCGCGGAAGCCGGGCAGGTTCCGCAGCGTGGCGGGCTTCGCGTTGCCGATCACCACCGCGGCCGAGACCTGCGGGACGAACCCGACGAACCAGGCGGCACGGTTGTGCTCGGTCGTGCCCGTCTTACCCGCCGCCTCGCGGTCGGACAGGGCGGCGCGCCGTCCCGTCCCGTCCCGGACGGTCGCCCGCAGCGCGAACGTGGCCTGCGCGGCCTGCTCCCGGTTCAGCACGCGGCCGCCCGGCCGGTCCCAGGGCAGCGGCACCCGGCGGCCGTTCGCGTCGACCACCTTGGTCACCAGGTGCGGGACGACCGCCGTGCCGCCGTTCGCGAACGGCGCGTACCCGGCGGCCTGGGTGACCGCCGCGACGTCGGGGATGCCGAGCGCGATCCCCGCCTGCCCCTTGAACGGCGCGAGCGCGGACGCGGGGACGCCGAACAGCCGCGCCGTCTCCATGACGTTCGATATCCCCGTCTTCAGCGCCGCCTTCACGTACCCCGTGTTGACCGACAGGGCGGTCGCCTCGACCATGTCCATCGTGCCGAGCGAGCCGATCTCCTCGTCGTTCTCGACCTTGTAGCCGGGCGCGGTCGCCGTCGTGTTCTCACCGTCCGGCGCGAACTTCTGCGGCGACTTCCCGCTCACCTTCGTCCGGACGCTGAAGCCTCTGCGCAGCGCGGCGGCCAGCACGTACGGCTTGAACGTCGAGCCCGCCTGCGCGACCGGGCCGAACACCGAGTCGACCTGGGTGCGCTCCGGGTCGCCGCCGTAGAACGCCCTGACAGCGCCGGTTTTCGCGTCCACGGCGACGAGACCGCCGCGCACGGTCCTCGGCCACTGCGGCTCCCGCGCCCCGCGCATGGCGTCCTCGGCGTGCTTCATCCAGCGCCGGTCCAGCCCCGTGTAGATCTTCAGGCGGCCGTTCACCACGCTGTCGATCGGGATGCCGACGCTCGCCAGCTCCTCCTCGACGCGCTGGCGGACGAGGAGGTCCTGGCCGGACAGGCTGACGCCCGTCCACTCGTCCTGCGTGCGGGGGAAGCGCAGCCGGGCGGCCTCGGCGCGGCTCAGCCTGCCCATCGACACCATCCCGTCGAGGACGTACCTCCAGCGGGCCCTCAGCGCGCGGGCCGGCGCGTCGTGGCCCTGGGTCTTGAAGTACACCGGCCGCTGGATCATCGCGGCGAGCATGGCGCACTCGGCCACGTCCAGCTGCCAGACGTCCTTGTCGAAGTAGGCGCGGGACGCCGCCTGCACCCCGGACGTCTGCCGGCCGAAGTAGATCGTGTTGAGGTACAGGTCGAGGATCTCGTCCTTGGTGCGGTGCCGGTCGAGCTTCACCGCGATGAAGATCTCCTTGATCTTGCGGCGCACCGTCCGGTCGCGGCTGAGGCCCTTGAAGTAGTTGCGGGCGAGCTGCTGGGTGATGGTCGAGCCGCCCTGCGTGTCGCCGCCCGAGGCGTTGTTCCACATCGCCCGGATCGTCCCGGCGGGGGAGACGCCGTGGCCGTCGTAGAAGCCGCGGTCCTCGGCGGCGAGCACCGCCCAGCGCAGCCGGTCGGGGATCTGGTCGTGCCGGACGCTCTCCCGGTTGGCGCCGAGGCGGAACAGCGGCGTCCGGCCGTCGGCGTAGTAGACGGTGGAGCCCTCGTCGGTCACGCCGTCCTGCGGCCGGGTCGGCATCGGGGTCCGGACGTAGGCGACCGCGGTGAGGGCGGCCGTCAGCACGACGGGTGTGATGATCATCACGATCAGGCGGCGCCATCGGCGCGAGCGGGGGACGACGGTGCGGGACAGGCGGGCGAGGGCCGGCCGGACACGGCGGCGCCTGGGCAGGGAGTGCATGCGACCTCGTTCGACGTGGGAGTACGGAGTCGGCCGTCGTCCGGGCATGCGGGAGCGCGGGCGGGCATGCGTCTGGAAGGCATGCGCGTGCTGGAAGGGGCGCTCGGGTCGGGAGCATCCCGCGCGGACGACGCTGCGGTGTAACGCAGTCGATTCGGTACGAGCCACGCCTGTGGCCGGTGGTCCCGCAGGACGCGGCCCTCTCGGGACCGCTCCCGCGGCGCTGTCGCCACCGTGGTCACAGCTTAATCACGATGGACCCCGGGATCGCAAGGAATTGCGGATCTGGTGGGGTCCATCGCGATGAACCTGACGGCCGGGCCGGATCGGGACGGCCGGGCCGGGGGCCGGAGAGTCGTCCGCCGCGGGCGGGGCGGCTCAGCCGGGCAGGGGGTGGCCGAGGCGGCGCAGCGCCATCCCGGCCGCGCCGACGGCTCCGTCGCCGGCGCTGCGCGGCGCCTCGGCGAAGCGGGCGCGCAGTCCGGTGCGGACGGCCTCGGCGACGGGGCCTTCACGCAGCACCGAGCCGTGCATCACGACCGGTGCGCAGGGGTCGGACAGGGCCGGGCGCACCGCGTCGACGTCGCGCAGCAGCCACTGCGCGGCCTCGTCGGTGATGCGCCTGGCCACGGGATCTCCGGCGGCCGCGGCGGCGGCGACCACCGGGCCGAGCCGGCCCAGGGCCGCCGGTGGGCGGCCGTACACCTCCTTGATGATCGCTTGGGCGATGCGCGGGTTGGGCGGGACGGACTCGGGATGGCCCGGTGGCCCGTGCGGGCCGGTGGGCCCGCCTCCCGGTGCGGGATAGGGGACGGACGGCGGATAGGCGGACTCGGGGACCAGCACGGCGGTGCCCGTGCCCCTGCCCGGGGGAGCCCCTCCGGAGGCGAGCGCGGCGGGTTGCGGCAGCACGGAGGCGCCCGGTGACGGCGAAGGGGCGCCGGCCATGGCCAGCGCCCTCCGGGGGAAGGATCTTCGCCGTTCCGAGTCGATCTCCGCGACCACGGTGGCGCCGAGCAGCGCCCGGGGGACCGCATCGGTGAGCAGCGTCGGGGAGCCGCGGCCGTCGTAGGCGGCGAGCGCCGCCCGCACGGCCTCCTTCCCGAGCCACACCGCCGAACCCTCGTCCCCGACGAGCCAGCCGTAGCCGTCGGCGCGCTGCACGATCGCACCGTCGTTGATGACCGCCGCGCCGGCGCCCGTGCCGGAGAACACCACGATGCCCTTGGGCTCGCTGGTTCCGGCGGCGAACGCCACCGCGATATCGGTCACAACGGCGGGCGAGCCGCGCAGCCCGACGGCCTGCCAGGCCTGCCGCGCCGCCGCGACGGCGGCGGGCCGGCCGGCCGAGCCGGCGCCGGCGATGCCGAACACGCCGGTGAGGATGTGGGTACGGTCCAGGTCCCCGAGCGCTTCCCGCAGGGCGGTGGTCAGCGCCCCCGCGGTGTCGCCTCCTGAGTTGGGGTTGGCCCCGGGGCCGGTGCCGGAACCGGCCAGGGCACCCCCGAGCGTCAGCACGACGCAGCGGGTCTTCGTGCCACCCGCGTCGATACCGACCACGTAAGGACCGGCCAAATGGGTCAACACATGGCGACCGTAGCCTTTTCTACCGTTGACGTGACATCTCGCACGTAAGAAAATTTCCTCCATGAGGAAACCCATCGGCCCCGGTCGGGGCCCCGAGCGGGGGATCACGGGGGAGCCCGAAGCGTCACGGGACGACGTGCCGGGCCAGACCAAGGACAAGGACGCCACACCGCTGAGCACGGTGGTGCGCGTCCGATCGCTGCTGCCCTCGCTGCCCCCCGCCGAGCGACGAGTCGCTCAACGCGTCATCGACGACCCCGAAGGGGTCGCCAACTCCACCATCACCGAGCTCGCGCAGACCTGCGGCACGTCCGAGACGACCGTCATCAGGTTCTGCCGCGCGATCGGATTCCATGGTTACCCGGAACTGCGGCTGACCCTCGCGACCGAGGCCGGCCGCGCCCAGAGCGCCGCGGGCGGCCGGGTCATCGGCAGCGACATCAGCCCCGACGACTCGCTGGAGCAGATCGTCGAGAAGGTGACCTTCGCCGACGCCCGCGCCGTCGAGGAGACCGCCGCCCAGCTCGACATCAAGATGCTCGAACAGGTCGTGGACGCCGTCGTCGCCGCCGAGCGGGTGGACGTCTACGGCGTCGGCGCCAGCGCGTTCGTCGCGGCCGACTTCCAGCAGAAGCTGCACCGGATCGGGCGCGTCTGCTCGGCGTGGGCGGACGCGCACATCATGCTGACCAGCGCCGCCGTCCTCGGCAACGGCGACGTGGCGATCGGCATCTCGCACACCGGCGCGACGGTGGAGACCATCGACGCGCTGGAGGTCGCCAAGACCCGCGGCGCGAAGACCGTGGCGCTCACCAACTTCCCGAAGTCCCCGATAGCGGAGGTGGCGGACCTGATCCTGACGACGGCCGCGCGGGAGACGACCTTCCGCTCCGGCGCAACCGCCAGCCGGCTGGCGCAGCTCACAGTGGTCGACTGCGTCTTCGTCGGAGTGGCGCAGCGCACCTACGGGCCCACCCGCAAGGCCCTGGAAGCCACGTTCGAGGCGGTCCGCGGACGGACCGTGCGACCCGACCGGAGGCGTCGGTGATCGATTGCGAGCTCCCCACCGAGGGACGGAACCCCCGGACCCTCGACGTCGACACGCTGCCGACCATGGAGGTGCTACGCCTGATCAACACGGAGGACGCGACCGTCCCGATGGTCGTCGCCGCCGTCCTGCCCGAGGTGGCGCGGCTGGTGGACCTCGCCGTCGACTCGCTGCGGGCGGGCGGCCGGGTGCACTACTTCGGCGCCGGCACGTCCGGCCGGCTCGCGGTGCTGGACGCCGCCGAGCTGCCCCCAACGTTCGGCATCTGGGGCCGGGTGGTCGCCCACCACGCCGGCGGCCCCGGCGCCCTGTCCCAGGCCATCTCCGACGTGGAGGACGACGTCGAGCTCGGCCGCCGGGACGCCCGCGACGTCCAGCCGGGCGACGTCGCCATCGGCATCGCCGCGAGCGGCCGCACCCCCTACGTCGTGGGCGCCCTGCGCGCCGCCGCCGCGGTCGGGGCCCGCACGGCCCTGATCAGCTGCAACCCGCACACCCCGTACGGGGACGAGGTCGAGGTGCACATCGGCCTCGCCACGGGGCCCGAGGTGATCAGCGGGTCCACCCGGATGAAGGCGGGCACCGCGACCAAGCTGGTGCTCAACTCCTTCTCCACCACGCTGATGATCAGGATGGGGCGCACCTACTCCAACCTGATGGTCAGCGTGAACGCGCTGAACTCCAAGCTGCGCGCCCGGCTGGTGCGCATCCTCACCGAGGCGACGGGGATGGACGCCCGCACCTGCGAGAACGCGCTGGAGGAGGCGGGGGGGAACACCCGCGTCGCGCTGGTCTCGCTGCTGGGCGAGGTACCCGCGGCCCGCGCCACGGTGGTCCTGGAGGAGACCGACGGTGGCGTCCGAGAGGCACTCCAACGCCTCAGATCGGCATGACCGGGGACCACTCGCATGATCGCGGACAGACCGCGGCCGAAGGCAGTTTCGAGCTTGCGAGAAACTGATCGCGCAGCGAGCCGCTATGCGAGCCGGAGCGATGCAGCGATCGCACGCAGTGCCCTTGGCGTAGGGCCCCCAGGGGCCGGAGCCAAGGGCACTGCCATCAGAAACGCCGGAGTTCTCGGCTTGCCACCGTGCGTACTTGGACCTCGTCGGGGCCGTCGAAGATGCGCATGGCGCGGACCCACGCGTACATCGCGGCGAGGGGGGTGTCGTCGGAGACGCCGGCGCCGCCGTGGACCTGGATCGCCCGGTCGAGCACCTCGTGGGTGATGCGCGGCACGACCACCTTGATCGCGGCGATCTCGGACCGCGCGCCCTTGGCGCCGTGCCTGTCGATCAGCCAGGCGGTCTTGAGGGTGAGCAGCCGGGCCTGCTCGATCGCCATCCGCGACTCGGCGATCTGCTGCCGGACGACGCCCTGTTCGGCCAGCGGCCCGCCGAACGCCTCGCGCGACAGGGCGCGGCGGCACATCAGCTCCAGTGCCCGCTCCGCCATGCCGAGCGCCCGCATGCAGTGGTGGATGCGGCCCGGCCCGAGCCGCGCCTGCGCGATCATGAACCCGTCGCCCTCCGCCGCGATCAGGTTCGACACCGGCACCCGGACGTCCTCGAAGAGGATCTCCGAGTGGCCGTGCTGGTCCTGGTAGCCGAAGACGGGCAGGTGCCGGACGATCGTCACGCCCGGCGCGTCGCGCGGGACGAGCACCTGCGACTGCTGCCGGTGCGCGGGCGCGTCCGGGTCCGTCTTGCCCATCACGATGAAGATCTTGCAGCGCTCGTCGGCGGCGCCGGTGATGAACCACTTGCGGCCGTTGATCACGTACTCGTCGCCGTCCCGGACGATCGAGGTGGTGATGTTGGTGGCGTCGGAGCTCGCCACGTCCGGCTCGGTCATCGCGAACGCGCTGCGGATCTTTCCGTCGAGCAGGGGCCGGAGCCACCGCCGCTTCTGCTCGTCCGTCCCGAACATGTGCAGGACTTCCATGTTCCCGGTGTCGGGCGCCGCGCAGTTGACGGCCTCCGGCGCGAGGTCGGGGGAGCGGCCGGTCAGCTCGGCGAGCGTCGCGTACTCCAGGTTCGTCAGCCCGGACACGTCGGGCAGGAACAGGTTCCACAGGCCCCGCTCGCGCGCCGCGACCTTGAGTTCCTGGACGACCGGCGGCAGCGCGTGCGGGTCGTTCTCCGCCCGCCACGCGGCGTAGACCGGCTCCGCCGGGTACACGTGCCGGTCCATGAACTCCTGGAGCCGCTCCTGGTAGTCGCGGGCCTTCGGGCTGGGTGCGAAGTCCATGGGGCGCATTCTGGCAGAACGCGATTCGGTCATTTCGCCCGGGATCACTTACCATCGGCCCGTGTCCACCGAACCCGCGGTCAAAGCCGTCATCACCGACTGGGGCGGTGTGCTGACGTCCCCGCTGGGCGACGCCATCGAAGCCTGGCTCGCCGCCGACCGCATCGACGCCGAGCACTACAAGAACGTGATGCGCGCGTGGGTGAAGCAGGCCTACAACGGCTCCGGGAACAACCCGATCCACGGCCTGGAGGACGGCTCGCTCGCCACCGAGGACTTCGAGCGCCTCCTCGCCGCCGAGCTGCTCACCGTCGACGGCGGGCCCGTCGAGGCGGCCGGGCTCATCTCCCGCATGTTCGGCGCCTTCGCCCCCGTCGTGCCGATGTACGACGCGCTGCGCGCCGTGCGCGCCACGGGCGCCCGCACCGCGCTGCTGTCGAACTCGTGGGGCAACGAGTACCCCCGCGACCTGTTCGCCGACCTCTTCGACGCGGTCGTCATCTCCTGCGAGGTCGGGATGCGCAAGCCCGACGAGCGGATCTTCCGGCACGCCCTCGACCTGCTCGGCGTGGAAGCCGCCGCCTGCGTCTTCATCGACGACATCGAGCACAACATCCGCGCCGCCGAGGACCTCGGCCTCCGCGGGATCCTGCACACCGATCCCGACACCACCATCACCGAACTGCGCGAGCTGGGGCTCCTGCCCTGACGGTCTGGCAGACTTGCTGACCGTCATGCGCCTCTACCTGCCGTCCACGCTCACGCTGCTCGCCGGCGTCCACGCCGCGCGGGAGATCGGCCCCGCGCCGCTCGCCGCGCACGCCGTCACGCCCGCGCTGCGCGAGTGGTACGCGGGCGGCGACCTGGAGGAGCTGGAGTACGCGGCGATGTCCGCCGCCGCCCGCGCCTCGCTGCGCCTGCTCGCCGCCGACCCGTCCGCCCCGCGCCGCCGCGTCGTGCTCGCCGCCGAGATCCCCGACGACCAGGTCGCCCGCCCCCGCGGCGACGCCGACCTGGCGAACGGCGACCGCTCCCTCGTCCGGGTCACCGCGCCCGTCCCGTGGACGCTGATCGCCTCCGGCCACGTCGACGACCCGGACGCCGTCCCCGACATCGCCGCCGCCGTGGAGGCCCTGCCCGCCGCCGACGCCGGCGACGACGACGCCCGCTTCACCGTCGACGGCGCCGAAGGCCACGACCTCCTCTGGTACGCCACCCAGGAACTCCAGCACCTCCTCGACTGACCACCCCGCGCCGCGCGTTCGGGGGTGGGTGCCGCGTCGTCGGCCGGGGCGGTGCATTCCGTGCCCGCGGGGCGGGTAGATCCCCGGCACGTCGACAACGCCGTCGGATCGCAGGGAGCCGTCAGATGGACGCCGTGACGAACGTGCCGGTACCCGTGAACGAGCCGGTCAAGGGGTACGCGCCGGGCAGCGGGGAGCGCGCCGCGCTGGAAGCGAAGATCAAGGAGCTGGGCGGCGCGGAGACCGAGCTGACCATGACGCTCGGGGGTGAGCGGCGCATGGGCGCCGGCACGCCCGTCGACGTCGTCGAGCCGCACAACCACGGGCACGTCCTCGGCCGGATGGGCGAGGCCACCGAGGCGGACGTGGCCGAGGCGATCGCGGCGGCGCGGGAGGCGGCGCCCGCCTGGCGCGCGATGGCGTTCGAGGACCGGGCCGCGATCCTGCTGCGCGCCGCCGACCTGCTCGCCGTCCCGTGGCGGTCCACGCTGAACGCCGCGACGATCCTCGGCCAGTCCAAGTCGGTGCAGCAGGCCGAGATCGACGCGGCCTGCGAGCTGATCGACTTCTGGCGGTTCAACGTCCGGTACGCGCAGCAGATCCACGAGATACAGCCGCTGTCGCCGCCGGGCGTGTGGAACCGGCTGGAGTACCGGCCGCTGGAGGGGTTCGTCCTCGCCATCACCCCGTTCAACTTCACCGCGATCGCCGGGAACCTGCCGACGGCGCCCGCGCTGATGGGCAACGTCGTCGTCTGGAAGCCGTCCCCGACCCAGCAGCTCGCCGCGCACCACACCCTGCGGCTCCTGGAGGCCGCCGGGCTCCCGCCCGGTGTGATCAACATGGTCACCGGGAACGGGCAGGCCGTCTCGGCGGTGGCGCTGCGCCACCCCGACCTGGCCGGCCTGCACTTCACCGGCTCCGTCGCCACGTTCCAGCGGCTCTGGCGGGGGATCGGGGAGAACATCTCCGGATACCGGGGCTACCCGCGGATCGTCGGCGAGACCGGTGGCAAGGACTTCGTCGTCGCGCACCCCTCGGCGGACCCGGCCGTGCTGAAGACGGCGCTCGTCCGCGGCGCCTTCGAGTACCAGGGGCAGAAGTGCTCCGCCGCGTCCCGCGCCTACATCCCGCGCTCGATCTGGGACGGGCTGCGCGACGAGTTCTGCGCCGAGGCCGAGTCGCTCACCGTGGGCAACGTCGCCGAGGACCTGTCCACCTTCATGGGCGCCGTGATCGACGACCGCGCCTTCGCCAAGCACCGCGCGGCGATCGAGCGGGCCCGCCGGACCGACTCCATCGAGATCCTCACCGGCGGCGAGCTGGACGACTCGCGCGGCTACTTCGTCCGCCCGACCGTGCTGGAGTCGTCCGACCCCGCGGACGAGATCTTCACCACCGAGTACTTCGGGCCGATCATCGGCGTGCACGTCTACGACGACCGCGACTACGACGCCGTCCTGCGCCAGATGGAGGGCGTGTCCGAGTACGCCCTGACCGGCGCCGTCATCGCCGAGGACCGCGCCGCGATCGCCGCCGCCACCGAGGCCCTCCGGTTCGCCGCCGGCAACTTCTACATCAATGACAAGCCGACCGGCTCGATCGTCGGCCAGCAGCCCTTCGGCGGCGCCCGCGCCTCCGGCACCAACGACAAGGCCGGCTCGGTGTTCAACCTCACCCGCTGGACGAGCGCCCGCTCCATCAAGGAGACCTTCGTCCCTCCGACCGACCACCGCTACCCCCACATGGGCCCCTAGCCCGCCCGGCCAGGCAGGGGCGGTTGCGGCGGGGGGCCCGGAGGCCGGACGATAAGCTCGCCAACCGCCGCGGGCGCGCCGAACGGTGCCCGCGCGCGCCCCTCCGACGCGCATGGGAACGGGATGTCGACGCTGAACCGGCTGGTGCTGTGGAACATCGACCACACCCTGATCGACGTCGGGAGGGTCACCCGGGACGCCTACGCCGAGGCGTTCCAGCGAACCATCGGACGGCCCCTCGTCCGGCTCGCCCCCACCCCCGGCCGCACCGAGTCCGAGATCATCTTCGAGACCCTCGCCTTCAACGACGTCGTCACCACCGATGACCACCTCCCCGCCTTCTTCTCCGCCCTCACCGAGGCCTTCGCGACCCGCCGCGCGGACCTGCGCGCGCACGGCCGCGTGCTGGCCGGCGCCCGCGAGGCCGTCGAGGCGCTCGCCCACGTCCCCGGCGTCGTCCAGTCGGTGCTGACCGGCTCCCTCCAGCCGAACGCCGTCCTGAAGGTGACCGAGCTGGGCCTCGCCGGCCACCTCGACCTGGACGCCGGAGGGTACGAGAACGGCGTCTACAGCAAGGCCGCCCTGCTGGAGCTCGCCCGGACCCGCGCGGGCGAGCGCCACCGCGCCCGCTACCCCGAGTCCGCCACCGTGTACATCGCCGACTCGCCCCGCGACGTCCAGGCCGCGCACATCGCCGGCTCCCCGATCATCGCCGTGGCCACCGGCAGCGCCACCGAGGCCGAACTGCGCGCGGCGGGCGCCGAACGCGTCCTCGCCACCCTCTCCGACACCCACGCCCTCGTCAGCGCGGTCGCCGACCTCACCCGCATCTGAACCCCCATCTCGCCCCGCCTCGGCGGAGCCGGGCATGTGTGGTGGGCGAGGATGAGGCGGTCCCCATCTGTGTGGAGGGTCGGGGTTGTGGGTGGCAGGCGTCTGACCTGGGATGGGGCGGGGCTCTGGTGCTTCGTGGCGGTGCGGGCGGGGAAGTTGCGCCGTGTGCCGGGCGGGGCCGATATTGGGATGGCCGCGCGACCGGGGTGCGGCATGGAGGGAGAGAGATGGCCAGTGCGGTGTCCGAGGGTTCGGTGTTGTGGGAGCCGTCGGAGGAGGTCGTCGCCAACGCGCGGGTGACCCACTTCATTCACTGGCTGTGGGACAGGGGCGTGCTCACCGAGTCCTACGACGACCTCTGGAAATGGTCGGTCACCGAGGTCGACGCGTTCTGGGACGCGATCTGGTCGTACTTCGAGGTGGTCGGCGTGCGCGGTGACGGTCCCGTGCGGACGGGCGGGCCCATGCCGGTGGACGGCCTGAAGTGGTTCCCCGGCGCGACCCTCAACTACGCGGCGAACGCGCTGCGCAGGGCGCGGGAGACTCCGGACAAGACCGCGGTCGTCTTCCGGTCGGAGGCGGGCGGCCACAGGATCCTGACGTACCGCGAGCTGGCGCTGCACGTGGCGGAGGTCCGCGCGGGGCTGGTGGAGCTGGGCGTGGGCAAGGGCGACCGGGTCGCCGCCTACGTCCCGAACATCCCCGAGGCGCTGATCTGCTTCCTGGCCACGGCGTCGCTCGGGGCGATCTGGTCGTCGTGCTCACCCGACTTCGGGTCGTCCTCGGTGATCGACCGGTTCGCGCAGATCGAGCCCAAGGTCCTCATCGCCGTGGACGGCTACGCCTACAACGGACGGCGGTTCGACCGGCGCGAGATCGTCGGCGAGATCGAGGCCGCGCTGCCGAGCCTGGCCGCGACCGTGCTCATCCCGTACCTCGACCCCGCCGCCACCCCGGACGGCCTCCGCGTCGGCATGCCGTACGGCGACCTGCCGCGTCCCGGCCACGACGCGCCGGAGTTCGAGCCCGTCCCGTTCGACCATCCGCTGTGGGTCGTGTACTCGTCCGGGACGACCGGGCTGCCGAAGCCGATCGTCCACGGTCACGGCGGCGTCGTCCTCGAACACCTCAAGGCGCTGTCGTTCCACCAGGACCTCGGCCCCGAGGACGTCTTCTTCTGGTTCACCACCACCGGCTGGATGATGTGGAACTACCTCATCGGCGGCCTGCTGGTGGGTTCCACCGTCGTCATGTACGACGGGGCGCCCGCCGACCTCTGGCAGCTCGCCGCCGACACCGGCATGACCTACATGGGCGTGGGCGCGCCCTACATCACGGCCACGGCGAAGCAGGGGCGGCGTCCGGGCGAGGAGCTCGACCTGTCCGCCCTGCGGGGCATCGGCTCCACCGGCTCGCCCCTCCCGCCCGAAGGGTTCGCGTGGGTGTACGAGTCGGTCGGGAAGGACCTGCTCCTCGGCTCCTTCTCCGGCGGGACCGACATCTGCACCGGTTTCGTCGGCCCCTGCCCCCTGCTGCCGTTGCGCGCGGGCGTCATCCAGTGCCGCGGCTTGGGCGCCAAGGTCGAGGCGTTCGGGGAGGACGGACGCCCCGTCGTGGACGAGGTCGGCGAGCTGGTGCTCACCGAGCCCATGCCGTCCATGCCCGTCTCCTTCTGGAACGACGAGAGCGGCGACCGCTACCGCGACTCCTACTTCGGCATGTACCCGGGCGTGTGGCGGCACGGCGACTGGATCAAGATCCTCCCGGACGGCGGCTGCGTCATCTACGGCCGCTCCGACTCCACCCTGAACCGCGGCGGCGTCCGCATGGGCACGTCCGACTTCTACCGCGTCGTCGAGGCGTTCGACGAGATCACCGACAGCCTCGTCATCGACACCGGCCGCCTCGGCGAGGAGGGCCGGCTGCTCCTGTACGTCCAGCTCGCGGAGGGTGCGTCCCTCACCGACGACCTGGTGGCGAACCTCCGCCGGGAGATCCGGTCGTCGCTGTCGCCCCGGCACGTCCCGGACGAGATCACGGCCGTCCCCGGCATCCCCCGCACCCTGTCCGGCAAGAAGCTGGAGGTGCCCGTCCGCAAGATCCTCCAGGGCACCCCGGTCGACCAGGCCGCCAACCGCGACTCCATGGCCAACCCCGAGGTGCTCACCCACTTCACCCCGTAGACCGCGCCGCGTAGGCGAGGATGTCGCGGCGCCGGTAGAGGCGGCGGACCCGGCCGCCCCGCAGCGGCTCGACCCGCACCGGGTCGGGCCAGCCCGCCGGCGGACGGCTCACGTAGACGGTGACGCTCGTCTGGGCCAGCCCGAGGATGCGGGCGGCCTCGGCGAGCGTCACCAGGTCGTCCGGCTCCTCGTTAGGCGGACGGTCCTCCAGCGAGCGGAACCAGGCCGTCCACGCGGCCTCGTCCCAGTACAGGGCCTTCCCGGCGCGGTGCGCGGCGTCCGGATGGCCGTTGGACGCACGGTCGGCCCACAGCTGCTTGAGGCGGTGCCTGGTGACGCCGTGCCGCGACGCCAGCTCGTCACGGGTCACCAGACCGGGCGGGACGGTCCGGGAACGGCGCGCGGCGTACCAGCGGTCCCATGCGCCGGCGTCCCACGCGAGCTGCGAGCCGACCGTCCCCACCGGTTCCGGATGGCCGTTGGACGCTCGCTCCCGGTACCACTTCTCCAGAGTGCTGCGTCCGAGCCCGTGCCGCTCCATGATTTCGGCGCGGGTCAGGACGCGGCGGCCGTCGAGCGTCGTCATGGACTCATTCTGCTGCGGGGCAACGCTTGGGTGACACCTTGCGTGTCCGTATCGCTCTGGGATGTGACGGCATTAGAGTGGTCCCCCGGCCAATTGTGGCCGAATGGAAGCGGTGGGTCAGATCGCGCCGGAAGGTCGCAGGATCGGGTGAACTTCCCTCCGGTCTCGGGCGTCACACAGTCGGAGGGGTGATCCGGTCGCGGAACTCCGCGGTCCGTCGATCAAGAGAGGGACGGTTCCACGCATGGAGGTTGGGGCGCTACGGTCCGGAGACCCGGACCGGCTGGGGTCGTACGCCCTGATCGGCCGGGTGGGCGAGGGCGGCCAGGGGACGGTGTTCCTCGGCGCCGCCGAGGACGGCCGGCAGGTCGCGATCAAGCTGCTGCACGCCGAGCTGACGTCCGACGACAAGGCGCTCGCCCGGTTCCTGCGCGAGCTGGAGGTCGCCAAGCAGGTCGCGCCGTTCTGCACGGCGCAGGTGATCGACGCCGACGCGACCGGTGACCGGCCCTACATCGTCAGCGAGTACGTGCCGGGCCCGTCACTGAACCAGCAGGTGCTGGAGGACGGCCCGCTCTTCGGCGCGGCACTGGACCGGCTCGCGGTCGGCACCGCGACCGCGCTCGCCGCGATCCACCAGGCCAAGATCGTCCACCGTGACTTCAAGCCGCACAACGTGCTGATCGGCCCGGACGGCCCGCGCGTCATCGACTTCGGCGTCGCCCGCGCGCTCAGCGGCGGCACCACGCTCACCAGCCGGGTGATCGGCACGCCGTCCTACATGGCGCCCGAGCAGATCAGCGGCGACGAGGTGGGGACGCCCGCGGACGTGTTCTGCTGGGCGGCCACGCTCGTGTTCGCCGCCACCGGCCGGCCGCCGTTCGGGCAGGACACCATCCCCGCCGTGATCAACCGGATCCTGCACGAGGAGCCCGACCTCGGCGACCTGGACGGCGCGCTGCGCGAGCTGGTGCTCGACTGCCTGGAGAAGGAGCCGGAGCGGCGGCCCCGCGCCCAGCAGGTGCTGATGCGGCTGCTCGGGCACGAGGAGGCCGCCCGTCCGGCGGCCCGCCCGACCGCCACCGACGAGACCGCGATGCTCGCCGCGGGCTCCGTCCGCGCCGCGGAGATCGCCGACGAGGACGAGGTGTTCGAGCCCGACCCGGTGTTCGGCGACGCCCCCATCTTCGAGGACTCCCCGGACTTCGACCCCGGGACGGGGTTCGACGCCGTCCCGGTGGAGGTCCAGGAGGCCGGGCCCGGCGCCCGCCACGCGGACGAGCACGAGCCGGCGCGGCTCCCCACGCCCGCCGAATGGGCCGCCGGCGACACGCTGCCCCCCGACCTCGCGGCCGGGACCGGGAAGCGCGGCGTGCGATCGCTCGCCGGCTCCGGGCGTTCCGCGGTGCTCGCCGGCGCGGCGGCGCTGTTCGTCGCGATCGTGGTCGTCTCGTCCGTCCTCGCGCTCGGCGCGGGCGACAACGGAAAGGCGGGCCGGAAGGTCAGCGACCCGAGCGCCCCGCCCGCGTCGACCGAGGTCGTCCCGAGCACGGCGCCGCCCACGAGCCGCCGGCCGGTGGAGCAGGCGCCGCCGACCTCGTACGAGCCGACGCCGACCGACAGCGGGCTGCCGACCGGCAGCCCCACGCCGACCGGCAGCCCCACGCCGACGACCTCGCCGACGACGCGGCCGACCCCCACCAAGACGTCCACTCCGACCACGAAGCCGACCGACCCGTCCGACCCGCCGGACCCGTCCACGCCGCCGCCCGGCGGGGGCACCGGCTCCGAGGGCCAGGCCGCCGGGTGACGTCACCCGGGCGCCAGGGTGGGATAAGCCACGTCGGCGTTGCCGCTGAGCAGGTCGGCTTTGGGACGATTCCTGGCTACGCTCGTCCAGTGAGCGGCGCCACAACGAGGTGGCGAAGGGTCATCAGGGGAGTTGTCGATGAGCGGCATGCTCGATCAAGCGAAGGACGACCTGCTCCGGCGGGCCGCTGAGACGTGCGCGCAGCGCCCGGGAGCGCGGGGCGGGGACGTGGAGGAGGACTTCGCCTACCTCCGGCTTTACTACCGGCACGTCGCCCAGGAGGACCTCCAGGAGCGCGACCCCGCCGACATCTGCGGCCCGGCGATGGCGCACCGGGCCCTCGGCGAGGAACGGCCGCAGGGGCGCGCGAAGGTGCGCGTCTTCACGCCGACGCTGGAGGAGTACGGCTGGGACCCGGGGCACACGGTCGTCCAGGTCGTGACGGACGACATGCCGTTCCTGGTCGACTCGGTGACCATGGAGCTGACCCGGCACCAGCTCGCCACCCATCTGATCGTCCACCCGCTGCTCGGCGTGGACCGGGACGTCGCGGGCCATCTGAAGGCGTTCCGCGGCAAGCTCGACTCCGACGACGACGTCGACGAGTCGTGGATGCACATCGAGGTCGACCGCACCAGCGACCGGGCCGTCCTGGACGAGCTCGAACGCGACCTGCTGCGCGTCCTGCACGACGTGCGGGTCGCCGTCGAGGACGAGCCGAAGATGCGCGCCCGCGCCCACGAGATCGCCACCGCGATCCAGGAGAACCCGCCGCCGCTGCCGGAGAAGGAGCTCGCCGACGGCGTCGAGCTGCTCGACTGGCTCGCCGACGGCCACTTCACCTTCCTCGGCTACCGCGACTACACGCTCACCGACGACGGCACGGCGCTGCGGCCCGAGCCCGGCACCGGCTTCGGCATCCTGCGCAACGACAAGCGCGAGTCCGACAGCTTCGCCGCGCTGCCCCCGGAGGTCCGGGAGAAGGCGACGGAGAAGCAGCTCATGGTGCTGACCAAGGCGAACTCGCGGTCGACCGTCCACCGCCCCCTGTACCTGGACTACATCGGGGTCAAGAAGTTCGACGCGGACGGGCGGGTGATCGGGGAGCGCCGGTTCCTCGGCCTCTTCACGCACGTCGCCTACAGCGAGTCGATCGCGCACATCCCCGTCCTGAAGGCCAAGCTGGACGAGGTGCTGGAGCGGGCCGGGTTCACCGCCGACAGCTACGACGGCCAGGACCTCGTCGAGATCCTGGAGAGCTACCCCCGCGACGAGCTGTTCCAGATCTCGGTGGACGACCTGCTGAAGATCTCGCTCGGCGTGCTGCGGCTGCGCGAGCGCCGCCAGCTGAAGCTCTTCCTGCGCAAGGACATGTACGGGCGCTTCATGTCGTGCATGGTGTACCTGCCGCGCGACCGCTACACCACCAAGATCCGCCTGCGCATCCAGGACATCCTGAAGGAGGCGTTCGAGGGCGTCAGCGTCGACTACAGCGCGAACGTCACCGAGTCGATCCTGGCCCGGCTGCACGTCGTCGTCCGCGGTGAGCGCGGCCGCCCGCTGCCGGACGTGGACGTCTCCGAGCTGGAGAGCCGCCTCGCCGCCGCCATCCGCTCCTGGGAGGACGACCTCGGCGACGCGATCGTCGAGCAGTGCGGCGAGGAGCGGTCCGGGACGCTCGCCCGCGCCTACGGGGAGGCGTTCCCCGAGGCCTACAAGGCCGACTTCCCGGCCCGCACCGCGGTCGCCGACCTGCGCCGCCTCGACGAGCTCACCGAGGACGTCGACACCTCGATCAACCTGTACGAGCCATACAGCGCGGAGCCCGGCGAGCGGCGGCTGAAGATGTACCGGCTCGGCGAGCCGATCTCGCTGTCCCGGATCCTGCCGCTGCTGCAGAACATGGGCGTCGAGGTCGTCGACGAGCGGCCGTACGAGATCCGCCCGTCCGACGGCCGCCGGTTCTGGATCTACGACCTCGGGCTGCGGTACGTGCCGCCGGAGAACGTCCCCGAGGAGGCCATCAAGGACCTGTTCCAGGACGCGTTCGCTTCGCTGTGGCGCGGCGACATCGAGAACGACGGGTTCAACGCGCTGGTCCTGCACGTCGGGCTGACCTGGTGGCAGGCGATGATCCTGCGCGCCTACGCCCTCTACCTGCGGCAGACCGGCACCACGTTCTCCAAGCGGTACATCGAGCAGGTGCTGCTGCGCAACGCCGCCATCACCCGGCTGATCATCCGGTTGTGGGAGAGCCGCCTCGACCCGGCCCTCGCGGGCGGCGAGGAGGAGCGCAGCGCCGGCATCACCGAGGAGATCCACGGCAAGCTGGACGAGGTCGCGAGCCTCGACGAGGACCGCATCCTGCGCGCGTACCTGTCGCTCGTCCAGGCGACCCTGCGCACGAACCACTACCAGGGCAAGCCGTACCTGGCGATGAAGTTCGACCCCGAGCGCATCCCCGACCTGCCGCTGCCGAAGCCGACCTACGAGATCTTCGTGTACTCGCCGAAGGTCGAGGGCGTGCACCTGCGGTTCGGGACGGTCGCGCGCGGCGGGCTCCGCTGGTCCGACCGCCGCGAGGACTTCCGCACCGAGATCCTCGGCCTGGCGAAGGCGCAGGCGGTGAAGAACACCGTCATCGTCCCGGCGGGCGCGAAGGGCGGCTTCGTCGGCAAGCAGCTGCCCGACCCGGCCGTCGACCGGGAGGCGTGGCAGCGGGCCGGGATCGCCTGCTACAAGGACTTCATCTCCGGGCTGCTCGACCTGACCGACAACCTCGTGGACGGCAAGGTCGTCCCGCCGCCGAACGTCGTCCGCCACGACGGCGACGACACCTACCTGGTCGTCGCCGCCGACAAGGGCACCGCGACGTTCTCCGACATCGCCAACGGCGTCGCCGCCGAGTACGGGTTCTGGCTCGGCGACGCGTTCGCGTCCGGCGGCTCCGTCGGCTACGACCACAAGGGCATGGGCATCACCGCCCGCGGCGCCTGGGAGTCGGTGAAGTACCACTTCCGCGCTCTCGGCAAGGACGTCCAGAACGAGGACTTCACCGCGGTCGGCATCGGCGACATGTCCGGCGACGTGTTCGGCAACGGGATGCTGCTGTCGGAGCACATCCGGCTCGTCGCGGCGTTCGACCACCGGCACATCTTCGTCGACCCCGACCCCGACCCGGGCACGTCGTTCGCCGAGCGCCGCCGCATGTTCGAGCTCCCGCGCAGCAGCTGGGCCGACTACGACACCGCGCTGATCTCCAAGGGCGGCGGCGTGTTCCCCCGCACCCTCAAGTCGATCAAGGTCACCCCGCAGATGGCGGCGGCGCTCGGGATCGAGGACGGGGTGAAGGCGCTCACTCCGCACGAGCTGATCCGGGCCGTGCTGAAGGCGCCGGTCGACCTGCTGTGGAACGGCGGCATCGGCACCTACGTCAAGTCGTCCGCGGAGAACCACGCCGACGTCGGCGACAAGGCCAACGACCCGGTCCGCGTCGACGGCGGCGAGCTGCGCTGCAAGGTGGTCGGCGAGGGCGGCAATCTCGGCGTGACGCAGCTCGGCCGGATCGAGTTCGCCCGCGGCGGCGGCCTGATCAACACCGACTTCATCGACAACTCCGCCGGCGTCGACACCTCCGACCACGAGGTCAACATCAAGATCCTGCTCGACCAGGCGGTGCGGGACGGCGAGCTGACCGGCAAGCAGCGCGACAACCTGCTCTACGAGATGACCGAGGAGGTCGGGCGGCTCGTCCTGCGCGACAACCACGGGCAGAACGTGGTGCTCGCCGCGTCCCGCGCGCAGGCCCCCGCGATGCTGCACGTCCACGCCCGCTACCTGCGCAAGCTGGAGCGCGACGGCCGGTTGAAGCGGCGCCTGGAGTTCCTGCCGGACGACAAGGCGCTGGCGGAGCGGCGGCAGTCCGGGCTGGGGCTGACCAGCCCCGAGTTCTCCGTCCTGCTCGCCTACGACAAGCTCACGCTGGACTCGCAGATCGTCGCGTCCGACCTCCCCGACGACCCCTACCTGGAGTCGTGGCTGGTCGAGTACTTCCCGACCCCGCTGCGCGAGCGGTTCCGCTCCTACATGGACCGGCACCCGCTGCGCCGCGAGATCATCACGACCGCCGTGGTGAACGACCTGGTCAACGCGAGCGGCTCCACGTTCGTCTTCCGGATGAACGAGGAGACGGGCGCGTCCTCGCCCGACATCGCCCGCGCCTACCTGGTCGCCCGGGAGGTGTTCGAGATGCCGCGCTTCTGGCGGTCGGTGGAGGCCCTGTCGGACCAGGTCGCGCAGTCCACGCAGATCGCGATGCTGCTGGAGGCCCGCAAGCTGACCGAGCGCGCGTCGCGCTGGCTGCTGCACAACCGGCGGCCCCCGTTCGACATCCGCGAGACGATCGACTTCTTCGGCCGCGGCGCGACCACGCTGAGCGCGCACCTGTCGAAGCTGCTGGTCGGGCTGGACCTCGCCGCGTTCGAGCAGCGCCGGGACGGCTTCGCCGAGCTGGGCGTGCCGGACGATCTGGCCGAGCAGTGCGCGACCTTCGTGGCCGCCTACTCCACGTTCGACCTCGTCGGCATCGCGCACGACGCGGGCCGCCCGGTGGAGGAGGTCGCCGAGGTCTACTTCGACCTCGCGGACCGCCTCCAGCTGTCCCGGCTCCGGGAGCGCATCATCGCCCTGCCGCGCGACGACAAGTGGCGCTCGATGGCCCGCTCCGCGCTCCGCGACGACCTGTACGCGGCGCACGCGGCCCTCACCCGGGACGTCCTGCTCACCAGCGAGCCGGGCGGGCAGCCGGAGGAGCGCATGATCCACTGGGCGGAGAAGAACAAGCCGGCCGTCCAGCGCGCCCAGCAGACGCTCAGCGAGATCTGGGAGAGCGACAGCTTCGACCTCGCCACCCTGTCGGTGGCGCTGGGCGCGATCCGCACCCTGGTCACGGCCAGCTCCCTTCCGAGCAAGGGCGCCTGACCGCTCGCGTCTCCCTGGTCTCAGCGCGCTGAGACCAGGGAGACCGACTCGCCCAGGACGCGTCGCTTACCGGACGGCGGCGCGTAACCGATCACCAGCCACTGCCACGTCGTGCGCAGGGTCCCGGCGGGCTTCTCGCCCTCCTCGGCCGCTTTGGCCAGATGGTCGCGGAGCTCGGCCGGAAGGGTGGACGCGTCGCCGCCGGTAAGCGTGATTTCCTGTTTCAGGCCGTACCAGACGAGTGACCCGCCGTCCTTGGTACGCAGTGCATAGGACGGTCCGGTTCCGGGGGTGAACTTCCCGGGTCCACCCGTCCAATCCCCATACCGTTTCGTGCGGGCATCCGCCGAGTAGGCGTCCGGCACGACGCCGCTCTCGTCCCCGTCCGCCAGATAGCGCGCATGCACGGAAGGCAGGCCGCGATCGGGCGCGGAAATCGCGTATCCCTGCCGGTCGGACGCGATGTCCGGGGGCGCTCCCTGGAACGTGAGCCAGTGCGCCGCACGCCACCTCGCCTTGGCGTCCGTCTTCACGAACACCCCGAGAACCTGCTGGTCCTTCCCGGTCGACCGCTCTAAGGCGGCCATCCCGAACCATTTCGGATAACGGCTCTGCCGCGGGACGTACAGGACGGGATTCGCCAGGGAAATCCGCGCCGACGCGGGCAGTTCGCCGTACACCCGGACGCGTGCGCTGACGGGTGCCTCCAGCGCCCCCGTAACGGCTTCACGCCAGACTCGTACGTCCCCCGAGGTAATGGCGTCGTTGTGCCGATCGGTCCACTCCGAGAGGACCCTGAACGACTCATCGACCCCCACTGCGGGCGCACCGGTGGGCTCCGGGCTTGGCGCCGTGTCGCTCGCCTCGTCGGAGGAGCACGCATTCAGCAGGACGGCCGCCACCGTGGCCAGCGCCACCCCGCCTAAGCCCCACCCCACGGACGAAATGTCGGCCTTGCCCGTGCCGGCGTCAAGGCCCGCGCCGGGCCCGCCCGGTGGATACCGCCGAGTGCCAGTGGGTCCCGCTGCAGCGGTCAGAAGCGCGAGACCCACCGGCACCCGGCGGGGTTCAGGAGCCCTGGGCGGCCACGGCCTTGCGGTACATGCCGCTGACCGTGGCGCGTCCCTTCGGCGGGACGGTGGCGAGGTACTGCACGAGGACGGTCGTGTCCATGCGCGTCGTTCCGGCCTTGGTCGGGGCCAGCCCGACGAGGTCGCCGCTCACTGCCAGCCTGCCCCGCTGGGACGCGGAGTACGCCTCGCTCTGTTGCAGGATGTACCAGACGACCGCTCCGCGGTCTTTGGTGCGGAGCGCGTAGACGCTGTAGCGGGAGGGGGAGAAGCGGGACGAGAGCGTGACGCCCCGCCCCGCCAGGACCTTCTCGCCCTGCTTGAGCGCCTTGTACGTCTCGCTGGTCTTCGCCCCGTCAGCCAGGACGGACGTTCCGGGCGCACCGGGCCCGTTGGTGAGCAGCGCCGCGTGCGCCTGGGGCAGCTTCGCCGGCGCGACGGCGAGGCCGTGGCCCTTCCCGCCCGGGCTCACCGGGGTGGCGTATCCCTCCCTGTCGAGCGCGATGCGGCCGAGCGCGGCGTCCGACGGGTACGGGTCGGCGGTCAGCAGCCAGGGCGTCCCCTGCTCGGCCTGCGTGAACAGCAGCGCGTGCCGCAGCGACCGCTTGCCCTGACCGCTGACGGCGTCGGCGGCGAACCAGCGCGGGTAGCCGGCCAGCCGCGGGATGTAGAACGTCGGGTTCGCGAACGCCAGCTTCGGCGGGCGCTGGCGGACGCTGCGGCGGAGCTTCAGCGCGGCGACGTCCATGGACAGCTGCGGGTCGGCCTCGACCGAGCGCAGCGCCTTCCCGCTGAACCGGCGCCCCGCCTGGTTGGCCCCGGCGGCGAAGGACGTGAGCACCTGCTGCGCCTGCGCCTTGGTGAGCGCCGGCGTCCCCTGCGGCTTCCCCGAGGCCGCGGAGGTGGTGTTCCCGGAGCAGCCCGCCGCCGCGGCGGCGGCGAGCAGGCCGGGTAGGAGGATCGGAACGAGCGTGCGTGCAGCCATGAGGCCCCCCGAATGGCGACGGTGATCCGGACCACTCGGAATCCTCGCAGAGTGACCGAGCAGTCACTCTATGAACACGAAATTAGGCCGGAAAAGCCTCCGGGAACGCGCGGTGCGGGAGGGGGTCAGACGCTCTCCTGCTGGCGCAGCCAGCGGATCTCGGCCTCGATGAACTCGTCGATGTCGCCGTCGAGGACCGCGCTCGGGTTGCCGGCCTCGACGCCGGTCCGCAGGTCCTTGACGATCTGGTACGGGTGCAGCACGTAGTTGCGGATCTGCGTGCCCCAGCTCGTGGTGCCCTCGCCGCGGAGCTTGGACAGCTCGTCGGCCTCCTGCTGCCGCTTGCGCTCCAGCAGCTTGGCCTGCAGCACGTTCAGGGCCGTGGCCTTGTTCTGCAGCTGGCTGCGCTCGTTCTGGCAGGACACGACGATCCCGGTCGGGATGTGGGTGATCCGCACCGCGGAGTCGGTCGTGTTGACGCCCTGGCCGCCGGGACCGGACGACCGGTACACGTCGACCCGCAGGTCGCTCTCGTCGATGTCGACGTGGTCGCTCTGCTCCACCACCGGAACGACGTCCAGGCCGGCGAACGACGTCTGCCGGCGGCCCTGGTTGTCGAACGGGGAGATCCGGACCAGCCGGTGCGTGCCGTGCTCGCCGCGCAGCGTCCCGTAGGCGTAGGGGGCCTTCACCGTGAACGTCGTCGACTTGATCCCGGCCTCTTCGGCGTAGGACGTCTCGTAGACCTCCGTCGGGTAGCCGTGCCGCTCGGCCCAGCGCAGGTACATCCGCTGGAGCTGTTCGGCCCAGTCGGCGGCGTCCACCCCGCCGGCCTGCGCGTTGATGGTGACCAGCGCCTCGCGGGCGTCGTACTCGCCCGACATCAGCGTGCGGACCTCGAGCTGCTGGACGGCCTTGTGCAGCGAAGCCAGCTCCTCGTCGGCCTCCGTGCGCGTGTCGGCGTCGTCCATCTCGCGGGCCATCTCGTAGAGCGTGGCGGTGTCGTCGAGACGCTGCCGCAGGCTCTCGACCCTGCCGAGCTCGCTCTCCAGGTACGACAGCCGGCGCGTCACCGACTGGGCGCGCTCCTGGTCGCTCCACAGGTCAGGGTCGGCCGACTGCTCGCGCAGCTCGGCGATGTCGCGGCGCATGCCGTCGAGGTCCAGCACCTGCTCGATGCCGGAAAGTGCCGAGCCGAGCTCCTTGAGCTGCTCTTCGGGTTCGATGCCTGCCACGGTCCGAGCTTATCGCCGTCCCGGCACTGCTTATCGCGATCCGCGCGGCGCCCGGCCGCCGGACCAATATCATGAAGATGGCAGAATCACGGGCCGAGGAGGCCGCCGAGGACGGGCGGCCCTAGATTTCGGTCCGGGGGACGGGTCTTTGCACAGGTTCCTGCGGGTGGTCGCGGCCGGGTCGCTGCTCATCCCGCTCACCGTCGCGGGCTGCGCCGAAGGCAGGACGGAGGCGCGGCCCACCGTCGCCATGCCCGAGACGTCCCCGCCGGACCCCGTGCCGCTGACCCCGCAGGTCGCGGAGAACGCGTTCCGTACCTACGTCACCGACGAGGACGTGGCCCGGACGGCGGGCGACGAGCGTCTCGCGCTGACATGGACGTCCGACGGCCAGTCGCAGCTCACCGCGGCCGAGTTCCGGAAGGCGGCCTACGACGGCGACCCCGTGCGGCGTTTCGTCTACGGCAGGCCCAAGCTGTACGTGCCGAAACTCAAGGACGCCGCCTATCCGCAGTGGTTCGTGGCGTCGGTCGACCGTTCCGTCCTGGGCAAGGCCGAGAGCAAGCGCAGGGTGCTGATGGCGTTCATCCTGCGCGGCGCGTCCGACCACTGGAAGCTCACCCTGGCGACCGTCCTGCAGGAGAAGGCCAAGGAGCCGAAGGTCACGATCGACGCCGACGGGTACGCGACCGCGCTCACCACGACCGACCCGTCCCTGCTGATCCGTCCTCGGGACGTCGGCGGGATCCAGGCGACCATCGCCGCGGAGGGGCCGCGCAGCGTCGCGGCGAAGGTGATGAAGTCCAACGCCGTCACCACCGGCTTCTACCAGGACGCCAAGCGCGCCAGGAAGAAGGCGAAGAAGAAGGACCTCACGCTCCAGACCGTCTACACGGCGACGCCCTTCCCCTACTTCGGGCTGCGGACCGAGCACGGTGGCGGGCTGGTCGTCTACTCCCTGTTCCGCACGACCTCGCTCATCGCGAAGGACCCGAAGACGCCCAAGCCGGAGATCCCCGAGGAAGCGGAGCACCTGCTCGACGGGACGGTCGAGGGGAACGAGGTCGACACCACCTCGACGCTGCACTTCGCGGCCTACGACCCGCCGAAGGGCGACAAGGACGACGACCGGCCGAAGGCGCACATGGTCGCCGACGACGGCGCGGTCACCAAGGCCGCCACCCCGCCGATCAAGAAGCCGTGAGGCCGGGACCGCCGCGGTGCGGTCGGCCGGGGGTGTCGCCGGTCGGGTGCGGTCAGCCGTAGACGCGCTGGAGGACGAGCGCGACGAAGAACAGCGCGACGAGTGCCGCCAGGACGAGCGCGGGCGGCACGGACGAACCGTGGCGGTGCAGCTCCGACCGGGCCTCGCGGCAGGTGGGGCAGCGCCCCTCCACCACCGGGTTCGAGCATCGAGCGCAGATCAGATGTTCGCAGCTCATGTCGTGGGCCCCAATCTCCGTCAGCGGCGCTCGGGCCGTGCGGGAAGCGTCGGCCTGTCTGGTCGTCAGTCCACCTATTAGGTATCTTTCGCCTTCATCCAGCGTAGCCGGACTGTATGGTCATTCAGGCAAGTCCGGGACCTTGAAGGTATGAAACGGCCGGACGTCGGGAGACGGTTCACATGGCACTGATCGGACGTCACGCACTGATCGGACACAGTGCCGGCCCCGGGCGCCCGTACCACGCCGAGTGGGACGAGGTGGTCGCCTCTCCCCTCTACACTGCTCGAAGGCTCCGCGTCCCACCTGGCCGTGAAGCCGGGCGGCGCAGGCAAGAGACCACGGACCCGTCCGTGGCCGCGGGCCGGCCCGCTCCCCAACCCCTACAGCGAACCGCCGTGATGCAGCCGTGATCCATTTCGACAACGTCACCAAGGTCTACCCGAGCCAGAACCGGCCCGCCCTGCAGCATGTGAACGTCGCCATCGAGAAGGGCGAGTTCCTGTTCCTGGTGGGTCCCTCCGGCTCCGGCAAGTCGACCTTCCTCCGCCTCATCCTGAAGGAGGAGCGTCCTTCCCAGGGTCACGTGCACGTGGCGGGCAAGGACCTGAGCAGGCTGAGCAACTGGAAGGTGCCGCACCTGCGCCGCAGGATCGGCTGCGTCTTCCAGGACTTCCGCCTCCTGCCCAACAAGAACGTCTTCGAGAACGTCGCGTTCGCCCTCGAGGTGATCGGCAAGCCGCGGCGCTTCATCGGCAAGGTCGTCCCGGAGGTCATCGACCTCGTCGGCCTGGAGGGCAAGGCCCACCGGATGCCGGACGAGCTGTCCGGCGGTGAGCAGCAGCGCGTCGCGATCGCGCGGGCGTTCGTCAACCGGCCGATGATCCTGCTGGCGGACGAGCCGACGGGGAACATCGACCCCGCCACCTCGATCGGCATCATGAAGGTGCTGGACCGCATCAACCGGACCGGCACCACCGTCGTCATGGCCACCCACGACGCCGCCATCGTCGACGCGTTCCGCAAGCGCGTCGTCGAGCTGGAGGACGGCCGCGTCGTCCGCGACCAGTCGCGCGGCGTGTACGGCCAGGCGTACTGACCATCTGAACCATCGGTTCCCGCCCGGTCGTACGACACCCGGAGGGCCCGACCCGGGAAGCGGGAGCCGCCCGCGCCGCACCGCGCGGCCGCCCCGGGCTTCCGTGGAACAACAGGCGATCAAGGACAGCGAGGCATGCGCGTACAGTTCGTTCTCCAGGAGATCTGGATCGGTCTCCGCCGGAACATGACGATGACGATCTCCCTCGTCATCACCGTCGCCATCGCCATGGCGCTCTTCGGCACCGGGCTGCTCCTGCGGGAACAGGTCCGCGCCTCCAAGAGCTACTGGTACGACAAGATCGAGGTGTCGATCTTCCTGTGCGCCAAGACGAGCTCCAACCCCGTCTGCCAGAAGCAGGACGTCTCCGCCCAGCAGCGGTCGACGCTCGAGGCGCAGCTGAAGAAGATGCCGCAGGTCTCCAACGTCCAGTACGAGACCAAGCAGCAGGCCTACGAGCGGTTCAAGGACCGCTTCGCCGGCTCGCCGGGCTTCGTGGAGAGCACCCGTGAGGGCGACATCCCCGACTCGTTCCGGGTGAAGCTGAAGAACCCGGAGGAGTACAAGGCGGTCGCGCAGGCGATGCTCAACCAGCCGGGCGTCGATTCGGTGATCAACGAGCAGGAGATCCTGAAACGGTTCTTCCGGATCCTCAACGGCCTGCAGCTCGCGGCGCTGACGATCGCGTTGATCCAGGTGGTCGCGGCGGTGATGCTGGTCGGCAACACGGTCCGGCTGTCGGCGTTCAACCGGCGCCGGGAGACCGGGATCATGCGGCTGGTCGGCGCGTCCAACACCTATATCCAGATGCCCTTCATCCTGGAGGGCGCGATCGCCGGCCTGATCGGCGGGTTGTTCGCGTCGGTGCTGCTCGTCTTCAGCAAGAAACTCCTGGTGGACAGACTCGCGGGGGATGTCCAGCTCGTCAGCCAGCTCGGCTGGAGCACGGTCATCCTCGTCATCATCGTGTCGATCTGCTTCGGTGTGCTGCTCTGTGCCGTCTCGTCGTTCCTGACGCTGCGCAGATATCTGAGAATCTGACGTGGTGACCGGATCCGGCGCAACTGCCGGATCCGGCCCGTCCTGCCGCCCTACACTTGCCGCATGACCCCCTCCGCGTCCGCGCCGAACCCGTGTCTCCGCTGATCAGGCGGCGCGGGAGCCTGCCGCGCGGGGTCGCCGTCGCGGCGGCCCTCTGCTGTGCGTACGGGGCCGGCGTGGTGAGCGGCTCGGGCTCCGAGCGGCACGCGGCCGTCGCGGGCGGCGGCTCCGTCCTGGACGAGGCCGCGACGAAGATCGGCGGCCGTGCCGCCCACCCCGTCGAGCGCGGCGACCTCGACCGCGCCGCCATCGAGGGGATGCTGCGCCGCCTCGGCGACCGGTGGGCGCAGTACTACCCGGCCAGCGAGTACGACGACGTCGAGGGACGGCTGACCGGCCGGTACAGCGGCGTGGGGCTGTGGCTCGGCGCCGGCGACCGCGACTCCCGCGTGCTGGTCGCCAGCGTGCAGCCGGGCGGGCCCGCCGCGCGCGCGGGCGTGCGGGCCGGAGACGTCATCACCCGCGTCGGGAACGCGTCCGTGGCCGGCTGGGACATCTCCCGCGTCGCCGGGGCGTTACGCGGAGGTCCGGACAGACCTGTCGAACTGACGGTGCGGCGCGAGCATCGAACCAAGCGGTTCCACCTTGTCCGCACACCTGTGTCTGGAGGCGACGTCACCGTGACCGACCTTCCCGACCACGCGCGGATGATCCGGGTCGGCGCCTTCACCCGCGGCACCGGGCGGGACGTCCGCGCCGCCGTCACCGGGCGGTCCCCTTCAGAGCGCTCCAAGGGCGGCGTCCTGCTGGACCTGCGCGGCAACCCCGGCGGTCTCCTGGACGAGGCCGTCGAGACGGCGTCGGCGTTCTTACGCTCCGGCCCCGTCGTGACGTACGAGCCGCGCGGAGCCCCCGCCCAGCGGCGCGCGGTCACCGCGCCCGGCGACGCGGAGACACCGCTCGTCGTCCTCGTCGACGCCGGCACCGCCAGCGCGGCCGAGATCGTCGCGGGCTCCCTGCGCGACCGGGACCGCGCGGTGATCGTAGGATCGCGTACATACGGGAAGGGATCGGTCCAGGAAACCCTCAAGCTCGCCGACGGATCGGCGATCGAGCTGACCGTCGGTCGCTACCGCACCCCGGGCGGCCGTAATCTCGACGGGATCGGGATCGAACCCGACGTGGCGGTCTCCGCCGACCGCCCTTCCGCGGAGGCCGAGCAGCGCGCCCGGGCGGTGCTGCGCGGTCTGCGCGCGGCACAGCCGGACTAGGAACGACGACCGCCGGACAAGGACGGATGACGTGGCACGGGACACCGGGCGGAAGAAGGACACCGGGCGGAAGATCATCGCCCAGAACAAGCGCGCCCGCTACGACTACCACGTCGACGACACGTGGGAAGCGGGCATGGTGCTCATGGGCACCGAGGTGAAGGCGCTGCGCGCCGGCCGCGCCTCCCTCGCCGACGGCTACGCGCACGTGCGGGACGGCGAGGTGTGGCTGGAGAACGTCCACATCCCCGAGTACACGCAGGGCACCTGGACGAACCACGCGCCCCGCCGGCGCCGCAAGCTGCTGCTGCACCGGCGCGAGATACAGAAGATCATCGCCAAGTCGGAGGAGCCCGGCTGGACGCTGATCCCGCTCTCCCTGTACTTCAAGGACGGCAAGGCCAAGATCGAGATCGGGCTGGCCCGTGGTAAGAAGACCTACGACAAGCGCCAGGCGATCGCGAAGCGGGAAGCCGAGCGGGAGATGCAGAAGGCGGCGGCGGCCCGGTTCAGGAGACGGTGAAGGGTGTCGATGACGATCCGAGGCCGGCGGAGGGCCCGCGGCGGGTCCCCGGTCATGCAGCGTCCGGGTACCCGGCGCCGGGCGGTCGCGCTGACGGCCTGCGGCGCCCTGGTCGGGACCATGACGACGGGATGCTGGGCCGAGCCGTCCGCGATGCCGGCCGTGCGCGACTTCCTGATCGCCTGGCAGGTGGGCAACTACGAGGCCGCGGCCGGGCGGACCGTCGGCGGCGACCGGCAGCAGATCGAGGACGCGCTGAGCCGGGTCCGGCAGCAGCTCGACGCCGCGTCCCTGCGGCTGTCCCTCGGCACCGAGGTCCAGGGCTCGGACGTCGACCAGATCGTCAAGAAGGGCGACGAGGCCGACGCCCGCTTCACCGTGAAGATCGACCTCGGTGAGAACGGGCAGCCGTGGCAGTACCCGGGCCTGATGCACCTGCGCCGCGTCGGCGGCAAGTGGAAGGTCGTCTGGAGCCCGTCCATCATCAACACCAAGCTGAAGCCGGGCCAGCGGCTCGCCGTGGTGACCGAGACGCCCGAGCGCGCCCCGATCACCGACACGCAGGGCCGGTCGGTGCTGCGCGAGACCGGCGCCTACAACGTCGGCGTGTTCCCCGGGCAGCTCGCCGACCCGCAGAAGACCCTCGACCTGCTCGCCAAGCAGACCAAGATCGACGGCGGCCGGCGGCTGGACGCCGAGCGCCTCCTCGGCCGCGTCCGGTCCGCGCCGCCGCAGGCATTCCTGCCGCTCCTGACGCTGCAGGTCCCCACGCACAACGCGCTGATCCAGCGGCTCGTCCACGTCCCCGGCCTGCGGTTCAAGGGCGTCCGCGCGCCGATCGTGCCCGCGTACGCGCCCGAGCTGGTCGGCAACCTCGGCCCCGCCACCGCCGACCGGCTCCAGCAGGTCGGCGCCCCCTACCAGCCGGGCGACACGATCGGCGTCAGCGGCATCCAGCTGCTCCAGCAGCGCCGCCTCGCCGGGACGCCGACCGTCCGGGTCGTGGCGCAGGACGAGTCGGGCAAGGCCACCGAGGAGCTGCGGTCCTGGCCGGGCCAGGAGCCGCAGAAGGTCCAGACGACGCTCGACCCCGGCTACCAGCGGCGGGCCGACAACGCCCTGCGGAACCTGCGGCTCCCCGCGTCCATGGTGGCGTTGCGCCCGAGCACCGGCGAGGTCCTCGCCGTGTCCAACCACGGCACGAACGGCCGCAACCTCGCCTTCGAGGGCCACTACCCGCCCGGCCTCACCTTCGGCATCGTGTCCGCGGAGGCCCTGTTCTCCCAGGCCGGCATGAGCCAGTCCACCGAGACCACCTGCCCGGGCAGCGTCACCGTCGGCGGCAGGACCTTCACCAACAACGCCCGCGGCGACGGCAGCTTCGCCTCCCACTTCGCCGCGTCCTGCAAGACGACCCTCGCCCAGCTGAGCAGCAAGCTGGACGCCCAGGCCCTCGCCCGGGAGGCGGCCCAGCTCGGCATCGGCAAGAACTGGGGCCTCAACGTCCCGGCGTTCAGCGGCACGATGCCGACGCCCGCCAACGACGCCGAGAAGGCCGCCGCCATGATCGGTGAAGGCGGCGTCCAGGTCAGCCCCCTGGCCATGGCCCTCGTCGCCGCCGCCGCGCAGAACGGCACCTGGAAGCCCCCGTACGTCCTCAAGGACATCTCCGGCACCGTCCAGGCCCCGCCGCCGCAGAACCTGAAGCCCGAGTCGATCGCGAGCCTCAAGAAGGTCCTCACCCGCAACGCGACCCGCGGCAACGCCCGCGGCGCCCGCGTCTCCGGCGACGTCGTCGGCGTCGCCGCCGTCGCCGCCTACAAGGAAGGCGGCCGAGAGAAGACCGTCTCCTGGTTCGTCGGCTCCAGCGGCGACCGCGCCTTCGCCATCGCCGTCGAAGGCACCGTCAACACCCCCGCCATCGCCGCGAGGTTCCTCGGCGGATAGGGCTTTGTGAGGTCTTTACGGCCCGGACGCAACCATCCTGTGCCCTCCGGGCGTCTTTACGGGTGACTGAGACTCCGCTTGGGGGGTTGCGGACTCAGTCGCCGTGATGAGACCGGAGCCTCGTCTCGGGGGAGGCTCTGCCGTCCGGACCGGCCCGACCCTGCCGGTCGACCCCGGTGGGCGCGACACCGTTCGCGCCCACCGGGGTTCACGTGTGTCCGCCGGGGAATCCGATTGCCCGCGCGCACGTTATGCTTGTAGCGTCGTCGTGCGGACGTCCCCGGACGCCCGCTTTGACAACTGAACATGGGGGTGACCGGCTTCGACTTCGGTCGTTCGAGCCAGGGGAAGCGGGTCGAGGGTTGCTGTCGTGACCTCGTAAATCCTGTGACAGCAAACCAATAACTGCCAACAAGAAGCAGTCCGAGTTCGCCCTCGCCGCCTGAGCGAGGAGCGAACTCTGTCAGCCCGGGTGCGTCTCCGACCCGGGGTCTGGCATCGTAAGGAGACTCCACCTGCCGGCCCGGTCGCGGGGCCGGTAGGGACACCCAACAGCGACTGAGCCCGTCGGCGACACGCCTGCGTGAGCGCCGGGGCTGAGAAAACGCCAAGCAGGCTGCACCCGGAGAAGCCCTGACTCATCACCGAAGGACGCGGGTTCGATTCCCGCCACCTCCACTCGGAGTAGGGAGTGGTGTGCCCGCGGAAAGCGCGGGCCGCCACTCCTTCGTCATGTCTGCCTGGGGGGCGACCCCCAGACCCCCGATGTGGGGGCTCCGCCCCCACGCCCCCTCCCGGCTCAGGTCGTTGTTCGACGTTCCTGTTCTCGCTGCCGCGGGTTCCTTCGGTGGGGCGTGTCTTCATCGCCGCGACGTCGCCGTCCGCGTCCGTCAGGACCGCGTACGGCCCCTTGCCCCGGGCCGCGTGGGTCGTCGACTTCCGTCACCGTGAGCTCCTGCTTCCACAGGCAGTCGGCAGGCCTGATCGGGACGGTGGGGCAGGGCGTGGCCACCTCGTACGCGCGCAGGTCACGGTCACCGTCGGGCAGGTCCGCCACGAGCGCGCCGACGGCGCCCGCCACCATGCCGAGGCCGATGAGGAGGAAGACGATCGGCCCAGCCGTCCCCAGCGGTGCTGCGGAAAAAGCGCGCCATCAGGACAAAACTGTCCACGGCTACACCACCGCGACGATGCGGTCAGACGGGAACGAGTTCAGCATCACGCCACGTATTGGTCCAAGACTGGGGGTCCTGTGGGAGCTCCCAGTGCGGCAGATCTGTACGGCGAGCCCGACCTGACCATCCGGGGACGGTGCTCACGTCTGTGTGTTTTGCCGTTCAGGGGCCTTGGCTGTCCCCGACTTGTTCTTGTTTCGCGCTTCAGGCCTGCTGCGGTGCAGTGCGACGGCGCAAGCCAGTCCGATGGCTACCGCGGAGAGATGGCCGATCGTGGTGAAGTCAGGTAGAGGGCCATGCCATGTTGCCAAGTACAGGAGATAGGCGACGCCCGTGAGGAGCCATACTGGGCGGAGCAATTGCGGGAGGAACAGGATCATCACTGCCATGATGGCGATGGTCCCGTAGCTTGGGCCGAAATCGAACGTGCGCAGCACCGAGGCGTCGTAGAAGCCTGCCCGCACACCCGCGATCTTGACTCCGGTGGTGATCAATGTCCCGCCGACATGTCCGGCGACGAACACGGCAACGCAGATACTCGCCCCATAGGTGCGCTCGACCCTGCCCATGCACCAGCCGATTCCGCCGGCGAGCGTGATGAGACTCGAAACGCTCCACAGTGGAGGGGTCAACACCAGCGTGCTGCCGGCCAATGCGACGAGTGGCCGGCTTTCCATGGCCGGAACGGTCGTACTGATCGAGAGAAGAAAGTCGCGCGCCACGCTGATGGGGACGACCTTGTATACAAGAACGTAGCCAAGGCATAGGATGGTCAGGTAGCCGAATGTGACCGGCGTGCGCCGGGGCGTGGGAATGGCCTGGCCGAACCGATATCTCGGTTTTTGCAATGCTGGTGATTCTGGCTCGCTTGAACGGTGTTCCTTGGCTTCCAACGAGGGCGCTTCCGGTCGTGGCAGCGTCACGAGTTGAGGAGTCGATAGAGTTCGTCACCCTCCGGGAATGGCGCGCCCGCCGCAAGAGGGATGATGTGGACGGTGCCCTCCTCGAACTGGTGGTAGGACATGGCCTCGGATTTCGGGCCGACGATGAGGACGTTCTGGTTCCGGCGCCAGGCGGCGTAACGCCACGTGATGGGGCCGGCGGCCATGGAACTGCTGCCCTGCAGCGTCGTGGTGTGGTCGGGCCGTCCGAGCCGCGCCGTGAAGCGTTCCACGGCGTCCTCGACGGCGGCATCGAAGTCGCCGCGGTCCGCATCCTGCCGGACGGACCAGCCGGGAACTGAAACGAAGGGGTCGTCCGGGCTGAGCGCCAACGTGTAGAAGTAGGCGAACGGCATGAAGAAACCGCAGTCAGCGAAGACGAACTGCCCCTGGCTGGTGACACAGTGCACCTCGCTCATCGGGACGGTGTCGTCGGGCTCGGTCCAGCCGAAGGTCGGCATTGCGGCGGTGGCGTCCGGACCCTCCCAGGACATGTCCGCCAAACTGATGATCTGCGCGGCCAGGTCATCGGTGACGGGGCACACGGCCACATGTTCCGTGAGGTCGGTCTCATCGTCGGTCATGAGATCTCCTTTCGAGCGGCACGGTGGTCCACCAGTAAGCACCTCTAGCAGGACTCTTGCCAGGCCTTGCGGCTTTGGGTGTCATTGAGGCGGTAGTCGCCGGTTTCCCAGTTGAGGTCGAAGTAGGCGACCCAGAGGGCGCGGCGTTTGGCGAGGTAGGCGTTGGTGGCGCGGAGCCAGGAGGCGCGTTGGTCGCCGTTGTCGCCCTTGATCAGGAAGCTGCCGGTCTCGGCGATGCCGAAGGGGAGGTTTTCGGCCTTGCTGACGGCGACGACCCGGTCGTACATGGTGGCGGGGGTGTCGTAGCGGCCCTTCTTCCAGCCGAGGTTGTAGACGTCCCAGCCGAGGACCTGGATGACGTCGCGTCCGGGGTAGTAGTCGCGCCAGTCGCGCTTGGAGAGGGGGTCGAGGCTCCAGCTCATCAGGACGAGGGTGGCGTGGAGGCGGGGGTTGCCGGCTTTGTCGGCGAGGGAGCGCAGGTGGCGCCAGGCGGCGCGGTAGTCGGCGGCGGTGAACTCGCCGGAGGCGATGTTGTCCTCGGGCTCGTGGTAGTAGACCCAGTAGACGTCGTGGTCGCGGGGCGCGGTCGCGAACCAGCGGGTCATCTCCTTGTCGTACTTGCCGGCGAGGATGTCCTTGGGGGCGAGTTTGAAGGAGATGATCGGCGGGCGGTTGCCGGTGTCGGGGTTGCCGGGCCACGCCGGCGGGACGCCGGGGTAGTACAGCCGGACGGTCTCCAGGCCGCCGTAGGTGTCGTCCATGCGGCTGAGTGCGTTCTGGAACGTCTCACCCGGTTTGAGGTCGAGGGAGACGCCGCAGAGGGTGGGGGTGGCGGCCGACAGGTTCCGGGGTCTCTCGGAAGAGTCATCGGTCGTGAGGACGAGGCGGGGGCCGTTGCCGCTCTCCCGAGAGCGAAGCGATGCCGCCGAGCGGGCGTCCTTGCTGGTGAAGGCGAAAGCGTGGCGGCCGGGGCCCCGGACCACCGAGGTGACGTCGAAGCCGATCGTGTCGGCGGTGGGGGCGGCGGTCGCGACGACCGGGCCGGCGGCGGGACGGTTGTTCCAGAACGTGCCATGCTCGGTCCAGGACGCGGGCACTTTGCGGAGCTCGACCTGGCGGGGACGTGGGCCGTCGAGCGCGACCTCCATGCGGGCCCCGGTGATGCGGGGCGTGTCGCGCGGCACGTCGAACGCGACGTACGCCTCGGTGTGTCTTCCTGGCGACGTCGAGGCTGTGATCGTCCTGGCCACGCCGAAGCCTTCGGCCGGTTCCTCACGTGCCACGGAGGTGTCGGCGACCGCCGGAACGATGATCTTGGACGTGGCATCGTGGCTCAGTTTGAGACCGGTCAGCGTGAACGCGCCGACGTGCAGGACGACGATCGTGGCGAGGGTGCCTACCAGGGGACGCCTCCGGACGGCTGGGGCGGGCACCGAGCCGTGCTCGTCGGGTCGATGGTGGTCAGCAGGGGAAGAGTCCTGAGTTCCTCGCATGTTGTTACCGTTCGGAGGCATCCGCACACGGCATGCTCCGGTCTAGTGATCGATGTCACTGTCGATGAGCGGTCACTCGCCGCGGGTGAGTGATCAGCGGGGCGGGCGCAACGCTTCGCGGAGGAGCGTGACGGCTGCGGAGATCTCCGTGTCGCTGATGTTGCCGTAGCCAAGGACGAGCGCGTTCCCCGCAGATCGCTTCACGCGGTAGTCGTCGAGGTCCGCCAGACGAAGCCCGGACGCGGCCCCGGCCCGGACCGCCGCACGGGTGTCGGTGCCGTCCGGTAGGTGCAGCAGGATGTGCAGCCCTGCGGCGGTGCCGGCCACCCGGCCCTCCGGCACCTGGGCGCCGAGCGTCCGGACGAGGAGGTCGCGGCGGGCACGGAACCGCCGCCGCGCCGCCCGCAGGTGGGCGTCGTACCACCCGCGGTCGATGAAGGCGGCGAGCGCGAGTTGGTCCAGCACCGGAGGCGCGGCGGCGACGGGGTTCGCCGCCCGGAGCGCCGAGCTCATCGCGGCGGGCGCGACCAGCCAGCCGAGGCCGAGGGCCGGCGACAGCGTCTTGCTGACCGAGCCGAGGAGGAAGACCCGGCTCGGGTCCATGCCCTGCATGACGGCGATCGGGGGGCGGTCGTAGCGGAACTCGGCGTCGTAGTCGTCCTCGATGAGGAAGCCGTCGACGTCGCGGGCCCAGCGCACCAGACGTGCCCGGCGTGCCGGGGACAGGACCGTGCCGGTGGGGAACTGGTGCGCCGCGCCGACGACCACGGCGCGGGCCGGGATCTGTGCGAGGTCGTCGACGCGGAGGCCGTCGTGGTCCACCGGTACCGGGTGGACGCGCAAACCGGCGCTCCTCGCGGCGTCCCGCAGCCGCGGCCAGCCCGGATCTTCCACGGCCACGTCGGCGATGCCCTCGGCGCGCAGCGTCCGGCACAGGCGGGCCAGACCGTCGGTGATGCCCGCGCACACGGCCACGGACGCGGCGGCCGCGTCCGCGCTGCGCGAGCGCCGCAGGTACTGCGCGAGGGTGGTGCGCAGCACCGCATGCCCGGACGGGTCGGGCAGGCCGAGGTCATAGTGGACGGCCGAGCCGGTGACCGTGCGGACGGCTTCGGCCCAGCGCCGGCGCGGAAACGCCCGGAGGTCGGGCAGGCCGGGCGCGAGGTCGTACCGGATCGGTGGCCGCGGCGGTGCGGGTCGCGCGCGGGGCAGCGGCGGCGCGGTGTCCGGTGTCCAGGAGACGCGGGTGGCGGAACCCGTCCGCGCGGAGAGGTAGCCCTCCGCTTTGAGCTGGGCGTACGCCTCTGTCACGACCCACCGGGAGCAGCCGAGTTCCTCGGCGAGCGTTCGGCTCGGCGGCACGGCGGCGCCCTCCACCAGCCGCCCCTCCCGGATCGCGGCGCGCAGCGCGTGAGCCAGGCGATCGTGCAGGCGGCGCCGGCCGCGTTCCGGGGGGTGGACGTCCAGCAGTGTCGCCCACGCGAGATTGGTCTGGGGAACAGACACAAGATTGGATCGTAGCGCCGATCCGAATCCGCCTACGTTGTCACCGTGATTGACAACTTGTCTCTTGGTTCCATGTTGTTCGGCACCGTTCAGGACGAGCGCCGGTCGTTCGAGCTCCTGGACCGTTTCGTGGACGCCGGAGGCGTCTGGATCGACACCGCCGACTGCTATGCGTTCTGGGCCGATCCGAGCGGCTTCGGAGGGCAGAGCGAGACCGTGCTCGGGCGCTGGCTGGCGAGCCGCCCGGGCGTCCGCGACCGCGTCAAGATCAGCACCAAGGTGGGCTGCGAGCCGACCGTGGTCGGAGGGTTCCCGGAGCGGGTCGAGGGCCTCTCGGACAAGGCCGTCAAGCGTGCGATCGAGGGCAGCCTTCGACGGCTCTGTACCGACCACGTCGAGCTGTACTGGGCCCACAAGCCCGATCCGGACACACCGCTGGAAGAGACGGTCGCCGCCTTCGGTGACCTCGTGTCCGCAGGTACGGTCGGCCGCCTGGGCTGCTCCAACTACCCCGTCTGGCAGGTCGAGCGGGCACGGCGGATCGCACAGGCCGACGGCTGTGCCGGCTTCACCGCGATGCAGCAGCACCACACATACCTGCAACCGCGTCCAGGCACCCAGCCCACTGTGGTGCACCGGTTCGGCGCGGTCACGGACGAGGGTCTCCACTACCTGGAACACAACCCCGACATGGCGCTGTGGGCGTACACGCCGCTGCTGAGCGGGCGCTACACCAACACGGACAAGCCGCTGCCGGCGGAGTACGAGCACCCCGGCACCGCACGCCGCCTCACGGTGCTCGACGAGATCGCCGCGGAGACCGGCACGAACCGCAACCGTGTGGTGCTGGCGTGGCTGACCGGCGGCACCCCGGCCGCCGTGCCGATCGTCGGCGTCAGCACGGTCGAGCAGCTGGACGAGGCGATCGCGGGCGTGTCACTGGAGCTGACCGCCGAGCAGCGCGGACGTCTGGACTCCGCAGTGTGACCTGAACGGACCCTGCGGAGTCCAGACATCGGTCTACGTCGCCGTGCGGCCGTCGGTGAGGTGGAGGACGTCGGTCAGGAGCTCCGAGGCGCTGATCGCGTCGAGGTCGGCGAAGGTCGCGGAGTGGGTGCCGGGCCGCTGGGCCAGGTCGTGGCCGGGGACGATGCGGACCTCCTTGATCCGCTGCTCCGGCCAGTCTCCCGGAGCGGTGACGGGGACGCCGGGGTCGAGGTCCAGGACGACCGTCCGGCCGCCGGGGAGGCGCCGTGAGATCCAGAAGATGATGCCGTTGTCCAGCGGGATTCCGCGGTCCCAGCCGCGCTGCCGCAGGCCCTGCACCGCGCCGGTGGGGACGCTGAGGCCGCGGAACCGGTCGAGTGCGGCTCCGGCCCGCTCGTCGTCGGTCAGCGTGTGGATCGGGCGGCCGAGCTGGGGGAACGGCTGGATGATCTCGTAGTCGGCGAAGACGTCGGACCACGCTTTCAGATCGCCCTCGGGCAGGTGCAGGGGGTGGGCGATCCCGACCTGGTCGGCGTCGGCCAGGGCGGTTTCGGCGTCGTCGAGGTCGGCGAGCGAGCGGTCCTCGGCGATGCGGAACGTCCGGTCGCCCGCCGTCCACAGCAGCCGGTGGGCGATGTGCCAGATCAGGGGATGCCCCACGATCAGCTCGCGGAACTCGTCCGCGCTCCAGCGCCGCCCGGCGACCATCGCCCGCTCCAGCCGCTCCAGCTGTGCGGCCACGGTGGCACGCGCCTCCTTCTTCAGCGCGGTGAACCGCTTGCGCGCCGCCGGGGCCAGCTCGGCGTCGTCGCGCACGCCCGGCTTGGGGAGACTCGCCCGCCGCTTGCCGTCCTCGTCGAGCACGAACGGCTTGAGCCGGTCGTCGAACCCGACGGTGAACCGGCGCGGGCCGTAGTCGAGGACGAGCGTGCCCGCCGCGTCCAGGCCCAGGTCGGGGACGAGCCGGTCCGCCAGCCGCTCGGCGGTCAGCCCGCGGTCGGCGGCGAGCACGGCGATCCGGTTCCGCGCCTGTCCCTGCAGGCCCTTGTACTTGATCCGTTCGGCGATGCCGTTGAGCCCGCCGAGCGCGGTGTCGGTGCCGATCGCGACGAGCGCGTCCAGGCCCGCGACGGCCATGCGGTGGCCGTTCATGCCCGGCCACCTGCGGATCACCGACGTCAGGTCGCGCGCCGTGGTGTCGTCCCCGAGGAGGCCCAGCGCGGCCATGACCCAGCCCTCGTTCTGCAGACCGCGGCCGCCGCCGCGCTCGCGCAGGCCCGACAGCTCGAAGATCCTCCAGACGAACGCGCCGAGGGAGGCGGGGGTGCACGCCTCCCGCACCGCGTCCACGCCGGGGTGGACGTCGTCGGGCTCGGACACCATGAGGAGCGTGATCAGGGGTCCGACCGCCGCGCCGGGCAGCGCCCGCCCGTCCCGCAGCAGTACCTGGGGGAGGAGGTGCGGGTCCAGCCAGCGCGGGGTGGCGGGAATCTGTGCGGGCAGGGCGGCCGTCAGCGGGTCGAGCGCGACCAGCGCCTCGATCTCGGCGGCGGCTTTGGCGCCGTAGTCCCGTCCGGCCGCCAGGACGTCGTCGGCGTGCCCATGCGAGGCGAGGTGGACCAGTGCCATCTCCGCCTCGCGCTGCTCCCGCCGCTCGGTGATCCTCGTCCCGTGGGAGAGGGCGGCGGGGACGAGCGCGCGAGCCGCGGCCGCCGCGTGCCGCGCGAACCAGCGTTCCGCGACGGGGCGCAGCGCCGGGCGCCGCAGCAGCGACTCCGCCATCCGCGCGGCGATCCCGGCGTCGCAGAACGGGAGCAGGAGCTCGGCGGCGGCCGCGGGCCGGCGCCCGACCATGTCCATCGCCGCCGGGACGGCGTCCACGGAGAAACGCGCCAGGATCGGCTTCAGCCGTTCGGGGGCGATCTCGGTGATCAGCCCGGGCCACCAGCGGGCGAGCAGGGGACGAACGTCCTCCTCCGGGCCGGACAGGAACAGGCCCACCTGCCGCTCGGTGGGCAGCTGGCGATCGTGGAAGAGCTCGATCTCCTTCTCCCAGTCGACCTCGTGGCCGGCCGGGGGAGCGGCCCACTCCTCACGTTCACCGGGCTCCCATGCGGCTGTGAGCTCAGCCGGGGGTTTGAGGTACTTGACAGCGGCGCGCTTGCGGTCTCGCAGGCCCCCGCCTGCCCAGGGAGGGACGGCCAACACCGACGGCAGGTCCTCCGGCGCCGCCTCGTCGGCCCACCCGGCGTCCCGGACGGCCGGACCGCCCAGCAGGCGGGCCGCGTACCGGGCGATCTCCCCGGGACCGGAGTCCACGGCGGTGCGGAAAGCCCGGCGCGCGCTTTCCGGGAAGTGCTCCGCGGCGTGGAGGACGGCCGCGTGCGCGCCCGGCCGGTCGAGGCGTTCTACCAGGGCCTTCATCGCCTCGTCGGACGGCAGGACGCCGAGGACTTCCAACACCAGGGGAGCGGCCGTGCGGTCGAACAGATCGACCAGGGGAGGGACCAGCGCGGGGCCGAGCCCGTCGGCCGCGGTGTACAGGACGTGGTCCCTGACCAGCCACCCCCACGGCTGCACCGTCCCCCAGAACCGCGCGACCTGGTCCGCGGTGCCGAGCGAGCACATGACCCGCTGCGGCAGGCAGGGCGGCAGATTGTCGGGCAGCTCGGCGCACAGGTCGTCCACCCAGGCGGTCTCCGACGGCGCCAGGAACGCCGTGGCGATCCGCGCGATGAGGTCCTGGCGGGATTCCGCCAGCATCGCGACCACGTCCTGGTACTCCCGGTCATCGGCGGCCGCGACGAGTGCGCGCATGCGGGGAGCGACGTCATCGAAGGCCGCGTCACCCTGACTTCGCAAGAGCGCCCAGTCGTCGTGGCGCACCAGTTGCAGATGCTGACCGCCACTTGGGTCGGGCTCCACCCGGAAGCGCGCGAGCCCGGCCGTCGCCGCGGCCGCGAACGCCAGACCGTGCTCGGCGACCCACGCGTCCGCGAGGTCCCCCGCCCCGATGCTCGGGACGGAGGCCGCGAGGACGGCCGCGCCCAGGGGATTCGCAGGGCCGTCCAGGTGGGCGCGAGCGGCTTCGACCAGTTCGGGCGCGCTCTTCCCGTGGCCGAGCACCTGCTCGGCCCTCTCGCGCGACTCCGTCAAGGCGCTGCGCAGCCGCTCGGCGGCGCCAGGATCGATGGCGGCAGGCACCGCAAGCACGCTCCCACCGCGCCGGGGGTGGAGCCTGCTGAGCTGGTGCTCGGAAAACGCGAGTTCCTTCTGAGACATGAACGATCACGCTAGCCCCACCACCCGACAAAACCCGACGCGGGACGCCCGAAAGCACCACACTTGGCAGGCTTTGAAGTGAGTGTCATTCTGAGCCTCGGTAGCCAACGGATAGGGCATCGTGACATGACCGCTGACGGTTCTCATGGTCTGGCCCCGCCCGCGATCGACACGTTGCAGGAACTGCTGAGGTTGCTGGCCGACGAAATTCCGGCCGCGGTCGAACTGCGTCATCGGCTCCACCGCGTCCCGGAACTCGGGTCGGAAGAGCATGCCACGGTCGCGCTGATCGAGGATGCTCTTCCTGTTCAGGGGCGGAGTTTCGCCGGGACGGGACGGCTGGTCTCGATTGGCGACGCGGCTCAGGACGCCGTTTGGGTACGGGCCGAACTCGACGCTCTGGCCGTCAGGGAACGGACCGGAGCGCCGTATTCAGCCACGGGTGAATACATGCACGCCTGCGGTCATGACGTCCATCTCGCGGCGTTGGCCGCCCTGGTACGTGCCGCTCACCGGATGCAGGACGAGCTGCCGGCCAGGCTCACCGCGGTCTTCCAGCCCAGTGAGGAGCGTCATCCGTCCGGGGCGCTGGCGCTGGTCAACGATCCCGAACTGGCGGTCGGCGTGAGAGCCGCGATCGCCGTGCACGTCCATCCGGAGCTGCCCTGGGGCGGGGTCGGGATCGAGCCGGGGGCCGTCAACGCCGCCGCCGACGCGGTGCACATCGTGATCAAAGGGGCGGGCGGGCATGCCGCCTACCCGCATCAGGCCACCGATCCCGTGCTGGCGCTGGCCCACCTCGTGGTCGGGCTGAACGGCCTGGTCGGACGCCAGGTGGATCCGACCCGGGCGGCGACGCTGACGGTCGGGAGCCTGCGGGCGGGTTCGACGGAGAACATCATTCCCGACGAGGCCGAGGCCAGGGTCACCTTCCGCGCCTTGGACGAGCGCGACCAGGACCGGCTGCGCGACGCCGTGACGCGGATGGCGACCGGTGTCGCCGAGGCGCACGGCTGCACCGCCGAGTTGACGTTCCCCAAGAGCGAGCCGGCGCTGGTCAACGACGACGGGGCGGCGCTCGCCGCCCGGTCGCTCGCCGCGATCGGCGGGTTCCGGCTCGCGCCGCCGTGGCGTTCCTGCGGCGGCGACGACTTCGCCCACTACAGGGCCGTCTGCCCGGCGTTGATGATCTTCGTGGGCCTGCGCGGTGCGCCGGGGTTCCGGCCTGCTCCGCTGCACCAGGCCGATTTCCTGCCGCCCGACGGTGCCGTGGCCGCGGCGGCCAAGGCGCTGGCCCTGGGCTACGTCGCGGGGGCGTCGGTCGACCCGGCCTCCTGAGCGGGACGCCGGAAGGTCATGACCTTGAAGAACGGGATGGCGCCGACCGAACGCTCGCCTGCGGGGACCAGTCCGTTGCGGACGGCGCTCTCCCGGAGTTCCTCACAGGAGAAGGCGCCGATCATGTCGGCGTTTCCGCTGATGAACCCGTTGGCGTAATCCTCCGACAGCCCGTGCGCGACCATGGCGTCGCGCCACTGCCTGGCCGCTTCCTCGGAGTCGGGTCCCGAACTCTCGTCGATGCCGAACGAATCGGAGAAGACCAGGCTTCCGCCTGGTTGCAGCCGGCGCTTGCACTCCGTGAAGAAGCTGTCGGCGGTGACGGGCCCTGCGGCGCGATCGAGCATGAAGTGCATCACCAGGGACCCGAAGATGACGTCATAACGGAGGTCCTCGCGCACCCCCTGCCAGGCGATCTGCTTGAGCAGGTGGACGCGGGCGTTGACGTCGTCGCCGAGGTATTCCCTGGCGATGTTGTGCATCTGTTCGGCGCGGTCGACCGCGTAGTAGCGGCCGACCGGCGGGAGGTCCCCGAGGGCTTCGGAGGGCTCGCTGAGATGCTTGATCCAGGGCAGGATCTGCGCGGTCAGGCTGCCCGTGCCATGCCCGATCTCCAGCAGGTCCACGGGCTTGCCGGTGCCCTGGCGGATGTGCAGGATCTCGCGGGCCACCGCCGCCGCGCATTCGGAGATGAACTCGTTGTAGGGCGGGATCCAGCATCGAACGTGCTGGTCATACCGATCGAAGTAGGCCGGCGGCCGCCGCTCGGTCTGCTGGTTCCACGCCAAGTCCCACTGGCCGATCCGGTGTTTGCTCAGCCATTTGCGCTTCAGGCTCACGAAGTCGTCGGCCGGATCGAACCGGACCGCGCCCTCCACCACCGCGTTGTAGAACACCCGCGCGTTCTCGCATCGGTGTTCGTCGTGCTCCATGACGAACATCTGCTGATCCTTGGAGTCCCGGCCCCGCCGGTAGCCGCCGAAGGTGGCGTCGTCTTCGATGAGCAGCAGATTCAGGCCGACCGTCTCCGTGCTGAACGGGTGCCGGGCACGCGGGTCGATGTCGTCCTTGGTGGCGACGAAGATCTTGTAGTCCTTGTGCCGCAGGAGTTCCTTGCGCCAGGCGTCGATGTAGCGCGACAGTTCCGACTCGCGTTCGAAGAACAGTTTCCAGTCGACGAGGAAGACGCGCTCGCCCACGGGAGTGGTCAGGTCCGGCTTGCTGGACTTCCAGAACGGCTCGATGTCGTCGGTGAGGTCGGCGATCGCCTTGACCTGGAGGTTCGGACGCTTCTGCAGGGCGTTGAACATCCGTACGTAGTAGTCGGACTGCGCGGCGATGACCGACTGCCCGCCCTCGCGGATCCCGCCCGCCATCGCCTTGACCAGGCCGTCCATCAGGTGCAGGTGGGCATGATCGCCTTGATAGGTGTCCAGCACCTGCTGCACGCCGTGGTGGAATTCGGTGCGTGCGCGGCGGAGTTCTCGATGTCCAGGGCTGAGCGCGCCGTTCTGCAGCGCATCGAGCAGCTTGCGCAGATCCGTCTCGAAGCGCTTGAAGTTGGCCTCCCAGCTCGCGTCGTTCGGATACTGCAGGTACTTGGGTGCTCCGAAGTCCTCGGGAAGCGCGTCCGAGTCTTCCTGCTTCAGCACGATGACCGGGATGTCGGCACGCCGCGCGAAGCCGACCTCGAATGCCAGGTTGGGTCGTCCGGACGACCCCTCCAGGATCATCAGGTCGCACTGGAGCAACTGGTTCTCTATCTCCGCGCCGATATTGCGGATGTGCTGCTGCTGGCTCCAGTCGTACACATCGTAGTCGCGCTCGGCGAGCTGCTTCCGCACAATGTCGAGAGCCTTGTTCAGGGCGCTCTCCTCAGAAACCTGCTGGGACCAGGCGAGGAACACTCGTATGCGATCCAAGACTCATCCAGTCTTTCCGTTTATTGATCGAATTCACATGACGCGGATGTCATACGTGCGGAGTGCAATGGATATGCTACGGCTTTTCGTTCTCGCTGTCAGCGAGCTGCTCGGCCATATGCGGTCCGGTCAATGGAGACGGGCCTCACCGAGCATGTCCGAAGATCGCGCGGTGCCCGGCGGCCAGACCCGGTGGACCGGGATGCCGCGGCGCCTGGCTTCATCGACGACCTCCGCCGTGCCGCCTCGTCCCGCCGCCGGCCGTCCGTCCCAGACCGCGATCACTTCGTCCGCCGACTCCAGCATGACGGCGTTCGCCGCCTCGTGGGCGTGCGAGGTGGAGCTGGCGAACGGGAGGCGGCGGACCACGGTGGCCGCGGCGAGCATCCGGTCGTACGGCGCCCGCGCGGACGCGGGGAGGGCATCGGGAAGGTCCGCGGCGCAGACCACCGCCTCCAGCGTCCCGCCGAGTTCGAGGACGACGGCCGCGAAGATCTGATCGGTGCCCTCCGCGAGGCAGGAGACCCCCACGAACTCCGGGGCGCGCGAGCCGAGCAGCTCCCGGATCCGCGCCTCCACCGTGCGCGCCGACCGCGGAGTCAGGTCCCGATGACCGGTCACGGCGATGCGTGCCACCACACGATCACCACCCTTGCCTCGGCGCCATCCTGCCACGCGTCCGGCCGGGGCGGGGTCAGCTGTGCGACGCCCACCAGAGCGTGTGCTCACGGGAGATCGCCTCCTCCGCCTCGTCGACGAAGTGCGCCCACTCCGCCTCGGTCTCGGGCCAGTGCGCGCGCGAGGCGATGTCGGCCAGTTCCTGGGCGGCGACCGCGTAGGCGCTGGCCAGCTGATGATGCTGCCGGGTCTGGAGCCAGGCCACACCGGCGGCGGCCAGCGCGCCCGCCACCCCGGCCAGGTCGATGTCGACCAACTGCACCACCTTCAAGACCGCGCAGACGAGTCCGATCGCCTCGACCACGGCGAGCGCGACCGACCACCTGGCGGCTCGCTGCTCGTTCAGCAGCGCCCGCGCGGAGTACCACGAGCGTTGATCATTGATCCGGCCGAGCGTGTAGGCATGCCGCCTTTCGTCCAACGGCAGCGCCCTCACCTGCCGCATCGCGTTCGTGACCTCCAGCCCGCCTTCGGGGGGCGGCACGACGACGACGCCTCGCAGAGCGTCCGTGATATGGCCGAACCGGCGAAGGAGTTGTTCGTCGACGTGGCGCCCGTCCTCGTTCCCCTGGTCGAAGGGGCGTCCCCCGACGAGGTAGCGCCACGCCAACGACTTGACCGACTCCGCCATGGCGCGCGCCGCGTACCAATGGCGGTCCGGCCGCACGGTCAGCAGGTAGACGTCGGTCACCAGGGCCACGATCAGCGCCGTGGCGGCCCCGAAGGCGGCAAGGTCCACGCGCCCGCTCTCGAGGCTCAGAGCCCCGAAGAGCGCCGCGGCGACGAGTGCGGTCAGCCGGACCCTGGTGGCGGCGAGAAGCCTTTGCTGCCCTAATTGGGCACAGCGATCGGCGGCCCGATACGACGCCGGGAACTCCGCCTCTGAAATCAGCTCCACACACTCATGTCAGGCCAACCGGGGTCACCCGTCTATGGAAAACCTGACAGTCGGTCGACGAAATGGCTGTCCGGGTAGCCTTTTCGCCTTGCCGCGGTGGTCGTCAGGGCCGGCGGCGGACCTTGTACTTCAGGTGCAGGACTCCCTCGCCCTGGACGACCACGTGGGGGCCCTCCAGGAGGTGCCGGCCGTCGATGGCGCCGAAGTAGCGTTTGCCTGTGCCGAACACCACCGGCACGACGTCCATCGCCACCTCGTCCACGAGGCCGGCGGCGAGGGCCTGGCCGCCCACGTCGCCGGCGTTCACGGCGACGGCACGGTCCCCGGCGAGTTCCCGGGCCTTGCCGATCGCGGCCGTCACGTCCCCGACGAAGTGGTACGACGCCTCAGGGTGCCAGCCCTCGGGCTTGGGGCGGTGGGACACCACGACCACGTGGTCGCCCGTGGGCGGCTGCCCTTCCCAGCCGTTCATCAGGTCGAACAGGTGGCGGCCCGTCACGATCGTGCCGATCGACCGCCACATCGGCCGGACGTACTCGGCCGATGCCCGCGAGACCCTGAAGCCGCTTCCGGCTCCGGAGTGGTCGTACTGCTGATCGTCCTTCACGACGATCGGGGTGTCCCCGTTGAAGTACCAGTCGTGGAGCGGCCCGACCTCGTCCTTCTCGTCGGCGATGAAGCCGTCCACCGACATCACGCTGTGCATGATCACTGTGCCCACGGGTCTTCCTCCGGTCTTCCCTGCGCCATTTCTCCGATCCTGTCGTTCCCGGTCACGGCCGGGCATGTAAGAAATCACTCCGCGGGAATCGGGCCGGCGTCCGGCGGGAACCCCCTCTCGGCCGGGAACCGGCGCCGCAGGGCCAGGTACTCCGTCGGGGTGTGGCTGGTGAAGTCCTTGAACTCCCTGCTGAAGTGGGCCCGGTCGAAGTAGCCCGCTGCCTGGGCGAGGTCCGACCAGTCGACCGGACGCAGGGCGTCCACGGAGACGATCAGCCGGGCGAAGCGGTAGATCCGCGCCACCCGCTTCGGCGTGACACCGACATGGGACGTGAACTGCCTGGCCAGGTGGTTGCCGCTCACCCCGGCGGCATCGGCCAGCGCACCGACCGGGACCGCGCCATGGGAGGTCTCCAGGCGCCCGCCGGTGTGCACGACCAGGCCGAGACCGCGCGAGGGCGCCTCGGCGAGCCGCGACAGCAGCTCCTCCTCCAAGACCCGCAGTGTCTCGGCGGGCGATGCCGTGTCGCCGACCTGGTTGCGGATCCGGTCGATGGACCGCCGCCAGACGGCGTCGACCGGCACCCACCGGTTGTGCAGCTCGGACGCAGGCATGTCGACGAACGGTGAAAGCCCCCAGGGCTTGAAATGCACTCCGACCAACCGCACTGGGGTGGGGTACTCGTACAGGAAACGCCGGGTCCATACGCCCATGAACCATCCGTCGGTGAACACCGCCGGTGGCACCGAAGGGTCGGAATCCCATAGGCGTGCGGGTCCGCCCAGGTTGACGTACAGGTGCGCCGACGGCATCGGCGGCACGTTCATCCGGCGGTGGCGCGGCACCCCGGTCAGGCAGTAGATGTCGTCGATGAACCGGTCGAGGGGTGGGGCAGGCACCCGGCCGACGTATTCCATGGGCTCATTGTGGCCGTCCCCGGGCCTGCCTTCTTCCCTCCCGGACGTGGAGTGCCCGGGTTATGGTCCCGGGATGAAGCTTGATCATTTGGTGTACGCCGCCCCTGATCTGGCCGCGGCGGTCGAGGACGTCGCGCGCCTGACCGGGGTGCGGCCGCTGCCGGGCGGGTCGCACGTCGGCATGGGCAGTCGGAACCACCTGCTGGGGCTCGGCGGTGCTGCCTTTCTCGAGGTCATCGGACCGGACCCCGAGCAGCCCGATCCGGCAGGACCTCGACCGTTCGGGATCGACGATCTGACCGAGCCCGGGTTGGTCGGCTGGGCCGTGGCCACTGACGACCTGGACGAGACCATCGACCGTGCTCGGGCGGCCGGGTACGACCCCGGGCCTCCGACGGAGATGTCGCGCCGCCGTCCCGGTGGGGAACTGCTGCAGTGGAGGTTGACGGCGCCTCGGACGGGACCGGTGCCGTTCATCATCGACTGGGGAGACACGCCCCACCCGGCGCGCGAACTCCCGGTCGTGCGGCTGCTGTCGTTCGAGGCCGTCCATCCCGAACCCGAGGCTGTGCGGAAGGACCTATCAGCCCTCGGGGGCGAGTTGAACGTCCGAGAGGGCGCGCGCCCGGCGTTGGTGGCGCGTTTGGAGGGCCCGAACGGACCGGTGACACTCAGCTAGCCGGCCAGCCACCCTAGCGCAGGTCGGGAGTGTGGGCTCTGAGCTCCGTGAGGAAGGCGGTCGTCAGGCGGCTCTGGTAGCCGTCCTTCCGGCGGACGGCGACCACGGGCAGTTCAGCCGCCAGGCTCTGCACCTCGACCGTGCGCAGGCTGCCGATGCGCAGTTCCTCGCGGATGCCGCTGAGGGGCATGAGCGCCACGCCGAGCCCGGCCTCCACCAGGCGTGTCTGCGCGGTGAGGCTGTCGATCAGGGTGATGGAGGGGTCGGCGAGCCCGGCCGCCGCCAGCTCCCGTCGCAGCACGTGGCCGAACGAGTCGGGCTGGAGCCGCTCGGGTGGGAAGCCGAGCCAGCGCTCCTTCCGAAGCGGGCCCAGATCCGGTATCACCGGCTCGGTGATCTCGTGGGAGGCGGACACCACGACCAGGAGCCGCTCCGCGCCGAGCGGGACGGACTCCAGCGCGGGATCGGGGTCGGGGAAGTAGCGCAACCCCAGCGCGGCCTCACCGGTGCGGACCAGGACGCTCACCTCGCGGCTGGTGGCCGTCCGCAGGTCGACGGGGGCGTCCGGGAAACGCGCCTCGAAAGCGCGCAGCGCGTCGACGATGTGCGAGTCCGCGAGCGTCCGGACGATGGCGACGCTCAGGGCCTGCGCCTCGCCCGCCACGTCCCGGACGGCCTGCGCGCCGTCGCGGACGGCGGCCAGCGCCGCCTGGGCGTGCGGAAGGAGCGCCTTCCCTGCCTCGGTGAGCGCGACACGGCGACCGGTGCGGTCGAACAGCGGCGCGCCCAGCGAGCGTTCCAGCTCGCGGATGCGCCGGCTGATCGCCGGCTGGGACCGTCCGAGCCGCGCGGACGCCTCGGTGAACCCGCCCACCTCGGCGATGCACACGAACGTCTCGATCTCGTCGATGGTCACCTTCATCAGTATTCCTGATGGATCGCATCTGGAACATGCATTTGACTGATGGTGCAGGCGCAGACGAGGCTGGCCTCATGACGGACAAAGCGACCGCTTTCCGGGCACTGCATCAGCGCTCCGAACCACTGCTGCTGCCGAACCCCTGGGACGCCGGGACGGCGCGGCTGCTGGCGCACCTCGGTTTCGAGGCACTCGCCACCACCAGCCTCGGCGTCGCCAACCTGCATGGCCGGCGCCGAGCAGGCCGCCAGGAGATCCTGGACAACTGCCGGGTCATCAACGACGCGACCCCGCTGCCCGTGAACGCCGACCTGGAGAACGGCTTCGCCGACGACCCCGCCGAGGCGGCGAAGATGATCGTGGAGGCCTGCGCGCACGGCGCCGCCGGGGCGTCCATCGAGGACGCGACGGGGGACCGGCGCAACCCGATCTACGACTTCGGCCTGGCCGCCGAGCGGGTGCGCGCGGCCGCGGAGGCCGCCCGGACCCTGCCCGTCCCGCTCGTCCTGACGGCCCGGGCCGAGAACCTGCTGTACGGGATCGACGATCTCGACGACACCATCCGGCGGCTGCAGGCCTTCGAGGAGGCCGGTGCGGACGTCCTGTACGCGCCCGGCCTGCGCACCCTGGACCAGATGCGCACGGTGGTCGCGTCCGTCGGCAAGCCCGTCAACGTGGTGATGGGCTCCGCCGACCCCTCCATCACCCTGGACCAACTGGCCGAGATCGGCGTGCGGCGCGTGAGCATCGGCGGCGCACTCTCCAGGCTGGCCATGCGCTCGTTCCTGGACGGTGCCCGCGAGATGCGCGAGGGCCGCTTCGGGTTCGTCACCGACGTGGCGCCTATGTCCGATCTGCTCCCGGCCTTCGTCCGGTAACCGCCCAGTCGAGGAGGGCGAAGCCCAACGCGAACCCCAGCATCGTGAATACGCCGCGCGGCCAGAAGATGTGGCTGTCGATGAACGACCAGCCGGATAACAGCAGGACGGCCGTGCCCGGGAGAACCCGGATGCCGTGCCGCGGCCACAACGCGACCGCGGCAGCCACGACGGCGACGATGAGGGCGTAGGCACCGACATGCCCGAGTGCGTCGCCGGTGTCGTAGAGCGGCTGCTTCAGCGCCCCCAGATCCGCGTTCTGGGGAGCGTGCTCGACGGTGGTTCCCGCCGCGATACCGGCGACCGCGTCCAGCCCGGTGTAGTAGGCGGCGTAGGCGAACGCGGCGATCCACACCACCACGGTGGCCACCCCCGCGAGGTCGCGGCGAGGCCGACGCCACAGGAGCGCCAGCAACCCGACCGGCAGCAGCGGAAAGACAGGGAGCAGCACGATGTGCAGGTGAGCCCATTCTTCCGCGGTCGTCCTGGACAGGCCATGGGGGTGCACCCAACCCGCCACGGCCAGAACGAGCGGCGCAGCGGTCACCAGTACCGACCTTCCGATGCTCAACACGCCCGCGATCGTAGAACCAAGCGCCCCACCCACCAGATCCCGTAAGAGCTCCGTAATGCCCTGAACGCGACATCATCGGCACTGGGCGCGGTGCGGGGTGGTTTGTGTGGATCGAGGGGTGCGGGGTGGGTGGCGTAGATTTCGCAGGTGGGTGTGGAGTTGAGGGTGGGGGCCCGGGTGGCGGTCCGGCGGGTTCGGGCGGAGGATGAGGCGCGTTTCGTCGAGCTGGCGTGTGCCAGTTCCGCGTTTCATCGGCCGTGGGTCGATCCGCCGGTGTCGGCGGAGCAGTTCTCGGAGTACCTCGCGCGGTTCGACGAGGTCACGGCCGTCGGAATGGTGGTCTGCCTGCGGGACGGGGGAGACCTGGCCGGCTTCGTCAACATCAACGGGATCGTCCGCGGCTCATACCAGCGCGGCATGCTGGGGTACGCGGCTTTCCTGCCCTATGCGGGGCAGGGATACCTGAGCGAAGGGGTCGCGCTCGCGGTGAGGTACGCCTTCGAACGGTTGGAACTGCACCGCGTCGAGGCCGACATCCAGCCCGGGAACGACGCGTCGGTCCGTCTGGTGAAGCGGCTCGGTTTCCGCAGGGAGGGTTTCTCGCCCGGGTTCATCGAGATCGACGGGGAATGGCGGGATCACGAGCGGTGGGCGCTCACGAAGGGTGTCGATCATGTTTATTGATCTTGTGAACTAGACATATCACTACAAAATTAGAAGCGCAGCGCCGTGTCTTGATCTCCTGGGGGTCAGCAGGTGGGCGTCAGCAGCGAGGAACCCGGCCAGACGATCGAGTGGCCGGGCGCACTCGACGTGCGCGGACTCCTGGAGGACGGCTGGCGGCCCACGCCGATCCGTGACTTCATCCTCAAGGTCCACAGCCGGTGCAACCTGGCGTGCGACTACTGCTACATGTACGAGATGGCCGACCAGGGCTGGCGCCGGCAGCCCCGGCGGATGTCGCGGCATGTCCTCGAGTGGGCGGCGCGGCGCATCGCGGAGCATGCGCGGACCAACCGGATCTTCGACGTCCAGGTCGTGCTCCACGGGGGCGAACCGCTGCTCGCCGGTGCGGAGCACCTCAGGTACGCCATCGAGACGATCGTGGCGGCGGCGGAGCCGGACGTGCGCGTCGGCTTCAGCGTCCAGACCAACGGCGTCCTGCTGGACGAGATGTTCCTCGACCTGTTCGCCGAGCACGGCGTCTCGGTGGGCGTGAGCGTGGACGGCGACGAGGAGGGCCACGACCTCCACCGGCGGCGCGCCGACGGCCGCGGCAGCTACCAGGCGGTGCGGGACGGGCTGGAGCGGCTCACCGTGCCGGGCTACCGGCACCTGTTCGGCGGGGTGCTGAGCACCATCGAACTGCGCAACGACCCGATCGCCACATACGAGTCGCTCCTGGGTCTCGGGCCGCCCGAGATGGACTTCCTCCTGCCGCACGGCAACTGGGACACCCCGCCTCCCGGACGGCCGCCGGACGAGTCGACGCCCTACGCGGACTGGCTCATCGCGATCTTCGACCGGTGGTACGCCGCGGAGGCGGGCGACGTCCGCATCCGGCTGTTCAGCGAGATCATCCGGCTGCTGTTCGGCCGGATGTCGGCCAGCGAGGCCGTCGGGCTGTCCCCGGTGGCCGTGGTCGTGGTGGAGACCAACGGCGAGATCGAGCAGGTCGACTCGCTGAAGTCGGCCTACGACGGGGCGGCGGGCACGCGGCTGCACGTATCGCGCGACCCGTTCGACACCGTCCTGTCGCTGCCGTCCGTCGCCGCACGGCAGATCGGGCGGCGGGCGCTGTCGGACCAGTGCCTGGCCTGCCCGGCGCACGAGGTCTGCGGCGCGGGCCTCTACCCGCACCGCTACCGGTCGGGCACGGGATTCCGCAACCCGTCCGTCTACTGCCAGGACCTGTTCAAGCTGATCACCCACATCCGGGACGTGGTCAGCAGCGACCTGAACCTCTCCGTGGCGGAGCCGGTGGCCACCGCGGTCTGAGGTCAGATGGGCGGCGGGTCGAAGTCGGCGTCGAGCCGGCGTCCCTCCAGGAAGACGCGGGCGTCGGGGTGGTCGAGAGTGAGGCTGCGCAGGTAGCGCTCCTCGGTGTCGTCGAACAGCGCCGTGGCCTCGTCGTCCCGGCCGAGCGCCCGCAGGTCCGCGACGGTGTTCGCGGCCGCCGACAGCGTCAGCGGATGGTTGTCTCCCAGCAGCGCCCGGAGGCGCCGCAGGCTGCCCGAGCAGAGCCGGTACGCCGACTCCGTCTCGCCGAGGGCGGCCAGGTCGCTGGCCAGGTTGATGGCGACGGTGAGCGAGAAGTGGTGGTCGCGGCCCAGCTTCACCTCCAGGCCCGCCAGCGCGTCCTCGTTGAGCTTTCGGGCGATCTCCGGGTCGCCGGTGATGCGCCGCAGGACGGCCAGGTTCCCCGCGCAGGCGTGGTTGTAGGGGTGCTCGGCGGCGTAGATCCGCGGATAGCGGCGGACGGTGTCGTCCGCGAGGACCAGGGCCTCCTGGAACTCGCCGATCGTCCGCCGGATGTTCGCGAGGGCGACGGCCGCGGCGAGCGTGTCCGGGTGGTCCAGACCGTAGATGCGTACGTAGCGCTGCTGGATCTCTTCGGCCAGCTCAAGGGCGCGCTCGTAATCCCCGGCGCGGCGCCAGGCGATGGAGAGGTCCCTGCCGGCGCGCAGCGTCCAGGTGCTTTCGGGGCCCAACTTCTCGATGCCGAAGGCGTACACGTCCTCGCCGAGGTCGCAGGCCTCCGAATAGTCCCCGCCGAGCCTTACCGTCCTGACGAGCCCGGTGTAGAAGTTGAGGTAGGAGCTGGGGTCCGAAGACGCGCCGTCGATGGAGAGCACTCCCCGCAGCACCTTTTCAAGGCGCGTCCGGGCGGTCGGGTAATCGCTCTTGAGGCCATAGTCGAGCGCCACACTGTTCATAGCGCGCCAGGTATTCCAGTCCTTCTCTCCGAACTTGGATTCGTACCGGCGCAGTGTCTCCTCGTCGATCTCATGGGCCTGCTGGAAGTCGCCGCTCGCCCTGAGGTCCGCCGCTCGTCCACGAAGGGCGCGCAGTGTCGTGTCGTGGTCGTGTCCGAGGACCTTTTCGGCCGCGTTGAGCGTCTCGAGGTTGCGCTCCGCCGCTTCGTCGTACTGGCCGAGTTCGCGGAGGAGGTTGGCCAGTTGGACCTGAAGGTTGAGCACGTCCTCATGGTCGGCGCCAGAGGTGGAGGTCCACTCATCGAGGAACGACTGCACGAAGGACCGAGCAGAGGGGAAGTCGGCCGAGGAGTAGAGATAGGTCACCATGTTGAGCGCGAGTTCGCGCACTTCCGGAGCCTGGCATCGCGCGACCCCGGCCGGTTCGAAGTGCCCCAGCGAGTTGAGGTAGGTGTTCCAGTTGCCGGCGTCGTTCGGGTCCAACCTGGTGTAACCGGCCAGTAGGAGGTGGACCTCATGCCGGAGGCGCTCCTGCTCCGCCTCCGGCAACTCGTCCCGGACGAGAGCTTGGATCAGCCGGTGCACCTGAATCGTTCGGGCGGGGATGTCCAGCCTGGCAAGAGCGAAGCGCCCGAGCTCTCCAATGGCACGGCCGAGGCGGATGGGGTCCTCGATGAGGTTTCTGAGCTGGGGGCTCAGACCGGGCACGACCTTGCTGAAAGCATCCCGCGGGATCGGCTCGGGGCCGAAGAAGGCGCAGTAGCGCAGGAGGTCGAGTGCCTCGGGCAGCTTCTCCTCCAGGCTGGCCACCGAAAGCGCCCAGGCGGCCGTCATCGACACGGGGTACTCGGTCGGCTTTCCTTGGGAGAGCAACTGGCTGGTGCGCTGGGTCAGGAGTTGGAGGTACTCCGATACCGCGATGCCGGTCTCGGTCTGGAGCGCACCCGCCTGTTCGAGAGCAAGCGGCAGGTCTCCGAGTTCTTCCGCGAGCCGGTCCGCGTCCTCCGAAGTGATACCTCTCGGTACCCGCTTGCTCAGGAACTCCACACTCTCTTCGCGGGTGAAGACGTCGATGGGAACGGCGTCGACGATGCCCGCCCAGCGGTGGTTGCGCGACGTGATCAGCACGTGCCCCGGGCCCTGCGGGAGGACGTCGGTGAGTTCCTCCGGCTCGTCCGCGTTGTCAAAGATCAACAGCCACTTGGAGTAGGGCTCTCCGCGGCGTAACGCGTCGAGCACCGCGTTGGCGGCGTCCTCGACACCGCTCACCGCCGCCGAGGGGAGGCCGAGCGGTTGTGCCAGGCTGGCCAATGATGAGCGGACCAGAACCGGTTGGTCCGCGGGGATCCACCAAACGACGTCATAGTCCGACTGGTACCGATAGGCGTATTCGACCGCCATCTGGGTCTTGCCCACGCCGCCGAGGCCGTGCAGCGCGTGCGGCACCACCGCCGTGACCTGGTTGGCCAGTCCGCTGCGCAGCCGTGCGAGCAGATCCGTGCGGCCGGTGAAGTTCTTGTTCTGGGGAGGGACCTTCCCCCAGATCTGGGGAACGCGCTCGGTGGATGGTACGTCCGGCTGTGATTTGATCACTCGATCCCCCTGCGCATGCCGGCGCTCGCGGGCGCGAGGCATCACGGTGCGGTCAAGTCAGGTCGTCAACGAAGTTAGTGTAATAAGGCCATCTGTTCCAGACTGCGTCTGGTGACACTAACTCCGATTTCCATTTCGGATGTCCTTATTGTTGCTTGTTGACGTCCAAATAATGGGTGTCCGTGGTCGGCGCTATGGCGCAGCGTGACAATTCTTGAGAGTATGGCAGCGGTCAGTGCGCTGTTGCAGCTCGGAGACGCTCCCTACGGACGCGGCTCCGTACCGACCTGTAGAGGAGAGTCGAATGCCGCCATCCACCTCCGACCGCAAGAGCTCCCCCTTCCGGTTGCCGAGTAACCGAGTCCCGAAGGCTTCCACTCCGCTTACGCGGCCTGGAATCTGCAGGGTGGGGGAGGAGTTGGCCCGGCCCGGAAGCATCAGCCGCCACTTCGACAACAAGGCGTGAGCAGGCCGGTAAGCCGGGTAGATCTGGTAGGGCTCCACGACGTGTGATCATTTCGACGGCGGCCGGCAGCGCTCCGGTCGATCGCCTCGCTGGAGGCGCCGGGCGCCGTTCCGAATCGTCACCGCTGGGAAGCGTCGATGCGTTAGTCTCATGGGACTCGGGCCCCTGAGGCCGACGCCATAAAAGATCTCCAGCGGGTACCCGCTCACGGGGACGGAACGATGATCGCGCAGTCTTCCCTCGGCTCACCCGGTTCCGACATGGCCGGCCACAGGTCCGCGGAGCCGAACCGGAAGATCTTTTACGGTGGCGGTCAACGGATAGCCGAAATCGCATCCTTGTGGAAGAGCAATCGGCTTCTCGTCCTGCATGGCGGAGCGGGCGTCGGGAAGACCTCTCTGCTGCGCGCCGGCGTCATCCCGTTCCTCGATGCCGAGGGAAAGCACGTCCTGCCCGTGGCGCACCTTGCGCATCGGCCGTCGTTCCCCGTGGCCGCGCTCGCCGAGCACAACGTCTTCCGGCTCGCCGTGCTGGCCTCCTGGTATCCGCGCGCGTCCCCCGTCCACATCTCCGAACTGACGATCGGGACCTTCCTCCGCAAGCAGCGTCGCAGGGACCGGTTCGGTCGGCCGCTGCCCATGCTGGGAGTCATCGACGGCCTAGAGGCGCTGCTGCGTACGTCCGACCGGCACGAGCGGCACCGCCGGGACTTTCTCGATGAGTTGGCGGCGGCCGTGAAGGAGATGCCCGACCTGCACCTGCTGCTGGTCGTACGCGACGACGCGGTCGACGCGGCGCTGGAGTTCGCCGCCCGGCTCGGTCAGGCGCCTCCCGCCACCTGTTCCCTGGAGCCGCTGACGTCCCAAGCCGCCGAGGAGGCGGTCGCCAATCTGCTCCATGGCGCCGGTCAGCCTGGCGAGGCCAATGCCGCGGCGCTGGTGCGGGAACTCCGGACGGTTCGGTCCGAGGGGAGTGTCCAGATCATCCCGCGCGTCGAGGGCGTCCTCCTGCACCGGGCTCTCGCCGCCCTTTGGGAGGAACTGAACGGCGATGGCGAGATCCCCGCCGAACGTCTGCGCGCCGAGGTGAACCACGTCCTGGAAGACTTCTGCGCGCAGCGCCTCGCCACGATCGCCGCCGATCAGAGCATCCCCGCCGGAGTGATCTTCTCCTGGTTCCGATCCCTGTTCGGCGGCCCGGAGGGACGGGCTGGAGTCTCCATGGCACGCGCATGCGAGGCCATGCCCGGCGCGGTCGTGGACGCGGTGCAGGACTCCCACCTCATCCGGGCGAGGATCCGGGACGGCCAGCGGTATTACGAGCTCCTTCATCCGCGCCTCATCGAGCCCGTGGCACGCCTGAGCAACGGAACCGTGCCGATCCGCCGGCCGGGGCCTTCGGCTCGTCTCCGGCAGGCTCACCAGGCCCTGGCCGTCGGCGACCCCGAACTCGCCCGCCGCCATACCGAGGCGGCTACCAGAGCCTGCGGAGAAGGCGATCTCCGAACCCTCGCCGACGCGACGACCTTCCTCGGCGACATCGCCCACGAGCGCGGGGACGCCAAGAAGACCGTCAAGCATTACCGCGAGGCTGCGGCGATCTTCGAGGCCGTCCCGGACAACGCCGCGGCGGGCTGGCTCTTGACCGGGATCGGCCGGGTCCTGCTGCCGAGCGATCCGGCGGAGGCGGTGCGCCAGCTCCAGGCCGCGGCGAGCCGGCTCCCGCACGAACTCTCGGTCCAGACCGCCCTCGGGCAGGCGCTCCTGCGTTCCGGGCGGACGCACGCCGCCCGGGCGGTGTTCGAGGAGGTCCTCGGCCGCGACAGCAAGAACCGCGAAGCCCTCGACGCCAAGCGTGCTATGTCCGGCACTGCGTAGAAGCGCAGATTCTGGGGTTACTCTGCGGTACGCTACGCGCTGGGTATGCTTTGTGGCAGTCTATCCACTATGAAGCTAGATACTCCTTACGTCTGTTTAGATGGAACGATCGGCGCCGTTAACCCACAGGTCGATAAGTAATTCGCCATCCACGGTACCCGTCATTTGCGGTAGCTGGTAAGGTTCCCTATCGCCGGGGCCTGCCGGTCGGTATGCCTGTCCGAAAATGCTACGGACGGGCATTTTGGCGTCTCCTGGCGGAACCTTGGCTGCGGTATGGCCTTGGGTAGTGAAATGCCGGGAATATTTCCAGAGTGAATTGTCGAGGTCGACCGGGTCGCAGTGGTGTCCGCGGTCCGAAGCGAGGAGAAGTCAGAAGGTGGCCGCCGCCGCATCGGGAATGAGCCTTCCGAGTGAAGGTGCGGCAGCCGATCATATCCTTCCGCCATCCATCTGGCTTCGCAATTATCGATTGTTGCTGAGCGGCTCGGTGCTCTCGCAGTTGGGCACGTTGGGGGCCGCCGCGGCGAACCCGCTGCTGGCGCTGGCGCTGACCGGCTCGCCCATTGTGGCCGGCTGGGTGGCCGCAGCGAACACACTCCCGGGCCTGGTGCTGCACCTGCCGGCCGGACTGCTCGCCGATCGTTACGACCGCCGGTGGATCATGGCGATCAGTCAGGGGGTCCGGCTGATCAATTCAGCCATCCTCATTTGCTGTCTGATCTTTCTTCCCGCCCCCTGGGCGATTTTCGTCGTGGCCGCGGTGATCGATGGCTCGTGCGCCGTCTTCTTTCGTATAGCAGAACTTGCGGCGGTGCGCCATGTCGTGCCGGACGGTGAAGCCGAGAACAGGATGGGCAAGAGCGAGGCGCGCCACCATCTGGCCTTGGTGCTCGGGCGCCCGGTCGGAGGATTGCTATTTGCCTGCGGGCGGCAACTTCCTTACTTGCTCGATGCGCTGACCACATGCATATCTCTTATTTCTATCGCCTTCCTCAAGGGTGACCTCAAATCTGATCCGACCCTGGGGGATGCGTCTCGGACATCGAAGGGGAAGGCGCTGTCCTCCCTGCGTGAGGGATTGAACCATATTTTTCGTGACCGGCTGCTTTTCGTCTCCTTCGGTGCGTGCGCGGTTGCCAACGCCGGCTTTCAGATCGTGATTCTGCTGCTCGTCGTCGAGGCCGAACGGCAAGATTTCACCGGCACGATCATCGGTGCGATGCTCGCGACGTCGGGTCTCAGCGGATTCCTCGGTGCGATCAGTGCGCCCATGGTGGTGCGACGCTTTCGGCCCGTCGTTACGATCAAGTGCTGCGTGCTGCTGTGGTTCCCCTTCATCCTGGTCGTCGCCATCGCCGACGACCCGCGGGTCGGCCTCGGTGCCTGGGGCGCCTGCAGCTTCATGGGCGCCTACATCAACGTCGCGCTGGCGATGCACCAGAGCAAGGTCATCCCCAAGGGCGTCCTGGGCCGCGTCGAGGGGATCACCCAGTTCCTGACGACCGGTGCCGTGGCGCTCGGCGCCTCCGTCGGGGGATACGTGATCAGCTGTTTCGGGTCCCGCACGACGGCCGTCCTGGTGGCCGGGGCCTTCCTGGCCATCACGGTCGTCGTGTTCCTGCTGGCCCATCCCCCGGCCCATGCCCGAGTCGCGGCGGTCGGGGTGCTGGACGGTGCGGCGGTCGGTGCGCTGGACGGTGCGCTGGACGGGGCGGCGGCCGTGGGGCTGGACGGTGCGGCGGTGGGCGCGCCGGACGATGCAGCGACTGCGGCGCCGGACGAAGCGGTGAGCACGGCGCGGAGCGACGCGGTGACCGGGGCGAAGCACGATGCCGTGACCGGGAAGAGAGTTCCCGTTGGCAGTGCTGCGTCGGTGAGTGGGAAAGCGTAGCCTGCGCTTCGTGGGCTCCGCCCCCATCAGGGGGCTTTACCCACCTTTGTTACACCCGATCTGTGTTAGCTGACACATTTCGGGCGTCCTATTCCGGTCGCTTCTGAGTTGACCGGTGAGTGCCCGCTCTGTGCACTATGCGGGGGTACGCTTCCTGCGTCGACCACGGTCGGCTTTCTGAGGCGTCTTCGGTCGGAGGCGGAGCGTTTGATCACGTCGCTGAACGTCAAGGATCAGCATCGGCTGGTCCAGGCGATCCTGCGAATCGACGCAATGCGGGTGCAGCGCGGCCGTGCGGTCATCCTGGAGTCATTGGAGCGCGAGCTCGGCCACCGGCTGCCGCTCGTCCACCATGACCAGGAAATGCTCGACGTGTTGCTGCTGGTCGACGTCCTTCTCAAATACCCGGGGGCCGCGCAGGTCCTGGTGCGCATTCTCGAGACGTTCTACCAGGGCAGCCTGTCGGTGCGGGCTCTCGGCGATCTCGTCCGGGAGCTTCTCCCGGAACCATGGCTCGACCATGCCGACCGGCGCGACCTCCATCAGTTGATCACCGCATTGGAGCAGACCGACCCCGGGCTCCTTCATCTGGCCAGGTTTCCGACGCTGTACCGGCGAGCGGTCGGGCCGGCGTGGCCGGAGCTCGATCGTGAGATACGCAGCCTGCACGACGTGGTCGCATTGCTGGAGGACATGCCCGCCGGTGACGACGGCGTGCCGCCGCTGCTGACGTTCGTCGAGGACGTGGCCGAGCATGCCGGGTATCCGACGGCGCCGGCCTTGCGGGACTGGATGCGCCGCCAGGTGGCGGCACAAGGATTGGACGGCGTGCTTTTCCAGCGTCGTCGAGCATCACTGACGGCGCCGTCCGACGCGGAACCGTCCGAGAACTACCTGATCATCGGATGCACCCCTGATGCGCTGGAACCGGATCGCTTTCTCGTCACGGCGTGGCTCCAGGTCGGCCGGGAGCCCGGTAACACCTTGCAGTGCAGCGACGAGGCACTGCCGCTCAGCAGGATTCCCGAGCTCCTCGAAAGACTGCTCACCTCGGACAGCCTGGTGGTCAACCGGCGTAACCCCGATCTCACCATCGAGTTCATCCTTCCGCGATCTCTGCTGGACCATCCGTTCGAGCAATGCAGAATCACCATCGCGGGACTTGAGCACCGAATCGGCATCCGATACCCCGTGGTCGTGCGCAGCCTCGACCGGATGCGCACCGCGGCGATCCATCCCGACTGGCGGCACAAATGGGGCTGGCTGTCCGGCGACTCCGTGGACGCCCCCGTCTGCCTGGTGAGCCGACGTGGTGAATACGACAGAGAGGAGCTGTACTCGAAACTGTCGAAGCCCTCGACAGCCGTGCTCGCACTGGCCTTCCCGCCCTGGGCGGGGGCGAGCGATGTCCCGGACGAACATTGGGTGGGCCTTGTCGCGGGCATTCCCGTCGTCGCCTGGTGCCGGGACGGGCGCGATCCCGCCCGGTTCGCCAGGGAGGTCAAGGAACTGCTGGCGGCGGACATGATGAAGCTGCCGCGCCGGGCGAGGGATCTGCGGCGCCGGGCTCTGTCCGCCGGGTCCGAGGGTGCGGGAACCGGCCATCTCGGCCTGCATCTGACCCTCCTGTTCGACGATGCCGATCGCATTCCCGAGCCCTACGTTCAGCTCCGACCGCCCGCCTGACACCGTTCCCGGAAGGCGTCCACCATGACAGAAGCAGAGACCACAGGCATGGACGGCGACTGGCGCGTCTACCGGGGCGACAGCCGGCCGCACGACCGGGTGCGGAGGCTCCCGCCGCCGCCGCCCTGGCGCCGGTTCAGCACCGAGGGGGCGGCGAAGGGGCGCCTGCAGCGGGATCTGCAGCAGGCCATCTCCTACCGGCCGGACGAATCGGTGGTCGACAGGGTCAACGCGGCCATCCTGCTGCGGCGCCCGTTGCTCGTGACGGGCAAGCCGGGGTCGGGCAAGTCCACCCTCGCCAAGAACGTCGCCTACGAACTGGGGCTCGGTTCCGTCCTGTCCTGGGCGATCACCAGCAACACCACGCTGAAGGAAGGGCTCTACGACTACGACGCGATCGGCCGGCTCCACGAGACCAGCCTGCGGGGCATGGGCGGCCGCGCGGAGGATGCCGAGCCGCCGGACATCGGCCGCTACATCCGTCTCGGCCCTCTCGGCACCGCGCTCCTGCCGGGCGATCGGCCCCGCGTCCTGCTCATCGACGAGCTGGACAAGAGCAACATCGACCTGCCGAACGACCTCCTCAACGTGTTCGAGGAGGGCCGGTTCACCATCCTGGAACTGCAGCGCCTGCCGGACGAGCAGTCGCGCATCCGTGTGATGACGGCGGACGGCGGCCCGCGGGTGCCGATCGACCACGGCGAGGTGAGGTGCGAGAACTTCCCCATCGTCATCATCACCAGCAACGGCGAGCGTGAGTTCCCGCCCGCCTTCCTGCGCCGGTGCATCCGGGTGACGATCGAGCCGGCCGGCCGGGACCGGCTCGCGGAGATCGTCGAGGCGCATCTCGGCGCGGACGCCAGGGCGAAGAGCGACAAGCTCATCGAGGACTTCCTCGCCCGCCGTGCGGACGGGGCGCTCGCCACCGACCAGCTTCTCAACGCCGTCTACCTCGCGACCTCCGGGGGCAGGCCGCCCGAGGCCAAGCTGGAGCAGCTTCTCGACACCGTGCTCCGCCCGATCGAGAGGCCTGGGGCGGGATGATCCGGCGGCTCGTCGAGGCCCTGCAGGCGCTCGACCCGGAGCCGACGGCGGGCGAGCTGGCGGACGCGCTGTGGCTCGCCGACTGGTTCCGGACGCACGAGGGCTCGACCCATCTGGGGACGGACGGTTCCGAAGAGCCCGGCCCAGAAGGCTCTCCCGATCCCGCGCCGCGGCCCGTCCACGCGCCCAAACCGCCCGCGGCGCCCGAGCGGGAGCCGCCGCCGCAGCGGTCACCGGAGGCGGGACTCTACGTGGCCGACCAGGAGGTGCCGGCGACCGCGTTCCCGGTCCGCATGCCCTCGATGCCCGCGATCTCCCGTTCGCTGGCCTTGTCCCGCGCCCTGCGCCCGCTGCGCACGACCGTCCCGTCGCTGACGCGCGAGCATCTCGATGAGGCGGCGACGGCGGAGCGTATCGCCGAGACCGGGGTGTGCGAGCCCGTCATGGTCGCGGCCCAGGAGCACCGCTACGATCTCGACCTCGTCGCGGACGTCGGCCCCTCGATGGTCGTGTGGCGGCAGACGGTCGAGGAACTGGGGCTGCTGCTGCAGCAACTCGGCGCGTTCCGTGACATGAGGACGTGGTACCTGGACACCGGCGCGGGTGGGTTGTCGCTGCGCACCGGATCCGTCTTCGAGGCCGGCGCGAACCGCGACCCCGACGAGCTGGTCGATCCGACGCGCCGGCGGATCGTCCTGGTCGTCAGCGACTGCATCGGTGCGGCGTGGGAGGACGGCCGTGCCGCGGCGCTGCTCGACCGGTGGGGCCGTTCCGGGACTGTCGCGATCGCCCAGCCGCTTCCCCAGCGCCTGTGGTGGCGGACCGCGGCGGCCATCGAGCCGGTGCGGTTCGACGCGTCCGGGCCCGGCGTGTCCAACGAGCAGCTCGCCGTGACGCGGACGCAGCTCCAGTTGCCCGACGACCGTCCCCAGGGCATCCCGATCCCGGTGGTGGAGCTGAGCGAGCGTTGGCTGCGCTCCTGGGCGGGCATGGTCGCGCGCGGTGGACGGGACGTCATGGGCGCCGCCCTGTTCACCGGGCGCCCTGCGGCGCCCCGGCCGCCCGCCGACGCCTTTCCCGGTACCCTGGCGCCGGAGATGCGGGTCAAGCAGTTCCGTGCCTCCTCGTCGCCGGCGGCGTTCAAGCTCGCGACGTATCTCGCCGCGGCGCCGCTGCGGCTGCCCGTGATGCGCCTCGTCCAGCGGGCGATGCTGCCGACCTCGACGTCGGCCGACCTGGCGGAGGTGTTCCTCGGCGGCCTGCTGCGGCTGGTGGGCCGTCCGGCCGGCGGAGGCGAGGAGGAGATCGCCTACGAGTTCTATGACGGGGTCCGGGAGATCCTCCTGAAAGGCTTGCGCAGACGTGAGGTACTCCAGGTGCTGCGCGCGGTGTGGGGTGTCGTGCGGGACCGTATCGGTTCGTCCCTGGATTTCCGGGCGTTCCTCGACGCGGTGGACCGCGGGGAGGCGGAGCTGCCGCCCGACCTGCCGTTCGCGCAGGTGGCCGCCCAGTCACTGATGCGGCTCGGCGGCCCGTACCGCGAGATGGCGAAGCAGCTGACGAGCGACGGCGCGGGTGCGCCGACGCCCTCCGGTGCCGAGCCGACCGATGCGGTGACGACGCCCTCCACGGAGGCCGACGCGTTGCCGAGCCCGGAACCCGTGCCGGTGCCGCGCAGCGGGCTGCCGGCTCGCAATCCCGACTTCATCGGACGTGACCGGCTTCTCTCGGCGATCCAGGCGGCCTTGCGGGACGGCATGGCGGCGCTTCTGCCGCGGTCGGAGACCGGTATGGGGGGCGAAGGCAAGTCCAATCTGGCGGTGGAATACGCCTACCGCCACGCCGGCGATTACGACCTGGTGTGGTGGGTCCCGGCTGAACAGGCGACCTCCGCCCGTCAGGCGCTGGCTGTTCTGGCGCGGCAGCTCGGCATGCCGATGAGCGACGACATCAAGGGCACGGTCGACGGTGTTCTGCGTGCGTTGCGCGATGGAAGGCCTTATGACCGCTGGTTGCTGATCTACGACAATGCCCGGGAGCCGGACGAGGTCGTCCCGCTCACCCCGTTGTCGGTCGACGGACTCGAGCCGAATCTGGGGCCCGGTCGCCATGTTCTGGTGACCTCACGCGACCGGAGCTGGGAACGGCACGCGTCGGTGGTCGACGTCGACGTCTTCGAACGATCGGAGAGCATCGCCTTCCTGCGGCGCCTGGTGCCGCGCCTTTCCGACGCCGAGGCCGACCTGCTCGCCGAACGCGTCGGCGACCTCCCCCTGGCCGTTCACCAGGCCGCGGCGTGGCAGGCGGTCACCGGCGGCACGGTGGAGGATTATCTGCCGCTGCTGGATCGGCGGCTGGCCGAACTCGCCGGGGCCGAGTCGCCGGGGGAGGACCTGCCGGGACCGCTGGCGGCGGCGGTGAGCCTGAACCTGGACCTGCTCCAGGACCATGACGCCGTCGCCTGGAGGCTGCTGGAACTGTGGGCCGTCTTCGACCCCGAGCCGGTGTCCTGCGGGCTGCTCGCCGCCGGCAAGTCGGCCGTGCTGCCCGCCGAACTGACCGGCCTGCTGGGGGACGAGACGCGCCTGCGCGACGTGATGCGCGCCATCGCCCGGTTCTCGCTCGCCCGCTTCGACGAGGAGTCGGCCACTCTCCAGGTTCACCGGCTCGTCCGGGCCATCCTCAACGAGCGGCTCCGGGAGGACGGCCGGCGTCGGGTTCAGGGGCACGTCCACGTCATCCTCGCCGCGGCGACTCCGGACGAGCCGCCGGAGGTCGAGTCCACATGGGAGCGCCGCTTGGAGATCACCCCCCATGTGGTCCCTTCCGGGGTGTTCGAGTCGGACGATCCAGAGATCCGGTCCGTCGGCGTCGACCAGGCGAGCTTCCTCTACATGTCGGGCGAGTACGAGGGCAGCCGCAGGCTGGCGGAGATCGCGCTGGAACGATGGCTGGAGCGGTACGGGCCCGACGACGACACGGTCCTGGACATCTCGCGCGTCCTGGCGAACGCGCTGCGCGATCTGGGAGAGAACCTCGCGGCCGCTGACCTCAGCGAGGACATCCTGCCGCGGACTCGCCGCAAACTCGGGGTCAACCACATCCAGACCCTCTTCACCGCCACGGGGTTCGGTGCCGATCTGCGATTTCGCGGTGACTTCCGCAGGGCCTACGAGGTGGATCTCGATGCCTGGCGGCGCATGCGTCAGCTTCGGGGAGCCGCCAGCCCCAACACGCAACTCGCCGCCACCAACCTCGCTCTCGATCTGCGGATCCTGGGCGACTTCCAGAGGGCGTACGACATCGATCTGGAGGTCTGGCACAGGCTGCGAGAGCCTGGCCAGCCCTACAGGCAGCAGTTCCGTATCAACGATCATCTCGCCCGTGACCTGCACTCTTTGGGGCAGTACGGCGAGGCCTGCGCGATGCAGGCGGAGAGCCTCGCCAATCTGCGGCCGGTGCTGGGTCCCGGCCACGCGATGGTCCTGCAAGCGAAGGTGAGCCATGCGAGCACCCTGCGGAAACTCGGACGGTTCGAGGAATCGCACCGTCTGGCCACCGAGACGGTCGCCGCCCATGTCCGCCGGTTCGGCGAGGAGCACCTGAACACGCTGGCCAGCAAGATCTGCCTGGCGCTGACCACCAGCGCGATCGGACGTCCGGCCGATGCCCTGCCGCTCATCGACGAGGCGCTGGACTGCTATCGCCGGAAGATGGGGGAATCTCACCCCTTTGTGCACGTCTGTGCCATTGACAGGGCGGTCGTCCTCCGGCGTCTCGCGGAGGTGTACACGGCACAGGAAACCGATCAGGCCGCGTTGGCGGGTCTGGAGGCCGGTGGAATTCTCGGGCCGAACCATTACTACGCGCTGTGCGGGTCGGTGGGCTTGGCCAACGATTACTACCTGCTCGGTGAGTTGGAGGCCGCGGCCCAGTTGCTGTCAGAAGTGCTGCCGAAATTGGTCGCCTTCCTCGGCGAGCGACATCCCGTTTCGCTCGCCGCCGCCCTCAACCTGGAGCGGGCTCGTGCCGCCATGGGGGAAGGGGAGCAGGACGTCGATCGCGTCCTGGCCTCTCTGGTCCAGGTACTCGGCCGCGACCATCCCGACGTTCAGGTGGCCGGACGCGGGGGTCTGCTCGAATGCGACATCGAGCCCGCCCCCCTGTGAGCCTCGACGAGGTCAGCCGCTCCGGGAGGGCTGGGCGAGGGCGAGATCGTGCTGGACGGTCCGGCCGATGTGGCTGATCAGTCTCAGCAGGTCAGGACAGTACACGGACGGGTTGAGGTAGCCGCTGCCCTCCCGGTAGCGATGGGCGTAGCCGCCACCGCCGCAGATGTCGCGTACCGCGCACGCCTGGCAGGTCGCCGACAGCGCCGCCCGCCCGATCTGACGCGCGACCACGCCGGGGTGCAGCAACGCGTCGTCGAAACGGTGGTCGAAGACGGTGAGGCCGGTCTCGGGGGCGCCGGCGTAGGAGATCTTCAGCGTGTCGACCTGCTGGAGCGTCCCGTCGGTGTCGACGACGAGCATCGCGACCGGGGAGAGTCCGATGTTCTCGCTCCGGCTCTGCCCGCCGAGCAGCAGAGTGATGATCTCGTTGAACAGCCGGATGTCCGTTTCCTTGCGGGGCGTGTGGTACCAGCGGTCGAACACCGCGATGAGCCAGTCGGCATAGGGCGTGCCGCCGCCCTCGACGGGACGCCGGGGCGGCGGAGCCTGCCAGGTTCCGTGCGGCAGCAGGAAGTCCATGCCCGGTGGCCGCGTCTCCAGCAGGGCCTCGTACGTCCGGATCGGATCGTTGTCGAGGTCCACCGTGCAGAGCAGCCCTTGGTAGAGCCGCCGATATGAGCCTGCCAGCCGGTTCAGGCCGCGCATGACGTCCGCATGGCTTCCGCGCCCGTTGGCGCGCAGCCGATGCCGGTCGTGGGCTTCGCGGTCGCCGTCGAGGCTGACCGACACGCCCACGTCGTGCTCGTCCAGCATCGCCAGCATCGCCTCGGTGAGCAGCACCCCGTTCGTCTGGGTGCACACCCCGACGTCGCAGGTGGACGGCATCGCTTCGCGGAACACCGTGACCGCCTCGGCGAGAGTGGTTCGTCCCGCCAGCAGCGGCTCGCCCCCGTGAAGGACGACCGTCACCGTGGTGAGCGCGTGTTCGCGGGCGTGCTCGGCCAGCCGTGCGGCCGTGGCGGCGATCACTTCGGACGACATCGCGGCGGGACGTGTCCGCCACGACTGGTCCTCGCCCTCGTAGACATAGCAGTAGTCGCAGGCGAGGTTGCAGCGGCCGTGGACCTTGAGCACGACCTCCGAGATGGGTGCGGGCCGCCACCCGCTCTTCTGAAGAGCCGAAACGTCCAGGCCGGCGAACGGCCATTCAAAGGACTCGGCCCCGAGCATCAAGCCGAGGGGCGTTTGGAGCCCAGGTACCTGTTGTCGAAGCCGGCCGTTACGCTGCGGGCGACGCGGAGTTCGGCCGCGACGGCCTTGACGGCGGTGCCGAGGATGCTTTCACCGGGCAGGTTCGCCGCGTCCAGTTGGGAGGGCGCGGGACGGCACCAGATAAAGGGGGCCGTGTGAGCTTCGGGCTTTGACGCGTTGGCTTGAGTGGCCGCCACGGCCGCCTCCCCCTCTTGTTCCGCGATCGTATGGTGTCGTCGGGATTCTTCTGTCGACTAAGGGCCACCAGCGTAACGCCGTGATCCGTGAGGATCATATTGACCGGAGAGCCTCGTGGGACGAGGAAACGACAGAGACACGCCGAGGTTCTTCATCGCGATCGTCCAAGGGGTCGTCGCCGGCCGCCGTTGTGGAGGCGTCGAGATGCTTACGGCATCGTTAATGCGGCTGCGTTCGCGGGCCTGTGACGGGTGACGCATTTTCCTTGCCGAGGTTGCAGGAAGGTTGCACAGTGGGAATCGCAGCGATCCATCGGTGAGGTGCCCGTGACGGAGACTGTGCGACCGGCTTCGGGGGGATGGCGGCCGGCAGGGACGTGTGCGTTCCTCGTGTGCGACATCGCCGGGTTCAGCGGCGCGGAGCGCGTCGATCCGGTGCGGGTGCGGGTGCGGAAGGCGATGTACGAGGGGCTCGGGCAGAGCCTGGCGGACGCCGGGGTCCGCATGGACGAGTGCTACCACGAGGACCGGGGGGACGGGGTGATGGTCGTCCTCCCGCCGACGGTCGGCACGGAGGTGCTGCTGACGACGGTGGTCGAGCGGCTGCGGGCGGAGGTGCGGCACCACAACGCGGGGGCGAACGAGGCCGCGCGGATGCGGCTGCGGGTGGCGGTCAACGTGGGGGAGGCCGAGGCGGACGGGCACGGCATCGTCAGCACGGCGCTGACGCACGCGTTCCGGCTGCTGGACGCGGCCCAGCTGAAGGAGGCGGTGGCCGCGGCGGAGACCGGGATCGCGGTGATCGTCTCGCGGCGGGTGTACGACGACGTGGTGTGCCACGGGCGGGGGCTGGTCGATCCGGGCGACTACTACCCCGTCAAGGTGCAGGTGAAGGAGACCGCGGACGACGCCTGGATCATGGTGCCGGGAGTGCGGCCCGGGCCGGGTGTCCCAGCGGTGCCCGGGAAGAACGAGGTGGAGAAGGACGGCGGTGTGCCGGAGCTCGGAGAGCTTCCGGCGATGGTGGAGGAGCTTCCGCCCACGGCGATGTTCCGCATCGTGGACGAGCTGCTGAAGATTCCCCGGCTCCGCGCCGAGCGGGGGCGCGACCAGGTGGTCGGCGCGCTGTCGCTGGAGATCGCCGGGGCGGTGCCCCGGTCGGGGGAGGCGCGGGCCGACCTGTACGCCATCGTGCAGACGTGCCTGGACTATCCGGGCGGGTTGCAGCAGTTCCTCCAGGCCGTCAAGGGGTTCGTGGGCGAGTCGATGGCGGTGCGCCGCCTGGAGCAGACGATCGCCCGGGCGCTGCTGCCGCCGGGTGACGGCCCGCCTATGGCCTGGTGATCGTGGCCATGGCCCGGTCGGGTTCCCAGTGGGCGCGCAGGGACGTGATGAGGCCGTCGTCGTCCACCGTGTAGATGAGCACGCAGTCGATGGTCATCGTGGCGCCGTCGTGGGTCGTGGTGGTGATGGTCGCGACGTTCGCGCAGCACGGGCCGTTGGCGAACGAGTCGGCGATGGCGAAGCGGAAGCCGGCGATGGTGGAGATGAAGTCGTCCCAGAACGCCTCGGTGCCCTTCCGGCCCCGGTGGCCCTTTCCCGACGGGTCGAGGAAGGACGGGCCGACCGGGTCCTCGATGAGGGCGTCGGGGGCGAAGAGGCTCAGCCAGTCGTCCCGGCGGCCCTCGGAGACGGCGGTCATGGAGGCGCGGGCGGCGCGGCGGGCCGGGTGGTCGGAGTCCGGGGCGTCCCAGGTGATGGCGTCCATGCGCCGGACTGTAACGTGTTCTCGTTTGCCCGTCGAGGCTCAGCCGGCCTTCGCGATGACGGTCTCGGCGTACCGTTCGAGGTTCTCGATCTTCTTGGCGAGCGGCTCGGTGTCGGGCTCCCTGGTGTAGGGCACCCGGAACCCGACGATCACGTCGGTGACGCCCTTGTCCTCCAGCCGCTTGACGCCGTCGGGCGTGTAGGCGTCCATCGAGATGACGTGGATCTCGAAGGGCGCGTCCGCCTTCCCCTCGGCCTCGCGGATCTGGTTCAGCCTGGCCAGGAGGGCGTCCAGATCGTTGCCGCCCGCGTGCATCCAGCCGTCCCCGCGGACCGCGGCCCGGCGCAGCGCCGGCTCGCTGTGCCCGCCGACCAGGATCGGGAACGGCGCCGCCGGGTTGATCTTGATCGCCGGGATGTCGTAGTGCTCGCCGTGGAACTCGAAGTACTCGCCGCTGCTCAGGCCCCGCACGATGTCGATGGCCTCGTCCATCCGCTTCCCGCGCCGCTCCCAGGGGACGCCCATGACCTCGAAGTCCTCGCGCCACGGGCTGACCCCGACGCCGAACCCGAGGCGCCCGTTCGTCAGGCACGCGACCGAGGTGGCCTGCTTGGCGACCAGGACGGGCGGGCGGACCGGCAGCTTGAGGACGAACGGGGTGAACCGCAGCGTGGTGGTGACCGCCCCCATGGCCGCGATCAGCGTGAACGTCTCGATGAAGGGCTTGTTCTCCAGGAACTCCCGGTTGCCGTCGGGGGTGTACGGATACACCGAGTCCGACTCCTTCGGATAGACCAGCGAGTCGGCGACCGACATGCTCGTGTAGCCCGCCTCCTCGGCCGCCTTGGCCAGCGGCAGGTAGAAGGACGGATCGGTCATGGCCTCGGCGTAGGTGAACCTCATGGCCCGAATACTAGAACGCGTTCCAGTTCCATGCCAGGGGTGGCGGCCGTGGCGGGTTGTTGCCGGGGGTGGGGGGTGAATGGTTCGGTGGGGGGATGGGTGCGGGGGTCGCGGTTGTCACCGGGGGGACGTCGGGGATCGGGAAAGAGGTCGCGCGGGGGCTGGCGCGGGCCGGGTTCCTGGTGGGGATCGTCTGCCGGAGCGAGGTGCGGGCCGCGGCCACCGTGGAGGAGCTGGCGCGGGACGTTCCCGGGTCGCGGATCGAGACGTTCCTCGGGGATCTGTCGGTGCTCATGGATGTCCAGCGGGTCGCGGCGTCGCTGGTGGAGCGGTTCGACCGGCTGGACGTGCTGGTGAACAACGCGGGCGTGCACCTGCTGCGGGCCAAGGTCAGCGCGGACGGGTACGACCGCATGATCGCGACCAACCATCTGGGGCCGTTCCTGCTGACGAACCTGCTGCTCGGACTGCTGGAGAAGGGGGCGCCGTCGCGGGTGGTCGTCGTGGCGTCGGAGGCGCACCGGCAGGCGGACCGGCTGGACGTCGAGCGGATGGCGGAGCCCGGGGCGTACGGGGCGGCCGGGTCGCTGCGGGTCTACGGGCGGTCGAAGCTGCTCAACATCCTGTTCGCGCAGGAGCTGGCCAGGCGGATGGAGGGCAGCGGGGTCAATGTGAACGCGCTGTGTCCCGGGTTCGTCGCGACCGGTCTGAGCAGGGAGATCCCGGGGAGTGAGCGGGTCGGGTCGCTGCTGTCGCGCACTCCGGTGCTGCGGACGCCGGCGCAGGGGGCGCGCATGGCGCTGCGGCTGGCGCTGGACGAGGAGTTCGAGGGGCGCAGCGGCGGCTTCTACAGTTCCACCCCGGGCGCCGGGCTGCTGCCGACGGTGGGCGCGTTGAAGGATCCGGAACTGAGGCGCGCTGTCTGGGACCGTTCTTCCCGCCTTGTGGGGTTGCCCGCCCTATAGGGTCAGGCGGCGTGAACCAACCGTACGTTCCGCCGCAGGAGGAGCCGCCCCGGCCGTCCGCGGTCAAGGATTTGTTCAACGGCGCCGGATATCTGCTGCGAGGCATCGGATGGATGGCGCGGCATCCGGCGCAGTGGCTGTTCGGGCTGATTCCCGCGCTGATCGTGCTGGCCGTGTACGGGACGGCGCTGGTCGTCCTGGCGTTGCAGATCGGCGACCTCGCCGGGTGGGTGACGGGGTTCGCGGACGGCTGGGCGGACGCGGCGCGGACGTCGGTGCGCGTCGTCGCCGGGATCGCGATCTACGGGGCGGCCCTGTTCCTCGCGGTGGTCACGTTCACGGCGGTGACGCTGCTGGTCGGGGACCCGTTCTACGAGGCCATCTCGGTCCGGGTGGAGGAGTCGCAGGGCGGGGCGCCGCCGGAGCCGGACGTTCCCCTGCTCGTGCAGATCGGACGGGCGGTCAAGGACACGCTCATCCTCGTGCTCGTCGCGCTGGCGTTCGCGGTGGTGTTCTTCGCCTGCGGTTTCCTGCCGGTGGTGGGGCAGACGGTCGTGCCGGTGGTGGCGGCGCTGGTGTCGGGGTACTTCCTGGCGGGCGAGCTGACCTCGGTCGCGCTGGAGCGGCGGGGGGTGCTGCGCAAGGAGCGGTTCGCGCGGCTGAAGAGGCACCGGCCGCTGGCGGTCGGGTTCGGCGCCGCGACTTTTGTGGTGTTCCTCATTCCCCTGGGAGCCGTGCTGGCGATGCCGGGCGCGGTGGCGGGCGGCACGCTGCTCGCCAGAGAACGCCTGGTGGACGAGCCGGAACCTGCCGCGGGCCTGGCGGCCCAGCACTAAGGCGATAGGAAGATGTGTCCTGGTCGTGATGACCGTCCGGAAACCCATGAGTGATCTTCGCGTAACGTGTGCCGCATGTCCGATCAGGGGGAGCGCGGCGTGCGCTGGACCGACATGAGCGAGAGCGAGCCGCGGGACGGCGCGGGCGAGGCGACCGGCCCGCAGCCGGCCTCCCCCGAGCCGAAGGTGCCCGAGGTGTTCATGCCCGCGCCGGTGGGCCGCACCGACTTCTCCGGGGCCGGCGACGGCGACGAGGACCTGCCCGGCGTGTGGGGCGCGGGCGCCTCCGCGCCGGCCGAGGACGACGTCAGGGTGGCGCCCGTCCCCGAGGACGAGGCCCCCCAGTGGGAGGGGTCGCTCTTCGACGAGAGCGGCGGCGACGACAGGTACGTTCCGGCCGTGCCCACCGGGTCGGGGCAGCCGGCGAAGCCCGGCAAGCCCAGCAGCGGCAACTGGCAGATGCCGGAGTGGATGGCGGACGAGGCGGCGGCCGACGCCAAGCTCGGGTCCTCGGCCAGGCCGCCCCGGGACCGGCTGGACGACGGCGGCGGGCGGTCCAAGCTCGTCCTGTTCGGCGGGGTCGGGCTGCTGCTGGTCGCGCTGCTCGCGGCCGGCGCCGTCTACTTCATGAAGAACGCCGACGACGAGCCCGCGGACACGGGCAACGCCGGCCAGCGGGCCGCGGCGGAGCAGTCGGAGGCGGCGAAGGTGAAGCTGCCGCCGGACAAGCCGCTGGCGAAGTTCGCCGGGACGCCGAGCCGGATGCTCGGCCGGGTGAACGACACCCATTCGGGCCTGTCGTATCCGCGGATGGCGGCGCCGTGGCAGGTGCCGACCAAGAAGAACAAGCTGGGCACGCCGGGATGGTCGGGGCAGCAGATCCTCGTGACGGAGAAGCGCGGCGCGCAGCTCTGGTACGGACAGCTGCTCACCGGGACGCTCCTGCCGAGCCTGCAGAGCGCCTACCAGGGGCCGGACAGCGTGAAGAACGTCGCCGGGGTGGTCGCGCAGGGCTACGAGGCGCAGTACTACGCGTTCCCGCACAAGTCGGCGCCGCTGGCGTCGCAGGCGCTGACCGTGGGCGGGCGGCCGGGCTGGCTGATCGCCTCGTACCTCACCTACCAGCGGGACGGGGTGAAGGCGACCGGGGAGGTCGTCGCGACCGCGGTGATCGACACCGGCCGGCCGTCGCCGGCCGTGGTGTTCGCGTCGATGCCGAACACGCACAAGAAGCGCTGGCCGGACGTCAACGCCTTCTTCGCGCAGCTGAAGATCGCGGCCTGACAGACCGAATGTCGTTCTAATAAGCTGGCGCCACCCCTGCGGAAAGGTGTGGCCATGGCCATCGGCTTGACCGAAGAACACGAGGCGCTCGCGGCGTCGGTGCGCGCGTTCGCCGCCCGCGACATCACGCCGAAGGCGGTCCGGGACGCGGACGACGGTTTCTGGCCGGCGCTCGCCGCGCAGGGCCTTCCCGGGCTGCACCTGCCCGAGGACGCCGGCGGGCAGGGCTTCGGGGTTCTGGAGCAGGCCGTGACGCTGGAGGAGCTCGGCCGGGCGATGGCCCCCGGCGCGTACACGCCGACGGTGCTGGCGTCCGCGGTCCTGCACGCGGCCGGGGGCGACGTGCGCGGGCTGGCCGACGGGTCGAGCAGGGCGGCGATCGGGCTGTCGGGGAGCCTGACCAAGGACGGCGACACCGTCTCAGGCAAGCTTCAGCCGGTCCTGGGTGCGCCGCTGGCCGACCTGTTCGTGCTCCCGGCCGGTGACGGCTGGGTCGTCCTCGGACGGGACGAGGTCACGGTGGGGTCGCTGGAGTCTCTCGACATCACGCGTCCTGTGGGGTCGGTAACGGTCGACGGCGTGACCGTCCCGGACGAACGCGTCCTCACCGGCGTCGATGCCCATGCCTGCGCGGCCGTCCTTCTGGGAGCCGAGGCCTGCGGTGTGGCGGGACGTGCCCTGGACGACGCCGTCGCGTACGCGAAGCTCCGCGAGCAGTTCGGCCGTCCGATCGGCCAGTTCCAGGGCATCAAGCACAAGTGCGCCCGGATGCTCATCGCCGTAGAGCGCGCCAGGGCGGCGGTGTGGGACGCGGCACGGGCCCTCGACGAGCCGGAGGACCAGCGCGCCCACGCCGTCGGGGTGGCCGCCGCACTGGCCGCCGACGCCGCCGTGACCTGCGCCGAGGGCAACATCCAGGTGCACGGAGGCATCGGCTACACCTACGAGCACGACGCCCATCTGCTCTACCGGAGGGCCCTGACCCTTCGCGGGCTCCTCGGACGGGCGAGCAAGCACCGGGCGGACGTCGCCGCCCTCGCCGTCCAGGGGGTCAGGCGCCCGATGAGCATCGAGCTGGCCGAGGACGCCGAGCCGGTCCGCGAGGAGATCCGGGCCCGGGTCGCCGAGCTGGCCGCCCTGGAGCCGCTCGACCAGCGGGCCGCGATGGCGGAGGGCGGCTGGGTGACGCCGCACCTGCCGGAGCCGTGGGGGCGGGGCGCCGGCCCGCTGGAGCAGGTCGTGATCCAGCAGGAGCTGAAGGCGGCGAACGTGCGCCCGGTGCCGCTGATGATCGCGGCGTGGGTCGTCCCGTCGCTCGTCCAGTACGGGACGGCCGAGCAGCAGGAGCGGTTCCTGCCGCCCACGCTGCGCGGCGAGATCATCTGGTGCCAGCTGTTCTCCGAGCCGGGCGCGGGCTCCGACCTCGCCGGGCTGCGCACGCGCGCCGAGCGCGTCGAGGGCGGCTGGACGATCACCGGCCAGAAGATCTGGACGTCGCTCGCCCGCGAGGCGCAGTGGGGCATCTGCATCGCGCGGACCGACCCTGACCGCCCCAAGCACGACGGCATCACCTACTTCCTCGTCGACATGGCGTCGCCGGGCATCGAGATCCGGCCGCTGCGCGAGTGCACGGGCGACGCCGTGTTCAACGAGGTGTTCCTGGACGGCGTGTTCGTCCCGGACGACCTGGTCGTCGGACCCGTCAACGCGGGCTGGCGCGTCGCCCGCACCACGCTGGCGAACGAGCGCGTCGGCCTGACCAGCAGCTTCCAGCTCGGCGGCGACCTGCCGAAGCTGCTCGAACTGGCCGCCGAACTGGGCCTGGACGGCGATCCGGTGGTCCGCGACGGCATCGGGCGCCTGGTCTGCGACGAGCACTCGTTCAACCTGCTCGGACTGCGCGCCACGCTGAAGCAGCTGTCGGGGACGGACCCGGGCGCGACGGCGAACGTCCGGAAGCTGGTCGCGATGGAGCACGGCCAGCAGGTGACCGAGTTCGGGTTCACGCTGCTCGGCGAGGAGGGCGCGCTCACCGGCGGCCGGCAGGACGCGCTGCGCGCCCGCTGGACCCGCCTCCTGCTGGCGTCCCGCGCGATGACCATCGGCGGCGGCACCACCGAGGTCAACCTGAACGTGATCGGCGAGCGCATCCTCGGCCTGCCCCGCGACCCCGAGCCGGCCCGGTAGCCGGCCGGCGGGTGGGGTAGCGTCCAGGCTCACATGCGGAGACGGACTCCTTGAACGACCGGACGCGGCACCTGGTGGCCGCGCTGACCGGGCTCGGGCTCGGGCTCGCGGCGCTGGGGCCGGGGCTCGCGCCCGGCTTCGTGCTGTCGTACGACATGGTGTTCGTCCCGGATCCGGCGTTCACCCGCATGACGTTCGGGCTGACCGGGGTCGTTCCCCGGCACGTCCCGAGCGACGCGTTCGTCACCGCGCTCGCCGCCGTCATCCCCTCGGACGCCGTGCAGAAGCTCGTCGTGCTCGCGATCTTCGTCATGGCGTGCGCGTCGGCGGCGTCGCTGGTGCCGACCCGCCGGCCGGCCCCGCGGCTCGCCGCGGGCGCCTGCTATGCCTGGAACCCGTTCGTCGCCGAGCGGCTGCTCCTGGGCCAGTGGGCCCTGCTGCTCGGCTACGCGGCCCTGCCCTGGGTGGTCGCGGCCGCCGCCCGGACGGACGAGCCGGGGGGAGGCCGCCGCCTCGTCCGCGCGCTGATCCCGGCCGCCGTCGGCGGGTTCGCCGCGCTGGCCGTCACCGCCATCACGGCGTTGCCGGTCGCCGTGGCGACGGGCCGGACCCGGGCCGCGCTGCGGGTCCTCGCGGCGGCGGGGGCACTGAGCCTCCCCTGGCTGATCCCCGGGGCGCTGCGTCCCGCCGGGGTGCCCGGGGACGGGACGGCCGTCGACCTGTTCGCCGCCAGGGCCGACACGCCGTTCGGGACGCTCGGAAGCCTCCTCCTGCTGGGCGGTGTCTGGAACGGCGAGACGGTCCCGAGCGGGTACGGAGCACCCGTCACGGCGACGATCTGGCTGGTCGTGGTGGTCGTCGCGCTGCTCGCCTACTGGAGATGGTGCCGGGAGCCCGCCTGGCGCCGCGGCCTCGCCGTCGCCGCCGCGATCGGGTTCGCCGTGGCGGCGCTGGGAGCGGTCGCGCCCGGCGCCCTCGAAGCCGTGATCGGTCTCTGGCCCGGCTTCGCCGTCCTGCGGGACGGGCAGCAGTACGCGGCACCGCTCGCCGTTCTCGTCGCCGTGGGGCTCGGGACGGCGGCCGACCGGGCGGCCGAGGCGCGCTGGCCGGGTGTGGCCGCCGCGGCGATCGCCGTCCCGGTGCTTCTGTTGCCGACGCTGGCCTGGGGCGCGGCGGGCGACCTGCGGGCCGTCCGGTACCCCGACGACTGGGCGCGGGCGAAGCGGATCATCGACGGCGACCCCGCGGCCGGGGACGTGCTGGTCCTGCCCTGGGCCTCCTACCGGAGCTACCCGTGGAACCACGGCCGCCGGGTGCTCGACCCGCTGCCCCGCTACCTGCACCGCCGCGTCGTCGTGGACGACGCCGTCACCGTGGACGGCACGACCGTGGCGCCCGAGGACCCGAGGGCCGTGCGGCTCGCGCCGGCGGCCCGTACCGGCGCGCCGTCCGCCGTGACGCTGCGTGACGCGGGCGTACGGTACGTCGTGGTCGACGCGGAGCTCGGGACGCTGCGCCCGTCCGGTCCGGCCACTCCGGTGTTTCAAGGCGCTGACCTGGCCGTCTATCGGATCGAGGGGACCGCGGCCGCCCCCGGCGACGAGGTTCCCGTGGTGCCCGTGGTGGCCGCGTGGATCGCGTTGAGTCTGGCCGTTTTCTGGTCAATCCTGCCCCCACGGACTACTCTGAGCTTTCCGTTACTCGGCGGTACCCCGCCCCGCAACCCCCACCCCCGACGCCCTGATCACTGACGAAGGACCCCCCTGATGCGCATCGCCATCGCCGCCGTCGTCGGCGTCCTGCTGGCCGCCGGAGCGTCGTTCGGCGCGGTCCAGCTCGCGAACGCCTCCCAGAAGGACCCCGTCATCAAGCCGCTGTACAACTACGGCTCCCGGTGACCTGAAGGCCCTGATGGGGACCCGGCGGGACCGTTCCGTCCTCCTGGAGATCGTGGTTCCCGCCTACAACGAGGCGGACCGGCTCCCGGCGGGGCTGGGGCTGCTCTGCGACAGGCTCGCGGGGCTGCCGGTGCGCGCGGAGGTCATCGTCGTCGACAACGCCAGCACCGACGGGACGGCGGACATCGTCCGCGCCTGGGACGGGCCCGTGCCGGTGCGGCTGGTGCACTGCGAAACCCGCGGAAAAGGCGCCGCGGTCCGCGCGGGACTCCTCGCGACCCGCGCTCCTTATGTAGGCTTCATGGACGCCGATATGGCAACAGACCTCGCGGCTCTGGACGAAGCCATCGTCCTGCTGCGCGGGGGCCGCCCGGTCGTGGTCGGGTCAAGGCGCCACGGTCGGTCGGTCGTCGAAGGCTACGCGCTGCCCGTCAGGCGGCTCGGAGCCATCACGTTCAACCGCATCGTCCGCGATCTCGCGGGCGGAATCGCCGACACCCAGTGCGGCTTCAAGTTCTTCTTCGGCCCGCTGGGGCGCGCCGCCGCGGCCGATCTGCGCACGACGGGCTTCTCCTTCGACGTCGAGCTGCTCGCCCACTGCGTGCGGCGGGGAGCGTCCGTGACCGACATCCCGGTGGTCTGGCGCGACCGTGCGGGCTCGACGTTCTCGGTCCGGCGCCATTCGCTGCAATGCCTGCTCGACCTGGCCCGGATCCGCGCGCGCGCCGGTTTCCGGTTGCCCGCGGTGCCGGTGAAGTCGAACATCCCGGTCGTGCCCGTCCGGGCGGCGTTCGGCGAGCCGGGCCCGCTTCCCCTCGCGAAAAAGGCGTCGGCGCCGGCCGCCGAGACGGGATGAGCGAGGGTCTGCGGGTCGCGGTCGTCAACTGGCGGGATCCCTGGCATCCCGCCGCGGGCGGCGCCGAACGCTACGCCTGGGAGCTCGCGCGCAGGTTCGCCGCGGAGGGGGACCGCGTCGATTACGTCACGTCCAGGGCGCCCGGCCAGAAGCGCACGGATCGGGTGGAGGACGTCGAGTTCGTCCGCCTCGGTGGCCGTTTCACCGTCTACCCGCTCGTCCTGCTGTGGATGCTCTGGCACCGGCTGGGACGGCGCCGAGGCCGCTTCGACGCGGTCATCGACTGCCAGAACGGCATCCCGTTCTTCACGCCCTGGGTGCTGCCTCGCCGGGTACCGGTCTTCTGCGTCGTCCACCATGTGCACGACGCCCAGTTCGGCCTGTACTTCCCCAGATGGCTGGCCTGGGTCGGCCAGGTGCTGGAGGGGCCGGTGAGCCGCTGGACGTACCGGCGGCACGCGTTCGTGGTCGTTTCGCCGTCCACGCGGCGCGCCGTCCGGGACCGGCTGGGCTGGACGGGCCCGACCCACATCGTCCCCAACGGGTCGGTGGTCGCCGAACCGGACGGCACGGTCACCGGGCCCAGGGGGGACCCCGATCTCGTCTGCGTGTCCCGGCTCGTCCCGCACAAGCGCCTCGACCTGCTCCTCGACCTGGCGGAGGACCTCGCCGAGAGCCATCCCGGTCTCCGGCTCCACCTCGTCGGGGGCGGGCCCGAAGCGGACGCGCTCGCGGCCGGGATCGCGGCCCGCGGCCTGGACGGCGCCGTCATCGCGCACGGCTACGTTCCCGAGCGCGTCAAGGCGTCCCTGGTCGCCCGGGCCGACCTGCACCTCAGCACGTCCCAGGGCGAGGGATGGGGCCTCAGCGTGATCGAGGCCGCCGCGCTCGGCGTCCCGACCGTCGCGCACGACGTGGACGGCCTGCGCGACGCGGTCCGCGACGGGACCACCGGATGGCTCGTCCGCGAGGGCGACGACCGGGCCGACGTCGTCCGGCGGGCCCTCAAGGAGCTGGCCGACGCCGCGAACCGGGACCGGATCGCCACGGAGTGCCGGGCCTGGGCGGCGGAATTCGACTGGGCGCACACCGCCGGCCGGATGCGGGACCTCGTCGCCTCCGCGGTCCGGGACGCGGCCGGCCGCCGGTACGGTGACGAGCACCCCGACCGGCATCGCTGACGCCGGGCGGAGCACAGGAAGGGGCGAAGGGCGAGCATGGCCGTGGGAGAGGCGAACCCGCCCCGCACCGGTGCGCCGCGCCCGCCCGCGCCGGGGGCCGGCGGGCCGGAGGGCCTGGACGCCGCCGGGCGGCTGCGGGAGCGGATCCGCGTCCTCGCCTGCTGCCTGACGCTGACCGCGCTCGCGTTCGGCACCCGTCCGGGCGCCATCCTCGCCGACACCAAGATCGACATGGCGGTGAACCCGCTCGGGTTCCTCGGCCGCGCCCTGCACCTGTGGGACCAGGAGCAGTTCGGCCAGCTCCAGAACCAGGCCGTCGGCTACCTGTTCCCGATGGGCCCGTTCTTCGCGCTCGGCGACGTCGCCGGCATGCCCGCCTGGGTCACCCAGCGGCTCTGGCTGGCGCTGCTGATGTGCCTGGCGTTCGTCGGCACGTGGCGGCTGGCGGAGCGCCTCGGCATCGGCGGCCCTGCCACTGAGGGGCCCGGCGATGGGCTCGGCGGAGGGCAGGGCGCCCGCCTGTTCGCCGCGATGGCGTACGCGATCGCCCCGAACGCGCTGGCCACGCTCGGCCAGATCTCCTCGGAGTACCTGCCGGCCGCGATGCTGCCCTGGATCGTCCTGCCGCTGGTCGCCGCGGCGTCCGGCGAGAGCGGGCGGCTGAAGGCGGCGGCCCGGTCGGGCCTCGCGATCGCCTGCTGCGGCGGCATCAACGCGACCGCGACCGTCGCCGTCCTGGTCGTCCCGGTCGTGTACGTCCTGACGAGGCCCCGCGGGTCGTTCCGGGCCCGGATGCTCGCGTGGTGGTCGGTGTGCGCGGGCGCGGCGACCGCCTGGTGGCTGGCCCCGCTGCTGCTGACCGGCACGTACGGGTTCTCCTGGCTGACCTACACCGAGAAGGCGGAGACGACGACCGGGCCGACCGGGCTGATCAACGTGCTGCGCGGGGCGGAGCGCTGGGTCAACTACCTGATCGTGGACGGGCAGGTCTGGTGGCCGGTCGGGCACGGGCTGTCGCTCGGACCGCTGCCGGTCCTGTGCACCGGCGCCGTCGCGGCGCTCGGGCTCGCCGGGCTGCTGAGCCGGCTGCTGCCGGAGCGGACGTTCCTGCTGCTCACGCTGCTGGCCGGGCTGGCGATCCTGTCGATGGGCCACATCAGCGACATCCCGGGACCCCTCGCGGACCGGCTCCGCGACCTGCTGGACGGCCCGCTCGCGCCCCTGCGCAACCTGCACAAGTTCGACGCGGTCGTCCGGCTCCCACTCGCGCTCGGCCTCGCCCACGTGCTCGTCGCGGCCGCCCGGCGCGCCCGGGAGGCCCGGGGCGCCCAGCGCCGCGGGGCCGGTGTGCGGAGCCTGAGCGGCGGCACCGGACCGGCGGCCGGGCGGGCGCTGCGGTCGCTCGCGAGCCTGCCCGCGGCCGCCGCCGTCGCGCTCGGCGGCATCGGCCTCACCGCCGCCTCGCACGGCCTGACCGGGCCGGGCGACTTCCCGGAGGTGCCCCGCCACTGGCGGGACGCCGCGTCCTGGATCAACGCGCGGGCCGGCCAGCAGGGCGTGCTCGCCGTCCCCGGGGCGCCGTTCGGCGAGTACCTGTGGGGGCGGCCGATGGACGACATCGTCCAGCCCCTCCTGCAGGCGAGATGGGGCGTCCGCCAGCTCGTCCCGGCCGGATCTCCCGGCTACACGCGGGCCCTGGACGCGATCGACCAGCAGGTGCGGTCGGGGCAGGGCTCGCCGGGGCTGAGCGCGTTCCTCGGCCGGATGGGCGTCCGGTACGTCCTGGTCCGCAATGACCTGCGGCGCGAGACGCTGCGCGGCGCGTGGCCCGCCCGCCTCCACCAGGCGCTCGACGGCTCGCCCGGTCTGCGCAGGGTCGCCTCGTTCGGCGCGCCGGTCGGCGGCGACACCGACGACGCGGTGTCCGCCGTCGACCAGAAGTACCCCGCGCTGGAGGTGTACGAGGTCGAGGGCGCCGCCGACGTCGCCGGCCTCGCCGACGCCTCGGACCCGGTCCGCGTCTACGGCGGTCCGGAGTCCCTGCTGGCCATGGCCGACGACGAGGTGCTTCCGGACGGGCCCGTCCTGCTCGACGACGACGCCCCCGATCTCAAGGGCGCCCCGGTCGTGACCGACTCGCCCCGCCTGCTGCGCCGCAACTTCGGCGAGCTGCACCAGACGTCCCCGACGCTCACCGCCGCCCGCCGGGGCGAGTCGACCGACGTCCTGGACAAGGGGTGGAGGCGGTACGCGACCCACGTGACGTACGGCGGCGGCGTCCGCGATGTCACGGCGTCGTCGTCGGCGGCGGACGAGGAGGCGATTCCGCAGGCCCGCAAGCCCGAGGCGACCCCGTTCGCGGCCCTCGACGGCGACCGGTTCACCGCCTGGGAGACCGGCGGCTGGAACGGCCCGTCCGGGCAGTGGCTCCGCGTCGACTTCGACAGGCCCCGCGACGTGCGGGACCTGACCGCCGTGTTCGTGCAGAACGGCCTCCTCGGGCCACCGGTCACGCGGGTCGCCGTCCAGACCGAGAACGGGACGCTGGAGCAGGACGTCCAGAAGATCGCGACCGAGCAGCCGCTCCGCGCGCCGGGCGGCCCGACCCGCTGGCTGCGGCTGCGCATCACCGCCCTGGCCTCGACGCCCCCGGTCCCCGCGTTCACCCGGGCGGGCGTGGCGGAGCTGTCCATCGGCGGCGTCCGGCCCACCCGCACCTTCACGATGCCCGCGCCCGCCGGTGCCGACGGCCCGGCCACGTACGTGATGAGCCGGCCGCCGGGGGCCGCGGGCGAGTGCATGAAGGGCAGCCGGCGATGGGTGTGCTCGCCCGACCTCGGTTCCGGCGATGAGGAGGGCGCCGGGTTCGAGCGGACGTTCACGTCCCCGGCCGCCGCGAAGGCGCCCGTCACCGGCATGGCCGTCCTCACCGACCAGCGGCTCATCGCCCGGTACGCCGCCGTGCACGGCCAGCCGGTGGTGTCGGCCGGCTCGACGCTGTCGGAGCATCCCGCCGACCAGCCCCGGTCCGCGTTCGACGGCGACCTGGCGACGGCCTGGATCGCGGGGGAGAAGGAGAGCGCGCCCGCGTACGACCTTCGCTGGAAGGGCCGCAAGCGGCTGTCGACCATCACGGTGACGCGTCCCCCCAGCGCGTCGGGACCGATCCGCGTCCGGGTCGAGGGCGGCAACGGCGAGATCCGCGAAGGACTGTCGGACGCCCAAGGCCGGCTGTCGTTCGCCCCCATCACGACCGACCGGCTGAAGCTCACGTTCTTCAAGGACAACCGCACCCAGCCGATCCAGATCGCCGAGATCGCCGTCCCGGGCGTGAAACCCTTCCCGGACGTGCGCACCTACCCGCTCCAGCTTCCGTGCGGGTACGGCCCGAAGCTGCGGATCGGCGCCGCGACCGTCCCGACGAAGGCGACCGGCACCCTCGGTGACCTGCTCGCCGGGCGCCCGCTGGCGTTCAGCGCGTGCCGGCGGGCCGCGCTCGACGCCGGCCCGAACCGGCTGGCGTCGGTGCCGCTCGACTCCTTCCGCGTCGAGTCGGTGACGGTGGGGGCCAAGCCCGGGGCGGCCGCCGCGCGCCCGCCGCAGCGGGTCAAGGTGATCAGCTGGGGGCCGAGCTCCCGCGAGCTGGAGGTGGACGCCGCGACCACCTCGTTCCTCACCGTGAACGAGAACTTCAACAGCGGCTGGCGCGCGACGGCCGGCGGCACCGAGCTGCGGGCCGTGCGGCTGGACGGGTGGAAGCAGGGCTGGATCGTCCCCGAGGGCACCAGCGGCGCGGTCGAGCTGACCTACACGCCCGACCGGGCGCAGCGGATCGCGGTCGTCGCCGGGCTGAACCTGCTCCTGGTCCTGCTGCTCGCCGCCGTCTGGCGGGGGCGGCGCGAGGGCGGGCGCCGCCCGGACCCCCGCGCCCTCGTCGCCGGGACGGGCTGGCCCGCGTGGGCGGCTGTCGGGTTCGCCGCGGCGCTCGGCGGCTGGATCGCCGGCGTCCCCGGCGCCGCCGTCACCACCGGAGTCGCGCTCTGCTGCGGCTGGGCGCGGACCCGCCGCTCCGCCGTCCCGCGCGCCCTCGCCTCCCCGTGGCCGGTCGCGCTCGCCATGCTGGCCGGGACGGGCTGCCTCGCCGCGGGCCTCCGGCTGCAGCTGATCGACAATCCCGCCGCCCCGTCCGGCGCGCTCGGCGACGTCGTCCCGCAGCTGCTCGGCCTGGTGATCGTCGGCCGGGTCGCGGTCGAGTTGTGGCGGCCGAAGCCGCCGGGCGGCGGCGCCGCGGGCGGGCGGATCGCGCTCAGCTGGACGGCGCCCGAGCCGGGGCCGGACGGGACCGGTCGCGGCGGCGGGTCAGCCGCCGGACCGGCCACTCCACCAGGTAGTAGCTCAGGGCCCCCGCTGCGATGGACGCCGCGGCCATCAGCGGAAGATCCGTCGCCACGTCCCCCCGGAACACCCGGTCGGCGGCCTCGTACCAGGAAACGATGATCAGTAGCTGCCAGAGGAACACCCCGTAGGAGATGCGGCCGAGGAACCGCATCACCGGATTGCCGAGGACGGCGCCGAGCGCGGGCTGCCCCGGCGGGGCGAGCGCCACGGGGGCGACCAGCGCCGCCGCGCACAGCCCGAACACGATCAGGTGCAGCGTGGACGTCCAGAACGCGTCCGGCGTCTGGAGGCTGAGCGGCCCCGCCGCCGGTGTCGCGGCGACGACGTAGAGCATCGCCGCGGCGACCCAGCACGCCGCCCACGAGTCCGACACGGCCCGGCACAGGGCCGCGACCGGGCGCCGCTCGTCCAGCCGCGCCCAGACCGTGACGACCGCGAGCGCCATCCCGATCGCGAACCAGGCGAAGTACCGCGGCAGCCACAGCCCCATCTGGGAGTTGCGTGCCGGGACGAACATGAGGGCCGTCCACGGGAACGACAGCGCCCCGTACACGCCGATGCCGACGAGGAGCCGCCTGGCCCGGACGCCGACGTCGTGGGTGCGCACCCGCCGCGCGTACCAGCCGAGGACCGCCGCGGTGACCGGCAGCGTGACGTACCAGGCGACCTCGATCACCAGGCTCCAGAGCTGCCCCAGGTGCGCCGGGCCGAGGTCGCTGTCCCACCACGGCCCCGGCAGGTAGGTGTGCGACACCGTGAGCAGCGAGGCCCAGGTGACCCAGTCGCCGATGTGGTCGCGCCCCGCCGTGGCCATGAAGACGACGATCACCGCCCAGTAGGCGGGCATGATGCGCAGCACCCGCCGGCGGAGGTAGGTGATCGTGCGCGGGGCGGCCCGCCCGTCCAGGGCGGCCGCGGCCCAGGGCCGGTAGAGCAGCAGCCCGGACAGCGTGAAGAAGATGGGCACGCCGACCTGGCCGCCGTTGAACAGCCACCGCACGCCGCTCGGGTTGGTGATGGAGCCCGCGGTGCTGGCGACGTGGAAGACCAGCACGGCGAGCGCCGCGATGGCCCGGACGCCGTCGAGGGTGTCCTGGTGCCCGGAGATCGGCGGCGGTGCGGGCCTGGCCGCCTGCGCGGACGTCCTCACGGGCCGTTCTTCCTCAGCACCAGGACGAGGTTCCAGGTGGCGATCTCCCGCAGACCCGGGATGCGGACGATGCCCTCGGCCCAGCGCGGATGGTAGCGGGGGAGGGCGTCCAGGATCGTCGCGTCGGTACGCCCGCGCGCCCACGCCAGGGCCGCCGACACCGATACCGGATGCAGGCTGTGCCCGTACCGGTTCTTCGGCGGGTGCCCGTTGCGGCGCTCGTACCGGCGCGCCGCCCGGTCGCCGCCGAGGTAGTGCCAGGGCGAGGTCTCGTGGCCGCCCCACGGGGACAGCCAGTTGGTGAACGACAGGAAGACCGTCCCGCCCGGCCGGGTCACCCGGACCATCTCGCCGGCCATCCGCCACGGGTCGGGGACGTGTTCCAGGACGTTCGAGGAGAAGCACACGTCCGCCGAGCCCGTCCGGAAGGGAAGGGCCATCGCGCTGGCGACGAGGGTGTTCGGCCCGGGGACGCCGTGCGCGGTCAGCTCGGAGAGGTCGTGGTCGATGCCGGTGCAGCGCGCCCCGGCGGCGGCCAGCGCGCGGGCGAAGAACCCGGAGCCCGTGCCGACGTCGACGACGGTCGCGCCGTCGAGGCCGGTGTAGGAGCCGAGCAGGGCGACGGTGTCCCGCGCCATCAGGTCGTAGAAGTGCTCCGGCTCGCTCTGCTCGCGGCGGAACGCGCTCAGCAGCCGCACCGACCGCGCCAGCGTCGCCCGGTGCCCGTGCCGGTGCCCGTGCCCGTGCCCGAGAGGGCGGGCGTCCCGCCTCGGGGGCGCCGAGGTCATCGGCCACCTCGCTGTTCGTGATCGTCGCCGCTGGTGAAGGTGTCGTCCGGTCGTCCCGCCGGGCCGGGCCCGCGAGGTAACGGGGAGCTTACCGACCAGTACGGGTGTCCGGTAGGGTGACCCGGACAAGCTGGATGTGGCCCGTCGGCCGTGGGCGACGACGGCAGCCCCCGGAGGTGTTGATGCGGCGAACGGTCGGCCTGGTCCTGATCGGGTTGGGCGCCTTCTTCCTCACGCTCGCGCCGCTCGTCCGCTTCTACGTGGCCGACCAGGTGATCGTCGCGCCGCTGAACCAGTACCAGGTGACGAACCTCGAGTCGAAGAACTCCACGTACTTCGACCAGGCCGACCTGAAGCTGAAGACCGGCGTCACCCTCCTGGCCAAGAACACCGTCCGCGGGGACGTCCGCGCCAACGAGGGCAATGACGACATCGCCGTCTGGGACTCCACGACCAACATCTACGACCAGGCCAACCCGGACAAGCCCATCCAGATCCAGGGCTTCCGCATCGCGTTCGACCGCCGGACGATGGCGCTGGTCAACTGCTGCGGCACGAACGTGGACGGCGACAACACGGTCCGGATGTCGGGCTACGGCCTGCTGTTCCCGACCGGGAACGTGCAGAAGCGGGACTACCCCGTCTACGACACCACGACCAAGCAGTCGGCGCCGATGCAGTTCAACGCCGTCGAGAAGGTGCACGGGCTCACGACGTACCGCTACACCCAGACGATCCCGCTGACCAAGACGGCGGCGCTCGACACCAAGCTGCCCGCCAAGATGCTCGGGCTGCCGGGGGACGCGGGCAACCAGAAGGTCGACCGGTACACCGAGGCCTACAACACCATCTGGGTCGACCCGCGTACGGGCATCCCGGTCAAGCACCGCAAGAACATCCGCAGCACCGTCCGCACCCCGGACGGCAAGGGCACGATGATCGTCGCGCAGGCCGACCTGGTCAGCGTCGACAAGGACCAGAAGGCCATGGTCGACCTGGCCAACGGCAAGAACCTGCAGATCGACCTGGTGCGCAGCTACCTGCCCGGCGCCGCGGTCTTCTTCGGGCTGATCCTGCTGTTCGCCGGCGGCTTCCTCGCCATGGCCCGGCGCGAGCCGCCGCCGATCGAGGCGCCGCGCCGCGCCGACGGCAAGTTCGGCGACATGACCCCGTCCGGCCCGCCGCGGCCTCCCGCCTCGCCGGTCGCCCGGGCGGCCCCGCCGCGCCGCCAGGCCCCGGGCAGCCAGCGCCAGCAGCGCCGGGCCGCGGGGCCCGCGCGACGCCGCTGACCCGTCCCGGCCGGTTCCCGCCGTCTCCCGACCCGCCGCCGCGCGGGCCGTCGGCCTGCCCGCGCGAGACCGGCAGGATGATACGTGTTCTAGGTGGAGGGGCGTGGCACGTCCGACTCGATATCACTAAGTAGAACCTGTTGCAGTTTTGTCGGCGCGCGCCTAGGGTCGAGGCTGTGCGGACACGAGTCACCGAACTATTCGGCATCGAGTACCCGATCTTCGCGTTCAGTCACTGCCGCGACGTCGTCGCCGCGGTGAGCCGCGCCGGCGGCATGGGCGTCCTCGGCGCCCTGCACTTCACCCCCGAGGAGCTCGAACTCGAGCTGAAGTGGATCGACGAGCACGTCGGCGGCAGGCCCTACGGCGTGGACGTCGTCATGCCCGCCAAGTACGAGGGCGCCGACATGGGCGACGCCGAGGAGCTCCTCGGCAGGCTCCAGGGCATGATCCCGGCGGAGAACAAGGAGTTCCTGGAGAACCTGCTGGCCGAGCACGGTGTCGACCCGCCCAGCGAGCAGGCCGGCAAGGCGCTGCTCGGCTGGACGGACGTGACCGCGCGCCCGCAGGTCGAGGTCGCCCTCAAACACCCGATCGCGCTGCTCGCCAACGCGCTCGGCCCGCCCCCGGCCGACGTCGTCGAGCAGGCGCACGAGCACGGCGTCAAGGTCGCCGGGCTCGCCTCCAACGCCCGGCACGCCCGCAAGCAGGTCGAGGTCGGCGTCGACATCATCGTCGCGCAGGGCACCGAGGCCGGCGGCCACACCGGCGACGTGGCCACGATGGTCCTCATCCCCGAGGTGGTCGACGCCGTCGGCGAGGACACCATCGTGCTCGCCGCGGGCGGCATCGGCCGCGGCCGGCAGATGGCGGCCGGCATGGCGCTCGGCGCCGACGGCGTCTGGACGGGCTCGATCTGGCTGACCGTGGACGAGGCCGACACCCCCGAGCGGGCGCTGCCGAAGCTGCTGAGCGCCACGTCCCGCGACACGGTCCGGTCCCGGGCCTGGACCGGCAAGCCGGCGCGCTTCCTCAAGACCGCGTGGACCGAGGCGTGGGAGAGGGAGGACTCGCCCGGCTACCTCCCGATGCCGATGCAGTTCATGCTGATCGCGGACGCCCTGCCCCGCATCCAGCGGTCCGGCGACGGCGAGCTGGTGACCTTCCCCGTCGGCCAGATCGTCGGCTCGATGAACCAGGTCAAACCGGCCGCGCAGGTGGTCTACGACCTCATCGAGGAGTACGTCGAGGCCATCGAGCGCCTCAACACCATCACCGAAGGCTGACCGTCCTCCCAGCGCCGCCGCGTCCCGCCCCGGGCGCGGCGGCGTGCTGTTCGCCGCCGGGCCGGTGCCCGCGACGCATCGTGTGGAGGTGCGGACGAAGGATCGTCGCGACAAGATCATCAAATGCGCTCAAGAGTCCGTTCCGTCCTGCTACGTTCTGCTCTCCGGCAAGATCATTAATGGGTGGATGAGGCCTTGTGAAGAGAAGCAGGACACTGGCCGTCGCAGGCACGGCCCTCGCGCTGGGCGCGGTGGCGGTCACGGTCGGGATCACCGCGACGGACCCGGACGAGCAGCGTGCGGCGTCCTCCGTCGCGGCGGCCGCGGGGACGGCGTGGCCGATCGTCCAGAGCGACCCGGCGGCCGACGCCGGCAGCGTTCTCAGCGACCTCGCCTCGGCGCCGGACGGCACCCTGTGGGCCGTCGGCGGCCTGCAGAAGTCCCCGGCGTACAAGCCGGTCCTCCAGCGGCTGACGGGCGGCACCTGGAGCGACGTGGCGCTGCCCGCCTCCGTCGCGCCGTATCGCCTCAGGGCGGCCTCGGCCACGTCGGCGTCGAACCTGTGGGTGGCCGCCCAGCTCAACACCTCGGGCGACTCGAACGCCCTGCTGCGCTGGAACGGCACGAGCTGGACCACGTACAAGGTCCCGCTGAGCTTCCAGCCTTACGACATCGCCACCGCCGGCCCCGGCAGCGCGTGGGCGGTCGGCTTCTCGACGGCCAAGCACTGGAACGGCACGTCCTGGGCCGACACCCCGATCGGGATCAGGCCCCGCGCGCTCGCGGCCGTCTCGCCCACCAGCGCGTGGGCGGTCGGCTCGGCGGACGGGCAGCCCGCCACCGCCCACTGGAACGGCACGTCCTGGACCGACGTTCCGTTCCCCGCGGTCGACGGGACCGTCCCGGGCGAGGTCGCCTCGACCCTGCACGACGTGTACGCCGCCTCCGGCGACGACGTGTGGGCGGTCGGCTCGGTGCAGGTGCCGGGCGAGGGGGGCGAGACGGTCTCCCGCTCGCTGCTGGCGCACTGGAACGGCACCAAGTGGACCAGCGTCCTCGGCGGCGCCGGCAGCAGCATGACCGAGGTCACCTCGGACGGCGCGGGCGGCATCTGGGTCCTGTCGGGCAGCGGCACCGTGCGTCACCGCACCGCGGCGGGCGCATGGACCGAGGAGACGCTGACCCGGCCCGCCGGGACGACGGTGAGGGTCTCCGCGCTGGCCGTCCGCCCGGGCACCACGACCGTGTGGGCGGTCGGCAGCACCATCACCGACGCGACCCGGTACACCGACCTGGCGCACTGGCGCAGCGGCTGACACCGGCGCAGAGCCCCCGCGCCGAGACGCGCGTCTCGGCGCGGGGGCCACGCCGCCTCAGAAGCGCGTCATCCAGGACAGGGCGCGGGCGATGACGTAGTAGACGACGCCCGCGAGCGTCCAGTTGATGTAGAGCTGCTCCCGCGGGTCGGACCGGGTGAAGACGTCGTGGAACGGCGTGGCGAGCCAGCGCCCGGCGTCGAGCGTGGCGTCCACGAGCATGTTCGCCGGGTTGGCGTCGCCCCAGGTCAGCAGCATGCCGAGGGCGAGGATCGCGGCGGCGGCCCAGCCCGCGGCCAGGATCATCGCGCTGACCGGGTTCTGCCTGCTCCGCCGCCACCGCCGCGGCCTGCGCTCGACCACCGCGGTCTTGCCGGTCTCGTCCGTCGCCGGCCGCCGCGGCCAGAGCCGCCGCCGGGGGGTCGCCTCCGTGGACTCGCTCCGCTTGCGTCCTATGTGCAAGGCCATGGCCCGCTCAGTCCTTCCGTGACTCGCTTCGCCCCCAGCGGTGCCACGTCAGAAAAGCAACAAACCAGGCATGCCTTTTCGGACAGCCCCTAAAGCGCCATCGGCACGCGCCCCCCTGGCCGGAAGCGGCCGGGAGCGCGCGTGCGGGCGCCTCGGCGCGGCGATCACCTGCCGTGGTAGACGGGGGGCCGCTTCTCCTTGAAGGCCCGGGAGCCCTCCTTGGCGTCCTCGGAGCCGATGACGGGCCAGCCGATCTCGTCGGAGATCTTGAGGGCGTCCTCCTCGGAGAGGTGCTCGGTCTCGCGGTAGGTGCGCAGGATGGCCTGGACGGCGAGGGGCCCGCACCCGGCGATCTGGCCGGCGAGCTCGCGGGCGGCGGCGAGCGCGGTGCCGTCCGGGACGATCTTGTTGATCAGCCCCATGTCCAGCGCCTCCCGCGGGGTCACCGAACGGGCGGTGAGCAGGATGTCCATCGCGTTGGCGTAACCGATCTGGCGGGGGAGCCGGATCGCGGAGCCGCCCATGGGGAACAGGCCGCGCCTGGCCTCGTACAGGCCGAGGGTCGCGCCCTCGGCGACCACCCGCAGGTCGGTGCCGACGAGCAGCTCGGTGCCGCCGGCCACCGCGTAGCCCTCGATGGCGCAGATGAGCGGCTTGGTGGGCCGCCCTTCGCGGAGCAGGCCCTTCCAGTGGAAGTTCGGGATCTGCGCCATGCGCTCCTGGACCTTGGGGTCGGACGGCTGCTGGCCCATGGCCTTCAGGTCGGCGCCGGCGCAGAACGTCCCCTCGGCCCCGGTGAGGATTCCGGCACGCACCTCGGGGGTGTCGGAGATGTAGGCCCAGGCGTCGGCGAGACCGACCAGCATCGAGGAGCTGAGCGCGTTGCGCGCCTCCGGGCGGTTCATCGTGACGATGACGACGTGCCCGTCCCGCTCGACGATGCAGTCCTCGGTGCTGATCGGCAGTCGTTCCGCCATGGGTTCCTCCAGCTCAGATGTCAAACGAGAACAGATTCTAGTTAAGCCGTTGCCCTACCGGTAGGGGTTGAACTCCAAAACGAGAACGTGATCTACTTTGGTCGCCGGGCGCCGCTGCGGACGCCGGTGCTCAACGCGGTCACCTAGGGAGATCCGATGGGGTCATTGGGCTTTTGGCGGTTGGCGCAGGCCGATCCCGAGTGGGTAGCGGCCGTCGATCCGGACGGGACGGAGCACACCGCGGGTGACCTGCTGGCCCGCTCGAACCGGCTCGTCCACGGGCTGCGCGCGCTGGGACTGGAGAAGGGCGACGGCATCTGCGGCCTCGTCCCGAACGGCGTCGACGGGCTCGTCCTGTATCTGGCGGCGCTCCAGGCGGGCTGGTACTACACGCCGATCAACTGGCACCTGACCGGCCCGGAGATCGGCTACATCGTGGCCGACAGCGAGGCCAAGGCGTTCTTCGTGCACGAGCGCTACGCGATTGAGGGCGTGCGGGCCGGCGAGGAGATCGAGGCGCACCGGCGGTTCGGCCTCGGGGACGTCGAGGGCTTCCGCCCCTACGCCGAACTGGTCGAGGGTCAGCCCGACTCCCTTCCCGACGACCGCGGCAACGGCGCCACGATGCACTACACGTCCGGGACGACGGGACGGCCGAAGGGCGTCAAGCGGGCGCTGATGCACATCGACCCCGACGACAGCGCCGAGCTGATGACGTTCCTGCTCGGCCTGTTCGGCATCCCGCCGGGGCTCCCGGCCGGGGGCGAGCAACAGGCCCATCTGATCACCTCGCCGAACTACCACACGGCGGTCACCCAGTTCGGCGGCACCGCCCTCCACATGGGCCACACGGTCGTCTACATGGACCGGTGGGACGCCGAAGACACCCTGAGAATGATCCAGAAGTACCGCGTGAGCAATACCCACATGGTGCCGACGCACTTCAAGCGCCTGCTGGCGCTGCCCGAGGACGTCCGGTCCCGGTACGACGTGTCCAGCATGAAGTGGGCGATCCACGCGGCGGCGCCCTGCCCGGTGCCGATCAAGCAGCAGATGCTCGAATGGTGGGGCGACTGCATCTGGGAGTACTACGCGGCGACCGAGGGCGGCGGGACGATCGCCAGCCCGGCCGACTGGCGCGCCCACCCCGGCACGGTCGGCAACGCCTGGCCCATCAGCGAGCTGCTGATCGTCGACGACGACGGCGACCCGGTCCCGGCCGGGACGCACGGCACGATCTACATGAAGATGGCCGGCGTCGAGTTCGAGTACAAGGGCGACCGCGAGAAGACGGAGAAGAACCGCCTCCACAAAGAACCGGGGGGTGCGGGGGGTCGACCCCCCTCGATAGGTGGGGACTTCTTCACCGTCGGTGACATCGGCTACCTGACCGAGGACGGGTTCCTGTTCCTGTCCGACCGCAAGGCCGACATGATCATCTCGGGTGGCGCCAACATCTACCCGGCCGAGATCGAGAACGAGATCATCCTGCATCCGAAGGTCGGGGACGTGGCCGTGTTCGGCATCCCGGACGAGGAGTGGGGCGAGCAGATCAAGGCGGTCGTCGAGCCCGCCGAGGGCGTCGAGCCCGGCCCGGAGCTGGCGCGGGAGATCCTCGCCTCGCTGGAGGGTCGGCTCGCCAAGATGAAGTGGCCGAAATCCATCGACTTCATCGAGACGATGCCGCGCGAGCCCAACGGCAAGCTCCTCAAGCGCAAGCTGCGCGACCCGTACTGGAAGGACCGCGACAGTGCCATCTAACGAGGGGCCGGTCGAGCCGAACCACGTCGTCGGCTTCCCCGGCGGCTACACCCGCTCGGTCGGCCCGGTGATCGGGCGCTTCCTCAGCGAGCTGCGCGACGGCCGGATGGTCGGCGTCCGGACGGCGGGCGGCAGGGTGCTCGTCCCGCCGCAGGAGTGCGACCCCGAGACCGGCGAGGACGTCACGGACGAGTTCGTCGAGGTCGGGCCCGCCGGCACCGTCACCACCTGGTCGTGGGTGCCGCGCCCGGCGAAGGGGCACCCGTTCGACCGCCCGTTCGCGTGGGCGCTGATCCGGCCGGACGGCGCCGACACCGCGCTGCTGCACGCGCTCGACCTCGGCCTCTTCGAGGCGGGCGCGAAGCCGCCGAAGTTCCTGAAGACCGGGATGCGGGTGCGGCCGAAGTACCGCGCGGAGCGGACCGGGACGATCGGCGACATCGAGTGCTTCCTGCCCGAGGTCACCATGATCAACCCGCAGGCCTCGCTGGAGTACCGGCTCAAGGGCGGCCGGGCGCTCGGCCGGTTCCTGGAGGGGATCTCCGAGGGCCGGATCATCGGGCACCGCTGCCCCGTGTGCGAGAAGGTCATCGTGCCGATGAAGGGGTTCTGCCCGCGCGACGGCGTCCCCACCTCTGAGGAGGTGGAGCTGCCCGACACCGGCACGGTCACCACCTTCGCGGTCAACAACATCCCCGACCCGCGCGCGCCCGAGGTGCCGTTCGTGTCCGCCTACGTCCTGCTGGACGGCGCGGGCCTGACGATGCTGACGCTCGTCGCGGGCATCCCCGCCGACCAGGTGCGGATGGGCATGCGGGTGAGGGCGGCGTGGCGCCCGCGCGAGGAGTGGGACCGGTCGATGGCCAACATCAAGTGGTTCGAGCCGATCGACGAGCCCGACGTCCCCTTCGAAGAGATCAAGGACTTCATGTGATGCGTGATGTCGCAGTCGTCGCGTTCGCGCAGAGCCGGCACAGCGCCGAGGACCAGGGGCTCGCGGAGACCGAGATCGTCCTGCCGGTGATCACGGAGATCAAGGAGCGGACCGGGCTGTCCCGCTTCGGGTTCACCTGCTCGGGCTCGTGCGACTACCTCCAGGGGGCGCCGTTCGCCTTCGTCTCCGCGCTCGACACGCTCGGCGCGTGGCCGCCGATCTCCGAGAGCCACGTCGAGATGGACGGCGCGTGGGCGCTGTACGAGGCGTGGGTGAAGCTCCAGATCGGGCAGATCGACACCGCGCTCGTCTACGGGTTCGGCAAGTCGTCCCAGGGCGACCTCCGCGCGGTCATGACCCAACAGCTCGACCCGTACCACCTGGCGCCGCTCGGCGTCGACCAGGTGTCGATGGCGGCCATGCAGGCCCGTGCGTACATGGACAGGTCGGGTGTGAAGGAGGACGACCTGCGTGCGGTCGCGGCCCGGTCCCGGGCGTCCGGGCGCGACAATCCGTTCGCGCTGGACCTTCCGGAGCCCGAGGGCGACGACTACGACGTGGCGCCGCTGCACCCCTACGACGTCGCGCCGGTCACCGACGGGGCCGCGGCGATCGTCCTCGCGGCCGGCGACCGGGCCCGGGAGCTGTGCGAGCGGCCGGCGTGGATCACCGGCATCGACCACCGCACCGAGCCGCACGCGCTGGGCGTGCGCGACCTGACCCGCTCCGAGGCCGCCCGCCTCGCGGGGGAGCGGGCGGGCGCGACCGGCATCGAGGTCGCGGAGCTGCACGCGCAGTTCAGCCACGAGGAGCTGATCCTGCGCGAGGCGCTCGGCCTGGGCGACGGCGTGGCGGTCAACCCGTCCGGCGGGGCGCTGTCGGCGAACCCGGTGATGGCGGCGGGCCTCATCCGGATCGGCGAGGCCGCGTCCCGCGTCCACGACGGGACGGCGTCCCGGGCGCTCGGGCACGCCGCGTCCGGCCCGTGCCTCCAGCAGAACCTCGTGTGCGTCCTGTCGGGAGAGAAGAATGGCTAAGTCCTGTGCGGTCATCGGCATCGGGCAGACCGAGTACAAGACCAGGCGGCTGGACGTGTCGATGGCGGGCCTGGTCCGCCAGGCGGCCCGCCGCGCCCTCGACGACGCCGGGCTGACCTGGAAGGACATCGACGCCGTCGTGGTCGGCAAGGCGCCCGACCTGTTCGAGGGCGTGGTCATGCCGGAGCTCTTCCTGGCGGACGCGCTGGGCGCGACCGGCAAGCCGCTGCTGCGGGTGCACACGGCCGGCTCGGTCGGCGGGTCCACGGCGATCGTCGCGGCGAACCTGATCCAGTCCGGGGTGCACGAGCGGGTCCTCACGATCGCGTGGGAGAAGCAGTCGGAGTCCAACGCGACGTGGGCGCTGACGGTGAACGGGCCGTTCACCACGTCCCTCGTCGTCGGCGCCGGTGGGTACTTCGCCCCGCACATCCGCGCCTACATGCGCAGGTCGGGCGCCCCCGACCACATCGGGACGCTGGTCGCGGTCAAGGACCGGCAGAACGCGCTGAAGAACCCGTACGCGCACTTGAAGATCCCCGGCATCTCCCGGGAGATGGTCGAGTCGACCCCGATGCTGTGGGAGCCGATCCGCTACCTGGAGACGTGCCCGTCGTCGGACGGCGCGTGCGCGATGGTGCTGGCGTCGGAGGACGCGGCGAAGAAGGCCCCGCACCCGCCCGCGTGGGTGCACGGCACGGCGATGCGGTCGGAGCCGATGCAGTTCGCGGGCCGCGACACGGTCAGCCCGCAGGGCGGCAAGGACGCGGCGGCCGACGTGTACCGGCAGGCCGGCATCACCGACCCGCGGAACGAGCTCGACTGCGCCGAGGTGTACGTCCCGTTCTCCTGGTACGAGCCGATGTGGCTGGAGAACCTCGGCTTCTGCGGCGACAACGAGGGCTGGAAGCTCACCGAGGCCGGCGCGACGGCACTGGACGGCGACATCCCGTGGAACGCCTCCGGCGGCGTGCTGTCGTCCAACCCGATCGGCGCGTCCGGGATGATCCGGTTCGCCGAGGCGGCGCTGCAGGTGCGCGGCCGGGCGGGCGAGCACCAGGTGGACGGTGCCCGGCGGGCGCTCGGCCACGCCTACGGCGGCGGCGCCCAGTTCTTCGCGATGTGGATCGTCGGCAGCGACAGACCCTGATCTCCCCAGACGCCGGAAGGGACGTCCGATGGAGTACAACCACGCTGACCTGTTCGAGGGTGTCGCGGACGCGATCGGGGACCGCATCGCCCTGGTCTGCGGCGACCGGCGGCTCACCTACGCCGAGCTGGACGAGCACGCGAACCGCCTCGCGCACCATCTGCTGGAGGCGGGCGTCCGGCCCGGTCAGCACGTCGCCGCCCAGCTCTACAACGGCATCGAGTACGCGGCGGCGCTGCTGGCCACGCTGAAGATCCGGGCCGTGCCCATCAACGTCAACTACCGGTACGTGGAGAGCGAGCTGCTCTACGTGTACCGGGACTCCGACAGCGTCGCGCTCCTCTACGACGTGGAGTTCGAGGACCGGGTCGCGGCGACGGTCCCGGACGCGCCGAAGCTGCGGCATCTGATCGCGGTGGGCGGCGCGCCGTCCATCCCCGGCGCGGTCTCCTACGACGAGGCGGTGAAGGAGGCGGACGGGTCGCGGGACTTCCCGGCGCGCTCCAAGGACGACGTCTACATCATCTACACGGGCGGGACGACCGGGATGCCGAAGGGCGTCATGTGGTCGACCGAGCAGATCCTGCTCGGGTTCTGGAACCCGTCGCTGCCGCGCCCCACCCGGCCGGAGGACATCGTCGAGAACGCGCGCGACGCCGGGCCGCTGATCATGATGCCGGTGGCGCCGCTGATGCACGGCGCCGCGCAGGTGGGCACCTGGATCGCCTGGTTCATGGGCGCGACGCTCGTCTACACGCGCAAGTTCGACGCGGCCGAGGTGTGGCGGACGATCGAGCGCGAGAAGGTCAACTCGGTGACGGTCACCGGGGACGCGATGGCGATCCCGATGGCCGACGAGCTGGCGCGCGGGGACTACGACACCTCCTCGCTGTTCGCCTACGTCTCCACGGGCGCGATCTTCACCGGGACGGTCCGCGACCGCATCCAGGAGCTGCTGCCGAACGTGATGATCATGGACCGGTTCGGCTCGACCGAGTCGGGCTCGACGGCCGAGGCGGTCGCCGGGTCGAGCCCGGAGAAGGGCCTGCGGTTCGCGCCGGACGTGGAGAACGTGACCGTCCTGGACGACGCGCTCCAGCCCGTCAAGCCGGGGTCGGGCGTCATCGGCCAGGTCGCCCGCACCGGGCACATCGCGCAGGGCTACTACAACGACCCGGAGAAGACCGCGAGGACGTTCCCCGTGGTGGACGGGAGGCGCTGGCTGCTCACCGGTGACATCGCCACCGTGGAGGAGGACGGGTCGATCGCCGTGTACGGGCGCGGGTCGCAGACGATCAACACCGGCGGCGAGAAGGTGTTCCCCGAGGAGGTCGAGGCCGTCCTCAAGGGGCATCCGGCGGTCTACGACGCGGTCGTGACGGGCATTCCGGACGAGCGCTGGGGCAACCGCGTCGCGGCGGTGATCCAGCCGTCCGGGGAGGAGCCGTCCACCGATGACCTGGACGCGCACTGCCGCACGCAGCTGTCGGGGTACAAGGTGCCGCGCGTGTACGCGTTCGTCGCGGAGATGAAGCGGTCGCCGGCGGGCAAAGCGGACTACCGCTGGGCGAAGCAGGTGGCGCAGGAGGCGCGGTAGGGCGGCGCCGCCGGCGTGCCGGGAGGGATCGAAGAGGTCGGCCCCGAACCTTCGTGGGATCCGGGGCCAGGAGCGGACCTCTGTTAGTGGTCCTAACAAACTCATCGTAGTGGCTGCTCAGACGTGCTTCGATCGACACGGCGCGTTGCCTGCGCCACACCGGGTGGTCCCGGTCGCGGCGGGATCGATAGACTCGCCCCACGGAGTCGCTCTTGAAGTGAGCCTCTCTATCTGAGAGAAATATGGGAGAGTCAGGGAGTGTCGACCCCGGAGCGCGAACGGATGGCGGCCGAGCTGCAGACGGCCATGCAGCGCAGCACGGTGTACACGGTGCTGCTGCACCATGCCACCGCGAGCAAGGCGGGCATGAACGTCACCGACGCGCAGTGCGTGAACGCGCTGACGCTGGACGGGCCGCAGACGCCGGGCCAGCTCGCCCAGCTCATGGGCATCACGACGGGCGGCGCCATCACGGCCGTGATCGACCGGCTGGAGCGCGCCGGGTACGTCCGCCGCACCCGCGACCCCGACGACCGGCGGCGTGTGATCGTCGAGCTCGTCGAGGAGAACGTCGCCCATTTCGCCCGCTACTTCGAGCCGATCGCCCGCGCCTTCAACGAGCGCCTCGCCACCTATACCGACGACCAGGTCGCCGTCCTCCTCGACTGGATCCGCCACAACAACGCGGTCATGCCGGCCGTCATCGAGGAGATCCGCAAACTTCCCTGACCTGGAACCACCCGCTCTGACCTGAGGGGATGCGGACAGGCCCGCATCCCGGACTGTCGCGGGTGTCGATCGTGTGCGAGTCGGCTCGCATGCGAGGACCTCATAACGAAGGAGCGGGTCGGGTTTGGCCATCGCGCCAAGGACTCAGCTGGCAGAGTCGGCATCTCGCCGGAGTTCCACGCCGTCGATCTGGTCGCTCGCCGGCTTAATCCGCACCTGACGCCCGTCCGCCGGCGCACCTGCTCACGCCGCCCGGCGGATCGCCGACGCCTGCCCGCGACCAGAGGACGCCAGTCCTGATCGCGGGTCTGTTCCGTGCGCTCGTCGGCGGGCAGATCGACTCCTCGCCATTTCGACGCGTGTGTTCGTTCGTGCCTCTCCTGAAACATTCATGCCTGCGGTTTTGTCGGATCCTACAAAAACCCGATTCGGTTGATGATCAGAGGTTGCCGCGACGCGGGCCGGGTGGACGGTTCCCGACCGAAAGGCCCAAGGGATGGTGCGCGGCCCCGCGCCATGAACACGGTCAGGCAATGGCACGAAGAAGGACGGAGAACACCACTTCATGGTGCAACCCGATGAGACGTATCGTTCCTACGAGACGTACTTTGGGTCAAGGAAATACGCGGAGCGATATCCGCGGCCGAATCGACTGGCCTTCGCGCGTACGCTCCGCATGGTGCCGCCTGGTGCGACACTGACCGATATCGGTGCAGGTGACGGCCGCTACGCCATCCCGCTGGCGGCGGCGGGCCACACCGTGCTGGCGGTGGAGAGAAGTGATGCGGCCCGGGAGCAGTTGGCGGAGACCGCGCTTCTCCGGGGTTTGCAAGATAGGATCACCTGCTTCAAAGAACTCGAAGACATCGATGCGGAACTGGCCGCAAAGAGCGAACTGTCGCTGCTCTTCTTCGGTGTTCTTTCGCACATGGCCCACCAGGAGCGGGAGATCGTCCTCAAGACGATTCAGAGCATGGCGAACGGTCAGGCCAACGTGATCGGGTCGGTTCCGAACACGTTCCGCCGGTACAGGAAGGAGCGGCGGAACGCTCCGGTCGACGATCTCGGCAGCGCGCCGCGGTTCATGTACACGCACCACCTCGACGGCGCCCGCCGCAAATTCGCTTATACCGCCTTCTCGCCGGAGCAGCTGCGGGAAGAGTTCACCCAGCATGGCTGGGAGTGTGTACAGATCAAGACGGAGTCCGTACTGAGCGAGAGGAAGATCACCAGGAGCCCGGTGGTCGGATGGGGCGATGCGCTCGTTTCTCGTATGACTCCCTGTCGCTTCTCCCATGCGATCTTCTTTCATATCAGGTCGCCCGAAACCGCGGCTCTCAAGTAATGCCGATGACCGCGGCCGGCCCGGGCCGCACGTTCGCGCAACCTGGGCCGGCGGCCGTCTCGATCGAACAAACGGACGGCCGCCGGCCGAAATTTGGAGTTCGCATGCCTTCCATGGTCAATCGTCTGAACAGTGAAGCCCGAAAGGTTGCTCCCGTCGCCGCGAATCTGGCGGCGCACGAAATCGTCAAACAGCGGCAGCTGGCCGGGCTCTCCACACTTCCTCTGGCGTTCGGTGAGAGCGGGCTGCCCGTCCACCGTGCGCTCAAGACGGAACTCGCCGCCGCGGTAGGCCTCAACGCCTACGGTTCGGTCGACGGAGAGCGAGAATTCCGGGAGGCCGTGGCCGGATACTTCCGGCGCCGGGGGGTCGTGGCCGAGCCCGGGCAGGTCGTCGGCGGCCCCGGGAGCAAGCCTTTGCTGTTCGCCATCATGCTCGCGCTCGGCGGCGATGTGGTGCTCCCCCGTCCGAGTTGGGTCAGCTATGCGTTCCAGGCTCAACTGTGCGGCGTCCGGCCGTTGTTCACGGCGATCCGCCCAGGTGAGGGAGGGGTGCCTGATCCTGAAGAGATGACGGCGCAGGTCACGCGCGCCCGGAGGGAGGGACGGAAGGTCGGCTCGGTGATCCTCACCATCCCTGACAACCCGACCAGCACGCTGCCGCGCCCCGAGCTCGTGGCCGATCTGTGCCAGGCGGCACGGGAGCTGGATCTGACCATCGTCTCGGACGAAATCTACAGGGACCTGGTCTTCGACTGTGACCACGAATTTCCCAGCCCTTCCAGATACGCGCCCGAGCGCACCGTCATCACCACGGGATTGAGTAAGAATCTCGCGCTCGGGGGCTGGCGGGTCGGCGTCGCTTTCGTGCCGGATCCCGAGCTTCGTACGAGGATTCTCGGCGTTGCCAGCAACATCTGGAGCACCTCGTCGAACCCCATCCAGCGCGCCGCCACGCTCGCATTCCGGGAACCACCCGAGATCATCGAGCACGTGACGGCATCCCGGAGGCTCCATGCGGAAGTCGTGACGGCGATGGCGGCCCGTCTCGCCGAAGCCGGAATCCCGGTGCCGAAACCGAGAGCGGGTTTTTATCTCTATCCCGACCTGGAGCCGCTTCGGGCGAACATGAAGACCCCAACTTCCGCTGATCTCGCCCGCCTGCTTCTCGAGGAGCACGGTGTCGCCGTTGTCCCCGGGAGCGCCTTCGGTGAAGACCCACAGGCGCTGAAGGTGCGGATGGCGACAAGCCTGCTCTACGGCCAGGACGATGCCCAGCGTGAAGCGGCTCTGGCCGCCCCGGCGCCCACGTCCCTTCCCTGGATAGCCGCAGCCCTCGACCGGGTCACGGACGTCCTCGGCAGCCTGGCCACCTCACCGTGAAGCGCGCCGACGGCACGCGGGTCGGGGGCCGCACCCAATAGCCTCGGTAGAGGAAGGAGGCGCGCGGCATGCCGATCGAGAGCGACCACCGCGGGTCCGACTCGCCGTACATCGCGCGTGTCTGGCGCGGGCGTGCGAGCGGCGCGGGCAGCCTGACGTCCGTCGCGACGTCCAACTGGGAGCTCGTCTTCTGGGAGGACGAGGGCATCCCGCACGCCGCCGTCCGGGGACCGGAGACCACCGCGACGGCCGTCGAGCCGGCCGGGGACTCCGAGTCGTTCGGGATCACGTTCGCGCACGGCACGTCGATGCCGCACCTGCCGGTCGCCCGGCTCGTCGACGCCGAGGCGGAGAGCCCGCACGTCGGCCGGCGCCGCTTCGTCCTGCGCGGCGAGGAATGGGAGATCCCCGGCTACGAGAGCGCCGAGGACTTCGTCGACAGGATCGTGCGCGCGGGCGTGCTCACCCGCGACCCGCTGGTGGACGAGGTCGTGTGGGGAGGCATCGCCAAGGTCGGGACCCGGTCCGTGCAGCGGCGCGTCGCCACCGCCACGGGCCTGACCCGGGGCGCGATCCGGCAGATCGACCGCGCCCGGCACGCGGCGGTGCTGCTCGCGGAGGGCGTGACCGCCCTGGAGGTCGTGAACCGGCTCGGCTACTACGACCAGCCGCATCTGGCGCGGTCGCTGCGGCGGTTCATCGGCCGTACCGCGACGCAGTTGCAGGAACGCGACGCCGCGGGCGAGCCCCTGTCGCTTCTGTACAAGCCGGAGGGCGACACGCGTCTCTAGTGTCGGTGCCGATCGGGCGGCAACCGACACCAGAAAGGCGCGACGTCATGTTCCAGGGCACTGTGACCTCGGCGGATGGCACCACCATCGCCTACACCGCGTGGGGCGACGGTGATCCGATCGTCCTCATCGACGGCGCGACCGCGCATCGCGCCGCCACCCCGGAGAACGCCCAGACGGCGGAGCTGCTCGCGGGCGAGTTCCAGGTGATCAACTACGACCGGCGGGGGCGCGGGGAGAGCGGGGACACCGCGCCCTACGCGGTCGAGCGCGAGTTCGAGGACCTCGCCGCGATCATCGAGCGGGCGGGCGGCGGCCGTCCGGCGACGGTGTTCGCCTGGTCGTCCGGCGGCCACCTCGCCCTCAACGCCGCGCAGGCCGGGGTGCCGATCGCGCGCCTGGCGCTGTTCGAGCCGCCGGTCATCGTCGACGACAGCGCCCCGCCGCTGCCCGCCGACTACGTCGAGCGCCTCGACGCGGCCGTGGCCGACGGCCGTCCGGGGGACGCCGTGGCCCTGTTCATGACCGCCACCGCGGGAATGCCCGAGGACGTCGTCGCCGAGATGCGCGGGAGCGACTTCTGGCCCGCCCTGGAGGCGGTCGCGCCGACGATCGCCTACGACGGCCGCAACGTCGGGGACACGATGTCCGGCAAGCCGCTCCGTGCCGACCTGTGGTCCGGCGTCCGCGTCCCGGTGCTCGTCCTCCACGGCCGCGACACCTGGCCGCACCTCGCCGCCGGCGCCAAGGCCCTCGCCGCCCATTTGCCGACCGCCACGCTGAAGGCGGTCCCCGGAGAGGACCACAGCACGACCGCCGACGTCCTCGCCTCCGTCCTGCGCGATTTCATCCAAGGAGCCTGACATGGGAAAGATCGTGGTGACCGAGTTCATCTCGCTGGACGGCGTCGTCGAGGCGCCCGGCGGCGAGGACTTCAAGTACCCGGACTGGAGCTTCGAGGTCGACCGCGGCCCCGACGGCGAGCAGTTCAAGACCGACGAGGCGCTCGCGTCGGCGGCGCTGCTGCTGGGCCGCGAGACCTACGAGGGCTTCGCCTCCGCCTGGCCGGACTACGAGGGCGAGCTCGCCGACAAGTACAACGGCATGCCGAAGTACGTCGTCTCCAGCACGCTCACGGACCCCGACTGGAACAACACGTCGGTGCTCTCCGGCGACCTGGCCAAGGAGGTCGCGCGGCTCAGGCAGGATGTCGACGGCGAGATCTCCGTGCCCGGCAGCATCCGGCTCGTCCAGGGCCTGCTCGCGCGCGACCTGGTCGACGAGATCCACCTGATGTGGATCCCCGTGATCCTCGGCCACGGGCGCAAGCTCTGGACGGAGACGCCCGACAAGACCAACTGGGCCATGCGGGAGGCGACGTCGTACGGGGACGGCGTCCTGGTGACCATCCACGAGCGCACCCGCTGACGAACCCGAGGCCCTGAGGTCAAGGCCGACGGTCCCGGGGCGCCCCCCGCCCGCCCCGGAACCATCGGTGGGTCCGGGGACGGCCGCGGCGGTCCCCCCGGCCGCGGCGGCCGTCCCCGGAGTCTGGTGTTCGGAAGGTGACACCAGACACGTCACCTCTACGGCGCTGGTCACACAGGGTCAGCAACGTGATTTGCATCACACACGCGCTCCGGTCCGATCGCGACGAGCAGTGCGTGACCGCCTTCGCGGAGTGAGATCATCTGTCGCGTGGAACCACTCCGTCCAGAGGATCCCGCGGGGACCGGCGGCTACCCCCTGCTGGCCCGGCTCGGCGCCGGCGGCATGGGGCAGGTGTATCTGGGGCTGACCGGTGGCGGGCGGCACGTCGCCATCAAGGTGATCCGGGAGGACTTCGAGGGCCCGCAGGCGCTCGCCCGCTTCCGGCGCGAGGTCGCGACCGTCGAGCGGGTGCGCAGCCGGTTCGCCGCCGCGATGGTCGGCGCGGGGCTGGACGCGCCGCCGTACTGGCTGGCCACCGAGTACGTCCCCGGGCCGACGCTCCGCCAGGCCGTCGCCGAGCACGGGCCGCTGCCCCCGGAGACCTGCGTGCGGCTGCTCGCCGCCCTCGCGCAGGGCCTGCTGGAGATCCACCGGCAGGGCGTCCAGCACCGCGACCTCAAACCGGGCAACGTGATCCTCGCCCCGGACGGGCCGCGGCTGATCGACTTCGGCATCGCCCGCGGCGAGGGGCAGACGCAGATCACCCAGACCGGCGTGTGGAACGGCACCCCCGGCTACGTCGCGCCCGAGGTCGTCCGGGAGCAGGAGCCGCGGCCCGCGTCGGACGTGTTCTCGCTCGCCGGGACGATCGCCTACGCCGCCACGGGACGCCCGCCGTTCGGCGGCGGGCGCATCGAGGCGATTATCCACCGCACCCTCGACGGCGAGATCGACCTGGACGGGGTAGACCCGCGCGTCGCCGACCTGGTCCGGCCCTGCGCCGAGCGCGACCCGGACGCGCGGATCACGCTGGAGCGGCTCCTCCAGTCGGCCATGCCCTCGGGCCCCGTCACGGGCGACCCCTTCTACCAGCGGGTCGTGGGCGTCCCGCGGCCGATGCCCGCCAGCGTCGCGGACGCCGCCGCGTTCGGGCTCGTCCCGCCGGAGCACATCAGGACGGGGCCCGGCGCGGGACGCGGACGGTCGCGCGCCGCCGTCATCGCCGCGGGCGCCGCGGTGGCCGCCGTCGTCCTCGGGGGCTCGCTCGCCGCGCGGTTCGCCCTCGACGGCGACGACCCGGGCGGCTCCACCGGCGGCACCGGCTCGACCCGCGGGCCCGGCGCGCAGGGCGGTCAGGGCGCGAACAGCGGCGCGGCCACGGCACCGGTACGGACCCCCGGCCCGGGAGGCCGCCCGCCGGACGTGATCCTGGTGAAGCAGCCGACCACGGACTTCCAGACCACGCGGTTCTCCCAGAGCGACCTCGCCTGCCTGCCGACGGTCCGGCCCGAGGACGCCGCCCTCGCCGGTGACCTGCAGAGGTCCGCGCCGCGCCAGCCGGTCACGGCGACGACCGTGGATCTCAGCATGCGCTTCAAGTACGCGAAGCCGTCCGGCTACTACGTGACCGCGGAGATCCGCCCGCCGGCGGAACAGCAGGGCAACGGCGTCACCGGCGTGGTCAGGAGCAAGCCGCACCTGGTGCCGGAGAACAACCAGGACGTGAGCCTCCGCTACCCGGCCGACTTCGAGTGGGAGGGCTCCGGCAACGGCACCTATCCGCTGATGAAGGGCGTCTGGACCGTCATCTGGATGCATGTGCACCCCAACGGCGACGCCTACTTCATGGCGTGCGACGGGTTCACCGTGGCGTGATCACCGGACGGCGATGAGGGCGGAACCATGGCCGAACAGGCCCTGGTTCACCGCGATCCCCGCCCGCGCGCCCTCGACCTGGCGGCCCTCGGCCTGACCGCGGAGCTGCCAGGTCAGCTCGCACACCTGCGCGATCGCCTGCGCCGGGATGGCCTCGCCGAAGGACGCGAGCCCGCCGCTCGGGTTCACCGGGACGCGCCCGCCGAGCGCCGTCGCGCCCGACCGGAGCAGTTCCTCGGCGCCGCCCGGCCCGCACAGCCCGATGTCCTCGTACCAGTCCAGCTCCAGGGCCGTGGACAGGTCGTAGACCTCGGCGAACGACAGGTCCTCGGGGCCGATGCCCGCCTCCTCGTAGGCGGCGTCCGCGATCGCGGACCGGAACGGGCGCTCGGGCTCCGGCACCGCCATCGCCGAGTCCGTGGCGAAGTCGGGCAGGTCGAGGACGGTCTTCGGGAACGTCGGCGTCACCGTCGACACCGCCGGGATCCGGACGGGGTCGGCGATCCCGTGCCGCCGCGCGAACTCCATCGACGTCAGGACGAGCGCCGCGCCGCCGTCGCTGGTCGCGCAGATGTCGAGCAGCCGCAGCGGGTCGGCGACCACGGCGGACTCGCGGACGTCCTCCGCCGTCACCTCCTTGCGGTACCGGGCGTTCGGGTTCGCCAGGCCGTGCCGGGCGTTCTTCACCTTCACGGCGGCGAAGTCGTCCAGCGTCGCGCCGTACATGGCCATCCGGCGGCGCGCGTACAGGGCGAAGTAGATCGGGTTGGTCGCGCCCAGAAGGCGGAACCGCAGCCAGTCGGGGTCGTCCGGGCGGTCGCCGCCGACGGGCTTGAAGAAGCCCTTCGGGGCGGCGTCGGCGCCCACGACCAGCGCGACGTCGCACAGGCCCGCGAGGATCTGCGCGCGCGCCGAGCCGATGGCCTGCGCTCCCGAGGCGCATGCCGCGTAGCAGCTGGACACCCGCGCGCCCGACCAGCCGAGCGCCTGCGCGAACGTCGCGCCGGCGATGAACCCGGGGTACCCGTTCCGGATGGTGTCCGCGCCGGCCACGTACTGGACGTCCGTCCACGCGAGCCCCGCGTCCGCCAGCGCGGCCCGCGCCGCCGCCAACCCGTACTCGACGAAGTTGCGCCCCCACTTCCCCCACGGATGCATCCCCGCACCGAGCACCGCAATATCCCTGCTCATTGGCTCGCTCCGCTCGCAGTGCGGGGCCGCTTTTTCGCGGCGGCTTCCCTCGTCACGTGCTCGCTCCTTCGTCGCTGCGCGCGTTCCTCAGTCCAGCCGCCGCGCGGCCCCGCACTGCTCATTGGCTCGCTCCGCTCGCGGTGCGGGGCCGCTTTTTCGCGGCGGCTTCCCTCGTCACGTGCTCGCTCCTTCGTCGCTGCGCGCGTTCCTCAGTCCAGCCGCCGCGCGGCCCCGCACTGCTCATCGGACGGGCCTCCACATCCAGACGGTGTATTCGGCTTCGTCGTCCTCGTAGAGGGTGCCTTCGGTCAGTTCCATCTCCATGCCGACAGTGAGGTCGTCGACGGTGTGGCCGGGGGCGACCTGGCCGAGGACGACCATGCGCTCGGCTTCGAGTTCGACCGCCGCGACGGTGTACGGGACGAAGGGGTCGGGGGAGACGTACGGGGGCGGCGGTTTGTAGCGGGAGTCGGCGTACGACCAGACGCGCCCGCGTCCGGACAGCGTGTACGGCTCCAGCTCGGAACCGTCCTTCGGGCCGGTGCAGGCGGGGTTGCGGCAGGCGAGCTCGTTGCGCGGGAAGTACGGCGTTCCGCAGGACGAGCAGCGGGTGCCGAGCAGCCGGACGCCTCCGTCCTCGGTGGTGAACCAGCCCTCGACTGCCGGACGACGTTCCTTGGTCGTGGTCACGCGGCCCCTCCCTGATCTCCCCGCCGTCTCCAACCGGGCGCAGCGTAACAACCAAGCGACCGTTCGGAGCGGGACGCGTCCGGTGAGCGGGACGGGCGTGGGCAGGACCCGAGCTAACTGACTCGTCAGTCACTTCGGTACAGTGACCGAGTCGGATTCTGCCGAGCCGCCCACAGGGTGCGAACAGTAGGGAGCGCGCGGATGCGGACTGGACTGCAGGGAAGGACCGCCCTGGTCACCGGGGCCTCCAGGGGGATCGGGAAGGCGATCGCGACCGCGTTCGCCGCCGAGGGCGCCAACGTCGTCATCTCCTCCCGCAAGCAGGAGGCGCTGGACGAGGTGGCCAAGGAGATCGGCGCGGCGCACCCGGACGTGCGCGTCCTCGCGAAGGCCGCGCACGTGGGTCACGCAGACGAGGCCGCCGCGTGCGTGGACGCGGCCGTCGCCGAGTTCGGCGGCCTCGACATCCTCGTCAACAACGCGGGGACCAACCCCTACTTCGGCCCGATGGCCGACATCGAGCCCGCCGCCGCCGCGAAGACCGTCGAGGTCAACCAGTTCGCGATCGTCCAGTGGACGCAGCTCGCGCTGCGGGCGTCGCTCGCCGAGCGGGGCGGCGCGGTCATCAACATCGCCTCCGTCGGCGGCATGATCACCGAGCACGGCATCGGCTACTACAACGCCACCAAGGCCGCCGTGATCCACCTGAGCCGGCAGTTCGCGATGGAGCTGGCGCCGAAGGTCCGCGTGAACTGCATCGCGCCCGGCCTGGTCAAGACGCACCTTGCCCGCGCCCTGTGGGAACCGAACGAGGCGGAGATCAGCAAGCACATGCCGCTCGGCCGCCTCGGCGAGCCCGAGGACATCGCGAACGCGGCGGTCTTCCTCGCGGGCGACGCTTCGTCCTGGATGACCGGGCAGACGCTCGTCGTGGACGGCGGCGCCACCATCCGCCCCTCGGTCGCCTAGGGAGAGCGCATGTCACGCTGGGGACTCACCATTCCGCTGACCGGGCTCCCGCTCGCCGAGCACCGGGACGTCGTGTCCGAGCTGTCCGCGCTCGGCTACACCGACGCCTGGTCCGCGGAGACGAACGGCACCGACGCGTTCACCCCGCTGGCGCTCGCCTCGCAGTGGGCCCCCGAGCTGCGGCTCGGCCCCGCGATCGTGCCGGTCTACACGCGCGGCCCGGCGCTCCTGGCGCAGCAGGCCGCCACCCTCGCCGACCTCGCGCCCGGACGGTTCGTGCTCGGCATCGGCACCTCGTCCGACACGATCGTGCAGCGCTGGAACGGCATCCCGTTCGAGGAGCCCTACAAGCGCACCCGTGACACGCTGCGCTTCCTCCGCAAGGCGCTCACGGGGGAGAAGGTGAAGGAGGAGTACGACACCTTCGCCGTCAAGGGCTTCAAGCTGGACAACGCGCCAGCGACGCCGCCGCCGATCGTCCTCGCGGCGCTGCGCCCCGGCATGCTGCGGCTGGCCGCCCGGGAGGCCGACGGCGCGATCACGAACTGGCTCGCGCCGAAGGACGTCCGGACGGTCCGCGGCGAGCTGGGCGACGAGCCGGAGCTGATCGCACGGCTGTTCGTCTGCCCGACCGAGGACGCCGCGGAGGCCCGGGCGATCGGCCGCTGGATGATCGCCGCGTACATGACGGTCCCCGTCTACAAGGCGTTCCACGAGTGGCTCGGGCGCGGTGAGGCGCTCCGCCCGATGAACGAGGCGTGGGCGGCCGGCGACCGCAAGAAGGCGCTGGAGGTCATCCCGGACGAGGTCGTCGACGACCTGGTCGTGCACGGCTCCCCGGACCGGTGCCGCGCCCGCGTCCGCGAGTACGTGGACAGCGGGCTCACCACGCCCATTCTGGCGATCGTCCCCAGCGGTGGCCTGTCCCCGGCGGAGGCGGTGCGGGCGCTCGCCCCGAGCGCGGACTGAGACCGTTCGGTCACGTCTCGATGTTTACGGCCATGGGGATCGGGGAGGGTGTGCGGATCAACCCGACACAGCAGAGACGTGAGGAGCTGATCGTGCTCACGCTGACCAGCGGTGCCGTCCAGGTCATTCGTACAGTGACCGCGAACCCGGAGCTTCCGCCCGAGACCGGCATCCGCATCGAGTCCGGGCTCGACGGCTCGGACGCCCTGCGGCTTTCGGTGGCCCCCGCCCCCGAAGCCGGCGACCAGGTGGTGGAGGAGGAGGGCGCCAAGGTGTACCTGGAGGCCGCCGTCGCCGAACTGCTCGACGACAAGACCCTCGACGCCCAGGTCGACCCGCAGGGCGACGTGGCGTTCACCATCGCGGAGGGGGCCGGGGGGACCTCTGCCTGACGCGACGGAGCAGACGGGACCGGGGCGCGCCGTAGGGCCGTCCCGGTCCCGTGCGTTCAGCGCATGGCCTTCACGACGGCGAACACGGCGAACAGGAACGCCACCGTGGTGAGGATCATGAAGGCGCCGACCACCGCGCAGGCCAGGCCGCGCGGCTGGTCGCGCCACGTTCCGTAGCGGTCGCGCACCTGCTGGTCCAGATCGCGGAGGGGAGCGCCGGAGGAGCGGTGGGCACCGGTGGAACGGTGGGTACCGGTGGAACGGTGGCCACCCGACCGCCGGCCTGTTCCGGGTGGTCTGGGAGGCCGTCCACCTGGCGAGGAGTCGTCCGGTTTCCGGGACGGCCGTTCCGCGTCCGGGGGGTCGGGCGAAGGCGGGGTCGTCACGGTCGCCAGTCTGGCAGACGACTCACTCCGGGAACGACGGATGCGGGCCGAGCGCCCAGTACTCGTAGAGTCCATACCCGGTGACCGTCCCGGTGGGCTGCGAGCCGTCCAGGTACTCGTACCGGCCGACCGCGTCGACCATGCCCCACATGCGGGCTGCGTCGTCCGGCTTGCGGACGTCGTAGGCGACTCCTTCGACCTTCAGGTCCGGTCCCTGGTACATGCCGTGCTTCCAGCCGGGCTCCAGCCCGTACCCGGTGCCGACCATCATGTGGACCGGCAGGATCGGCGTCGCCCTGATCTCGAACGGCGTCCCGCCCGGGGGCGCGAAGCGCAGCGTCGCGGTGACCACGTCGCGGGTGCCCTCCGCGTATTCGGGACGGTATTCGGGGCGTCCCAGATACTCGGCCTCATGGTCGGGCCAGACGCGCGTGGCCTCTTCCAGTACGCGGCGGCCCTTCTCGTCCTCCTGGACGATGCAGAGGATCGAGTGGTCCTCGAACTGCATGGGCGCGTACAGCCAGTAGAACGTGCCCGCGTTCTTCACCTGGATGCCGGGCGGCTCCGGCTCGCCGACGGGACGGATGCCCCAGGAGCGGTCCCGCGAGCCCCACCAGTGGTCGGGGGTGACGTCGACGGTCTCGCCGTCGACCGTGATGGTGCCCGTCCAGCGTCCGGTCTGGGCGAGGCGCCGGGAGTCGAACATCACGCGTTCCTGCCAGCGGAGGTAGTGCGGGGGCTCCAGCGTGGCGGGGATCGTTCCTTCCCAGGTCAGGTCGAACGAGAGGCCGTGCTCGGTCTCGTCGAGGACGACCCTGAGCTTCTTCAGCCCCTCGATGACCTCCACCCGGAACGGTCCGACCCGGGTGTCCATGCGGTCGGCGCCCAGCTCGCGGGACGCGCGGACCACCTTGTGCGCCGGCCCGTGCCGGACGACCGCGAACGCGTCCATGACGCCGAGGTTCGGGTACTGCCCGATCCCGATGATCAGCATCAGCTCGTCGGAGCAGGGATGCGCGTTGAAGTAGTACCGGTCGTAGAAGTTCCGGTCCGACGTGGTGACATGGCGCATCACCTCGGGCGCCTGGTGGATCGGGTAGTCGTCGAGCGGCGAGAGCGTCACCGGTGCCCCTCCAGGATGCGGGCGAGCAGCTGCGTGCAGTTGTTGTTGTGGGGGAAGTCGGAGGTCGTGTCGATCCAGCCGAAGTCGATCATCGCCTGCCCGATCCGGGCCATGATCACCGAGAACTTGAAGCCGGACAGGATCTCGTAGTACGCCATGTGCCGCATCGGGCGTCCGAGCAGCTCCTCGTAGCGGGCGACGGTCGCGGCGTAGGACGGGAAGCCGTCCAGCCGGGCCGCGCCGACCCCTTCGGAGTGGTGCCGGTCCAGGAACATGAACCAGGCGAGGTCCTCCTCGGGGGCGCCGAGCGCGGCGGTCTCCCAGTCCAGGACGGCCGCCGGCGCCCCGGACCGGAAGATCACGTTGCCGATGCGGGCGTCGCCCCACAGCACGGCGGGCTCGTCCGGCTCGTCGGGGCGGTTCGCCCTCAGCCACGCCAGGGCCTCGAGCGCCGTCTGCTGCGGGCCCTTGTACGCCCAGGACAGGTAGTCCTCGTAGTAGTTCAGCCGCTGGTCGAGGCCGGGCGCGCCCCACCGCGGCTGGTCGAGGAACCCGAGGCCGAGCTCCCGCACGTCCAGCCGGTGCAGGTCCGCGAGGATCTCCAGCGTCGACCACCACATCGCGGCCCGCTCCTCCGGCGGGACCTCGGTCACCCAGCCGCCCGTGTGGTACGGCGGCATGTCGGTCGGGACGCGGCCGTCCACGCGTCCCATGACGAAGAACGCGGCGCCGAGGACGTCCGGGGACGGCTCGTACCAGCGGATCGGCGGGACCGGGATGCCGGTGCGCTCGTCCAGGACCCGCATCAGCCGGTACTGCTCCTCGAACCGCGGCTCGGGGAAGACCTGGTAGCTGATGGGGGCGACGCGGGCGACGAACGGCTCCCTGCGCACGGCGCCGTCGTCGCCGGTCCACTCGGCGTCGAAGATGAGGGTCTCGTTGGAGAAGCCGCTGGTCTGGGGCGTCTCGATGGGCGGTATCCGGACGCCGGGAAGGTGCCGGTCCAGCCAGCCGGTGAGGCGCCGCCGGGTGACCTCGGGATCGCGCTGGTCGGGAACGGGCATCGGACCGCCTCCTCGCCGGGCCCCCGGGCCCGATCGCGCCCCCGAACTAGAACGTGTTCTATCAACGCTCGCGGGGGCGGTCAATGGGCGGCGCCGCCCGGCGTGAAAAAATCGCCGCATGCGTCTCACCAAGCTCGGACACGCCTGCGTGCAGATCACCGAGGACGACCGGTCGATCGTCATCGACCCCGGCTCCTTCAGCGAGGCGGCCACCGCCCTGGACGCCGCGGACGCCGTCCTGATCACCCACGAGCACTTCGACCACTTCGACGCCGACGCGCTGCGCGCCGCGATGGCGCGGCGCCCCGGCCTGGAGGTGTGGACGTCCCGCGCCGTCGCCGAGAACCTCGCCGACCTCGGCGGGCGCGTCCACCAGGTCGGCCACGAGGACGCCGTCACCGTCGCCGGCTTCGACGTCCACGTGTACGGCGAGGACCACGAGCTCATGCACCCGGACCTGCCGCCCGTCCCCAACGTCGGCTTCCTCGTGGACGGCGAGGTCTTCCACCCGGGGGACGCGCTTACCGTTCCGTCCGAGCCCGTCCGCACGCTGTGCCTGCCGGGCAACGCGCCCTGGATGCGGGCGCTCGACCTCTACACCTACACGCGCGAGGTCCGCCCGGAACGCGCCTTCGCCATCCACGACGGCCTCCTCAACGACATCGGCCTCATGGTCATGGAACGGGTCCTCACCGGTGCGGGGGAGGAACTCGGCAGGGAGTTCCGCCGCCTCGCCCCGGGCACCTCCGTCGACCTGGCCGCCGCGTGAGCCGAGCCCCCCGCACCCCGGGACCCGTCCAGGCCGTCTTCTTCGACATCGGTGAGACGCTGATCAACGAGGGCGAGATCTACGGCCGCTGGGCCGACTGGCTCGGCGTCCCCCGGCACACCTTCCTCGCCAAGCTCGGCGCGCTGCTGGCGACCGGCGGCACCCACATGGACCTCTTCGAGTACTTCCGCCCCGGGTTCGACCTCGCGGAGGAGCAGCGCCGCCGCGCCGCGTCGGGCGTCCCGAACGGGTTCGGGCCGGACGACCTGTACCCGGACGCGCGGGCCTGCCTCGCGGGGCTGCGCGACCAGGGCCTGTACGTCGGGATCGCGGGCAACCAGCCGGTCGAGGCCGCCGAGCAGATGGCGGCGCTCGGGCTGGAGGCCGACGTGGTCGGCATCTCCGACGTGTGGGGCGTCTCCAAGCCGTCCCAGGAGTTCTTCGAGCGGTGCGCCCAGCTCGCCGACGTGCTGCCCGACCGCGTCCTCTACGTGGGCGACCGCATCGACAACGACGTCCGCCCGGCGCTGGAGTTCGGGATGCGGGCGGCGTTCCTGCGGCGCGGCCCCTGGGGGCACATCCAGCAGGACGACGGCGCGCTGCGCGAATGCCTGTTCGTCCTGGACGACCTGGCCGGTCTGCCGAAGCTCGTCGCCGACCACAACGCCCCCTAGGGGACGTCCCCTAATCCGCGAGTAGGGCGCCGAACAAGCCGGAGGGCTGATGTGGGCCCGGGTCCCCGGCTCGTAGCGTGAAGAACGTGGCCGCGAGAAAACGCGGCGACGTTCGATGCTCGACGAATCGGGGAGAGAAGAACCCATGAACAGCCTTTATCGTCCGCGCAACGACCGGGTCATCGCGGGTGTCTGCGCCGGGCTAGCACGCAGGTTCGGCATGACCTCGTGGACCGTCCGGCTGTTGTTCCTGCTGTCGTGCCTGCTTCCGGGCCCGCAGTTCGTCGTCTACCTGGTCCTCTGGGTGATGATGCCGAACGAGGACCGCACCATGGCCCGCGCCCACTAACCCAAGATCAACGATTGCGCTTGGCCGGGCTCGCCCGGGGGGTGTTAGATCGGGGCACCACCATTCCCGTGGGAAGGGGAGGAGCCGCGGTGCCTGACGAGGCCCCGGGTCCCGGCCGGCCCGGCCGGGCCGTGGACGAAGCCGCCGCGCGCGAGGCCGAGCACGCGGCGCGCCTGCTCGGCTACCTGCGCGACCTGGCGCGTGCCCGGCGGCGCCCGTCCCGCGATCTCGCCGACCACGACCACGTCCACTGGCTGGCCGACCTGCCCGGCGACGTCTACGTGGAACGGGACGCCGGACCGGGCGAGGTCCTGTTCAGCGTCCCGGTCATCCCGCTGACCCCGCCCGTCGTGCTGGAGGAGTTCGACGGCTGGCTCGCCCTGCGCACCTGGTACCGCATCCTGCGCGACCTGGCCGGCGAGGAGGTGGTGCTCGCGGCCGGGCTGCTGTCGTGGCGCCCCGCCGTCCACGACCACCTGCTGAGCACGCCCGTCCGGATCGTCCTGGACGAGCGGACCGAGCGCGTCGACGTCGTCCTCGACGGCCACACCACCCTCCGCGACCGGGAACTGCTGTCCGGCCACCCCGGGTTCAGGCCCGCCGCCTGGGTGGCGGAGGCCGTGCAGGCCGGGCAGGGCTTCGGGCTGAACGCCTCGACCGGCGACGTCCTGCGCAAATGGTGCCAGGTCTCGCTCACCACCCCCGCCGACTTCCGCGAGGACTGGGCGCCCGGCGCCGACACCGCCTCGCCCGTCCCGCGGCTCCGGCTCGCGCCCGCGCTCGTCGTCCGCCCGCCGGCCCGCGAGGCCGTCGCCGACCACCATGCCCGGCTGCTGACCCTGCTGCCGCGCGGCGTCCCCGACGGGCTCGCCCGGTTCGTGTCGCCGGGCAGGAAACCGCAGATCATGCACGTCCCCGAGCGTGCGCCGGAGACCGTCCCCGACCTGCTCGCGGGGCTGCTCGCCCGCGGCCACCGGGTGCTCGTCGCCACCTCCGGCCCGACCGCGTCCGCCGACCTGCGCGCCGCGCTCCCGCCCGGCCTCGCCGCCCTCACCGCCACCGACCCGGCGATGGCGGCGCGGACGGCGGAGGCGCTCCGGGCCCGCGGCGCGTCCCCCGACCTCGCGCTGGCCGCCGGGCGCGAGGAGGCCGCCGCCCGCCGCGTCGCCGAGACCACCGAGCGGCTCCGCAGCGGCGACCTGGACGAGCCGGCGCCAGACCCCGGCGACGACGACCCCGAGCTGTCCTGGATGCCCGTCCGGCCCGACCTGCCCGCGGCGCCGCCGATCTCCCGCTCCGAGGCCGCCGACCTCGTCGTCCTCCTCGCGGAGGAGACCGCCGCGCGCAAGGCCCGCACCACCCAGCGGGACGTCGACCCGGGCGCGCTGCCGAGCGCCGCCTACGTCCAGACGCTGGTCGACGCCGAGGTGGCGGCCGTCGAGCGCGCCGAACGGTCCAGGACGGAGCTGTCGCAGCGCCTCCGCGACTCCGACCGCACGTTCCTCGCCCGCCTCGACGGGGACGCCTCCGTCGTCGCCGCCGCGTTCCGCGACCTCGGCCTCGAAGGCCACCCCGGCGGCTGGAACGGCGCCGACCTCGCCGCCCGCGCGTTCGGCGACGCCCTCGGCGACCGGCGCCCCCTCATCTGGGCCCGGGTCTCGGAGATGACCTCCCGCGCCCAGTGGGCCGAGCGCGCCCTGGCCGAGCTGAGCGGCCACACCGTCGAGCTGCCCGAGGACGCCGACCTGCGGGGGCTCGCCGCGTCCGCCCAGGATCTGCGCACCCACCTGGCCGGCGGCGGCACCCTCAAGCGCGGCCCGCTGCGCCCGGCCGTCCAGCGCCAGGCGGAACCGCTGCTCACCACGGTCACGGTGGACGGCGTCGCGCCGACCACCCCCGAGCTGCTGGACCTCGTCCACACCGACCTCATGGTGCGGATCACCTGCCGGGAGCTGCAGTACGTGTGGGAGGCCGCCGGCATCTCCTTCCCGGCCGACCTGCCGCCCGCCGAACGCGTCGCCCGTTTCGTCCGCGCCCACGCCCGCCTCGCCCGCGTCCGCGACGCGATGCAGGCCGTGGACTCCACCCGGCGCCTCCTCGATCGCTCCGGCTTCGGCGTCCGGCTCACGCATCCCGCCCAGTGGCACGAGTACGCCTCCGCCCTGCGCAACGCCCTGGAGAGCCTCGGCGTCAACCGCGCCGCCGCCGACCTGGAGGCCCTGCGCGAGTCGATCGGCCCCCTCGCCGACGACGACCCCCCCGAACTGCGCGACGCCCTCGCCGCCATCGACGCCCGCGACGCCGCCGCCTACGGCCGCGCCCTCGGCGCCCTCGCCGAGGCCCGCCACGAACGCTCCCGCCAGATCCGCTGCGACGAGCTGATCGTCCGCGTCCGCTCCGTCCACCCCGACCTCGCCAACCTCATGATCGCCACCGACGGCGACGAGGTCTGGCACGCCCGCACCCGCCGCTGGGACGACGCCTGGGCCTGGGCCCGCCGCCGCGCCGCGCCCGCCGTCCCCGCCACGGACCGCCTCCACGCGGAGCTGGCCTCCGCCGAGGAGGACCTCCGCACCGCCCGCGCCGACCTCACCGCCGCCCGCGCCTGGGCGGCCGCCGCCGCGCGAGCCTCGTCGGCCCCCGACGCCGTCCCGGCCTGGATCCTCCCCCTGTGGCGCGTCCCGGACGTCCTGCCGCCCACCCCCGACGGGTTCGACGTCGTCATCGTCGACGGCGAGCACGAGGCCGGCGCCGAGGCCCTGCACGTCCTCTGGCACGCCCCCCGCACCATCCTCGTCGGCCCACCCGGCCCCGACCTGCCGCCCCCGGAGGGCCCGCCGCCCGCCACCCGCCTCCCGTCCCACCTGCACACCGCGATCACCCCCACGACCACCCTCTTCACCGCCCTGACGACCCCACCCGCCCCCGAGAACGCCGCCCCCGAGCCCCGGCCGGACGTGACCCGGCAGGACCTGCGAACGCAACCCCCCGGCCTGTACGACCGCCCGGACATCACCCAGCGCGACCTGCCGATCATCCCCAGACCTGAGCGTCCCCCGACCCGGAGCGCCCCCCGGCCCCCACCGCCCCCGCCCGCCCGCGAGCCGGACAAGGTCCCGCGCCCGCCAGACGTACCGGTAGCGGGCCAGGGCACGACCGAACCCGCCCCAAGAGCCCCTGAGAAGCGCCCCACCGCGCCCGGTACAGGCGAGGGTCCGCCGATGCCCCGGCGGGGCAGGCCGCCTGGACTCGGCGGCCCGCGCGAGCGTGCGGAGACGCCTGGTCCGGCTGCTTCGCGGGAGCGTTCCGCACCCTCGGCGCCTGCGCCGGGGACGCCAGGACCGGGTGTTCCGCAGGAGCGTCCTGTGGTGTCGGCGTCCGGCACAGGTCCGCAGGCCGAACGTCCGCCGGCGCCTCGGCGGGGTAGGCCGTCCGAGGGGGCGGGGGCTCGTCCGCCGGAGCGGTCGGATGTACCGGTGGCCGGGCGGGGCGCCAAGCCCCCGGCCGCGCCTCGTGATGTGCCGGTGGCGGGGCGTGGGGCCCGGGGGCCGGGGCGCTCGGACGTGCCGGCGGCGGGGCGGGGTGCGAGTGCTCCGCCTGAGGGGCAGGCGCCCTCGGGCACGCCGCCTGAGGAACCTGGGAGTGGCTCGCGTGGGCAGCCGTTGCCTCCTCGGCGGCTGGACGCGATGCGGCGGGATTCGCGGGGGGCGGCTCCCCGGTCCGGTGGGGGCTCGCTGCCGCCTCGGCGGCTGGACGCGGGGCGGCTGGAGCCGCACGCTCCCGAGCCGGGTCCGCAAGGGGCCAAGGCGCCTGCGGCGCGCGAGCCCGAGCCGGAGGCGCGGCCGCCCGCACCGCGGCCGGACATTCCCGCACTCTGGGGCAAGCCGGGGCCGCGGCCGGAGCCGCCGGCGGCGCCTCCACCGCCGCAGCAGCAGCAACAGCCCGAGGTGAGCGGTTCGTCGCCCGCGCACGCGATGATCCGGCGGGGCCAGTCGATCGCCGGGTACAAGCGCCCCGAACTCGTCGAGATCGTCGGGCATATCGCCGAGCGCGAACCGGAGCTCTCGGACGAGCAGATCGTCGAGCTGGTGACCCGCCTCATGGCGTGCCCGGAGGACGAGGCGCTCCTTGTGGGCGCCCGGCTGCGGTACGCGGTGGAGGCCTACCGGGAGAGCGCCGGCTAGCAGCAGTGGTGTCGGCTGGGGCGGCTTCGGTGTGAGATGGGAACGGCAATTCCTTTGCTCCGGGCTCACCGAAGCGCGCCCGGCTCGGTTGATCAGGCGCTACCTGACGGAGGAGCAGCGCAAGGCCGTGTGCGTGGGCTCGCAGACCCACGCCACCCTGCTGGTGGACCCGGACGCGCCGCGCTCGACGTCCGGCTCATCGCCCCTCTGCCGGACGAGGAACCGGTTCACGAGGAGGCCGCCCGGCTCCTGGGCTTCGCCGCGCCCGGCGACGAGCACGACCTCCGGATCGGGCTCAGCTGATCGGCATGGTGATCGCGAGCGGCCAGGCGAGCAGCGGCCCGCCGGCCGCCGCGGCCACCCAGGCGGGCGCCGCGAGCCGGCGGAGCGCCGCCGCCTGGACGCCCTGCCAGGCGAGCAGAGCGGCGATCAGCGGTGCCGGCAGCAGCACGTAGGACGAGACCACGCCCACGGCCACGCCGGCGCAGAGGCCCGCCAGGGCGCCCGCCGCCGTCCAGGCGTGGATCCCGATCGCGGTGCGACCGCCCTGACCGGTGCACAGGGCCTCGACGCCCAGGCAGTACAGCGCGGCGCACACGGTGACCAGGACGAGCACCCATGCGCGCGGGCCGACCGGTATCGCGTGCGCCCAGCCGAGGTGGGCCGGTACGGCGACCGACACCGCGGTCAGCGCGCTGAGGGCGGCGGCCGCCGCGACCGTGCGGGGCGCGGGCCGTCCGACCGCGATCCCTCGCGCGGACGCCAGGGTGACCAGGCCGATCACGCCGAAGAACCCGGCGAGCGGACCGGTCACCGCCACCGGCAGCGCGAGCAGCGACATCGCCGGCACCGCCACGATGACCGCCACGGCGGAGCCCACCAGGGCGCCGGTCAAAGAGACGCGGCGCGCGGGATGGTCGCCGGTCCCGAGAAGCGCCGATGCGATCGTGCCGAAGCTCAGCACGGCCGCCAGGTAGAGCAGCATCGCCGACCCGGCCCGCTGGACGGCGCGCGCCGCCGTGCCCGGAGCCGCCCGGCGGGCGAAGGCCGCGTCGAACCAGGCGCCCGTCTCCCGGTGGGTGCGCGGGCTGAACAGCACACCGGCGTGCTCGACGCCGCCGGCGATGACCGCCCGGCGCGCGGTCCCGGCCCGGGGGTCGCCGTAGGTGACGCCGGCGCGCCCCCGCGGGTAGGCGGCTCGCAGCGCGCCGAGGGCGCCGTCCCGGTAGGCGGCGAACTCCAGGCCGCCCGCGATCAGCAGCAGGTTGCGGGGAGCGGACGCGGGCACGTCCATCCGTCCCTGCGAGATCGCGACCGTCGCTCCGACGGACGGGCGCGCGGTGGCGTACCGGATGACCGCGGCGGCCCCCATCGAATGCCCGACGAGACCGAGCCGGGCGGTGTCGACCCCCGGCATGGACCGCAGGCGCCGGACGGCGGTGTCCAGGTCGCGGTCGAGCCGCGCGCCGGCGGCCGGTCCCTCCCCGCCCCCGGGCAGCGGCCGGGTGGCGGCTCCGTGTCCGGCGAGGTCGACCAGCGCGACCGCGTACCCGCGCCGTGCCAGCGTGTCGGCGAAACCCCGCATCAGCCGGCGGCCGGCGCCCATGCCGTGGGCGACGACCACCCCGGGCAGCCGCCCCTCGGCATGGGCGGGACGGACCGTCTCCACCGGGACCCCGTCGACCACGGCGCTCCGCCGCTCGATGCCCCTGTCCGCCGTCGCGAGCCCCAGAATTCCGGCGACCGCGCACACCGCCGCCACTGTGACCGCCGCAACCCGCCGTTTCCGCACTGGCTCACCCTGCCAGGAATGGGAGGGCCGCGAAATCCGGATGCGTTTCGTCGGTGGTCACCGGCAGAATCGCGCGCATGGTGACCGAGGAGCTGGTTCAGGTTTGGCGTGACGTCATTCAAGGTGACGAGAAGTCGTGGGTGCTGTTCGAGAACGGGACCTGCGTCATTCTGATGGAGCCCGAAGACGACCTGGCCGCGCAGGCAGTGGAACTGCTGAGCGAGTACGGGCCCGTGGCGGCGGGCTCCTCCGCCGGCGACTTCGGGACGATCGACCTCGACGCGGCGCCCGGATGGGCCGTCTACGGGCACCACAACGACATCCTCACCTATGTCGCTCCGGAAGAGACCGGCGACGGCGCGAATGATCTGGCCGTGGGCCTTCTCGGCCGGTCCAAGCGCGATCAGGACGGGCGCGAGCTCACCGTCGTCCATGTGGAGGACAAGCGGCCTCGATGAAACCGGGGCCTTTGGCGGGGGATGTCGGTACAAATGTCTCCGTGGCGGAATGGGACGAGGACGCGCTGGCGCGGTTGCGGGGAGCCGCCCACCGGGGGCTCGGGGACGCCGGCGTCCTCCGGGAGCGTCCGCTGACCCCGGTTCTCCAATACGCCGGGGACGTCCTCGTGGCCGCGCTGGCCCAGGGCCGGCGGGTGCGGGATCTCGCCGAGACATGCCTGGCGGAACTCGACCGGCGCGGGCAGCCGGGCGACGCCGAACTGGCCGCCGAACTCGGTGCCGCACTGGGGGCGCGCCCGTCGACCGGCCTCGCTTCGCTGCCGGTCGATCTGGGGGCGGTCGCGGCGGCGATGGACGACGGATTCCAGGTGCTCGATCCCGAGCGGGGCGATGTCCTCCCCGCCGACGAGGGGAACGGCCTGCCGATCCCGCCGGGCGTCCTCCCGGAAGGTGAGGACGCCCGGCGCGGATCGGCGCGCGAATGGCTCGCCGGGCAGGGGTACCGGCCCGTGCCGCGCGCCCTTGAGGAACGGGCCGCCTCCAGGAACCCGGGCGGCCCCTAGAAGCCGGGGCGCACCAGCGGGAACGGGATCGTCTCCCGGATGCTGCGACCGGTCAGCGTGATCAGCAGCCGGTCGATTCCCATGCCCATCCCGCCGGCCGGGGGCATCGCGTACTCCAGGGCGCGCAGGAAGTCCTCGTCGAGGTCCATCGCCTCCGGGTCGCCGCCCGCGGCCTGCAGCGACTGCTCGGTCAGCCGCTCGCGCTGCAGGATCGGGTCGATGAGCTCGGAGTAGGCGGTGCCGAGTTCGAGGCCGAAGACGATCAGGTCCCACTTCTCCGCCAGCCGCGGGTCGGCGCGGTGCGGGCGGGTCAGCGGGGACGTCTCCGCCGGGTAGTCGCGGACGAACGTCGGCGCCCGCAGATCCTCCTCGACGGCCGCCTCGAACAGCTCCTGGACGATCTTCCCCTGGCCCCACCGCGGGTCGGCGTTCAACCCGAGCCGCTCCGCGAGCGCGAGGGCGTGGGCCTGGGTGGTGTCGGGGGTGACCTCCTCGCCGAGCGCCTTCGACACCGACTCGTAGACGGTGATCTCCTGCCACGGCTCCGCGAGGTCGTACTCGACGCCGTCCCGGACGACCACGGTGGTGCCGAGGGCGGCGCGGGCCGCGTCGATGACCAGGGAGCGGGTGAGCTCCGCCATCGTGTCGTAGTCGCCGTAGGGCTCGTACGCCTCCAGCATCGTGAACTCGGGGTTGTGCTTGTGCGAGACGCCCTCGTTGCGGAAGTTGCGGTTCAGCTCGAAGACGCGGCCGACGCCGCCGACGAGCAGGCGCTTGAGGTACAGCTCGGGCGCGATCCGCAGGTAGAGCTGCATGTTGTAGGCGTTGATGCGGGTGGTGAACGGGCGGGCGGTGGCGCCGCCGTGCACGGGCTGGAGCATCGGCGTCTCGACTTCGAGGTAGCCGCGGGCGCGCAGCCCGTCCCGGACGGCGGCGACGGCGTCGCCGCGCATCCGCAGCATCCGCCGGGACTCGTCGTTGACGATGAAGTCGACGTACCGCTGCCGGACGCGCGCCTCCGGGTCCGACAGCCCGGACCGCTTGTTCGGCAGCGGCCGCAGGCACTTGGCGGCGAGGGTCCACGAGGACGCGAGGACCGACAGCTCGCCGCGCCGGGACGTGACGACCTCGCCGCGCACGCCGACCTGGTCGCCGAGGTCGATGAGCGCCTTCCACCGCCGCAGCGACTCCGCGCCGAGCGAGTCCGCGGTCAGCATGACCTGGAGGTCGGCGGTCTCGTCCCGCAGCGTGACGAAGATCAGCCGGCCGTGCTCGCGGGCCAGCACGACCCGCCCCGCGATCGCCACGGCCTCGCCGGTGCGCGTGTCCGGCGCGAGGCCGGCGTGGCGGTCGCGGACGCCGGCGGCGAAGTCGGTGCGCTCGCAGCCGAGCGCGTACGGCTCCATCCCGGCGTCGCGGATCTCGTCGAGCTTGGCGTGCCTGACCCGCTCCTGCTCCGACAGGCGCCGCTGCGGGGCGCGCGCGGCTTCCGCCTCCTTCTCGATCTCCTTGATCCTGTCCACGAGGTCGCTGGACGGGACCATCGCGGCGGCCCGGTCCAGCTTCGGGCGGTTGAAGCTCGGGAGGAACCCCTCGGCGCGGGCGTAGGCGAGGCCCAGCCGGACGAGGTCGCGGCCCTGCGTGTAGCAGATGAAGCGGGGACGCCAGTGGGGCAGGTACTTGGCGTTCGACAGGTACAGCGATTCGAGCTGCCAGAACTTCGACGCGAACGACAGGAACCGGTAGTAGAGCCGGGCGACGGGCCCGGCGCCGATCTGGGAGCCGCGCTCGAACGCCGAGCGCAGCATCGCGAAGTTCAGCGACAGCTGCTGCGCGCCGACGGCGGCGGCCTTCTCGGCGAGCTTGGCGACCATGTACTCGTTCAGGCCGTTCTCGGCGAGCCGGTCGCGGCGCATCAGGTCCAGCGACAGCCCGGCCCGCCCCCACGGGACGAAGCTGAGCAGGCCGCGCAGCTCCCCGTGCGCGTCGAACGCCTCGACCATGACGCAGCGCCCGTCGGTCGGATCGCCGAGGCGGCCGAGGGCCATGGAGAAGCCGCGCTCGGTCTCCTCGCCGCGCCAGGCGTCGGCGCTGCGGATGAGCTTGGCCATCTCCCAGCCGGGGATCTGCGAGTGCCGCCGGATCCGCACGCTGTACCCGGCCCGCTCCACCCGCCGGACGGCCTGGCGGACCTGGCGCATCTCCCGCCCGTCCAGGTTGAAGTCGGTGAGGTCGACGATCGCCTCGTCGCCGAGCTCCAGCGCGTCGAAGCCGTGCCGCCGGTAGATGTGCGCGGCGCGCTCGCCGACGCTGACGGCGCCCGGGATCCAGGCGTGGGCGCGGCATTCGCCCAGCCATGCCTCGATCGCCTGATCCCACGACTCGGGGTCGCCGAGGGGGTCGCCGCTGGCCAGGGAGACCGAACCTTCGACCCGGTAGGCGATGGCCGCCTTACCGTTCGGCGCGACGATGACGTCCTTGTCGCGGCGGAGCGCGAAGTAGCCGAGGGAGTCCTGGTCGCCGTACTCGGCGAGCAGCCGGCGCGCCGACAGCTCCTCGGCGGGGTCGAGGACGGGGTCGCGCCGCCCCGGCCGGAACAGCGCCCAGAACGTGGCGATCAGCAGCCCGGTGCCGAGCACCCACAGGATCGCGTCCACGTAGAACGGCACCGACACGTTGATCGGCTTGCCGGTGACGCGCGGCCCGAGGACGGTCTGGGAGATCGCGTAGAGCGGGTGCGTCCAGAAGTCGCCGCTGGTGTTGCGGTCGGTGAGGGTGACCAGGAACGTGCCGATACCGCAGGTCACGACGAGCAGGCTGGTGAAGACGATGGTGGCGAGGCGCCGGTTGGCCCGGTCGGGCAGCGTCGTGAACTGGCCCCGGGCGGCGATCAGCAGGCCGAGGACGGCGAGGTAGACCCCGGCGGTGACGATCAGCCCGACGGGGGTCGGCTTGTCGGGGTTGACCAGCGTGGTGAGGACGGCCGTGACGCCCAGCGCGGTGGGCAGGCAGAAGATCAGCACGAGGATCCGCCAGGCGGCCTTCTTGCGCCGCCGGACGCCCATCGACAGCAGAATCCACAGCAGGCCGATCGGGACGCTGGGGAACCAGCCGAGGTAGCCGATCCATCGCAGTGCCCAGACTTCCGCTATCTCGAGGATGAGACCATAGGAGACCCACGCGAGCAGCGACAGGATCCCGGAGAGACGGGTGTACCAGAAGAAGATCGTCGGCGCGGCCTGGATCAGCCGGCGCCACTCGCCCCGCAGGCCTCCTCGCGGGCCCTGCTCCGTCATGGTCCCCTTCCTACCGGGTGTCCTGCTATCGGGTGGCACGTCGGCCGGGCCTCCGTCCGGGCGCGCCCGTCCGGCGGCGAACCTCGGCGGGGTGCCGGACGTCGTACGGGTGGGGGGATGTGGCTTGCAAGCTCGGTCCAAGATTGTCAGCAAAAGTCGATATGGTCGCGGATATGCCAAATGAACCCACCGGTGAGCGATTGCTCGCCCGCCGCTACCGCCTGGTGACCCAGGTCGGCCGAGGCGGCATGGGGACGGTCTGGCAGGCGCACGATGAGGTCCTCGGTCGTGACGTGGCGGTGAAGGAGGTCATCCTCCCGCATGGTCTCACCGATGAGGAACGCGCCGTGCACCACAAGCGCACGTTCCGTGAGGCCCGCACCGCGGCCCGGCTCGGCCACCCCGGCGTCGTCACCGTCTACGACGTCGTCGAGGAGGACGACCGCCCCTGGATCATCATGGAGCTGATCAAAGCCCGCTCCCTGGACCAGGTGATCAAGCAGGAGGGCCCGCTGGAGCCGCTCCGCGCCGCGGAGATCGGCCGGCAGATGCTCGCCGCGCTGCACGCCGCGCACGACGCCGGGGTGCTGCACCGCGACGTCAAGCCCAGCAACGTGCTCATCACCGGCACCGGGCGGATGGGCGAGCGCGCCGTGCTCACCGACTTCGGCATCGCCACCGCGTCCGGCGACGCCACCCTCACCCAGACGGGCCTGGTCATGGGCTCGCCCGCCTACATCGCGCCCGAGCGGGCCCGCGGCCGCGTCGCCGGCCCCGCGTCCGACCTGTGGTCGCTCGGCGTCACGCTGTACGCGATGCTGCACGGCAAGTCGCCGTTCGAGCGGCCCGAGCCGATGGCGGCGCTGGTCGCGGTGATCTCCGACGAGCCCGACCCGCCGGAGAAGGGCGGCCGGCTCGTCCCGGTCATCGAGGGGCTGCTGTGCAAGAACCCCGACCAGCGGATGGACGCGATCGAGGCCGGCGCCCTGCTGGACGACATCGTCCGGCAGGAGAGCATCGACACCCAGCGCACGATGGCGGTCGAGTTCCCCGCCGAGGAACTCGCGGAGCCCCGCTCGGCGCCGCCCGAGCCGTCCGCGGAGGCGCCGCGCCCGGTGGACGAGGGCGCGCGGCCTGACCAGCTGACCAGCTTCGACCTCCCGCCCGCCCCGCCGCCCCGTCCGGAGACCGCGAGCCCGGGGGAGACCGCGCCCGACCCCGACCGCGTCAGGTCGTGGCGGTCCGGCCAGCCCACCGAGCCCGCCGACCGCGTGGGCACGGCGTCGAGCCGGGCGCCGTCCGATCCCGGGCCCGCCACGCACTTCCCGCCGACGACCCACCACCCGACCGTCGGGCGACCCGCGCTCGCGTCCAACCGCAACGTGCTGATCGTCGCCGCGGTCGTGCTCGTCGTGATCCTGGTCGTCGCGGGGATCGCGCTCGCCAACGGCGGCGACGACGACCGCAAGGCCCGCCAGGAGGGCGCGACGACCCCGACGAACGCCGGGAAGGTGTCGTCGTCCGCCCCCGCCCCCTCCAAGACGCCGGAGGACGGCCCGCCCGCCGGGTTCAAGAAGCACGCGGACCGCACCGGCTACACCGTGTACGTCCCGGAGGGCTGGACCGGGCCCGAGCGCAAGACCGGCGGCGACTTCTTCTACGCGCCCGGTCGCAGGACCTACCTCCAGATCGGCCAGACCGACGGCCCGGGCGAGAGCGCGATCGACGACTGGCGGCGGCAGGAGCGCGGAGGCGCCGGCTGGCCCGGATACAAGCAGATCGAGATCGCGCCCACCGGCGACGAGCCGCCCGTGCCGGACACCAAGGACGGCGACAAGTCCGCCGACTGGGAGTTCACCTACGACGGCGACGGCGGCCGGAAGCACATTCTCAACCGGGGATTCGTGACCAACGGGCACGGCTACGCGATCCTGCTCTGTGCCCCCGACGACGACTGGAACAAGGTGTTCTCCGACCTCCAGCCCGTATACCGGACCTTCAAGCCCGCGGACGACTGATGGAAGGGCGCGTGCTCGCCGGTCGGTACCGGCTCACATCGGTCGTCGGACGCGGCGGCATGGGCACCGTGTGGCGGGCCCGCGACGAGACCCTCGACCGCGAGGTCGCGATCAAGGAAGTCGTGCTGCCGGACGGGCTCGGCGACGCCGAGCGGGAGAACCGGCACCGCCGGACGCTGCGCGAGGCGCGGGCCTCGGCGCGGCTGAACCATCCGGGCGTCGTGACCGTACACGACGTCGTGGACGAGGACGACCGGCCGTGGATCGTCATGGAGCTGGTGCGGGCCCGTTCTCTCCAGGAGATCGTGGAAGAGGACGGGCCGCTGCCGCCCGGCCGCGTCGCGACCATCGGCCGGCAGATCGCGGGCGCGCTGCGGGCGGCGCACGCGATCGGCATCCTGCACCGCGACGTCAAGCCCGCGAACGTGCTGGTCGCGGACGGCGACCGGGCCGTCCTCACCGACTTCGGCATCGCCCAGATGGCCGGCGACGCGACCCTGACCGGGACCGGGCTGCTCATCGGGTCGCCCGCGTACATGTCGCCGGAGCGGGTGAACGGCGACCCGGCGATCCCCGCGTCCGACATGTGGGCGCTCGGCGCCACCCTCTACGCCGCGACGGAGGGCAGGGCGCCGCACCACCGCGCCGACCCGATGGCCGTCCTCGCGGCCGTGATGACGCAGGACGTCCCGCCGCCGAAGAACGCGGGGCCGCTCGCGCCCGTGCTCACCGGCCTGCTGGAGCGCGACCCGGTCCGGCGGCTCAGCGGTGACCGGGCGGAGGAGGCCCTCCAGGCGGTCGCCTCCGGCCACGCCGTGCAGATGGCGAACGCGCAGATCGCCTCGAACGAGGTCACCGCGGTCGACGGGCCCGCGGGCTCGGAGATGCCGCCGGTCCCCGTCCCGGTGCCGGTTCCGGTGCCGGTTCCGGTGCCGCAGGACATGACGACGCAGTACCCGCCCGGGGCGGGGCAGACGCAGTACCCGCCCGGGACGGGGCAGCAGTGGTCGCCCACCCAGGCGTCGCCGCGCAAGAGGTCCTCGATCGTGCCGGTCCTCGCGGGCGCCGCCGTGGCCGCGGTGATCCTGGGCGTCGCCGGGTTCGTCTTCTGGCCGGAGGACTCCTCCTCCGCCGGCGGACCGGGGACGGGCACGGCGCAGTCGCCGCCCGCCAAGGAGACCACCCCGACCCCGCCCGCGACCACGCCCCCGGCCACGCCGAGCAGGACCGTGGCGCCGCTCCCGCCCGGCTTCGTCCGGGCCACCGGCCCCGGCTACACGATCGGCGTCCCCCGCGGCTGGCGGCGCTCCGTGCAGGGCAACAGCGTCGTCTGGACCGACCCCGCGTCCAGCGCGTACGTGCAGGTCGACCAGACGGTGTGGTCCGGCGACCCGCACGCGCACTGGGTCACCTGGGAGCGGGAGGCCATCGCGGACGGCAAGCTGAAGAACTTCCAGCGGATCGGGGAGATCACCCGCACGACCGTCGCCGGACGGGCGGCGGCCGACATCGAGTTCACCTGGACCCTCGGGTCGGGCACCATGCGCGCCCGCGACCGCGGGGTCATCGCCGGTGGCCGGCCGTACGCCGTCGTGGTGGCGGTTCCCGCCTCTCAGTGGAACGGGAACGAGGCACTCGTGAAGAATGTGCTCGACACGTTCCGTCCCTCCGGGGTGGGATGACCAGTGGGGGGACCCTCAAGCCATGGCACAGGCACGTCTGCTCGGTAACCGCTACCGCCTCGACTCGGTGGTCGGCCGGGGCGGCATGGGCACCGTGTGGCGCGCCTTCGACGTCATGCTGGACCGCGAGGTCGCGGTCAAGGAGGTCGTGTTCCCGCCGGGCCTGAACGACGACGAGCGCGCCGTCCTGTACGAGCGGACGTTCCGCGAGGCGCGGGCGTCGGCGCGGTTGAACCACTCCGGGGTGGTGACCGTCCACGACGTGGTGCAGGAGTCGGACCGGCCCTGGATCGTGATGGAGCTGGTCCTCGCCCCGTCGCTGCAGGACATCATCGAGCGGGGCCGGATGGAGCACCGCCGTGTCGCCGACATCGGGCTGCAGATGCTCGGCGCGCTCCAGCACGCCCACCAGAAGGGCATCCTGCACCGCGACGTCAAGCCCAGCAACGTGCTGATCACCGAGACGGGGCGGGTCGTCCTCACCGACTTCGGCATCGCGCAGATGGAGGGCGACTCGACGCTCACGCAGACGGGCCTGGTCATGGGCTCGCCCGCCTACATCCCGCCGGAGCGGGTGCAGGGCGAGCGCGCGGTGCCCGCCTCCGACCTGTGGTCCCTGGGCGCGACGCTGTACGCGGCCCTGGAGGGCCGGTCGCCCTACGAGCGGTCGGACGCGATGTCGTCGCTGCAGGCCGCGCTGACCGAGCCCGTCCCGCCGGCGCGGAACGCGGGGCCGCTCGCCCGGGTCCTGGACGGGCTGCTGGTGCGCGAGCCGGTGCACCGGATGACGGCGGCGCAGGCGCAGCCGCTGCTCACCCGGGTCGCCGCCATGCCCCCGGCCCCTCCGCCGGTGCCGCCCCCGAGCGAGACGGTCGCGGACGAGCCGTCGTCCCGCTTCCGGCCCGACGAGGCGTCCGAGACCGTCCTCGACCCCGACGACCTCGACCAGGTCACCCGCCGCGACCCGGGCGACTCCGGCGACCTCGACCCGGTGACCCGCCGCGACCCCGGCGACTTCGACCCCGTCACCCGCCGCGACCCCGGCCGGTTCCAGGACCAGGGGCGGCCCCGCGAGCAGGGCCCTCCGCAGAAGCAGGACGGGTACACGCCGCCCGCACCGCCGGGACAGAACCAGGAGGTGCGGACGCTGCTGGAGACGGAGTGGGCGCCGCCGCCGTCCGCCGGGCAGCACCCGCCCCCGCCCGTCCAGCACTCCGGGCCGCGGCCGCACCCGAGCCTGCCGCCGCAGACGCCCCCGCCGTGGGAGATGCCGCAGCAGTACGCGAACTGGCAGCAGCCGCCGCCCGTCCACGACCGCCCCGGCGGGAGCGGGGAGCGACGGAAGACGGTGCTCATCGTCACGATCGCGGTGGTGCTCGTCGTGGCGGCGGTGCTGCTCGGCGCGTTCATCCTGCGCGACAAGCTGCAGACCGCCTCGCTCGACCGGCCCGGCGGCGCGGCGCCCGTGACGGCGAGCGCGGCGCTCCGCGCACCGCCCGCCGCCCTCACCGCGTAGGCACTCCGCTCGGCGGGCACAGGCGGGCCCGAGCGGGCCCGAGCGGGCCCGAGCGGGCGGGTCAGCTTCCGGCGGCCAGCGAGTCCAGGGCCGTGCGGAGGTCGGCGACGTGCGCGTCCAGGCCGTCGGCGGGCTCGCCGGAGCGCATCCGGGCGACGTCCTCCTCGACCCGGGCCAGCCGCTCGTCGAGGGCCGCCAGGAAGCGGTCGCAGCCCGTCAGGCCGCCCTCGCCCTCGTCGTCCCCGGCCTCCAGCGTCTGCCGCAGCAGCCGCGCCTGCTGCTTGAGCTGCAGGTTGCGGCGGTGCAGCTCCACGAACACCGACACCTTCGCGCGCAGCAGCCACGGGTCGAACGGCTTGGTCAGGTAGTCGACGGCCCCGGCCGCGTACCCGCGGAACGCCTGCTCGCCGGCCTCGCCGCCGGCGGTGAGGAAGATGATCGGCACGTCCCGGGTCCGGGGGCGGGACTTGATGTGCTCCGCCGTCTCGAACCCGTCCATCTCCGGCATGACGACGTCCAGCAGGATCAGCGCGAAGTCGTCGTTGAGCAGCTCCTTCAGCGCCGCCCGGCCGGAGGTCACCGGCACCACCTCCACTGGCAGCGCGTCGAGCACGGCCGCGAGGGCGGTCAGGTTCTCCTCGCGGTCGTCGACGGCCAGGATCCTCGTGTCGCTGGGCACCGGACTCCCTAGGGTCGGGGGCGGCGTGTGCCGTCCACCCTGTCACGTCGCCGCGCTCGGCAAAAGTGAAGCGCCGCAGAGTAAAAGTTCTAGGGCAGCCAGCCCGGTTTGACCAGTCCCGACTCGTAGGCGAACACGACGAGCTGCGCCCGGTCCCGCGCGTTGAGCTTCACCATCGTCCGACTGACGTGCGTCTTCGCGGTCGCCGGGCTGACCACCAGGCGGGCCGCGATCTCCTCGTTCGACAGGCCCTCGCCGACCAGCGCCATCACCTCGCGCTCCCGCTCGGTCAGCGCGTTCAGCCGCGGGGACGGCGCCGGCTCCTTGGCCCGCGCGGCGAACTCGGCGATCAGCCGCCGGGTCACGCTCGGCGACAGCAGCGCGTCCCCGTCCGCGACCGCCCGGACGGCGTGGATCAGCTCGACCGGCTCGGTGTCCTTGACCAGGAACCCGCTGGCGCCGCCGCGCAGCGCCTCGAAGACGTACTCGTCCAGCTCGAACGTGGTGAGGATCACTATCTTCACGCCGTCGAGGCGCTCGTCGGAGGCGATCCGCCGGGTCGCCTCCAGACCGTCCAGGCCCGGCATCCGGATGTCCATCAGGATGACGTCGGGCCGCAGCCGGCGCGCCTGCGCGACCGCCTCCTCGCCGTCGCTCGCCTCGCCGACGACCTCGATGTCGGCCTGCGCGTCCAGCAGCGCCCGGAACCCGGCCCGCACGAGCACCTGGTCGTCGGCCAGCATGACCTTGATCACTGCGCACCCCTCCCGGGCGCGGCCGCCTCGCCGGCCGCGCCGCCGTCGGCTCCGTCCAGCGGGAGCCGCGCCCGGACCCGGAACCCGCCGCCGGGCCGCGGCCCGGCGTCGAACGCGCCGCCGAGCGCGGCGGCACGCTCGCGCATGCCGCGGATCCCGGCGCCGCCCGGACGCTCGTCCAGCAGGGGGACGCCGCGGCCGTCGTCCTCGACCTCCACCACGATCTCGTGCTCACCGTAGGCGATGCGGACCCGCGCCGTCACCGGCCCGGGACCCGCGTGCCGGGTCACGTTCGTCAGCGACTCCTGGACGATCCGGAACGCGGCGAGGTCGGTGCCGGCGTGCAGCGCCGGCTTCTCCCCGGTGACCTCGGCGGTCACCTCCAGCCCGGCGGACCGCGCGCGGTCCAGCAGGTCGTCCAGCCGGTCCAGCCCGGCGGTGGGGGCGCGCGGCGCGGTCTCGCCCTGCGCCCGCAGCGCGCCGATCACCCCGCGCATCTCGCCGAGCGCCTCCTTGCTGGCCTCCTTGATCGCGGCGAGCGCGGTGCGGGCCTGCTCGGGGTTCTCGTCCATCAGGTGCAGCGCCACGCCGGCCTGGACGTTGATCATCGAGATGTTGTGGGCGAGGACGTCGTGCAGCTCGCGGGCCATCCGCAGCCGCTCCTCGCTGGCCTGGCGGCGCTCCTCCTCGGCCCGGGTGCGGGCGGACTCGGCGGCCCGCTGCCCGCGCATCCGGATCAGCTCGGCGGTGACGAGCACGACCAGCGCCCAGCCGACGACGAAGCTCGACCCGCCGAGGGTCGGCTCCTCCACCGGGAAGAGGCCGTCCTGCCCGCGTTCGGCGGCCGGGACGCCGATCAGCGCGGTCAGGGTGAAGAACGCCGCGAGGCCGGCCCCCGTCCCGGCCCAGACGACCAGCCGGTGCCCGGCGACGACGGCGGCCATCATCGCGACGACCAGGGCGAGCGGCGCCGGCCCGTAGGTGTAGGCGCGCAGGAAGTACAGGGCGGTCACCGCCGCGGTGGCGCTCACCGTGAGCACCGGGTTCCGGCGGCGCAGCAGGAGCAGGGCCGGCCCGGCGAGCAGCAGCCCGATGCCGAGCGGATCCAGGTCCGTGTGCCCCACGGGGTCGCCGCCGCCGTCGTGCTGCCACGGCGGGCCGGACGTCCCGTCCGACGGGCGGTCGCTCTGCGCGCCGAGCGATCCGACGAGCTGGACGAGGGCGACGATCAGCGGAACGACCCATACCGGCCATGCGGCCGGGCGCGGCCAGTGCGGCCGGACCTGGCCGGGTGGCGGTGAGGTGCTCATGCCTGCACGGTAGGTCATGGGCCTCCGGCCTCACGTCGCCCCAGGGGAGTGTGCCCCGCTACTCCTCTCGAGGTACCCGGCGCAGGTGAGCGCGGCACTTCGGGATCAGTAGGGCGTCCAGCGGAGGGGCAGGTGCGCGAAGCCGTGCCGGGTGCTCGACCTCAGCAGCACCGGCTCGCCCGCGAGCTGCGGCAGGCCGGGACGTTCGAGCAGCGCGACGAGCAGGGCCCGCAGGTGCACGCGGGTCAGCCTGGCGCCCAGGCACGCGCGGTACCCGTACCCGAAGCACAGGTGGGGGCGGGTCTCGTGCAGGAACCGGTCGGGGACGAACCGCCCCGGCTCCGCGTACACCTCGTCGTCGTGGTTCGCGGAGACCAGCCACAGCATGACGTGCTCGCCGGCCAGCAGCGGCACGCCGCCGACGTCCGTGGCGCGCCGCACGGTGCGCGACACGTGCAGCACGGGCGTCCACCAGCGCAGCATCTCCTCCACGGCGCTGTCGATGAGCTTGTCGTCGCCCTGCTCCTCCCGGAGCCGGACGTACTCGGCGGGGTGGCGCAGCAGCGCGAACAGGCCTCCGGCGAGCGTGTTGCGCAGCGTCTCGGGCAGGTCGGGCGCGACCTGGCCGACGAAGTCGACCGGCTCCCGGGGCGGGATCCGGGCGAGCATCGCCTGCGCGGGCGGGTCCATGTCGATCAGCGCCGCGTCGTGCGCGTCGCCCGGGACCGGGCCGGACGGGTACGCGTCGTCGCCGGTCAGCGGGCCGTGCAGCACCTCGTCCGTCCGCGGGGCGAACAGCTCCGGATGCATCAGGGCATGGCGGACGTCGCCGTAGCGCAGCACGGCCCAGGCGCCCGGCCGTCCCGCCGCGCGCCCGTCCAGCCACACCACCGGCGTCCTCGCCCGGAGCCGTTCGAGCCGGTCGTAGGGGACCCCGCGGGCGTAGGTCTCCGCGCGGTCGAGGAACCCGGCGTCGGATATGGGCGTCGCGCCTCGCCGTTGAGGCATGGAAGACCTCCTCTACCAGCCGACGCTAACGCCTGGGAGCCGGACCCTGGAAGACCGGATTCGGCCGCCGGCTGGGAGAAGTCCCCTCGAATCGGTGGATTCAGCCCGCGAGCCACTCCCCGGTCTCCACGCTGACGAGACCGTGCCGGGCCGCCTCGATCACCGCTTCGCGCTGCGAGTGCACGCCCAGTTTGCTGAGGACGCTCTGCACGTGGCTGCGCGCCGTGCTGCGCGTCACCCCCATCGCCTTGGCGAGCGCCTGGGTGGACTCGCCGCGGGTGAGCCGCGTCAGCACCTCGCGCTCCCGGGGCGTGAGGAACTGCGCGACCTTCTGCGCCTGGCTGCGCTGGCGCCCGCCGCCGCGCGCCGCCACCTGGTCGACGACGACCTCGCCGTCCGCGACCCGGCGCAGCACGGCGAGGATGTCGCCCGCCTGCTGCCCCTTGTGCGCGAACCCCCGCACGCCCGCCGCGACGCCCGCGTCCAGCACCGGCTGCTCCAGGTAGCCGGTCAGCACGACGAAGCTCGTCCGCGGTGAGGACGCCCGCAGCCGCGGCATCCAGTCGAGCGCGGTGCCGGACGGGAACTGCAGGTCGATCAGGCAGGTGTCGGGCTGCCTCGCCCGCAGCAGCGGCATCGCCTCGGCGGGGGAGTAGGTCACTCCCACGACGCTGTGCCCGGCGTCCGTCAGGACCAGGGACAGCGACTCGGCGAAGACCGCGTGGTCGTCGCAGATGATCATTCTCATGGATGGGGCCGCCAGTCGTCGGCGCCGGCGTCGGCGAGAGCACCCGGGGCCTCGTCCGGCGGCGGCGCCGCCGGCAGCAGCATCCGGACCCGCGCCCCGCCCATCTCGCAGGTGCGGATCTCCAGGCTGCCGCCGTAGCCGGAGATCAGGTCGTGCACGATGCCGAGCCCGAGCGACGCCAGGCCCGGCCGGGCCCGCCCCCACCCCGCGCCGAAGCCGGGGCCGTCGTCGTCGACCTGGATGACGACCCAGCCCTGCCCGGCCTCGACGCCCACGTTCACCCGCCCCGCCGCGACGCGGCAGGCGTTGTCGAGGACGTTGCGGACGGCGCGCCACAGCGCCACCGGGTCCATGTGGGCCCACGCCTCGGTGCCGCTGAAGCAGACCTCGTGCGCGGTGGCGAGGCGCATGCCCGTGACGACCTCGGCGGTGAGGTCGTCCACCCGGATCCGCTCCGGGCCGGGCAGCGGATGGTCGTCGTCGTCCTCGTCGAGCCGGCGCAGCAGGTGGTCGAGCCACCGGGTCTCGCCGAGCAGCTGGTCGATGCGGGCCCGGCTGGTCTCGCCGACGTCCTCCGCGACCACGACGGCCGAGGCCAGCATGATGATCGTTCCGAGCTCGTGCCGGATGTCGTGCCGCAGGCGCCGCCTCCACAGCACCTGCTCGCCGCGCCCGGACGTGCCCGCCCGGTCGCGGTCGTCGAAGGCTCCGTGCCCCCCGGTGCCCGCGAGCGCCCCCGCGCCCGCGGGAGCGTCCGCCGGTGAGGACCGAGCCCGTCCGTTGTTCATGAGGACCCCCGTCCGCTATTCCAGCACCCTGTCGACGGTCACCCGCAGGCCCCTCCGATGTCCAGTCAATTGGCCGCAAGAGACCCCTCTCTGACCAGAAGCGGTCATCGCCCCAGGAGCGTAAACTTCGCTCTTTGGAGGGGCGTCATAGCCCTAATAGGGACAGCACGCGAGCATTTATTTCATGCCGGTGGCGTAGCCGATTTGCGCATTCCTGCGGGTGTGCCGGCGGGGTCCGGGAGAGAGAGTCTGGACATGCCGACGGTCACATTTCTCGGACATGCGGGGGTGGCGGTGGACGCGACCGCGTTCCACCTGCTCGCGGACCCCTGGCTCGCTCCAACGGGGGCCTTTCTCGGAGCCTGGCACCAGTATCCGAGAAACGATCATCTGGATCTCGCCCCGGTGCTCGACGCCGACTGGGTCGCGGTCTCGCACGAGCATCTAGATCATTTCGATCCCTGGGTCATCGACCGCCTTCCCGCGCGAACCCGGATCCTCATTCCGTGTTATCCCGGACCCGCGTTCCGGGAGCGGATGACGGTCGCCGCCGGCGACCGTCAGGTAATCGAGATCCGGCCGTGGGAGAAATTCCCTCTTGACAATCGAGGGTCCTGGATCACGGTTATTCCGGAACTGTCTCCCATGTGTCATGACGCTGCCTTTCTGATCGTGGCGGACGGTCGGGCCGTCCTGCATTGCAACGACGCCCGCCTCACCGCGGCGCAGGCCCGCCGGGCCAAGCATCTGGCGGGCGGCCGGCTGGACCTGATGGCCCTGCAGGCGTCCGGCGCGTCCTGGCACCCGATCTGCTACGAGTACCCGCCCGAGGAGATGGCGAGGGTCTCGATGGCCAAGCGCGTCTCCAAGCTCCGCGCCGCGCAGCGCCTCGTCCGGCAGACCGAGCCGGAGCTGGCGGTCCCGTTCGCCGGGCCGCCGTGCTTCCTGGGTGAGGAGGTGGAGCACCTCAACTGGGTGCTCGACCAGGCGGACGGCGCGTTCTGCGACCCGGAGGCCGCCACGGCGTGGCTGCGCGAACATCTGCCGCGGCAGCGCTGGGACTCCTTCAAGCCCGGTGACGCCGTCGACCTGGACACCGGCGAGATCACCCGGGACCCGGTGTCCGCGGAGTTCTCGTTCGCCGACGCCGGCCGGGAGGCCTACCTCAGGCGGTACACCGCCGACCGGGCCGCCGCCCTCGCCGAGGTCGTGGCGGACCATCCGGACCCGGGCCCCGACCTGTTCGACCGGTTCACCGCCCACTTCGCCTACCTCGGCGGGTTGAGCGACTACTTCCTCGAACAGATCTCGATGATCGTCCGGTTCGAGATCACCGGCCCGAACGGCGGGGTCTGGGACGTCGACTTCGCGCCGGGCGGCGTCACGGTGGCGCAGGCGTCCCCGGACGTCCGGCCGCACTACCGGATCACCACCGCGGGCCGCTGGCTGGACGGCGTGCTGTCCGGCCGGATGGCGTGGGAGGACCTGCTCATCTCCTTCCGGGTCAGCCTCTATCGCGACCCGGACGTCTACAACGACTATCTCGTCGGCCTGCTCAAGCACGCCAACGCGCCCGCGCTGCAGGCCGTCGAGGCGTACGAGACCGGCCGGGACGAGAGCGAGCGCATCACCGTCGAGAGCGACGGCGCCCGCTACGACATCCCCCGCTACTGCCCGCACGCCGGCGAGGACCTGGCGGTCGGCGCCGTCGTCCGCGACGGCCAGATCCACTGCCTGGCCCACAACTTCGCCTTCGACCTCGCGACCGGCGACTGCCTCAACGCCCGAGCCGCGAACCTGACGAGCCGCAAGGTCTCCTGACACGGGCCCCGAGCCGGACATGTACAGCGTGTCCGGCTCGGGGTTTCTGATCGCTCTGTGTTAAGTTTCATACCTGTTCGTACAGGGCTTGAAGGGGTGCGCGGGTTGAGCCGCAAGAAGGTCGGCCTGTGGGCCGTCGGATTGATTCTGGCCGTCGGTGTGATGGAGATCTTGGCCCTGCGACTCGGATCGCTGGAGTTCCCCGTCCCCTCCGACTCCGAACGGCGCCCCGCCGTGGCCGACCAGCCCGGCCCGTGATCCGGGGGCGCTACCGCCGGGACGAATTGCGCGCCTTCATGAGGCTCTGCAGGTCGGGGTGGTCGCCGCCCGAGGCGTCCGCCAGAGAGGGGCAGGCCCATTCGTCCTGGCGGCCCCAGGAGTAGGAGATCTCCAGCGGCGGGCGGGGCGTGAGCCGGTCCCAGCGCGCGAGGATCTTGCGGAACTGGGCCTGCGTGGGCATCCAGTACTTCCGGTCGCCCTTGGAGCAGCTCTGCCCGAACGTCTGCAGGACGGGCGCGATCCGGCCGCGGGGGATGCCCGCGGCGTCCGCCATCCGGACCATCCGGTCGATCGCGCCGATGTCGCAGTGCTCGCGGGTCTTCGCGGAGCCCTTGCACGGGTAGGGGTCGAGGCCGACGAGGTCGACGCCGGTGCGTTTCGGTGCGAGCGGCTTCATCGGCCAGTCCGTCAGCGAGATGAAGGAGATCTGCCGGGGCGCGTGCCGTTCGACGTACGCGGCGCGGCGGCGGATCTCCTGCGCGATCCTCGGGCAGTCGCCGGGGTTCGGCTCGTCCGACAGGTACCACCCGAAGACCTTCGGGTCCTGCCCGTACCGGTGCACGGCCTGCGTGAAGGCGTCCCAGTCGAGCTCGAAGCCGCCGCAGGTGAAGTTGCCGACCCACAGCAGCGCCTGCATCCCGTCGGGGACGCCGGCGACGAGCGCCGGGTCCGCCTTGACGTCCACCAGGTCGTAGCCGAGCGCCCGGAGCCGCGGGTAGTCGGACGGCTCGGTGTTCAGCGCGATCCGGCGGGTCCTGCCGGGTTCGGCGGCCGGCGTGCCCGGTGAGGCGAGCGGCCCGCGGTACGGCCGGTAGCGGTCCGCCCGGTGCTGCAGGTAGAACAGGATGCCGGCCGCCAGGACGACCGTGACCACGACGGCCGCGATCCTGAACCGGACGTCCCGGATGTCCATGACGTCAACTCCCCGATGGTGGTGGTCAGGCGGCGGAACCGGGCTCCTCCGCGGTGCGCCGGGCCGCGTCCTTGGCGTCCTTGACGCCCCCGGTGACCTGCACCGGGAGGGGCGGGACCGGGATGCGCAGGATGTGCTTCACCGTGTCCCAGAGCGCACCGATCGTGGCGCCCATCGACGGGTCGCGCAGGTAGACGGCGTCGACGGCGATCCGCGCCGGGACGATTCGCTCGATGTAGTTGACGAGGTCGACCTCCTCGCCGGGGCCGAGCACGTCGAAGTCGCGGAACCGCACCTCGGACAGGCCGGTCAGCCCCGGCCGGTGGTCGAAGATCCACCGGCTGTCCGCGTCGTAGTGGACGGCGAGGTCGTAGGTCTCCGGGCGCGGTCCGACGAGCGTCATCTGGCCGCGCAGCACGTTCACCAGCTGCGGCAGCTCGTCCAGCGACCACTGGCGCATCAGCTTGCCGACCTTCGTCAGCCGCGGGTCGCAGTTGGCGGTCACGGTGAGGCCGCCGACGCCCTGCCGCATCGTCCGGAACTTGTACATGACGAACGGCCGCCCGCCCTGCCCGACGCGGGTCTGCCGGAACACCCCGGGCCCGGGGCTGGACAGCCGCACCAGCAGGTAGAGCAGCAGCAGCGGGACGCTGAGCAGCAGCAGCCCGGTGACCGCGCCGGCGATGTCCAGGACGCGGCGCGCCGCGGACGGGGGGACGCCGTCGGACGGGTCGACGGGACGGCTCACGAGCTCGGACATGTCGGTCACCCCTTGTCTACGGAGGCGGGGCCGTGGGTCGCGGGTGCCGGGGACGCGGTGGTCCCGCCCCCGGCGTTCTTGACGTGCTGGAACCAGACGAGGAGCGCGGCGGTGGTGGCGACGAACGACAGGGACGTGGCGATCGCGGCGCCGATCGCGCCGTGCGTGGGGATCAGGACCGCGCCGAGGACGACCACGACGACCAGGCCGATGCCCTGCCCGGTGGAGGCGGCGCCGGGGCGCCCGACCCCGTAGAGGTAGGCCATGACGAGCCCGGTGACGCCGAACGTGACGACGCCCGCGAGCCTGATGTAGGTGGGCACGACGGCGTCGTCGAACACGTCCCCGAAGACCCAGGGCAGCGCGGTCCCGGCGATGAGGGCGAGGGGCAGCGCGGCCAGCGCGGACACGGCGAGCGCCGGCAGGATGAGGCGGGAGGTCCGTTTCGTCGCGGTCTCCCGGTCCTCCTTCGCGAAGTCGGGATACAGGACGTAGTTCACCGCGAGCCCCGGCAGCTGCACCAGCTCGGCGAACTTGCTCGCGACCGTGTAGACGCCGAGGACCTTCGGGCCGGCGAGCGCGCCGAGCAGCGCCATGTCGAACCGGAGCTGGAGCAGGTCGATGAGCTGGCCGAGGTAGCCGCGGAACCCGTATCCGGCGATGGACCGGCCGAGCCGCCGGTCGGGGCGTCCCCACCCGGCGAAGAACCCGCGCCGCGCGAGGCGCCGGACGATCCACGCGGCCGCGGCGATGTCGGCGAGCACCAGCCCCGTGATCAGCGCGCCGGGGCCGTACCAGCCGGTCAGGATCACCAGGTAGATCGGCAGGAACACGAACTCCTCGACGGCGATGGCGAGGCTCGCGCCGGGCTGGTCGTCGGTGCCCTGGAGCAGCCCCTTGCCGACCGAGACGAACCCCTGCGTGAACGACGGCGCGGCGGCGGCGATCGCGACCCAGATCCCGAACGACTTGAAGAACACCAGGTAGATGAGCGGGCTGAGGGCCAGCCAGGCGATCCCGGAGATCGTCGCGCCGATCACGGTCAGCCACGCGAGCGTGGGCCGCACCCGGCTCTGGTCGTAGTCGCGGCGGGCGAGGAAGAACGGCGCGGCGCCGGGCAGCCCGGCGCTGGACAGCTGGCACAGCAGCCCCGGCAGGATCCGGACGAGCGTGAACGCCCCGACGAGCTTCGGCCCGCCGATCCGCGCGACCATGATCGTCGCGAGGCCGAGCGAGGCGAGCGCCCCGATCCGTCCCGCCATGTTGCCCGCCACGAGCGCCAGCAGGCGCCGCCTGATCGCCCCGCCCTGGGGGTCGCGACCGGACGGAGGCTCGTCCTCGGCGGGCGGTGCGGCGACCGCCGCCTCATCCCGGCCCTCCACGCGAGCCGGTTCCGTCGGGGTCGGGGAAGGCGTCTTGGCAAGGGGCACGGCCTCATCGCTCTCGGGAAGCACCTCCGGCCCGGGGTCACGAACCGGGCTTCCGGAGGTCGCCCGGCGTGCCGCCCGCGGCAGGGGTTCCAGGAGACTGCTCCTCTGGGCGGATCGGGACAGGTCCAACGCCGCAATGAGGCCGAAGACGGCCCACCCGTGGCGGTAGTGGAGGGTCTCGTAGAAGAGCCCCGAGATGAGGAAGACGGCGATGAGCGCGCCGAACAGTTCGGGCCGCGGCACGAGCCGCGCGTACTCGCCGGTCAGCGCGTTCCGCCGGGCGATCCGCACGCACTTCAGCAGCAGGACGAACACCAGGACGATGAGCGCGAGGCCCCCGAGGAAGCCGCGTTCGAGGACGGAGGCGACGTAGTCGTTGTGCGCCTCCCGTACATAGGTCTCCTGCCGCACCAGCATCTGCTTCTCGGTCTGGCCGGGACCGATGCCCCACGGGTGCGTCTGCTCCTCGATCATCTGGATCGTGGTGGCGAGGACCGTGCTGCGCGAGTTCGTGCTCTCGCCGGTCGTCCGGCCGATGGAGTCGCGCAGGATGGGGGACGTCTGGCTGGCCTGGTCCAGCAGCGGCTGGATGTTCACCTGCGTGACGACCGTGACGCCCGCCCCGCCGACGAACACGGCGAACGCGCCGACGGCGATCGCGTGGTGCGCCTTGCCCTCGCGGACCAGCCGGAACAGGTGGCCGAGCAGGACCGCGATGAGGAGCGCGAGCAGCCCGCCGTTGGAGCCGGTGAGGAGCTCGGCGGTGATCAGGATCCCGCAGACGGCCCACCGCCGCCACGCCGTCCCCGGGTAGCGGGTCGCGCGGGCGATGAAGAAGACGCAGATGAACCAGTTGGACGCGTAGTTGGCGTCGCCGAACGTGAACATCGCCCGCTCGCCGTCCACCTGCTTGCCGGACAGCGCGTCCAGGCCCAGCACGAAGCCGGTGATCATGACGAGGGCGTAGCACGTCCCGATGCCGACGAAGGCGCGCAGCGCGACCCGCAGCAGGGACGGGTCGCGGCCGAGGTTGGCGATGCTCACCGCCCACAGCAGCACGAACAGGTCCTTGACCAGGGTCAGCGCGCCGGCGTCGTTGACGATGGCCGCGATGCCGCCCGCGATGATCGTCAGCAGCGTGGGGATGAGGAACGGCCACCGGACGGGCAGCCGCCGCGTGCCCGCCCACAGCATCGCCACCGCGGTGACGCCGATGAGTGCGAGGTCGGGCAGCCCGGTGTTGCCGGGGCCCGGCGGCAGCCCGAACGGCATCAGCATCGGCAGCGAGGCGATCCCCGCCACCAGCACGACGGTCGTCAGCCGCGTGCCGCGCCTGAGCGGTGCCGCCGCCCGCTCGGCGCCGCCCCGCGCGGGGGCCTCGATGGTCGCGGTCATGGGCGCCTGGAGCTCCCGCGGTAGGTCTCGTCGAGGACGGTCCCGAGATGCCCGGGCGAGAACCACTCGCCGACCCGGGCGCGGGCGCGCCCGGCCATCCGCGCGGCGGCGGCCGGGTCGTCCAGCAGCGCCGACACGGCCGCGGCGAGCCCGTCCGGGTCCTCGGGCGGGACGAGCATGCCGGTCTCGCCGGCGAGCACCAGGTCCTGGTTGGACGGGACGGCCGTCGCGACCAGCGGGATCCCCGCGCCGATCGCCTCGACCAGCACGCAGGGCAGCCCCTCCCAGCGGCTGGCCATCGCCATCACGTCGAACGCGGGCAGCACGTCGGCGATGTCGCCGCGGTGCCCGAGCCAGCGCATCCGCTCGCCGATGCCGAGCCTGGCGGTGAGCTTCTCCAACTCGTCCGCCATGGGACCGCCGCCGGCCCACAGCCCGAACACGTCGTCGGGCAGCCGGGCGATCGCCTTCGCGAAGATCTCCGGGCCCTTCTGGAACGTCAGGCGGCCGATCGAGCCGACGACCTTCACACCGAGGGGCAGGTCGAGGCGGCGGCGGGCCTGGGCGCGGGAGCCGGGCGCGGTCGCGTAGGCGTCCACGTCCACGGCGGGCCACGACAGCCGGACCCGCTCCGGCGTCGTCAGCCCGAGCCGCAGCGCCGTCGTCACGGTCTCCGAGCCGATCGCGAGGAACGCGTCGGTGCGCTTGGCCGCGATCCGTTCGAGGCCTATGTACACGCGTCGCCGCGCCCACGACTGGAACTCGTTGAACGGGAACCCGTGCCAGGTGTGGACGATGCGGGGCACGCCGGCGCGGGCCGCCGCGACCCGCCCGATCACGCCGCCCTTCGCGCTGTGGGTGTGGACGACGTCGTAGCGGCCCTCGGCCAGCACGCGGGTCAGCGTCCGCAGCGCGGCCAGGTCGTCGCGCGGCGAGATCTGCGGCACCAGCGGCCCCACCTGGACGATCTCCATCCCGGCCGCGTACGCCTGCGGGGTGAGGTCACCGGCGGCGGCGTTGGCCACGGCCTCGTCCCCGAAGAGGACGCCGTTGCCGGTGGACGAGGCCGTGCTGTCCATGCCGACGCCGCCGGTGACGATCGCGCGCTCGTAGTCGCCGTCCGGGAGGGCCAGCGCGCCGTTCAGCGCGACCTGGCCGGCGCCCCCGTTGAACCGGGTGATCACCGTGGCGACTCTGAGCTTCCTGGTCGTACTCACGTGCACACACCTCACAGGCCGGGTGGATCGGGGCTGCATCCCGCGTCGCAGAGGCAGGACGGGCCGGGCGGCGGGAGGTCGCCGGACGGTTCCGGGCGCCGGGCCGGGTGGTACTCGGGCAGCAGCCGGCGCAGCAGCAGCCGCACGGCGCCGTCGTCGCCGGCGCCGGCCGCGGCCTCCAGCTCGTCCAGCAGCTGCGGCAGCCCGGCGGGCGGCGCGGCCGGGCGGGTCGCCCAGATCTTCGGGTGGGCGGTGCGGATCCGGCGCTCGGAGTCGGCGAACACCTTCTCCGCGAGCTTCTCGCCGGGGCCGAGGCCGCTGAACCGGATCGTCACCTCAGGCAGCCGGAGCTGCTCGGCGTACCGGTGCACGAGGTCGATCACCGGGACGGGCCGGCCCATGTCGAGGACGAACGTCTCCGCCTCCTCCGCCATCGCCGCCGCCTCGATCAGCAGCCCGGCGGCCTCCTCGACCGTCATGAAGTGGCGGGCGACCTCCGGGTGGGTGATCGTGACGACCTCGCCGGAGGCGATGCGGTGCGCGAGCAGGTCCAGCAGCGGGCCCGCCGTGCCGAGCACGTTGCCGACGCGGACGGCGGCGAAGCAGGTCGGGCCGCCCGTCGCCGTCCGCAGCAGCAGCTCGCCGAGCCGCATCGTCGCGCCGAACACCGACGTCGGGTCGGCCGCCTTGTCGGACGAGACGAGCACGAGCCGTTCCACGCCGTGCCGCACCGCGCCGTCGATGAGGTGCCGGGTGCCGAGGACGTTGACCGCGACGCCCCGGCACGGGTCCCGCTCGACGTCGGCCAGCGCGTTCCGCCCGGCCATGTGGAAGACCAGGTCGGGCCGGGCGTCCCGGAGGATCCGGTCCACCCGGCGCTCGTCCCGGACGTCGGCCCGCGCCGTCGTGGTGCCGGGCAGCCCTCGCCGGAGCCGCGCCAGCCCGGCGCCGTCCCGGTCGACCAGGTGCAGCGCGGCCGGTTCGAGCCGCTCCACCTGGTGGCACAGCGCCCGGCCGACCGTCCCGCACGCCCCGGTGACCAGCACCCGCCGGCCCCGCACGAGCCGCCGCCCGCGATGCCCCGCCATGACGACCTCGTCCCGGCCCATCAGCAGGGCCAGCGGGCTGGCCGGGACCGCGGCGGGGGGCGCGGTCCCGGTGCGGCGGCGCGGCAGGAACCTTCGCACGATCAGCTCCGGGTCCGCAGGGCCTCGGTGAGTGCGGACACGACGCGGTCCCGGCCGTCGGCCGACAGGCCCGGGTAGAGCGGCAGCGACAGCAGCTCCTCGCCGACCCGGTCGGTCACCGGCACCTGCGCGCACTCCTCCGCGCCCATGATCTCCAGGTAGGCCGTCATCTGGTTCGCCGGGATGAAGTGGACGGACGTCGCGACGCCCGCCGCCTCCAGCTGCGCGCTGACCGCGTCCCGGTCCTTCACCCGCACCTGGTAGAGGTGCCAGGCGTGCTGGACGCCGTCGAGGTTCCGCTGCGGCAGGACGAGGCCGGGCAGCCCGCGCAGCGCCTCGTCGTACGCCGCGACGATCTCGGCCCGCTGCTCCTGCCACCCCGGGAGCGCGGCGAGCTGCGCCCGCCCGATCGCCGCCTGGACGTCGGTCATGTTGGCCTTCAGCCCGACCGTCTTCACGTCGTACCGCCAGCTCCCGCCGGGCAGGTACCGCTTCCAGGAGTCCTTGCTCATCCCGTGCATCCGCATCGCGCGGACCCGGTCGGCGAACTCCTGGTCGGACGACGCCACCGCGCCGCCCTCGCCGATCGGCATGTTCTTCGTCGCGTAGAAGGAGAAGCAGGCCGCGAACGACTCCGACCCGACGGGCCTTCCGTCCCGCCCGGCGCCGGGGCCGTGCGCCGCGTCCTCCACGACCCGCGTCCGGTCGAGGCCCGCCGCCTCGGCCAGCGCCGGGACGTCCACCGGGTAGCCGCCCTGGTTCTGCACGATCATCGCGGCGGGCGCGCAGCGCCCCGCCGCCGCCGCGACCGTGTCCGGGCTGGGGACGAGCGTGTCCTCGTCGATGTCGACCAGCACCGGCCGCAGGCCCGCGTGCAGGATCGCGTTGATCGCGCCGCAGAACGTGAGGCTCGGCGTCAGCACCGCCGAGCCCGGCGGCAGGTCCAGCGCGCGCAGGCACAGCTCCAGCGCGGTCGTGCACGAGGCGACCGCGATGACGTGCGCGGCGCCGAGGTGGTCGGCGAACTCCTGCTCGAACGCGGCCGTCTGCGGGCCCGTCGTGATCCAGCCCGAGTCGAGCACCTTGACGACGGCGTCGGACACCTCGCCGGACACCGACGGGATCGTGAACGGAACGGACGAACTCATCTGCTACCCCTTGATCTTCCGGGACGTGGCGACGACGCCGAGCAGCGGCCAGCCGGACGCGGTGACGAGGTCGCGGACGGTCTCCAGCCCCGACACCCGCGTCACCGGCCCGACCACGACCACCACGCCGACCTCCTCGTCCGAGCCCGGATCGATGTCCTCGAACGCGTGCACATGGCAGAGCTGGCGGAGCGGGACCGGCTGGGTGACCTCGGAGGGGGACACCTCGGCCGACTTCTTCGCCATGACGGCGGTGCCGCCGGCGCGGACGACGGACGTGCTCTTCGCGCCGCCGCCGGGCCCGCCGCTGTTGAGGGACGGCCCGTCCGGGCGCTCGCCGGCGGCGCCCTCGCCCTCGCCGCCGTCGCCGGGCCTGGCGCGTCCGGGCCGCGCCTTGACGACCTTCGTCTCGTCCCCGTACACGGCCGCGGCGATCGATGACACCAGCTCGGCCGGCAGCGGCCCCGGCGCGCCGACCAGCGTGACCCGCCCGACGCCCTCCTTCTTGGCGGCCAGCCGGATCCGGCGGCCGAGGTCGGCGAGCCGCGCCGGCCCCTTGTCGGCCCAGCCGAGCAGCGGCACCCCAAGCCGCCGCGCGACCCGCCGCTGCCCCGGGATCGTGGGCCGGACCATCTCCGTCACGACCGCGATGAGGATCCCGCCGATCAGCCCGACCAGCCCCGCGATCGCCGCCATCATCACGACCGGGTTCGTCCGCGGCGCCAGCACCGCCGGCTGCACCACCGACGCGGTCCCCGACTGCGACAGCTGCGTCTGCAGGTCCGACCGGTTCGACCGCAGGTCGGTGAGCTCCGCCTGCACCCGCTCCCGCTCGTTCGCGGCGCCGATGTCGGGGTTCGGCTGCGCGCCGGCCCGCCGCGACAGCGGGCCGAGCTTCTTCTCCAGAGCCCGGACGCGCTTGTCGATGTCGTCCATCTGCTGCTTGATCGTGCCCTGGTTGGACTCGTTGATCTCCTTGACGACCGCTGCGCCGATCGCGTCGGTGAGCCGCCGCGCCACGCCCGGGTCGGCGTCCTTCACCGACAGCTGCACGACCGTGGACGTCCCGAGCCCGGTCACCTCGATCGCCTTGGCGACCTTGACCGGCGGCCGGTTCACCTTCTGCTGCCCGAGCACCTCGCGCAGCAGGTTCTCGCTGGTCGCGAACGCCTTCACCTGGCTGACCACGATGGACACGCCCGCGTCTCCGGGCGCCGCGTCGGTCGCCCTGCTGCTCGCCTGCAGCCGCGACTGCGCGACGTACGGCGGCTCCTGGCCGCTCATCACGACACCCACCAGCAGCAGCGGAAGAACCGTCATGGCCAGCAGCAGGGCCCAGTAGCTGCGCACCACCCGGGCGGCGACTTCGTCGATCTCCACGATCTTCCCTCCGGCTTCGTCACGGCGAGCGTAGGAAGACCCGTTGGCGGAGCAATCGCCCAAAAGACGACCCCGCCCTACGCCGTTTGCACCAGGGCGGACGCCCGGTCAGCCGTCCGACGAGGGGCGCATGCCGGCCCGCATGGCGAGGGTGATCGCCTCCAGGGCGGAGTGCATGTCGAGCTTCGCCAGCAGGTTCTGGGTGTGGGTGCGGACGGTGTTGGCCGACAGGCCGAGCCGCTCGGCGATCTCCGCGCGGCCGAGCCCGTCCACCATGCACTGCAGGACCTCGCGCTCGCGCGGCGTCAGCTCGGCGAGCAGCCCGGCGCCGGCCTGCTCGCCGCCGTCCAGCGCCAGCCTGCGCAGCACCTCGCCGAGCAGCTCGGGCGGGATCCAGCCGCCCTGCCGCGCCGCCGACCGGATCACCCGGGCGACGTGGTCGGCGCTCTCGGTCTTCTCCAGCCAGCCCACGGCGCCGCGGCGGACCGCCCGCACCATTGCGTCGAGGTCGCTCATCGCGGTCAGCACGACGACCCGCACGTCCGGATGCCGCTCGCGGACCCGGTCCAGGACCTCCAGGCCGCTCTCCGCGCCGAGCGTCATGTCGAGGACGAGCACCCGCGGGCGCTCGGTGGCGGTCAGCGCGAGGGCGCGCCGCACGTCGGCGGCGATCGGAAGGATCACCAGATCGGGCTCGCGCCCGAGCCGCGCCGCGAGGGCCTCGGCGAAGAGCGCGTGATCGTCCACGATGAGGACGCGGATCGGTTGCATCTCCCGACCATGACCGCTGCGGCGGCCCGGCGGATCCTGCAAACGCTGTACTTCGTTTCGGCCGTCCGATTGCCCGCGCCCGCACACCGCGTGATCTCCGCTGGTGACGGCCCCGGACAGAACCGTGCGCGGACGCCGGGCGGCGCCCGCCGGTTCACACGCGTCCGGACCCGGTCACCTGGAGTACCGGGCGTTGACCGCCCGGGGCCGGCTGCTGATCCTGTGGCTGGAACTTCAAGGGGACGCACTGGCCTGCAGGGGATGCCACATGAAAGTGCTGATCACAGGGGGAGCCGGCTTCATCGGCAGCACGATCGCCTCCGCCTTCGCCGAGCGCGGGGTCACCCCCGTGGTGCTCGACAGCCTCATCACCGGCCGGCAGGAGTTCACCGCCGGCAAGATCTTCTACCAGGGCGACATCGGGGACGGCGGCCTGGTCGACCGGATCTTCCGCGACCACCCCGACATCATCGCGACCGTGCACTGCGCGGCGCTGATCGTGGTGCCCGACTCCATGGCGGACCCGCTGCGCTACTACCGCGTCAACCTGTCCAGGACCCTCGACCTCGCCGGCCACCTCGTCCGCAACGGCTGCGACCGGATGATCTTCGCGTCCACCGCCGGGATGTACCGGCCCGAGCCCGACCTGTCGGTCACCGAGACCTCCGAACTCGATCCGCAGAACCCCTACACCCGCTCGAAGATGATGGCGGAGCTGCTGCTCCAGGACTTCTGCAAGGCCTACGGGCTGCGCGTCATCTCGCTGCGCTACCTCAACCCGATCGGGGCCGACCCCCGGCTGCGCACGGGCCTGCAGAGCAGCAAGCCCACGCACGCCCTCGGCAAGATGATCGAGTGCTACGACCTCGGCATTCCCTTCAAGATCACCGGGGTGGACTGGGAGACCCGCGACGGCACCGCGATCCGCGACTACATCCACGTCTGGGACATCGCCCGCGCCTTCCACGAGGCGGCCACCCGGTTCGACTCGATCATTCCGCCGGTCGGGGACCACCCGCGCTACGAGGTGATCAACCTCGGCACCGGGGACGGGACGACCGTCCGCGAGCTCGTGGCCGCTTTCCGCGAGGTCGTCGGTGACTCCTTCCAGGCCGAGGACGCCCCGGCCCGGCCCGGCGACGTCGTCGGCGCGTTCGTGAACCCGGCGAAGGCGTGGGACCTGCTCGGCTGGAAGCCCGAGTACACCATCGAGGACGCCATCCGGCACTCGCTCCAGTGGGCCGACCGGCGCCGCCGGCTGGCGGCGTCCTGACCCTCGACCACGGCCCGTCCGGCAGAGGCCCGGACGGGCCGTAGCCATGTCTCCGGCCGGGACGGACGCACCCCGCCCCGGTGCCGCTCTGGCGGCGTTCGTCGGCACATCCCCGGCGGACGCCGCCAAGTCGCGTCAAGACGTCCAGAGTTACTCTATGTATTCATTTAGCTACGCATCGTTGTAGCATCGCTGTTCTGTGCGAGTGAATCCGGGGTGTGGTCTGACGATCATGAAGCGAGCATGGAGCGACAGGCGTATCCGCATCGGCACGGTGTCCGCGGTGATCCTGACCGCGTCGGCGATGTCGATCCTCCCGGCGGGCCGGACCGGCCCCGTTCGCGGGTGCGTCTGCCACATCGCCCGGTCCTGCGCGTCGATGGCGCCGCAAGGGGAGGCGGCTGCGCCGGCGGCCGTTCCGCCTCCCCGGCGGCAGGGGCCGCAGGAAGGGCATCCCGCCGGCAATGCGGCCCTTGTTCAACGGCAGGCCATTTCACTGCCCGGGCATGGTGACGGCATCGTCCTCAAGTTCAGCCTTTACCGCGGAATTGGCGGCGGGGTGACGAGTTCGTTCACCAGAGATGGCCTGGCATTCACGTTCGAGAGCGGAGCCGGGGTCGGCGGATCCTTTTCCGTGGGCTCGGCCGCGGGACGGCCGGAAGTCGGCCCGGCATTAGAAGCGCGGGCCTCGATGAGCAGCAGGATCCGATTCGTCCGGCCGCCCGACTTCGGCCTCACGCTCGACCGCGACGGCATGCTGCAGGGCTACGTGGACGCAAAGACGGGCAATTTCCGGACGCGTTTCCGCTCGAAGTCGGTGTCGCTGACCGGGGGAGGCGTCCACGGGAAGGCCAAGGCGCCGGCGACCCGGAGGTCCTGGAGCCTCGGCACCGAGTTCAAGCTCGCCGGCACCTACACCGTCAGAGCGCCCTGGGGCGGCATCTTCGACGTGTGGCGAGGGCTCCTCGGCACCGTCCCGGGGGTGTGGAACCCCCGGGCCCCGCCCGTGCCCTCGGTCGACCTCCTCGGCTACGTGGCGGTGCTGGGCAGGGGCGCGTTCAGGCGCTCCGTCGACGTCCGCCCACGTGACACCCGGATGCGGAGAGGGCGCGCGGGCCGGTTCGGGAGGTCGCAGGCGTGCCGCGTCCTCCGCGTCCTCCGGGTCGCCAGGGGAGGGCGCGGGGCGCGCTGCGGGCGTCCCGGCGGAGCGGCGGCGCGGGCGTCGCGGAAGGGGCCGCGCGGAGCGCGCCCTCCCGCCGCGCCGGACGACGAGGACCCGGCCGGGTCGCCGCCCGACGGCGCGGGCGGCGGCCGGCGCCCGCGCTTAACGGCCATTTCCGGCGAGCCAGGCGCATTCGCCCGAGTCGGCGGATCGCGGCGGTGCGGTGCACCCGAAAATGTGACTTGACTTCTGATCTGCACAAGTGGCGGTAAGCCTGATTTTCGCGCTTTGCGGCCATTTGAAAATCGAGGCCACCCCGATTTAAGTTTGGTCACGGAGTTGTTATGATCACCGGAGTTCGCACTGCGCGAACCAGCGTCACAAAGGGGGAAATGGAATGAAACGCATCGCTCGTGCGGCGACCGTGGCCGGGCTGGCCATCGGTGGCAGCCTCCTGGCCGTTCCCGCGGCCTCGGCCGAGGCCGCGGCGCCGTCGGACATCAACATCTACATCAATCCCCGCTACATCTCCGAGAGCGGTCCCGGCGACCTCAGCTACGCCGAGATCAACAAGTCGCGCGACGCCGCCGCGGTGATGGGGAACAAGCCGGTCACGACCGGCGACATCAAGCAGAAGATCCACGCCAAGAAGGTCGGCCCCGCGACGGTCGAGGTCGAGGGCCCCGAGCAGGACGTCGAGGGCTCCGAGGCCGCGGGCGCCGAGGGTGCCGAGGCCGCGGGCGCGGAGGGCGCCGAGGCCGCGGGCGCCGAGGGTGCCGAGGCTCAGGAGGGCGCCGCTCAGGAGGGCGCCGCTCAGGAGGGCGCCGCTCAGGAGGGCGCCGCTCAGGAGGGCGCTGCGCAGCAGGAGGCTCAGCAGCAGGGCGCCGCCCAGCAGCAGCCGATCGCTCAGCAGCAGCCGGCGGCTCAGGAGCAGGGCGCTGCGCAGCAGCAGCCCATCGCTCAGCAGCAGCCCGCCGCTCAGGAGCAGGCTGCCGCCCAGCAGCAGCCGGCCGCTCCGGAGCAGGCCGAGGCCATGGAGGAGGCCGAGGCTCAGGAGGGCGCCGCCCAGCAGGGTGCCGCTCAGCAGCAGCAGGAGGCTCAGGAGCAGCCTGCGGCTCAGCAGCAGCAGGAGGCTGCTCAGCAGCAGCAGCAGGAGGCTCAGCAGCAGCAGGAGGCTCAGCAGCAGCCTGCGGCTCAGCAGCAGGAGGCCGCTCAGCAGCAGGGCGCTGCGCAGCAGCAGCCCATCGCTCAGCAGCAGCCCGCCGCTCAGGAGCAGGCCCAGAACGAGGCGCAGGTCCAGCACAAGGGCGAGGCGCTGACCGAGGCCGTGAACCAGGGCCAGGCCGCCGTCCAGGGCTAGGACCGGCCGTGGTCGAGAGGGGGGCCCGCGCCAGGGCCGCAACCGCCCTCGCGGGCCCGCCTCCGCGGTACCTCCACACGTAGGAGAAGGGCGCTCGCGCCCATGTCATGCCTCGCTGATGGACATCGGCGGGGCATGACGCCTGTTCGAGGGTCATGCCCTGACCTGCGCCGGAGTGCGCCCAGCCGGGGGCCGACGTCCGAGATGCACGCGTTTGTAATGAAGGTAGGAAAGAATGGGGGTGGCCACGGCTAGGAGGCGTTTTGAACGGCGATGCGCGGTTCACCGTCACGCGGACGCTCAGCAAGGACCAGCAGGCGCGGCGCGAGCGGCTGATCGACTCGGCGCGGGAGCTCGCGCTGGAGGGCGGCTACCCGGCCGTCACCATGCACGACGTGGCGGACCGCGCCGGTGTCGCGCGGGCGACCGTCTACCGGTACTTCGCCACCAAGGACCACCTGCTCACCGAGGTCGCGGCGGCGTGGGCGCACCGGGTCACCGACGACATCGACGCGCTCGCGGTCGGTGACACCCCGCTGGAGCGCCTCACCGCGCTGCTCGAGCGGATCGTGCACGTCGCGGCGGCGGAGCCGACCCTGACGTCCGCGATCATCCAGGCGGTGACCTCCGACGACTCCAGCGTGGACGACGCCCGGACCGTCCTGTTCCTGTTCCTGCGCGACCGGCTCTCCACGGCGATCGGCGACCCGGTCCCCGAGCGCGACGACGTCGAGATCGTCCTCGGGCACGTCCTGCTCTCCGCGCTGATCAGCCTGGCCTCGCTCCGCCAGCCGGTCGAGGAGGTCGCGACCATGGTCCGCACGGCCGGGCGGCTCGTGCTGGGCGGCGCGTTCGCCGCCACGCCGAGCTGATCTGGTCCACGTTCCCGGGCTGCGATTGGTCCTGTCGCATGGTCCACCGCGGTCCTAGCGTGCTCGTGTGACGAACCCCGTGCTGTTCCTGCTGGCCGCACTGACGCTGGTCGCGGTCCCGGGCCCGAACCACCTGTACATCACCACGCGCAGCATCGGCGAGGGGCGCCGCGCCGGGATCGCGTCCGCGCTCGGCGTCGAGACCGGCACGCTCGTCCACATCGGCGCCGCCGCGGCCGGGCTGTCCGCCGTCGTCGCCGCGTCCGCGACCGCGTTCGGGATCCTGCGCTACGCGGGCGCCGCCTACCTCGTCTTTCTCGCGTACCGGACGCTGCGCGGCGGCCGCGAGGACGCCGAACTCGACCTCGAACCGCGGCCGCTGCTCCGCGTCTACCTCGACGGCGCGCTCGTCAACGTCCTCAACCCGAAGGTCGTGCTGTTCTTCCTGGCGTTCCTGCCGCAGTTCGCCGACCCGGACGCGGGGGCGGTGCCGCTGCAGATCGCGGCGATGGGCGCCGCGACCGCGCTGATCGGGCTGGTCGTGGACCTCGGCTACGCGGTGGCCGCCGGCTCGATCGGCGCGTGGCTGCGGGCCCGTCCCGCCTTCCGGCGCCGGCAGCGCTACGCGACCGGCCTCGTCTACCTCGGCCTCGGTGCCGCCGCCGTCCTCGCGGGTCCGAGCACGCGCCGCGCCTAGGGGACCGCACGCCGGGCGATCAATCAATCGATTGACCGAATTCTTGGCCAACGCCTAGTTTGGGGTGATGACCAGCAGCGACACCGGGCGCGAACGGATCCTGGAGGTGGCCACGCGGCTGTTCGCCGCGCTCGGCTACGACGGGACGTCCACCCGCATGATCGCCGAGGCCGCCGGGCTGAACGTCGCCACCATCGCCTACCACGTCGGCGGGAAGCGCGACCTCTACCTCGCCGTGATGGAACGCGCCCACGTGGCGGAACGGGCCGCGCTCGACCGGGCGGTCGCCGAGATCACCATGGACCGGGAAGGCCTGCTGGCCCTCGTCGACGGGTACATCGACTTCTGCATCGAGCGCCCGGAGGTCCCCGCGCTGTGGATGCACCGCTGGCTTTCGGACGCCGCCGACATCGCGCACCTGGAGGAGCAGTACGTCCTGCCGCTGGTGGAGATCGTCACCGGCCTGGCCCGCAAGATCGTCGCCGATGACGTGGACGTCGACTTCGTCGTCTGGACCATCGTCTGGTGCACCCACGGCTTCGGCTGCGGCGGCCTCCTCGACGCCGACGGGAACCGCCTCGGCCTGGACGATCCGGCCGCGGTGGCCAGGTTCCGCGCCCAGATGCGCCGCACCGTCGCCGCCGCGATCGGCCTGCCCTCCGGCAACGCCGGATGACCTCACCCGCCGCCCCCCACCGAGAAAGCGCACTCCATGCCCGCTGACCCGCCCCACGGCGCCCTGCCCGAGACCGGCCGCCCCGCCCCCGACCTGCTCGCCGAGCTCGCCCGGCTGCGGGACGCCGACCTGCCCGTGCGCGGCGGCCAGGTCACCGCGTACGTGTACGACACCGGGCGCGACGCCGTGCACGACCTCGCCGCCACCGCCTACCAGGAGATGCTGGAGGTCAACTGCCTCGACCCCACGGCGTTCCCGAGCATCGTCGCGCTCGAACGCCGGATCGTCGGGTTCGCCGCGGACAAGCTCGGCGGCGGCTCCGGCATCTTCACCAGCGGCGGCACCGAGTCGATCATGCTGGCGGTGAAGGCTGCGCGGGACTCCCGCCCGGTGGAGGGGCGGCCACAGATCGTCCTGCCCGCGACGGCGCACCCCGCCTTCCACAAGGCCGCGCACTACCTCGGCATGGAGGTCGTGCACGTCCCGGTCGACGGCGCCTTCCGCGCCGACCCCGCCGCGACGGCCGCCGCGCTGACCTCCCGCACGGTGCTGGTCGTCGCCTCGGCGCCGTCCTACCCGCACGGCGTCATGGACCCGGTCCCGGAGATCGCCGCGCTCGCCGCCGCCGCGGGCGTGCCGTGCCACGTCGACGCGTGCGTCGGCGGGTGGGTCCTGCCCTGGCTGCGGGACGCCGGACGCGACGTCCCGCCGTTCGACCTGTCCGTGGCCGGGGTGACGTCCCTCTCCTGCGACCTGCACAAGTACGGCTACTCGCCCAAGGGGGCCTCGGTGGTGCTGTTCGCGGACGAGTCGCTCCGGCGGCACGCCTACTTCGCGTCCGCGCGCTGGCCCGGCTACACGGTCATCAACGCCGGCGTCCAGAGCAGCAAGAGCGCCGGGCCGCTCGGAGCCGCGTGGGCGACGCTCACCGCGGTCGGGGCGCACGGGTACCGCGACCTCGCCGAGAGCGCGATGAAGGCCGCGGAACGGCTGATCGCGGGCATCGCGGAGATCCCCGGGCTGCGGGTGCTCGGCGACCCCGTCGCGCCGCTCGTCGCCGTCGCGTCGTCCGACCCCGCGCTGGACGTCTTCGTGATCGCCGACGAGGCCCGCGCCCGCGGGTGGTACTTCCAGCCGCAGCTCTCCTACCAGGGCAGCCCGCCGAACCTGCATTTCACCCTCACCGGCGTCAGCGACGTCGACGCCCTGCTGGCGGTGCTGGCCGACGCGGTGCGCGGCGCCCGCGCCGCCGGCCCGCCCGACGTCCCGTCCGACCTCGTGGACGCGCTCGCCGAACTCGACCTCGACGGCCTCGACGACGCCGGCTTCGCCGCCCTGCTCGCGTCCGCGGGCGTCGACCTGGACGGCGGCGGCGACCCGGAGATGGCCGTGGTCAACACCATCCTGGACGCGCTGCCGCCCGCCACCCGGGAGGCCCTGCTGATCCGCTTCCTGTCGGCCCTGTACGCCTGACCGGCCGGTCAGGCGAGGCGGGACAGCCGCTTGACGAGGGACGGCCCGTTCCGCGGCTCGCCCGCCTCCAGCGGCACCCGCGCCGGGCCGGCGTCCATGGCGCCGGCCCCGTCGCCCGGCTCGGCGTCGGCCGGCGGGTCGCCGTCGTACCCCACGGGCACGGTGAGGCCGGGCCAGCCGACGACGGTCAGCGGCGCCGTCGCGCGCAGCGCGGTGCTCCCGCCGAGTCCGTCGTCGATCCGCCCGACGACGTCGCCCCGGCGCGCGAGCGGCTGCGCGACGAGGGCGCGCTCGGCCGCGACGAGGATCCCCTCCGCCGTGTTGACGGCGTCCGCCGCGCTGGGGGAGCGCTGCCCCATCACCGCGCCGACGATCAGCGTCGGCACGCCCCCGACGCTCTTGCGGGCCGCGAACACGTAGTTCCCGCCGGCCGCGTCGGTGTACCCGGTCTTCCCGCCGACGACGCCGTTGCGCCCGAGGATGAAGTTGCCGCCCTGCCGCGGGGCCCCGCCGCCGTCCGGCACGTACATCCGGTTGTTCACGATCTCCCCGAAGGACGGCAGGCTCATCGCCGCCCTCAGCAGCTTCACCTGGTCCGCGGCCGTGCTGACCGTCCCGGAGTCGTAGCCGCTCGGATCGGTGTAGCGCGTGCCGGTCATCCCCAGCTGCTTCGCCGCCTCGTTCATCTTCGCGACGAACGCCCGCTCGTCGCCGGAGTCCCACCGCGCCAGCTCGTGCGCCACGTCGTTGGCCGAGATGATGAGCAGCGCCTCCAGCGCCTTGCGCTGCGTCAGCCGCTGGTTGGCGGTCACCCCGAGCAGCGACTCCCCGCGCCTCTTGCGCGCCGGGATCTGCGCCGCCGCCTGCGGCGACACCGTCAGCACCGGCCCGGCCTCCCCGGACTTCAGCGGATGGTCGCGCAGGTACACGTACGCCGTCATCACCTTGGCGACGCTCGCCGTGGGCGTCGGCACCGCACCGCCCGAGGACCCCATCGTCCCGAGCCCGTCCACGTAGATGGCCGACTGCCCCGCGGTGGGCCACGGCAACACCGGCGCCTGCCCCGGGAACGTGTGGCTGGACGCGAGGCTCAACCGCACCGTCGGCTCCGGCGGCGGCCGCAGAAGCTGCCCGGCGACGAGCCCCACCACGAGCACCAGCGCCGCCGCGACGACGACGACCCACCGCCGACGCTTCTTCTCCTCGACCGGCGCCGGGGCCGCCCCGTCCCACGGCACGGACGGCTGCGGCGGCGCCTGCCAGGTAGACGGCGCAGGCAACCGCTCAACCCGAGTCGTCGCCGCCGACGCCTCCGGCAGAGCCGCCTCCCACGGCCCCGCCCCCGCACTCGCAGGCGCGTCCTGCCTAGCCGGCGGGTCCTGCCTAGGTGGCGCGTCCTGCATCGGTGGGGCCGATGCCGCATGTGGGACGCCGGGAGGTGCCGCTGCACCCTGGACGCCGGGCCCGTGCTGCCGTGGCGGGCCTTGCATGGGCGGTGTCGTCGGATGCCCAACGTGCGGCGAGGCGCTCTCGCGTGCGGCGCGCCCGTCCTTGGATGGCGCTTCCTGCTGAGGTGGGGCGCTGCTTTCGATGCGCTTTGCGGAGTCTGTCTGGTCCTTGCCCGCGCTGCGGCTGTCTCGTGGTGACGCGTCGTGTTCCGGCGGAGTGGCGCTGCCGGGCCGTGTCTTCGGGGCGGCGGTAGGCGCTGATGCACTGTGCGCCGTGGTCTCGCGTCGGGTGCGCTCGTCTTGAGGTGGCGCGTGCTGCGGGGCGCGGGCGCCTTGTCGCGGGGCTTCTTGCTGAGGTGGAGCGCCGCTCTCGGTGCGCTCAGCGGAGGCCGCCCGGTCCTTGCCCACGCTGCGGCCGTCTCGTGGTTGCGCGTCTTGCTTCGGGGGCGCGTCTTCAGGCCCTGCGGGCGGTGCGGCGCCCTTGTCCTGCGACGGCGCGTCCTGCCTCGGCGGGGCGGCGCTACCAGAGCGAGTCGGTGGGGCCGAGCGCGGCGCGGGTTTGTCCTGCTGCGTGCGGTCGGCTTGCCGCGGCGCGTCTGCATCCTCTGCGGCGCTCTCGCTCGCGGCGTCTCTGGCTTCCGGCGGTGCGTCTTGCTTCGGCGGGGCAGTGCTACCGGACGCCGTCTCGGGTGTGGCCTGCGGGATGGGGTTTTCGCGGGTGGCCTGCTCGTCCTGCTGGGGACGACCGGTTTGCCTCGGCGCGTCTTTCTCAGGCGGGGCGGCGCCTTCGGTGCGCTCTTCGGAGTCCTTGCCTGCCGTGCGCTCGTCCTGCGGCGGCGTGTCCTGCTTCGGCGGGGCGGCGCTGCCCGAATCCTCGGCGGGTTCGGTGGGCTCTTCGGCCTGTGGGGACTCGTCCTCCTGGGCCGTGTCCTCGGTTTCCTCGGCCTCTGGTTCGGGGGCCGGGAACTGGACGTACCAGGTGCTCGGGGGCGGGGGCTCCTCCTGGTCGTCCTTCGGCTTGCGGACGGGGATGTCCGGGCGGGTCAGGTCCTTCTTCTTGGGGAGGCGGAATTCGGCGGTCCCGGACCGGGACGTTTCCGTGCCCCGCTCGGCGTCGTCGTCCACGTCCAGACCCTCCTCTGCTCATGTCTCGACGGGCGGCGGAACGGCCCTCCCCCGGCGATCCCCTATGAATATGGGGACGCGAAGTTTATCGGGAAGGTTCGCGGCATTCCGTGTCGGTGGGGCTCGTGTCCCGCGTGAACCCGAACGGGGGGTTGCGGAGATACAACCCTGACAACGTCCCCCGCACGGGAAGGCCCGGTGCGCGAGGATCCGACCCGCCTGGCCTGGGACGAGGCCGGGGCGGAGCGGCTGTTCGCACCGTTCCGGCCGTGATGAGTGATCCAGGGCGTGCCGGGTAGGGCCCGCGATACCCCACCAGCGAGGCGCAAGGAGTGAACCATGGCCACGAAGGTCCGCGACATCATGACCGGCTCGCCCACCTCGGTCAGCCCGGAACTCGACCTCGTGACGGTGGCGCGGGCGATGCGCGACGAGGACATCGGGGCCGTCCTGGTGGCCGACGGCGACCACCTCAAGGGCGTCGTCACGGACCGGGACCTGGTGATCCGCGGCCTCGCGGCGGGCGGCGACCCGGCGACGGTGAAGATCGGGGGCATCGCCAGCAGCGTGACCGCCACCGTCGGGCCCGACGACTCGCTGGAGCGGGCCGCGCAGATCATGCGCGAGCGCGCGGTCCGGCGGCTCCCCGTCATCGCGGACGGCCGTCCCGTCGGCATCGTCTCCATCGGCGACCTGGCGATGGAGAAGGACTCGGGTTCGGCGCTCGCCGACATCAGCGCGGCACGCCCCAACGCCTGAACCTTCTACGGCAGGGCGGACAGGAGCTGCTCCAGTTCGCCCTCGGTGTTGTAGTAGTGCACGGACGCTCGCACGGCCGCCGGTGCGGCGTGCGGGTCGTATCCGTGCGTGTTCGGGTTGGCGACGTTGACATTGACGCCGCGTTCCTTGGCCGCGGCCTTGATGGCGGCGGGGTCGTGGCCGTCGACGGTGAACGTGACGATGCCGGACGGCCGTGCCCCCTTGTCGAGGACGGTGACACCGGGACGCGCGGCCAGGTGCTCACGTAGCCGGGCGGCGAGGTTCAGGACGCGCTCCTGGATCCGGGGCATCCCCAGGTCCGCCGCGTAGTCGGCGGCGACTCCCAGCCCGATCTGCCCGGCGACGTAGCGTTCCCATGTTTCGAAGCGCTGCGCGTCGTCGCGCATCTCGTACCCGTCCGGCGCCTTCCACGTGGCGGCCTGCAGGTCGAGGAACGGCGGCACCAGGGTCTGCAGGATGTCGCGCCGGACCCAGAGGAAACCCGTTCCGCGCGGGCCGCGCAGGAACTTGCGTCCCGTCGCCGACAGCATGTCGCAGCCGATCTCGGTGACGTCCACGGTGAGCTGGCCGACCGACTGGCAGGCGTCCAGGAGGTAGAGGACGCCGTGCTCGCGGCACAGCCGCCCGACCTCGACCGCCGGGTTGATGAGCCCGTTGTGCGTCGGGACGTGGTTGAGCGACACCAGCCGGACGTTGCCCTTGGCCAGTTCCGCCTCCAGCGCGTCGAGGGAGAGCGTGCCGTCGGCCTCGTCTGGGACGACCTCCACCCGGGCGCCCGTGGCCGCCGCCACCTGCTGGTAGGCGATCGCGTTGCTGGAGTACTCGCTCGTCGTGGTCAGGATGCGGTCGCCGTCGGCGAAGGGGATCGAATAGAACGCCAGGTCCCAGGCGCGCGTGGCGTTCTCCACGTAGGCGATCTCGTCCGGTCGAGCGCCCAGGAGCCGGGCGAGCGCTCCGTAGAACCGGTCGATGGCGGCCTGGTTCTGCTCCGCGGCCTCGTAGGCGCCGATCGTCGACTCCTGGGCGAAATGCCCGGCGACGGCGTCGATCACGGGACGCGGCGGCAGCGCGGCCCCGGCGTTGTTGAGGTGGGCCACCTTCGCGCAGCCGGGGGTGTCGGTCCTGATCTCGTCGATGTCCACAAGCGACCTTTCGCTGAAATGTCGTACCCCCGGAAGAGACTGTCTCCCGGCGGCACCACGACGGCGCGACTTGACCTCAACCAATCTTGAGGTCGCATGCTCGTCTTCCAGGCTAACGATGATCAGGGGTCTCCATGGACATGGAAGTCACGGCGTGGATGTCGCTGCATCACGCCATGAACGCGCAGGACGGCCGGCCGTTCTCCAAGGCGACGCTGCGGCGCATCGGCCGCTTCGCCCGCCCGCACCGGCGGCAGCTCGCCGCGTTCCTCTTCCTCAGCGTGGTCATGGCGGTCATCGCGGTCGCGACCCCGGTCCTCGCCGGATGGGTCGTCAACGCGATCGTCGACCGCGCCGCGACGTCCACCGTGGTGAGCCTCGCCGTGCTGATCGCGGTCCTGGCGCTCGCCGAGGGCGGGCTCGGGCTGGCCAACCGGTGGCTGTCCGCGCGTATCGGCGAGGGGCTGATCCTCGACCTGCGCACCGCCGTGTTCGACCACGTCCAGCGGATGCCGGTCGCGTTCTTCACCCGGACCCGCACCGGTGCCCTGGTCAGCCGCCTCAACAACGACGTGATCGGTGCCCAGCGTGCGTTCAGCGACACCCTGTCGGGCGTCGTCAGCAACCTGGTGACGGTGCTGCTCACCTTCGCGGTGATGGTCCGGATCTCCTGGCAGATCACCCTGCTGGCATTGATCCTGCTGCCCGTCTTCGTGCTCCCGGCCCGCCGGATGGGCACCCGCCTGGCGCGGCTCGAACGGGAGGCCGCCGCGCACGACGCCGCGATGAGCACGCAGATGACCGAGCGCTTCTCCGCACCGGGGGCGACGCTGGTGAAGCTGTTCGGGCGCCCGTCGAGGGAGTCCGCCGAGTTCGCCGCCCGCGCCCGCCGCGTCCGCGACATCGGGGTCCGCACCGCGATGGTGCAGCACGTCTTCATCACCGCGCTCACCATGGTGTCGGCGCTGGCCCTCGCGCTCGTCTACGGCCTCGGCGGCTACCTGTCCCTGCGCGGCCACCTCGACGCCGGCGCCGTCGTCGCCCTCGCCCTGCTGCTCACCCGCCTCTACGCGCCGCTGACCGCCCTCGCCAGCTCCCGCGTCGAGGTGATGAGCGCGCTCGTCAGCTTCGAGCGGGTCTTCGAGGTCCTCGACCTGAAGCCGCTCGTCGCCGAGCGCCCCGACCCGCGCGACGTCCCGGACGGCCCGGTCGCCGTCGAGTTCGAGAACGTCCGGTTCGCCTACCCGTCCGCCGACAAGGTCTCCCTCGCCTCGCTCGAAGAGGTCGCGACCCTCGACACCCGCGGCGGCGTGGACGTCCTGCACGACGTGTCGTTCCGCGCCGAGCCCGGCCAGACGGTCGCGCTGGTCGGCTCGTCCGGCGCGGGCAAGTCGACGATCGCGCAGATGCTGCCGCGCCTCTACGACGTCGACTCCGGCACCGTCCGGCTGGGCGGCGTGGACGTCCGCGAGCTGTCCTTCCAGTCCATCCGCGACACGCTCGGCATGGTCACGCAGGACGGCCACCTGTTCCACGAGTCGATCCGCGAGAACCTCCTGCTGGCGCGCCCCGGGGCGACCGACGAGGAGCTCTGGGACGTGCTGCGCCGCGCCCGCCTCGACACCCTCATCGAGGGCCTGCCGGACGGCCTCGACACCATCGTCGGCGAGCGCGGCTACCGCCTCTCCGGCGGCGAGCGCCAGCGCCTCACCATCGCCCGCCTCCTGCTGGCCCGGCAGCGCGTGGTGATCCTGGACGAGGCCACCGCCCACCTCGACTCCACGTCCGAGGCGGCCGTCCAGGAGGCCCTGGCCGAGGCGCTGGACGGCCGCACCGCGGTGGTCATCGCCCACCGGCTCTCCACCGTCCGCGCCGCCGACCTCATCCTCGTCGTCGAGGACGGCCGCATCATCGAACGGGGAACGCACGACGAGCTGCTGGCCGCGGAAGGCCGCTACGCCGACCTCTACCGGACCCAGTTCGCCTCCGAGCCCCCGCTGGAGACCGTCGCCTGATCCGGGCGCGGTCAGGGGAGGACCGTCAGGAAAGGGCGGACAGGGTCGTGTGGAGGGAGCGGAGCACGTCGGAGCGCCAGCCGCTGCCCATGCCCCGGAAGGCGTAGGCGTTGACCGGGTCGTCCAGGTCGAATCCGGCGTGCTCGATGAACAGGCGGGTGCCGCGGCCCTCCGGGGCCAGCCGCCAGGTGACCGTGGTGTCCAGGCCGCCGCCGTGCCAGCTGATGCGGAGCAGCCGGTGCTCCTCGACGGCGAGGACCTCGCAGGTGATCCTCCCGTCGAAGCCGACGCTGGGGATGGGCTTGGCGGCGAAGGTGAAGCGGTGCCCGACGACGGGCTCGAAGTCGTTCGGCATCAGCCAGCGCGCGAGCAGGTCGGGCTCGCTGAGGGCGCGCCAGACCTTCCCGGGCGGGTGGGGCAGGTACTCGTCCACCTCGATGGAGGCGCGTTCGCCGGTGGGTGTCACAGGTCCTCCTCGTCCAGCAGGTCGCGCAGGCCGGCGAGCTTCTCCCGCCAGAACCGCTCGTACGGGGTGAGCCACTCCGACAGCTCGCGCAGGGGCGCGGGCTCCAGGCTGTAGATGCGCTGGCGGCCCTGCCGCCGCTCGCTGACCAGGCCCGCGTCCCGCAGCACCCGGAGATGCTCGGACACGCTCGGGCGGCTCATCGTGAAATGCGCGGCGAGATCGTTCACGGGGCGGGGGCCGGACAGCAGCAGCGACGCCAGCTCCCGCCGGACGGGGCTGGACAGCGCGGCGAAGACGTCCCCGGTCACCAGGCGGCCAGCACGATGCCGTTGCCGTCGCCGGCGCCCTCGGGAGCGAGCTGCAACCAGCGGGTCGGGCCCGCGGCCTGGTCGGCGACCACCTGGAAGCCGAGCGTGCCCGCGTAGAAGGCCTTGGCCGCGTCCTGGTCGGAGACGGGGACGGGCAGCGACCGCACGTGCGTGATGTTCATGGCGACGAGAATAGGTAGGAATTCTCCTACATGTCAAACGTAGGCATTCTCCTACATGTCCGAGTTTAGGGATCGCGCCGGGTGGCACGCTCTGGGGCATGCGTGCCGTCACCTATGACTCGTTCGCCTCCGACAACTCCCGGCTGAAGATCGGGGACGTCCCCGACCCCAAGGTCGGCCCCGGCCAGGTGCTGATCGAGGTCCGCGCGGCCGGGGTCAACCCGGTCGACTGGAAGGTCATGGCGGGCGGCCTCGACGGGATGCTGGACACGGTCTTCCCGGTCATCCCCGGCTGGGACGTCGCCGGGGTGGTGCGGGCCCTCGGCCCCGACGTGCCGGAGTTCGCCCCGGGCGACGAGGTGATGTCCTACGCGCGCAAGGACGTGGTCGGCGCCGGGACGTTCGCGCAGTACGTCGCCGTCGCGGCCGACCACGTGGCGCGCAAGCCCGCCTCGCTCGACTGGCACCGGGCCGGGGGCCTGCCGCTGGCCGGGCTGACCGCGCAGCGCGCCCTCGACCGGCTCGGGGCCGGCCCGGGCGAGATCCTGCTCGTCCACGCGGCGTCCGGGGGCGTCGGGGGCCTCGCCGTGCAGATCGGGCACGACCGCGGCGCCCGGGTCATCGGCACCGCGTCCGAGAAGAACCATGACTACCTGCGGGAACTCGGCGCCGAGCCGGTCGCCTACGGGGGCGGCCTGGCCGAGCGGGTCCGGGAGCTCGCGCCCGGCGGCGTGTCCGCGGTCGCCGACTTCGCGGGCGGCCAGCTGGAGGTGACGCTCGCGGTCCTGGCGCCGGGCGGACGGCACGTCTCGGTCGCCGACGACACCGTCGAGGAGCACGGCGGTCACTGGATCTGGGTCCGCCCGAGCGGTGCGAAGCTCGCCCAGCTCGCCGCCCTGGCCGACCGGGGCGCCCTCGGCGTGGAGGTGGCGGGCACGTTCCCGCTGGAAGGGACCGCCGCCGCCTTCGACGCGAGCCGCTCCGGCCACACCCGCGGGAAGCTCGTCATCACGCCGTGATCGTCTGGCGGGCCAGCCCGGCCCGCGCCGCCTTCTCCCGGCGTTCGGCGCTCGCCTGCTGCCGCGCCTTCTCGTGGACGGACCAGTTCTCCGGCTGCATGCACATCAGCTCGCCCGTGTCCGGGACGAGGATGGCCCCGCCGAACGGCTCGTCCCCCGCGAACCACACCCCGTCGGCGATGTCCCTCGGCCACCGGTCCGAGAACAGCGGCTCCCGCGCCGCCATCCGCGGCGCCCCGTCCGTCCCCAGGGTCAGCGAGCGCCGTCCCCGGCTCCGGAGGTTGGACTTCTGGACGGGGGAGCGGAACTCGAAGTCGTACACCTTCAGCACGCGGGCGCACTTCCTCATCCACAGGATCTGGTCGAGCCAGAACCGCGTGCCCTGCCCGAGCGTCACGATCCCCACGCCGATGAGCGGATAGGCGACCGAGGTCTTCAGCACGAGCGGGGCGGTCAGCAGCGCCGCGCCGACCACGGCGATCAGCAGGTAGCGCCGGGTCAGGACGGCGTAGTGGTGCTTCACCGGCCCCCGGCGGTCGGTGCCGTCCGTCGCGTACGGGACGGCGCGCCCGAACGGCCGGTGCAGGTACAGGTGGAGCGTGAGGATCACGACGGTGACGAGGCCGAGGAGCCCGGGGATCGCGAACCAGAAGAAGACGTCGCTGAGGAGCGTGAGCACCAGACCGTAGGAGAACGCGAAGCCGATCGCGAGCAGCCCGGCCCGCCGCAGCCGGTCGCGCCCGCCGTGGCCTGCCTCGCCGCCGGTCGTGTCTGGGGCAACCGAGGGCTCCGGCATGCCGCACCTTCCCGTTCGTCCGCGATGTCCGAGGTGATCGTGGTCGTCCAAGGTAGGGGCCCGGGCCGCGGATGACCACCCCCGGCCACCGGTCAGCTCCGTTCAGCGATGTCCGGCCGGGGGTGCGCCCCCGGCCGGTTCGCCGGACCTCACCGGCCGGTGCGCAGGGCCGTCTCGATGGCGGCGAGCTTGTCGGCCAGGTGGAGGAGGGCGCCCACCGACGGGTCGTCCTCGTGGGCGGCCAGCGTCTGCGAGCGCCGGAAGGCGGCCTTGATCTCCGTCCAGCGGGCTTCCTGGGACGGGGTGAGCCGGCTGCGGAGCTCGGCGAGCTTGAGCAGGTTGGCCTCGGCATCGGACGTGAGGGTCTGCGATTCGGCCCGGTAGTGGTCGTCGATGGCCGATTCCAGTTCCGCCTCGTTCATCACCGGGAGAATGCGCTCGGCGAGCTTGTTCATGTCCCGGTAGGAGCCCTGGAGCCGGAATGGAGGCTCGGTACGGGACGCGTTGTCCTGCGCGGCGGAGGCCATGTAGGCGCGGTTGACGGTAAGGACCACCTGCTGGACGTGCCGGAGCTTTCCGAGAACGGCGAGGATCTCTTCCAGTTCGGCCTGGGAGTACGGGTGGGAGAGGCGGTCCGGGCGGACGGTGTTGTCGCCCGACGCGAGCCGCACCAGCAGTTCCACATCGGCGGGGTCGTGGGTGGTGAGGGGCGCCAGCACGGGATTCGACGTGAGCGCGTTCTCTATATAGCTCAGCGCGAACAGGTCCTCCTTGCCGGAGAGGACGTCGCCCAGGTTCCACACGTCGGCGCGGTTGGCGAGCATGTCGGGAATGCGGAAGCGGCCGCCGGACTCGGTGTAGGGGTTTCCGGCCATGCAGACCGCGAAGCGCTTGCCGCGCAGGTCATGGGTCCCTTCCGCCCCTTCGACGCGGCGCTGGGCGTCGCAGAGGGGGATGAACTTCTGCAGGAGTTCGGGTGAGGTGTGCTGGATGTCGTCCAGATAGAGCAGGACGTTGTCGCCCATCTCCAGAGCGAAGTTGATTTTCTCGACCTCGCGGGCCGCGGCGGCGTTGGGGGCCTGGGCCGGGTCGAGGGACGTGACGCCGTTTCCGAGCGCGGGCCCGTCCACTTTCACCAGCGCCAGGCCGAGGCGGTCGGCGACGTATTCCATGAGGGTCGTCTTGCCGTAGCCCGGCGGGGAGATGAGCAGGAGCAGCCCCATCCGGTCGGTGCGCTTGGTGTCCCCGGTGGTGCCGAGCTGCTTGGCCAGATTGTCGCCGATCAGCGGCAGGTAGACCTCGTCGATGAGGCGGTTTCGGACGAACGCGCTCATCGCCCGCGGTTTGAGGTCGGCCAGGGCGAGCCTTTTCTCCTCGGTCGCGATGAGGTCGTTCCGGCGCTTCTGGTAGGCGCGGAATTCCGGGACCCGCGCGGTGCGGAAACGGTGCGTCCGGGAGAGCACCTCGTCCAGCCTGAGGGGCAGGCTCTGGCCGGCGATGCGGGGGTGGTCGCCGAGCAGGCCGTCGACGGTGGCGGTCAGGGCGGCGGGGGAGTCGTAGCCGACGGACGCGCAGAGCAGCGCCGCCACGGCCTCCGGGACGTCCGCGGGGTCGCCGCCGGAGGACGTCGCCAGGAACGAGGTGAGCCACGCCTCCGCGAGCTGGTACCGGGCGGCGAGGCTCCCGGCCGCGCGGAGGTCGTCGTCCAGGGCGCCGTGCTGGTGGGCCTCGCCGACCGCCTCGGCCAGGCCCTTCAGAAGGGTGCGGGCCCCCTGGCTCGTCACGAAGCCGTCAGGCGCGCAGGCCAGTTCCTCGATCAGGTACTCGGCGGCCAGGGGCCCGGGTGCGGGCAGGCCGTGGTGCTCGGCGAACCCGGTGACGGACGAGGCCAGCTCCGCGGCGAGGTCGGTGAGGGCGCCGGCGTCCCCGAAGACGTCGCGGGCGCGGACGAGGGAGCGGGCGCGGGCCGTCCAGGCGGCGCGCTCCGCCTCGTCGGGGCCGTGGCTCCAGAACAGCCGGGCCGAGGCGCGGGCCCCGCCGGGGTAGCGCAGCAGGCCGGCCTCGGTGCGCAGGCGCAGCAGCGCCTCCAGGATGCGCGCCGCGTCGTGGTCGTGGACGCCGCGCTCGTAGCCCTCGTCGTAGCGGTCGGCGGCCGCGTCCCGGACGACGGCGAGCAGCCGCCCGTCGGCCGCGGCCCGGTCCAGCTCCCCGGGGGACGAGGACGCGAGGATCGACGTGGCGAGGTACTCGGCCCGGTAGGTGTCCTCGGTCTCCGAGACGAGCGACTGGCTCCACAGGTGGCGGGTCGCGGCGAAGCCCTCGTCGCGGACGGGCGCGCGGTACCCGGTGCCGGTGACCGCGAACGCCATGCCGTCGCCGTGCGGGACGAGGGTCAGCTCGATCGGGCGCGTGTTGACCGCGAAGCGGTGCCGGCCCAGCAGGATCGTCCCGCCGCCGTCGCCGTACAGGTCGAGGCGGTCGCGCAGCGCGCGGCCGGCCTCCTGCCGGGCCGCCTTGACGCGCCCTTCCAGCTCCTCGGCCCGGACGTCGTCGCCGAGGCCGCGCAGCTCGGCGGCGATCGCGCGCAGCCGCACCACCATGGCGTCGGTCGCGAAGTAGGCGCCGACCTCGTCGGGGGACCCGAGCGTGCCGGCCCGGCGGCGCACCCCGGACAGGATGCGCTCGGCCGACGCGGCGAGCCGGTCGGTGCGGCGCGCGCGCTCGTCCAGCAGCGTCTGCTTCCGGGACGAGAACGCCTCGTAGATCTCGGTGCGCTTCGTCTCCAGCTCGGCGAGGAACTCCTCCGGCTCGGCGAACCTGGCCTGCAGCGTCTCCAGGCGCAGGAGGAGGCGGCCGAGCCGCTCGTCGCACGCCTCGGGCGTGCCGGCGGCGGCGAGCGCGCCGGCGATGGACTGGTCGAGCAGGCCGAGCTCCGCGGCGAACTCCGCGCGTCCCTCCCGGGCGAGCAGCTCGCGGCGCCGGGCGCCGAGGACGGCGCGGGCCCGGTTGAGGGCGGCGAGCACCTCGCCGACGTGCTCCAGGATCGCGGTCCGGGCGGTCGCGTCGGTGACGTCGAGGTCCCCGACGACCTCGGTGACGACCTCCAGCCCCGCGTTCTGCGCGTCGAGGAGGTCGGCGAGGGGAGCGGCGTCGGCGGCGGTCTCGACGGCGTGCGCCGCCTCGGTGATCCGGTCCACCTCGGCGTGGTAGGCGGTGAACGCGTCCTCTCCCTGGAGGAACTCGACGGCTCCCTGGCCCGCGGTGCGGAGCCCCTCCTGGACGGTCTCGGTCAGTTCGTCGATCCGCGCGAGGTCGGCGTAGCGGAGGTCGCGCAGCGTCTCCAGGCGGCCCTGGAAACGGCGGAACTCGGCGAGCCGGGAGATCCAGCCCTCGGCGGCCGACGGCGCCTCGGCCCGCGCCGCGCGGACCAGCGCGGCGATGTCGCCGGCCGCCTCGAAGACCGCGGCCGCGGCCTGCTCGGTGAGCGCGCGGACCTTCTCGTACTCCTCCAGCACCTGCCCGGCGGCCGCGCGGACGTCCGCCAGCGGCGCGGCGACGTCGCCGAGGTCGCCGCCGGCGAGCCAGTGGTGGAGGTCCCGCACCCGCGTGCACGCCGAGATCAGCGCCTCGAACACCGGGGCGGACGGCGACATCTCGTCCACCATCCGGACGATCGTCAGGCATTCGGCGATGCCCCGGACGAGGTCGGCGTTCCCGACGCGCTCCAGCGGCCCGGTGCCGACGGGCTGCGCGGCGGCGTGCGCGTCCGAGACGTACGGGGTGGCCCAGAGCTGGAGCGGGTGGACGCGGGCCGGCTCGTCCGACAGCGCCCGGATCGCGACGAGCGTCCCGTCCCCGGCCAGCGCGTACCCGTGGCAGGTGATCGGCGTCGTCACCCGCTTGCGGATCACGTTGTACGGCAGCAGCAGCGACCGGCCGTCCTCCCGCGCGTGGAAGACGTAGAGCACGTCCTCGCCGTTGGGGGAGCGGATGACGCGCTCGTACTCCAGGCCCGCGACGTCGGTGTCGAACGTCTTCACCGTGCCGGTCTCCAGGAGGTAGCCGCCGGGGAAGACGATGCCGTGGTCGTCCGGCAGCCTCCGGCACGCCTGCTCGATCCCGTCGAGCCGCACGACCTCCTTGGTGCGGACGTTGAAGACGAGGTGCCGCCACGCCGTCTCGTTGTACGGGCGGATCCGCAGCAGGATCAGCGCCCCGACCCGCGCGTGCAGGACGTCGGCGTCCGCGAGGGACTGCAGCGGCTCCTCCACCGGCTCGGAGTACACCCCGTCGCCGGTGCCGGTGTCGTCCACGACCTTGACGGTCAGCGCACCGCCGGTCGTGCCGACGAACACCTCGCCCTCGATCGAGATGTGCGGGTGCCGGCCCGGGACGTGGTCGTCGCGCGTGGCCTCGGCCCAGTCGACGTCGTGCGCCGGCGGGAACGCGTGGTCGCGCTCTCCCTGGGCGTCCTCGTAGACGACGGCGCCGTCCGGGGTCGTCCGCCATCGCAGGACCCGCAGGTCCGACAAACGCGGGCCGGTCTGGAACACCGCGAGCAGCCGGCCCTCCACCAGCCGCAGCTGGAGCAGCCGCGCCTGCCGGTAGTACCGGTACATGCCGGCGAAGTCGCGCAGGAAGTCCGGATCGTCCAGGAGGCCCGGCACCGCCTCCGGCCCGGCCGGGACGAGCGCGACGCCGTCCTCGCCCCGGGTGAGGCGGTGCAGGGAGAAGACGTCCTCCACCGCCGTCTCCGGCTTCGGCCCGAGGAGGGCGTTGCCGCCGAACAGCAGGACGTCGCCGAGCGCGACCAGGTCCCTCGGCACGCAGTCGTGCGCCGTCCTGATCCGCTCGGTGCCCGCCAGCCGCAGCTCGGTGCCGCCGAACACCTCCAGCCGCCGCGCGTTCAGCGCGTCCGCCCGCCGTCCCAGCTCCGCCGCGTGCTCGGCGAGCCGGGCGCGCAGCACCTCGTAGGTTCCGTGGTCCAGTCTCGCCCCGGTTCCGGCGGCCACCTCGACGCCCTCGGTCACCCCGTCGCTCCCGTCCATGTCGGTTGCCGATCCTGTCTCCGCCGCGGCAGCCCCGTCCCGCGGGCGCCGCCGTCACGGGCATGGCGGGGTCCGCGGGCGGCGAGCCGTCGGGCCGGCGGCCCCCGGACCGGCGGCTCGCCGCAGTACTGTGATCAGTTGGCGGTCAGTGTGGTTCCGTTGATTTCGCTCAGCGGCGCCTCGGCGATGCCGAGCCGCCGCGCGGTGTCCAGCAGGTCCTGGAAGCCGGTGCTGTCCGGACCGCCCGACTTGATCAGGCGCAGCAGCAGCGCCGACAGGGTCAGGTCGCGCACGCCGCCGGTGCCGACCGAGCCCAGCAGGCGGGACAGGTCGCCGGGCAGGCTCGACGAGCCGTCCAGCCAGGGACCCGCCACCGCCTGCGCGACGTCGGAGTTCTGCACGAAGCCGTCGACGCTCTTGCCCAGCGCGATCGAGCCGACGAGCTTGTCGAAGAACACCGAGTCGCCGCCGACGATGTTGATGTCGGCCTGCTCCAGCCCGGCGGCGAGGACGCCGGCCTGCGCCTCCGCGACCTTTTGCTGCACCTCGATGCCGGCCAGCCGGACGTCCTTCTCCGCCTCCAGCCGGAGCCGGTACTCCTCGTGCTCGCGGGACGCCTCGTCCAGCGCGGCCATCGCGCCGGCCTTCTCCGACAGGCCCTCCGCCTCGGCCCGCAGGTTGTCGCGGATGCGCGCGGCCTCGACCAGCGCCTTCTGCTGGGCGACGGCGGCCTCGGCGCGGCCGACCTTCTCGATCGCGTCGGCGTCGCGCTCGCGGACCTGGACCTCGGCGAGGCCCGCCGCGGCGGCCTCCGCGCGCAGCCCCTCGGCCAGCCGGATCTTCGCCTGCGCGTCCATCTCGGCGGCGTCCTGGCGCGCCTTGGCCATCGTCAGCTCCTCGCGGGCGCGGTGCTCGGCGGCGGCCTCGGCCGCCTCGGCGGCCTTGATGTCCTTGACCAGGTTCTCCTGCGCCTCGGCCTCCGCGTGGATGATCACCGACTGGCGGGCCCGCTCGGCCTCCTCGACCGCGCGCAGCCGCTTGATGCCCTCCTCCTGCTCGGCGACGGTCCGCTCCACGGCGATCCGCTCCCGGACGACGTTCGCGATCTCGCGCTTCTCCGCCTCGACCTCCTTGTCGGCCGCGATGCGGGTCAGCCCGGTCTCGCGCTCGCGGGCGATGACCTCCAGGACGCGGTCCTTCTCGATCCGCTCGCTCTCGATCGCGAGGACGCGCTCCTTGTTCTTCGCGGCGACCGAGACCTCGCGGTCCTTGTTCTCGTGCTGGACGCCGAGCTGCTCGTCGGTGCGGATGTGCGCGAGCTGCGCCCGCAGCCGCTCCTCGGCCTTGACCCGCTCGATCTCCGCCGTCTCGCGGGCGCGGACGGTCTCGACCTCGCGCTCCTGCCGCAGCTCGGCGTCCGCCTGCCGGCGTTCGAGCTCCAGGATCGCCTCGCGCGCCTCGACGTTCTGGCGGGTGATCTCCTTCTCCTCGTTGCGGGCGTGCTCGTTGGTGCGGACGTGCTCGATCGCGGTCAGCTCGGTGATCTTCCGGATGCCCTGGGCGTCCAGGATGTTGGACTTGTCCAGGGAGAGCAGGGGGGTCTGCTCCAGGTAGTCGATCGCGGCGTCCTCAAGGCTGTAGCCGTTGAGGTCCGTGCCGATCACGCGGATGATGTGGTCGCGGAACTCGTTGCGGCGCGTGTAGAGGTCGGCGAAGTCGAGGTGCTTGCCGACGGTCTTCAGCGCCTCGGAGAACTTCGCCGCGAACAGCTCCTGCAGCGTCTCCTGGCTGCTGGCCCGCTCCGTCCCGATGGCCTGCGCGACCTTCACGACGTCCTCGACGGTCTTGTTGACCCGGACGAAGAACGTGATGCGGATGTCGGCGCGGATGTTGTCCTTGCAGATCAGGCCGTCCCGCCCGGTCCGTTCGATCTCTATGGTCTTGACCGAGATGTCCATCAGCTCGGCGCGGTGCAGGACGGGCAGGACGATCGCACCGGTGAAGGTGACGTCGACCTTCTTGAGCTTGGAGATGATGAGCGCGCGGCCCTGGTCGACCTTGCGGAACAACCGGGTCACCATCAGCACGAGGCCGAGGGTGAGGAGCAGCGCGAGAGCGAGGAGCACGCCGGCTCCTATCGTGATGGTGTCCATCGATATCCCTGTCTGCCGGGGGTGAGGTCGCGGGGGTCTGTATCGCGGGGGCTGTGGAGCGGGGTCTGTCGCGGGGGTTCGTCGCGGGGGCTCAGCGGAGGTCGGCCGCCGTGTCGTGCGGCATGACCCAGAAGAAGCGGCCCTCCGGATCGAAGTCGAAGATCAGCGCGGTGCTGCCGACGGTGAGCCCGAGGCCCTCCGCGGCGCCGGCCACCGGCACGTCCGCGGCGGGCTGCCGCACCTGGACGATGGCGGACGAGCCGTCGGCGGCGGTGACCTCGGCCTGACCGAAGTCCGGGCCGACGCGGCCGGTGCGGATCACGCACGGCAGCCCGACGAAGTCGCGCAGCGACGCCGCGGCCCGGTCCCGGAAGACGCCGCGCAGCGGGAGGACGGCGAGCCGCGTCCCGGTCCAGGCCGCGGCGAGCGCGACGGCCAGGACGAGGGTCCGCGCCGCGGCGCGCTCGAACAGCGCCGATCCCGCGAGGCTGACGAACCACGCGAGCCCGATCAGCAGCGACAGCCCGACGGTGGCCGGGACGCCGCCGAGCCCGAGCAGCGCGAGCGGCCCGCCGGCCGTCCCGTCCTCGGCGCCGGCGCCGGCCCCCGTTTCGGCATCGGCACCGGCGCCGAGGAAGTCGAGGTCGAGGCCGCCGAGCAGGACGAGCGTCCAGTAGGCGGCCACGACGAGGAGTGAGAAGCTGAACAGCGCCGTCGGGAAACCGAACGCCGCATCGATGAATTCGCCCATGGGAGTGCACGCTTTCCGGGTCGAGACGTCATGGATCGCGCGCCGGGGCGGCGGAACGCGGCCGACCGGCGCCGAAAGGCTTCGTCGATCGAAGAAAGAGAGACGTGCTCAGCTATCTGGGAAAGCGTGCGCCCAGGTCACGGGTCGCAGGTGATGGGGCCTGCGCCGGCACGGCGCGGCATTGCGCGGCCCAGCGTGCGCAAGCAAAAAGTGCCGGGGGATCATCAGCCCTCCTGGTCGCAGACATCTCCTGTCTCGCCGACCAGACTTCCCGGCACACCGATCGTTACTTTAGCTTACTTCTCGGTTACAGGGAAGTCTTTTACCGTTCGATCATCGGCACGGACCCGCTGACCTGGCCGTTCACGCAAGGTGGCGGGCGGCCTTCCCGGCCGGGGCCGCCGGGGCGGCCTTCAGCGTTCGTTGAGGTTTGCTGGAGGTTCGTCTCAGGGACCGCGGGTACGGTGCCGCGACATGACGACGGAGTCCTGCCGCCCCATCTTCGTCCTCGGATGCCCGCGGTCGGGGACGACGCTGCTGCAACAGATGCTGCACTCGCACCGGCGCATCGCGTTCCCGTCCGAGACGAGGTTCGTCCATACCGCGTACGAGGTGCGGCACGACTTCGGCGACCTGGAGCTGGAGCGGAACCGGCGCGCGCTCGCCGAGTGGATCGTGCATGGCAGGAACACCAAGTTCAGGGTCCTGGATCTGGACGCCGATGACGCGGTCGAGGAGATCGTGAACGCGCCGCCGACGCTCGGCTCCGCGATCGCGGCCGTCTTCCGCTCGTACGCGCGCAAGCACGGCAAGCCGCGCTGGGGGGACAAGCGGCCGAGCTACTTCCGCCGGGTGTCGATCCTCCAGCGGATGTTCCCGGACGCCCAGTTCGTCCACCTCATCCGGGACGGCCGGGACGCGGTCAGCTCCCTGACGCGGATGCCCTGGTTCGACGGCGACATCCACGCCGCCGCCCTGACCTGGCGGGAGGCGGTCGACACGGGCCGCCACCTGCGGGACCGGCTCGGCCCGGACATCTTCTACGAGTTCCGCTACGAGGACCTCGTCGCGGAATCCGAGGACGAGCTGGTCAAACTGTGCGCCTTCCTCGGCGAGGAGTACGACCCCGAGATGACCAAGGCGTACCGGCACGCCCGGCGGACGGTGCCCTCCTCGCGGAAATGGCATCTGCACACGCACGAGGCCGTCAACACCCGCCAGGTCGGGGCCTGGCGCGAGCGGCTGGAGGACTGGGAGGCCGATCTGGTCGAGCACGTCCTCGCCTCGCGGCTCGTCCAGAACGGCTACGAACTGACCGGGGGAGCGCGTCCCCCCGCGGCACAGCTCGCCAGGTTCCACCGGCTCGCGGCGCACCGCTGGCGGTCGCGGCACGCGCACGCCGTCCTGGAGCGGCTCGCGCAGGCCCGCGAGCCGAACCCGGTGGAGTCGCGGCTGAGGGGTCCCGCGGTCCCGGAGTGACCGGCTGAGGCCACGTCCGCCAGGGACAGGTGAATCTGTCTTCCGGGAAAGTCATCCCTGACTGCCCTGCGGTGGGCAGGTCTGGAAGGTTGTCCGAAATTCTCTTGGAACGTGCCCAGTTGTCGCCAGGGGGGACGGGCCGCGAGGGGGAGCCTGCTGGGAAACGACGCAGGTAGCGTGCCATCGCGAGTCCCGCGGGGGAGGACGGATCGGTGGGACGGGCGGGAACCGAGATGCCGGCGGGCGTTCCGGGTGGGCCCCATATCGGAACAGGCTACCAATCGGTAACTTGTCGCCGTTTTTACCGGCCTGCTGACTGGGTTTACGGCTCGGAGACATGCCCGTGTCCGATCGTTCACATCCGGGTCGAGACACGCCCCCCATTTGGCTGTATGTTGCGTGTTGCTCGTCTTCCGATGACTATCGCGATTGATTCGATGATCCTCTTAAACATAAGGAGGAGTGCGGTGACCCGATCGGAAACAATTTCCCACGACGAGCTGCAATCGTGGCTTCTTGACAGGATCGCCTTCTACCTGGACCGGCCTGCGGAAAACATCGATCCCGGGGTCGAACTGGCCCGCTACGGCGTCGACTCGGTCTACGCGATCAGCATCATCAGCGACATCGAGGACCATCTGCAGGTCGAGGTCGACGTGGCCGAGGCCAGGCGGCGGGAGACGGTGACCGACCTCACCGACTACCTGCTCGACCTCGTCGCGTGATGGGCGGCCGGCCCGCGGACGGCGCCGCCGGGCCCGCCATGGTGGTGCTCGGCGACAGCGTGGCCGAGGGCCAGGACGACCCGCACCCGGCCGGCGGATGGCTCGGCTGGGCCGGGCGGCTGGCTCTCCACCTGGGGATTTCCCGCGAGGAGATGCTCAACGTCTCCGATCCGGGCGCGAAGATCGACGACGTGGTGCGCGACCAGCTGCCCCTCGTCCGGGAGCTGCGGCCGCGCCTGGTCGTGCTCGGCTGCGGGATGAACGACGCGCTGCGCGGCTTCGAGCCCGCGGACGCGGCCCGCCGGCTGGACGAGCTGTACGGCTGGGCCCGCGACCGCGGCGCGGTGATGCTGGCGATCCCGGTGCCGCGTCCCCCGCTGCTCGACATATCGCCGATCTCGCAGTTCCGTAAGAAACGGACCGTGCAGCGCATTCATGACTTCAATATGGAGCTGGCGCGCGTCGCACGCGACTTCGGTATGACCTTTCCGGAACGGGAGACCGTGGCCCGGGTCGCCGACCCGGTGATGTGGAGTCCGGACGGAATCCACCTCAATCCGAGAGGTCACGCCTATGTCGCGGAGGTGATCGCGCACCTCGCAAAAAGCCTGCTCAGCGAGCGGGTGATCTAAGTCTCGGGGGCCCCAACCTGCAGTCTGGGAAACAGATGAAAAGACCTTTCGCCGCTGTCCGCGTCTCCCGTTCGGCGATGCTGATTCCGCTCGCTCCCGTCCTGGCCGTCCAGGCATGGCGGACGGTGCGCCGGACGCCGCGGCTCGATCCGGCGGCGGGCGACGAGCGCGGCTTCGCCGCCGGCCCGCATCCCGGCACGGGCCCGGACTACCGGGTCGTCGTGCTGGGCGAGTCGACCGCCGTGGGCGTCGGCGCGTCGCGGCACGCGGAGGCGCTCCCCGGCTTCCTGGCGGAGGCGCTGCGCGACCGGCTGCGGCGTGGCGTGGCGTGGTCGCTGTCCGGCGAGAACGGCGCCACCGCCCGCCGGATCACGACCGGGCTGGTGCCCGCGCCCGACGGCTGCGCGGCGGACCTCGTGGTCGTCACCACGGGCATCAACGACCTGATCCGGCGGCGGCCGCTCCGCCGCTGGACGGCGGACGTGACCGAGCTCATCGCCGTGCTGCGCGACCGGTACCCGGGCGCGCGGCTGCTCGTCGCGGGCATGCCGCCCGTGCACCGGTTCCCCGCCCTCCCGCGGCCGCTGCGGTCCGTCCTCGGCGCGCGGGCGCGGGCGATGGACGTGATCACCAGCGAGGCGGCCGCCGTGGGCGGCGCGGTCCACGTCCCCATGGACGAGGCGATGGCGCGCGACCGGCGGCTCTTCGCGTCCGACGGCTTCCACCCGTCGGCCGCCGGGTACCGGGCGTGGGCGCAGGACCTCGCCCGCGCCGCCGTGCCCGCTCCCGAGCCCGGCCTCCCCGCACAGCACACGCCCCCCGCCGGCGCCGTCCCGCCCCGGACGGTGAACTGACCGGCTGGCAAGCGAAGGGAGCAGCCCGGATGACGGTCCCCGGAACGTTCCGATCGGCGGTGGAGGCCAAGGATCTCGCCGCGATCACCGGTGCGCTCGATCCCGGCATCGAGTTCCACAGCCCGGTGATGGTGAAGCCCTATCTCGGCCGCGACGCCGTCGCCGCGCTGCTCGGGGTGCTGCTGGAGGTCTTCGAGGACTTCCGCTACACCGACGAGCTGGTGCGGCCGGCGAACGGCACCGGCCCGCCCGCGCAGGCGCTGATCTTCAGCGCCCGGGTGATGGGCAAGTCCGTGCAGGGGCTCGATCTGCTGAGTTACGGCGACACCGGCCTCGTGACCGGCCTGACCGTCATGGTCCGCCCGCTTCCGGCGGCGATGACGCTCGCGCGGGCGGTCGGGAGACGCATGGAAGACGTGCAGGACGCCGGCGGCGTGGCGGACGCCGGCGGCGCGGGGGGTGCTGGAGGAACGGGGGGCCCGTCCGGTACCGCGCAGTTTTAGGGAGCGACCCAGACAAAGGGAGTCGAAGGAAAGATGGACAGTAAGGTCCCCGTACACCCCGCACCGCCCGGGACGGTGTCCCATCGGGCCGTGCCCCGTCAGAAACTGTCCCTTGAGATGCTGTCGCCGGCGCACCGGATCGCCGCCGACCTGGACGGCTTCCTCGGCGACCCCATGGACGACGAGGCCGGGCCGTTCTCCTACAAGGCGATCGTGGAGGCGGAGGAGCGCGACGAGATCCCGCCGGGCGCGGTCGACGCCGTCCGGGCCTGGGGTTTCCCGAAGTACCTGGTGCCCGCGCCGCTCGGCGGGCGGCTGACGACGCTTGAGGAGCTGTTCTTCGTCACCCGGGGCATCTCGCGCCGCAGCGTGACCGTGGCGGTGATGTACGGGTCGGGGCTGCTGGCCGTGAACCCGGTGTGGCTGTGGGGCGACACCTGGCAGCGCAGGACGGTCGCGGACGGTGTGCTGTGCGGTGACCTGGCCTGTTTCGGCGTCTCGGAGGCCGACCACGGCAGCGACGTGATGGCGTCGGAGTCGGAGGCGGAGATCCGGGACGGCGAGCTGGTGCTGACCGGGGTGAAGTGGCCGGTGGGCAACGCCACGCGCGGCCGTTTCGTCACCACCTATGCCAAGACGGGTCCGCGCGACTTCTCGCTCATCCTGGTCGACAAGCGGGAGATCGACCCGGCCTCCTGGTCGACGCTGCCGCCGGTGCGGACGGTGGGGCTGCGCGGCCACGACCTCAGCGGGGTCGCGTTCTCCGGGGCGCGGCTGCCGGCCGAGCGGGTGATCGGGCGGCGCGGGTCCGGGCTCGTGCAGACGCTGAAGACCCTGCAGATCACCAGGACGGCGATCGCGGCGCTCTCGGTCGGGACGATGGACGCGGTCGTGCGCATCGGCATGGACTACGCGCGGCAGCGCACCCTCTACGGCTCGGACATCTACAAGATCCCCGTCATCCGCGACCATCTGGTCAAGGCGCATCTGGACCTGCTGATCGCCGAGTGCGTGGCGATCCCGGTGGCGCGCTGCCTGACGGTGGCGCCGGGGCGGCTCAGCCTGTGGTCGTCGATCGTGAAGTACTTCGTCCCCGTCATGGGGGAGGAGGTCGTGGCCAGCATCGGGACCGTCCTCGCGGCGCGCGGGTACCTGCGCGAGGGCGTGGCGCACGGGGTGTTCCAGAAGCTGCAGCGCGACCACGCGATCGCGAGCATCTTCGAGGGAACCACGCACGTCAACCTGGCCAACGTCGCCGGGCAGCTGCCGTACCTGATCGAGCCGCCGCAGGAGACGGGCCGCGAGGACGAACTGCTCGCCGACCTGTTCTGCTGGACGCGGACCCCGCCGGCGTGGGAGCCGGACGGCCGGATGCTCCAGCTCACCAACGAGGGGCGCGACGAGGTCGGCCAGCGGTTCGAGCAGATCGCCGAGGAGGTGCTGTCGGAGGCCGACGCGCACGCGGCGCCCGGCGTCGCGGCGGAGCTGAAGGACCTGCTGTCGGGGATCGGCGGCCTGCGCGCCAAGGTGGACCAGGGCATCCGCGCGAGCGAGGGCGACGCCTCGTCGGTGGCGGCGCTGGCGCGGGCCAAGCGGTACTGCGAGCTGCACGCGATGGTCTCGTGCATGCTGACGTGGCTGCACAACCGGCAGGCGTTCGGCGGCCCGTTCGCCGAGGGGGAGTGGCTCGTGCTGTGCCTGCAGCGGCTGCTCCAGCGCGCGCAGCCCGACACCTCCCTTTCGGAGGACTTCCTCCCTTCGCTGGAGGCCGCGATGTTCCACGCCGGCGAGCGGGGCTGGTTCTCGCTGCTGTCGCTGGCCGAGGACGAGTGAGGCCTCATGCCGCCCTACCAGGACTTCGTGTCGCTGGCCCGGGAGAACATCCGGGTGCACGGCGACGACCGGTCGTTCACCTTCATCAGCGAGGAACCGGGCCGCACGTACAAGGAGAACGTGCTCGGCTTCGCCGAGCTGGACCGCAAGGCCCGGGTCCTCGGCTGGCGCCTGGAGGCGCGGGGGCTGCGCGACCGGGCCGTCCTGCTGCTGTATCCGGAGGGCCTTGAGTTCCTGACGGCGTTCCTGGGGTGCCTCTACGCGCGGGTCATCGCCGTCCCGGCGCCGCTGCCGGACCTGGACGCCGGCCGGTTCGGGCGCACCCGCCGGATCATCGAGGACGCCGACATCACGCTGATCCTCACCGACACCGCCCACAAGGGCACCCTCGACGCGTGGCTGTCGGCCGCGGGGCTGAAGGGGCGTGTCCACTGCCTGGACACCCAGGCGGGCAAGGAGTCCGATCCGGGCGCCTGGACGCCGCGGGGCTTCGACTCCGACACGGTCGCCTTCCTGCAGTACACCTCGGGGTCGACCAGCGAGCCGAAGGGCGTGATGGTCACCCACGGGAACCTGCTGAGCAACGGTGAGGAGATCAAGCGCCGGATCGAGGGGACGACGGACACGGTCGGCGTCGGCTGGGTGCCGCACTACCACGACATGGGGCTGGTCGGTCAGTTCCTCCAGCCGCTCTACCTCGGCTGCCGGTACGTGTTCACCTCGCCGATCGCGTTCATCAAGCGCCCCGTGCTGTGGCTGGAGCTGATCACCCGCTACCGGGGGACGATCACCGTCGCGCCGAACTTCGGGTACGAGCTGGCCCTGCGCCGGGTCACCGACCGGCAGTTGGAGGGCCTGGACCTGTCGTCGCTGCGGGTGGCCAAGAACGGCGCGGAGCCGGTCCGGGCGGCGACGCTGGAGGCGATGGCCGAGCGGTTCGCCCCGATCGGGTTCCGGCGCGGCATGTGGATGCCCTGCTACGGGATGGCGGAGACGACACTGCTCGTCACCGCCGCGCCGCTGGGCGGCGGACCGGTGGTCCGCGACTTCGACGCCGAGGCCCTCACCCGGGACGAGGCCGTGCCCCGCGACGGGCCGGAGGGCGCCAGGCGGCTCGTCAGCAGCGGCCGCCCGGTGAGCCTGGACGTCCGTGTCGTCGACCCGGAGACGTGCGCTGAGCGGCCGGAGGGCCGCGTGGGCGAGATCTGGGTCCGGGGCGGAAGCGTCGCCCACGGCTACTGGGGGAGCCCGGAGCAGAGCATGGCGACCTTCGAGGCGCGCACGGCCGCCGGCGAGGGCCCGTTCCTGCGGACCGGCGATCTCGGCTTCGTCTCCGACGGCGAGCTGTACGTGACCGGGCGGATCAAGGACCTGATCATCGTCAACGGGCGCAACATCCACGCGCACGACATCGAGGAGACGGCGCGGGCGGCCCATCCGGCCGCGCTCGTCGGGGCGGCGTTCGCGATCGACGGGGCCATCGACGCCGATGTCGGCGGGTCCGTGGACGGCAGCCGCGAGCAGGTCGTGATCGTCCAGGAGATCAGCACCCGGTCCGCCGCCGGGACGCCGCTGGACGAGCTGGCCTCGCTCATCCGCACCCGCGTCGCCCGGACGTTCGAGCTGCCCGCGGTCAGCGTCGTGCTGGCCGCGCGGGGCACCGTCCGGCACACCACGAGCGGCAAGATGCAGCGCCGCCTGACCCGCGCGGCCTTCCTCAAGGGGGAGATCACCGCGCTCGCCGGCGATCTCGAACCGGGCGTGGACGAGCTCCGCCGGGCACGCGCGTGACCGCCCGGCCGGGCGGTCCGAAGATCGTCAAAATCCGAACCAACCGATCCTAGTCAAAATGATGACTAATCATGTCGTTGTCTGGTAACGTCGGGCATCACCCTGAGTCAAGGCGGGGAGAGAAGGCCGATGGCGCTACGTCACGCGGTGCTGGCGGCGCTGCTCGACGGCGAGTACAGCGGCTACCAGCTGGCCAAGATCTTCGATTTGTCGGTCTCCAACTTCTGGCATGCCGTACCGCAGCAGCTCTACTCGGAGCTGTCGAGGTTGGAGACGGAAGGTCTGATCAGCGGGCGGCAGATCATCCAGCACGACCGTCCCAACAAGCGCGTGTACACCGTCACCGAGGCCGGCGTCGCCGAGCTCGAACGGTTCGCCACCACTCCTGCCAAGCCAGGCATCATCCGCGAGAACCTGCTCGTCATGGTGCAGGCCGTGGATCACATCTCCGCGGACTCCGTCATCGCGCAGCTGGAGGACCGGGCGGTGGCCTCCGCCGCCAAGATCGAGGTCTTCGAGCGCACCCTGAAGCACCTGCGCGGCGACCTGGACGAGGAGACGTTCCTGCGCACCGGGTCCCCACTCGGCCCCTACCTCACCTGCCTGCGCGGACGCCGGTTCGAGCAGGAGAACTACGAGTGGTTCACCAGTACCGCCCGGCTGCTTCGCGCGCGGGCGGACGCCCAAGCCGAGGAGGGCGGTCCGTCATGACCGGGCCGTGCCCCTCGAACACCGTGCCGCCGTCCGCCCGAACGGCGGCGGCACCTGCACCATCCCCCCACGCCCACCGCGGCCTCGCATCCCGGCCGGGCCGCACCCGGGCGACACGCCTTAGTCAAGGAGGCGTTCATCATGTCGGGCGAACACCACACCATCGAACTCCCTAGCACCCTGGCCACCACCACACCGCCGCACGACCTCGGGACGATGGAGGACCCCGTCCCGCTCCTGCTGGGCGAGCTGACGCTGCCCGCCGAACGGGAGTCGGTCCCCCGGGCGCGCCGCTTCAGCCGGTCCGTCACCACCGCGTCCGGCATCGGGCACGTCGCCGACGACGCCGAGGTCCTCGTGTCGGAGCTCGTCACGAACGCGGTCCGGCACGCGCCGATCCCCGGCGCCGCGCTCTGCCTGCGGCTGCTGCGCGCGGGCGCCCGGCTCCGCGTCGAGGTGCACGACCAGAGCGCCGCCGTCCCCCGGACCCGGCAGGTCGACCTCATGGAGGAGACGGGCCGCGGCTGGTTCCTCGTCGCGGTCATGGCCGACCGGCACGGCACCGACCACACGCCGTCCGGCAAGTCGGTCTGGTGCGAGGTGCTGGCCTGGCCGCGGGACGACCACCCCGGTCACTGAGCACCCTTTTCCCTCGCATTCCCGGTACGGCGATGGGATGTGCCATGCCCAGTGATCTCCACAGGTCCCCCGAGTACTACCGGTCGGACGGACTGCGCGCCACGGCGGAGGAGGCCCAGCGGCTCCTGCTCGACGTGCGCGGACGCCTGGTCGCCCAGGACGTCATCCGCGTCGGCGCCGTCGTCGTGGTCGTCTCGACCTGGTTCACCGTGATCGACCTCGGACTCGCGGCGAACGGAAGGCCGCTGCTCTGGCAGACGATCGTGTCCGACCACGCGATGCACGCGGACATCGGGCAGTACACCACGCGGGAGCGGGCCGTGCGCGGGCACGCGCAGGCCGTCGAGATGATCTCGGGCCGGCTGCGCGGCCTGGTCGCCCGCGCGGCCCTGGACGAGGCTCGCCCCTGACCCCCGCACCCCCCGGCCCCGGCATGAGGTAGTGAATCCGATGACCTCCAAGACACCCCGCGACGACGCGTCCGGCCGCGTCCGGCGGCGGCGCCCGATCCGGCTGCGGATCACGGCGCTGCTGCTGGTCCCGCTGGTGTCCCTCATCACCCTGTGGGCGTTCGCCGCGAACATCACGCTCGGCGACGCCTTCGACAAGTACGACTTCTCGACGACGTACGAGAAGATGGGCCTTCCCGGCATCTACCTGGTGAACCAGCTCCAGGCGGAACGTTCCCTCAGCGTCGTCGCGCTCAGCACCCGCGACCCCGCCGACCGGCAGAAGCTCGGCGGGCAGCGCGCCCGGGTGAGCGCCGTCGAGAAGGCGTTCCGCGGGACCGCGCTGTCGCCCGAGGCGCGGGACGCGGCCGAGCCGGAGACCAAGCAGCGGCTCGCCGAGGCGATCAAGGCGCTGGACCGGCTGCCGCAGCTGCGCGCCCGGGTCGACTCGGGGCAGGTCCAGCCGCTGGAGGTCATCAACTCCTACAGCACGATGCTCGACCAGGTGATCAAGGTCTTCAACGGCCTGGTGACGGTCAACGACGTCGCGATCCTCACCCAGGGCCGCGCCCTGATCAGCCTCGGCAACGCCCGCGCCTACATGCTGCGGCAGGACTCCCTCGTCGTCGCCGCGATGGCGCGCAACGGGCGGCTCACCCAGGCCGAGCACACCGCGTTCGTCCAGTGGGCGGCGGAGGGCCGGCGCGAGTTCGACGCCGGGCTCGCCGACCTCAACGACAAGATCCGGGGGCCGCTCCAGCAGCTCGCCGCGTCCGACGGGTTCAAGCGGTACCGGGCGGCCGAGACCGCGATCGTGAACGCGCGCGGCGACCGGCTGCCGCCCGAGGCGGCCGACTGGCAGGCCACCACCCAGCTGCTGTCGCAGGCGTGGGCGCAGAAGGTCACCGAGGCGAGCCTCGCGCTCAACGAGATGGCCAAGCCGATCGGTGAGCGGATCATCATGCGGCTGGTCCTCGCCGGCGGGTTCGGGCTGCTCGCGGTGATCGCGTCCATCATCCTGTCGCTGCTGGCCGCGCGCAGCCTGTCGCGGGAGCTGCGCGGGCTCCAGCGCGCCGCGCTGAACCTCGCCGAGGACCGGCTGCCCGGCGTCGTCGCCCGGCTGAGACGCGGCGAGGAGGTGGACGTGGACGCCGAGGCGCCGCCGCTCGTCATCGGCAAGAGCCGCGAGGTCGCGAGCGTCGGCGACGCGTTCACCAAGGTGCAGCACACCGCGATCGAGACCGCCGTCCGCGAGTCCTACCTGCGGCAGGGCATCAGCCGCGTGTTCCTCAACGTCGCGTGGCGCAGCCAGTCGCTGCTGCACCGGCAGCTGCGGATGCTGGACGAGATGGAGCGCGACGCGTCCGACCCGAAGGTCCTGGAGGACCTGTTCCGCCTCGACCACCTCACCACCCGCATGCGCCGCCACGCCGAGGGCCTGGTCATCCTGTCCGGGACGTCCCCGGGCCGCGGGTGGAGCCGCCCGGTGCACGTCGAGGACGTGCTGCGCGCCGCGGTCGCCGAGGTCGAGGACTACACCCGGGTCGAGGTCGTCGTGGTGTCCGGGCAGGCCGCGGTGATCGGCGAGGCCGTCGCCGACATCATCCACCTGCTCGCCGAGCTGATCGAGAACGCGACGGTGTTCTCGCCCGCCCCGACCGAGGTGCTCGTCCGCGGCGAGATGGGCGCGAACGGGTTCGCCGTCGACATCATCGACCGCGGCATCGGGCTCGACCAGTCCGAGCTGGACGCGCTGAACCTGCGGCTGCAGCGGCCGCCGGAGTTCGACCTGGCCGTCACCGACCGGCTCGGCCTGTTCGTCGTCTCCCGGCTCGCCGGGCGGCACGGCATCAAGGTCGCCCTCCAGCCGTCCCTGTACGGCGGCGTCAGCGCTGTCGTGCTGATCCCGCGCCGGCTGATCGTGGACGTCGACCAGCCCGAGGACGAGAACGTGGCCGCGGGCGCCCCGCGGGGGGACGTCCCGGTCGCGCGGGCGGGGGCCGCCCAGCAGAACGGGGCGACGCCGCCGAACGGGTCGCTGAAGGCCTGGCCCGAGCAGGCGCCGTCGTCGTCCACGGCGATGCTCAACGCCCCGGTGTACGACACGTCCGCGCCGCCCGAAGCGCCGGCGTCCTTCGAGGAGCAGCCGGAGTATGACGCGACGGTGGGGTTCGACGACGGTGCCCAGACCCCGACGTCGTACGGGACCCCACCGTCGCACGGGTCGCCCCCGGCGTTCGACGCCACGCGCCCGTTCCAGGCCGGCGGGCCGCACATCCCCGCCTACGGCCACGACCCCTACGCCGGGTCGAGCGGCCAGTACGAGACGCCGGCCTCCTTCGGGGAGGGCGCGGTGTCGTTCGGCCAGACCGCCCCGTTCGGGCAGGCGCAGGCGTCCGGCGGCGGGCGGACCCCGCTGCCGCGCCGGGTGCGCGGCGGCAACCTGGCGCCGCAGCTGCGCGATTCGGACACCTATCAGGAGGAGCCCGCCGCCACCACCTTTCCCGACGACGCGGTCGCCGCGTGGGAGGAGCGGTCGGCGGAGGCCTCCCGTGACCTGTTCGCGTCCTTGCAGGCGGGCTGGCTGCGCGGCCGGGACGAGGACGAAGGGCCCGCCGAGGGTCCCGCGAACGGCATGGAGGGAAGATCATGACCCAGCAGGGAGTCGCGGCCGAGCTGAACTTTCTCCTCGACGATCTGGTCGACCGGGTCCCGCAGGTCCGCAAGGTCGTCGTCCTGTCCCGGGACGGGCTGGTGATGGGCATGTCGCGGGGCGTCGGGCGGGAGGACTCCGAGTACCTCGCGGCCCTCGCCGCCGGATTCCACAGCCTCGCGGTGGGGGCGCGCCCGCAGCTGGACTCCGGCGAGATCCGGCAGACGATGATCGAGATGGACAAGGGCCTGTTCTTCGTCGTCCCCGCCGGCGCCAACAGCTGCCTGGCCCTGCTCAGCGAGGTCGGCGCGAACGCGGGCCTCGTCGCCTACGAGATGACGATGCTGGTCAAGCGGGTCGGCAGGCAGTTGTCCACCGGACTGAGACAGGGCGCGCCCGGCCCCGGACACAGGTGACCCGGCATGGACCCCAGCGACGTTCCCGGTGCTCCTCGGGGTCCCGGCAGAGAGCGATGGCTCGATGCCGCCGCCGGGCCGATCGTCCGGCCGTACGCGGTGACGCGCGGCCGCACCCGCGCGAGCGGCGAGCACCTGGACATCGTGGCGATCCTCGTCGCGACCGGCCGGGAGCCGCCCGAGCCGGGCCGGCTGTCGCGCCAGCAGCGCCGGCTGCTGGCGCTGTGCCGGCGTCCGCACGCGCTCGCCGACCTCGCCTCGGACCTGAACCTGCCGCTCGGCGTGATCCGGGTGCTGGCCGGCGACCTGATCGACTCGGGGCTCGTGGACGTCCAGCGGTGGTCCGCGCCCCCCTCGCCGACGTCGCCCACGACACCGGTCTACGTCCAGCCGCACAACGACCCGAACCTGCTCAGGAGGGTTCTCGATGAGCTCCGTGCGCTCTAGTCTCGACGAAGCCGGCGCGGGGGGCCGCACCCCCGCCGCCGGCCACGACCCCGTCCAGGACGAGGCCGACGAGCGGGCGGACGGCCCGCGGGTCGCGCTGAAGATCCTCGTCGCCGGCGGGTTCGGCGTCGGGAAGACGACGCTGGTCGGCGCGGTCAGCGAGATCCGGCCGCTGCGCACCGAGGAGGCGCTGACCGACGCGAGCGTCGGCGTGGACGACCTCGACGGCGTGGCCGCCAAGACGACCACGACGGTGGCGATGGACTTCGGCCGCATCACGCTGCGCGACGGCGTCGCGATCTACCTGTTCGGGACGCCCGGCCAGGAGCGGTTCTGGTTCATGTGGAACGAGCTGTCGCGCGGCGCGCTCGGCGCGGTCGTGCTCGCCGACACGCGGCGGCTGATGGCGAGCTTCGCCTCGATCGACTACTTCGAGCGCAAGGGCACCCCGTTCATCGTCGCCGTCAACTGCTTCGACGACGCGGAGCGCTACGAGCCGGCCGAGATCCGGACGGCGCTCGACATCGACCCGCACGTCCCCGTCCTGCTGTGCGACGCGCGGCACACGGTGTCGGCGAAGCAGGTGCTGGTGTCGCTGGTCGAGCACGCGCTGCGGCTCGCCGGCGGCACCCGGCACGCCTCCTAGTCCGCGGCTCCCCGGTCCTCCGCTCCGCCGTCGGACTCTTCCGGCGGGCCCATGACGATCTCGTCGACCCCGACGTCGTGGCCGTCGGTACATCTGACCTGCGCTGTCACGCGCTCGCCGCAGTCGCTGTGGGTCAGCATGACCTGGCGCCCCTCGTCGCCGGGCAGGTAGGTCTCGCCCCACTCCATGAGGCTGACGAGGGTCGGCGCGAGGTCCAGGCCCATCTTCGTCAGGTGGTACTCGTAGCGCGTGCGCTGCCCGGGCTCCTGGTAGGGCTCCTTGCTGAGCAGGCCGAAGTCCACGAGGTGGCGCAGCCGGGCGGTGACGGCCGATTCGGTCATGCCCAGGTTGCGCACGAAATCACCGAAACGGTTGGTCCCGAAGAAGGCCTCGCTGAGCACCAGGACCGCCGACGGCGGACCGAGCGCGGCCAGGGTCCTCGCGACCGGGCAGTTCTGCATCGACCAGGCGTCACGGTCGGCGAAGTGCCCCTCAAGTGCGATTGTCACCCGCCCACTATAAACCTGCTGACTTCGCTTGACCAAAGTCAGGTGGCTCGCTAGCCTCCCTGACTATGGTGGAACAAAGTCAGGTACGCACGGGGCCGGTGCTCGCGGTGCTCTCCGTCGCCTCCTTCATGGCGGGCCTCGACCTGTTCATCGTCAACGTGGCCTTCGACGACATCGGCCGCGACTTCGCCGGGCAGTCCATGGCCGACCTGTCCTGGGTCCTCAACGGCTACGCCATCGTCTTCGCCGCGCTGCTCGTCCCGCTCGGGCGGCTCGCCGACCGCTACGGCCGCAAGAAGGGCCTCGTCCTCGGCCTCATCGTCTTCACCCTCGCCTCCCAGGCCTGCGCCGCCGCCCCCGACCTGTGGTCCCTGGTCGCCTTCCGCGTCCTGCAGGCCGCCGGCGCCGCCGCCCTCATCCCCACCAGCCTCGGGCTCCTGCTGTCGGCCTTCCCCGCCGCCCGCCGCGGCGGCGCCGTCCGCATCTGGTCCGCCGCCTCCGCGCTCGCCGCCGCGGCCGGCCCCGCGATCGGCGGCGTCCTCGTCGACATCTCCTGGCGCTGGGTCTTCGAGGTCAACATCCCCATCGGCATCGCCGCCGTCGTGCTCGCCGTCCGGCTCGTCCCCGACTCGCGCGAAGGCGTCACCGCCCGCGTCCCCGACCTGCCCGGCACCGCCGTCCTCACCCTCGCCGTCGCGCTGCTCGCCCTCGGCGTCGTGAAGATCAACGACTGGCCCGGCGAGCAGACCACCCTCGTCATCGGCGCCGCGCTGCTCGGCCTCACCTGGTTCTGGCTGCGGTCCCTGCGGCACCCCGCGCCCGTCATCGAACCCGCGCTCCTCGCGGTCCGCACCTTCTTCTGGTCCAACGCCGCGATCCTGCTCTTCACCGTGGCGTTCGCCGCCAACCTGCTCCTCGGCGTCCTCTGGATGCAGCAGGTCTGGCACTACTCGCCCATCAAGACCGGGCTCGCCGTCGCGCCCGGCCCGCTGATGGTCCCCATCATGGCGCTCATCGCCGGACGCCTCGTCGCCGCGCGCATCCCCGTCGGTCTGATCACCGCCGCCGGGTGCATGCTCTGCGCGTTCGGCGTCGTCATGATCGCGATGAGCCTCGGCCCGGCGCCCGCCTACGCGACGCAGATGCTGCCGGGCTGGCTCATCGGCGGGACGGGCGTCGGACTCGCCCTCCCCACCATCCTGTCCGCCTCCGCCGCCGACCTGCCCTCCCACCGCTACGCCACCGGCAGCGCCGTGGTCAACATGAGCCGGCAGATCGGCACCGTCCTCGGCGTCAGCCTCGCCGTCGCCGTCCTCGGCACCCCGCACGGCTACGCCGACGCCCACACCGCCTACGTCAACTCCTGGCTGATGGTCGGGGGGTTCATGGTGATCGCCGCGATCGCCGCCCTTGGCATGACCCCCCGCCGCCTCCAGCCGACCCGCCCCGTCCCCGAGCCAGAAACGGAAGTGATCGCCGGCGCCTCATAACCCCGAAGACACGGGAGACGGGCGAAGCCTTGACCCGGACCGCGAGGTTCGGTTCGTCCGGAACCCGCACAGCAGGCACCTCATCCGGAGAGGTGCCTGCTGTATTTGTTTGTGGTTTTCGGGGTTCGGGGCCGTGGGGGCCCGAACCCCGAAAACCACGTGCGATTGCTGCATCGCTCCGGCTCGCCTAGCGGCTCGCTGCGCGATCAGGTTCTTGCTTCGCTCGAACCTGCCTTCGGACGCAATCGCGACTGTTTGGGTTGTTGGGGGGTTGCTGTACCGGCTGAGGTTGTCGCGTCCGACGGTTGCTGTCCGCGCGCCCGGTGGTTCGGTTGCTGGTCTTGTGGCTGTTGGTGGCTTGTGGTTGCTGTCTGCGCGGCCGACGGTTGCTCGCCCAGCGCCCGACGGTCGCCGTCTGTGCGCTGGTGGCTGTCCTAGGGCTTTTCGTGGGTTAGTAGGTCGCCTGGTTGGCAGTCGAGTTCTCGGCAGAGGGCGCTCAGGGTGGTGAAGCGGATCGCCTTGGCCCGGCCGTTCTTGAGGATGGACAGGTTGACCGGTGTCACGCCCACGCGTTCGGCCAGCTCTGTGAGGGTCATGCCGCGGTCGGCGAGGAGCGTGTCCAGGTGGACGGAGATGTGGTGGGGGTCTTCCGGGGGCATCAGACCAGGCCCTCGGTGTCGGCGCGCAGGCGGGTGCCGTGGGCGAACGCGCCCGCTAGGGCGGCGACGAGGATGGACAGGATGACCGTTGAGGTTTGCAGGGTGTAGGTGGAATTGACCGTATCGGTGAGGGGGGTGCCGCTGATCAGGGCATCGGTGGTGATCATGTCGAGGGCGGGGACGGCGGTGGCGGTCACGAGGAGGGTGACGGCGATCGCGTAGAGGCGCCGGCTGTTCGCCGGGACGAAGACGTCACCGGTCCGGAACGTCACGGCCATCCGCATGAGGAGGGACAGGATCACGATGATCAGCGCCGCGTGGACGACGTGGGGGGTGGCCAGCAGGACGCGGTCCCAGAAGGCGGGGTCGGCGAACGCCAGTTCGGCGTCGTGGGTGCCCTGGAGGGTCGTGCCGCCGGAGCGTAGGGCCGGCACCTCCGCCGGCTTGTCGATCTGGACGTTCCGGGTGTCGATCGGGGGGAACGGGCCGGTCACTCCGAGGACGGGGAAGAGTATCTGGAACAGGCCGACCAGCAGGAGGGCCAGGCCGATCGTGAGTTCCAGGGCGTGGCTGTCGATTCGGGTCCAGGCGGATCTGGGGGGCATGACGACTCCTTCGGTTATCGTTTCTCGATAATAACGATAAACGATATGGTGTCGTCAAGTCGGCGTGCTCTCAGGCCTGGAGGACGGTGATGACCACCAGGGCCAGGGTGACGACCGCGAAGAGGCCGTGGCCCAGGACGACCGGGATCGGGAAGGAGCGCTCGGGTGCGGTGCTCTCACCGCGGTGGTGGTGTCGCCCATGCGCCAGCCGAAGCCGGCCACGTAGGCGAAGGTCACGGTGAGGTTCAGGGACATGTGGACCAGGGCGGTGCGGAAGGCGCGGTTGCCCCCCCCGCTACGGAAGTCCGGGCGTCCGGCGGGTGGGGCAGGCGCCCAAGGTGTACGAGCCGTCCGGGCTCGACGTGCGGGTCAGCATCCCGCAGCGGGAGCACGGGTTCCTGGCGAGCATCCTGATGGACGCCGTCCGCGGGCAGGTCGAGGGGGAGAGCGGCAGGGACGCGGCGGTGCGGGCCGCGGGGGAGCGCGGGCGCGCGCTCGGTGAGGCGGAGAGCCGTCCCGTCAGGGGCGGGCGGCTCGGTGTGGAGCGTGCTCTGACGTGCGCGGCGGAGGTTCTGGAGCGGCACGGGTTCGAGCCCGAGCGGGAGGGGCCGGCCCGGCTGTGGCTGCGCAACTGCCCGTTCCACCCGCTGGCCGGGGACGATCCCGATCTGGTGTGCGGGGTCAACCACGCGTTCCTGGCGGGCATGGTGGACGGGCTCGGCGCGTCCGCCATCGAGGCCGTGCTCGCCCCCGGTCCGGGCCGCTGCTGTGTGGAGTTCGGGCCCGCTGGGCCTTAGCCTTCCAGCGTCTTCAGCTCGGCGCTCAGGCGGTCCAGGATGGGCGCCAGGTCGCGCAGTTCGGCCAGGTGGACCCGTGTCAGCTCGGCCAGCGTGCGGTCCGCCGCGGGCGTCAGCCGCACCCGCATGACCCGGTTGTCGTCGGGGTCGCGCTCACGCCGGACGAGGCCCGCGGCTTCGGCGCGGTTGATCAGCTCGACCGTGCTGTGGTGGCGGAGCAGGAGGTGGGCGGCCAGCTCGCCGACGGTGGGCGGACGGTCCCTTCCGTGGCCCCGGACGGCCAGGAGCAGCTGATGCTGGGCGGGGGTCAGGCCGGCCGTGCGCGCCGCCTCCTCGCTCCAGCGCAGGTAGCGGCGCAGGCCGGTGCGGAACGCCAGCAGCGCGGCGAAGTCCTCCTGGCTGAGTTCCTGCACACCCCTCCGTTCTCGGTGCTCGATGGTATCCGGCGGACGTGTCGTGTCCCGATAGGGTTGGCGGATCGTGGAGGTGCGGCTGTGGGTGCAGGACGGGTTCTGGCGGCGGTCGTGCTGGTCTTGGGGGCCCTCACCGCGTGCGGCCAGGGTGGGAGCGAGTCGCTGCTGGACAAGTCGACCCTCGTCGTGGGGGTGCGGCCGGACCTGCCGGGGCTCGGGCTCCGGCGCCCGGGCGGGCGGTTCGAGGGGTTCGACATCGACGTCGCCCGGTACGTGGCCGGCCGGCTCGGCAAGAAGGTGCGCTTCGTGCAGGTGCTGGCGTCGGAGCGGATCCCGTCCCTGACATCGGGCCGCACCGACCTGGTCTTCGCGACGCTGTCGGTCACCCCGGAGCGCAAGACGCGGATCGCGTTCGCGGGCCCCTACTACATGTCGTACCAGGACGTGCTCGTGCGGACGGACGAGCGCGGCGTCAAGGGCGTGCGCGACCTGAAGGGCCGCCGGTTCTGCGCGGTCGAGGGCGCCGACCCGATCCAGCGGCTCCTCGCCGTGCACGGCATGACGGCCACGACCGTCCCGGCGCGGAGCTACGACGAGTGCATGGAGATGATCAAGGGCCGGTCGGTGGACGCGATCACGACGAACGACGTGATCCTGGCCGGGCTCATCAAGCAGGAGGGGCGGGGCTACCGGCTCGTCAACGCGCGGATCAGTGAGCAGAACACCGGGATCGGGCTGCGCAAGGGCGATACCGACGGGTGCGAGGCGCTCAACCGGGCGATCACCCGCATGTACCAGGACGGGACGGCGGCGACGCTGATGGACCGCTGGTTCGGGGGCACCGGCCTCGACCTGTCGATCATCGAGGTGCCGCAGTTCGAGGGGTGCGTCTAGATCTCGGCGTGGTCGAGGATGACGTGCAGCTCCCGCGCGCGGCCGCCCGAGATACCGCCCTCGCGGGTCCGGGTGGCGATCTTGTGCTGGAGGAAGGCGACGTCCCGGCGGCCCTGCCGGCCCCGGTGGAGCATCCCGTTGATCACGTTGGTGAGGTCGAGCCCGACGTCGTCGCGGACGTCCCCGGCGGCGATGCCCTCGTGCACGGAGTGGCGGAGCCTCAGCAGGGCTTCGTGCACGCTCGTGCCGGGCGGATCCTTCGGTTCGGGCGGTTCGGGTTCGCCGGTCGTCGGCTCCGGTGCCGGCGGGGGCGGCTCGGGTTCCGGTGTCTCGGACGGCGACGCCGTGGCGGTCGGGGAGGCCGCCTGGAGCGGGAGGAGCCGCCCGGCCGAGCGGTCCCGGCTGGAGAGCGTGTCGCCGATGCCGAGGACGAGGATGGTCGCGGCGACGATCGTGGCGGTGGCGACGGCGCCGATCGCGAGCCAGGGGAGGCGGGACGTGTGCGGCGTGCGGTCGAGCTCCTCGCGCCGCCACCCCGTGGGCACCTCCTCGTCCGTCATGCCTGGATGGTGGCGAGGACGCGGTTGAGCTCGTCCGCGAGGTCGGGCGAGAGGCCGCGCTCCCGCCGGCGGGTCACGATCTTGTCCTGGAGCGAGGCGATCCGCTGGTTCACGTCCACCTGCCGGTCCGAGGTGAGGTCGTTCTCCAGGTTGGTGATGACGTTGTTCAGGTCGATCGCGACATCGGAGCGGATCTCGCCGGAGGCGTAGCCGCGGGAGACGATCGGGCGGAGCCGTCCGAGGGCGCTCGTCACGCCCGCGTCCGTGGCGGGGGGTCTGGTCCGTGGCGGTGTGGACGGCGGCGGCGCGGTGCCCGTCCGGGCCGGCGGGACGGTGATCGGGCTGCGCGGTGCCGACACGAGGATCGCGGCGGCGGCCGTCGCGGGGATCGCGACCACCAGGGCCACCGCGGCGAGGCGGACGCCCGTCCTGCGGGGGCGGCCACGCGGCGCGGGCGGCGGCCGCATGGTCCTGGTGCGCTGCCCGGCCCGCGGGGCCGCGCCCGGCGCGGTGAAGGCGGCGTTCGGCGGGCCGTCGTCGGCGCCGAGCAGGTCGGCGATCTCGCCGGCGGACGGGGGGTCCGCGCCCAGGCAGCGGGCGGCGAGCGCGGACAGCTCCCCGGGCGCCCCCGGTGAGAGGCAGGAGGCGAGGACGGTGCCGAGCGCCCGCACGTCGGCCGCCTTCGCGTCGGCGGCGATCGCGAGTTCCGTCCCGGCTTCGGCGGGATCGCGCGCGGTGCGCACGATCCCGCCGAAGCCCATGTCGACGACCTTGACCTCGTCGCACGTGAGCATGACCTTGCCCGGCTTCAGGTCGCCGTGCGGGACCCCGGCGGCGTGCGCGGCCTCCAGCGCCCCGGCGATCTGCCCGCAGACGTCGGCCGCCTCGGACGCGGTGAGCGGACCGCGCCCGAGCCGGTCGGCCAGCGTCTCGGCGCCGCCGAGGTACTCGGTCACGACGAAGGACGCCAGCCGCCCGGAGGCGTCGCGCGTCCGGTCGCTGTCGTAGACCGTCTCCAGGACGGCGTGGGACAGCCCGGCGGCGCGGTTGACGCCCTCCTGGAACGCGCGGCGCAGGTCGGCGCGGTCGGGGGCCAGCAGCTTCACCGCGACGGGACGGCCGAGCAGCTCGTCCCAGGCGCGCCAGACCTCCATCGTGCCGCCGTCGTCGAGACGCTCCACGAGGCGGTAGCGATCCGTCAGCCGCAAGCCCGATTCCACTCGACCGTCACCCTCGTCGCTGTCCGGCGCCGGGCGTGGTCCCGGCATGTCAGGAGATACGCGCCGCCGGTGCGGCCGGTTCGACGGGGCCTAATTGGATTATTCGTCAGCCGTCTTGATGTTGAGATTCCATGGTCCAACTGAAAGGATCTGAAACTCATGATCCCCGATGGCGGACTGGGGTGACCATGACCGAGGCTTCCATTGTCGTGCCCGTCGCATTGCTGGCCCTTGCGGCCGTTCCGGGCATGCATTTCGACCTGATGCGCGGGCGCCGGGAACGACCCGGCCTGGCGACCGCGCCCCCGCGGTGCCCGCGGGTCCTCATCGCCGGGACGCTGATCACGACCGTGACCCTGACCGTGCTGGAAGCGCTTGGTCAGGGCTCGCTGCTCGGTCTCGGCGATCTCCTCGGCGGGCGCGGCCGTCCGGAGATCGCCCCGCCGGAGGCGATCTGGACGGTCTGCTGTTACCTCGCGTTTTCCCTGACGCTGTCCTCTCTCGCCGCGGCGGTATTGGCGCGGCTGGAGAATCGCCCGGGGCCATTTCCACCGGCCGTGCGCCCGGACACGCGATTGCGCACCGACTATTCCGAACGCGAGGTCGAACTGGAAATCACGTTGAACAGCGGCGCGACCTTTCGGGGGCTGCTCGGGGAGGAGTCGGCGGGGCGCGGTCCGGAGGTGCCCTTCATCACCCTGTGCGGGCCGATCTTCCAGCTGGACGGGCACGGCAAGCCGCTGCCGCTGGACGCGCTGCACTGGGAGCGGATGGTCGTGCCGACCCGTGCCGTGACGAGCGTCCTCGTGCGCCCGGTCGAGGAGCAGCCGCCGCCGACGGTGTTCCGGGGCGTCCCGTCCCGGCACTCCGCGCCGCGGATGCGGCTGCGCGACCAGCTGCGGATGCTCGTCGAGCAGTGCTACGAGCATCGGCTCGCGCCGCGCCCGCTCGCCAAGCTCCTCGCACTGCAGATGGTGGTGATCGCGCTGGTCGGCGCGGTGACCGGCGCGATCACCTGACCGTCACACCCGGCTCGGCGACCGCTCGGCGCGCCAGGCGGCGAGCAGCTCGCGCAGCCGCTCCTCGTAGCGGGCGATGTTCGCGGCCTTGACGTCCTCGTACCCGCGGACCATGTCCGGCAGTCCGGCGATCTCGACGGCGAGGTCGTGGCGGCCGGTGTCCAGCCCGGCGACCAGCTCGTTCACGACCGCGACGTACCCGGTGACGAGCCGGCGTTCGGCGCGGCGCTGCGCGGTGGCGCCGAACGGGTCGAGCGGGGTGCCGCGCAGCCGCCGCATCGCGCGCAGCGCGCGGAACGCCGGGCGGGCCGACCGGCCGAGCGCGATCTTCCGGTCCATGCCCATCGCCCGCAGCAGCGGCGGGTGCAGCATGTACGCGACGGTGGAGCCGGCCCCGAACTGCTCCTCGGCGCGGCGGGCGAGTTCCGGGTCGAGGTGCAGGCGCGCGACCTCGTACTCGTCCTTGTAGGCCATCAGCTTGTACAGGTTGCGCGCGACGGCGACCGCGAGCCGCCCGTCGGCGCCCGCCCGCTCCTCCGCCCTGGCGACGCGCAGCACGGCGTCCAGGTACCGCTTGGCGAGCGCGAGGTTCTGGTACGCGGCGAGGTCGGGGACGCGGAGCCGCAGGACGCGGGCCAGCTCGCCCTGCACGTCCGACGCCTCGACCAGGGCCAGCGCGGCCGGCGCGGTCGCGTCCAGCGGCCTCGGGGACGTCGCCGGCGCCGCCGCGGGCGGGGCCGCCCAGCCCGGGTCGAGGACGAGGCGGCGCCCCGCCCGGAACGCCTGGACGTTCGCCTCGACCTGCACGCCGTTCAGCGCCAGGGCCTCCTCGATCGCCTTCGCCGACAGCGGCAGCAGCCCCGACTGGTAGGCGGCGCCGACCACGACGAAGTTGGCCGTGGCCGTGCCGCCGAACCAGCGTTCGGCGAGCGCGAGCGCGTCGAGGGCGACCAGCCGGTCCGCGCGGGTGCGGTCCGCGATCCGCCGGACGAGGGACGCGCTCGGCGGCAGCGACGCCGACGTGTCGACGATCATCCGCCCGGTCGGGACCTCGCTGGTCGACACGACCGCGGCGGTGCGGTCCGGGGCGCAGCGGCGCAGGTTCGGCTCCGACGTTCCAGCGAGCGAGTCGAACACCAGGTAGGCGTCGGCGCCACCCGCCCCGACCATGCCGGGCCGGTCCCGTCCGGCGTCCCCGATCCGCAGGTGCGACACGACCGCGCCGGCCTTCTGGCTGAGCCCGGTCTGGTCGAGCGCGCGGGCGTGGCGGCCGTCGATGAGGGCGGCGGTCGCGAGGACCTGGTTGACGGTGACGACGCCGGTGCCGCCGATGCCGACGAGCAGGACGTCCGCCGACTCGGGACGGGACGCGGGCTCGTCCGGCTCGCCGATCCGCGGCAGCGTCGGGCGGGCCTTCTTCTCGCCCGGGACGACGGTGACGAACGAGGGGCAGTCGCCGTCCAGGCACGAGTAGTCCTTGTTGCAGGACGTCTGGTTGATCTGCGTCTTGCGCCCGAACTCGGTCTCGACCGGCTCGACGCTCAGGCAGTTGGACTTGGTGCCGCAGTCGCCGCAGCCCTCGCAGACCGCCTCGTTGATCAGCACGCGGGTCTTCGGGTCGGGGGCCTGGCCGCGCTTGCGCTTGCGCCGCGTCTCGGCCGCGCACGCCTGGTCGTACAGCAGCACGGTGACGCCGGGGATCTCGCGCAGCTCCCGCTGGACGGCGTCGAGGTCGTCGCGGTGCCGGACCTTCACGCCGGGCGCCCAGTCCGTCCCGCGCGGGTAGCGGGACGGGTCGTCCGCCACCACGACGATCTTCGCGACGCCCTCGGCGTGCAGCATCCGGGTGACCGCGGCCGGGTCGGAGCCGCCGTCGGCGTCCTGCCCGCCGGTCATCGCGACCGCCGCGTTGTAAAGGATCTTGAACGTGATGCTGGTGCCGGCCGCGACGGCCTGCCGGACGGCGAGGCTCCCCGAGTGGAAGAACGTCCCGTCGCCGAGGTTCTGGAACATGTGCGGGGTGTCGCTGAACGGCGCCGCGCCGACCCACATGGCGCCCTCGCCGCCCATCTGGGTCGTGCCGATGCTGCGGTCCTGGAAGACGGTCATCACGTGGCAGCCGATGCCGCTCGCCGCGACCGACCCGTCCGGGACGACGGTCGAGCGGTTGTGCGGGCAGCCGGAGCAGAAGTAGGGGGTGCGGGTCGCGCCCAGCAGCTCGATCCTGGGCTTGCGCGGCGCCAGGACCGGGTCGCGCAGGTCGACGTGCTCCTCGCCGACGCGGTCGGCGAGGAAGCGGGCGAGGGCCCGGGTGATCCGGTCGGCCTCCAGCGCCCCGTCTGGTGGGAGGAGGTCGGTGCCGTCCCGCCCGTCCCGGGGGGTGTGGGGGGTCGTCCCCCCACCCAAGACAGGCCCCTTCTTGCCGTGGACGGCGGGGCGGTCCGCCAGGTCGTACAGCAGGTCGCGGATCTGCGTCTCGATGAACGGCCGCTTCTCCTCCACCACGACGATCTCGCGGAGGCCGCGCGCGAACTCCCTGAGCCGTCCGGCGTCCAGCGGGTAGATCATGGCGAGCCGCAGCAGCCGGACGCCGCGCCGGGCGAGCGCCTCGTCGTCCAGGCCGAGCCGGTCGAGGGCCTCGCGCAGTTCGAGGTAGGTGCGCCCGGCGGCGACGAGTCCGATGGCCGCGTCACCGGTGGCGCCCTCGATCCGGTCGAGGCCGTTCGCGGCGGCGTAGGCCGCGGCCGCCCGCAGCCGGCCCTCCAGGACCTCGGGTTCGAGGGACGTCGTGTCCTTGAGGTCGACGCCCGGCTTGCGCGTCGGCCGCCACGGCCGTCCCCGCCAGGCGAAGTCCGGGAGCACTGGGTCGGGCACCGGTTCGGCGTCCACCGTCTCGTACGAGTCGGCGACGTCGGTGACGACCTTGAAGCCCGTCCAGGCACCGCTGAACCGGGACATCTCGAACCCGTGCCGCCCCAGCCGGAGCAGGTCGCCCACCGACGCCGGGACCAGCACGGGCATGAACGCCTCGGCGAGCGCGCCCTCCGTCGCCGACGGGAGCGTGGACGACTTCGCGGACGGGTCGTCGCCCACCACCGCGAGCACCCCGCCGCGCTCGGACGTCCCCAGCCAGTTCGCGTGCTTGAAGGCGTCCAGCGACCGGTCGACGCCCGGCGCCTTGCCGTACCAGAGGCCGAAGACGCCCTGGTAACGCGGCCCCGGCAGGTGCTCCACGAGCTGCGACCCGTACACCGCGGTCGCCGCGAGCTCCTCGTTCACCCCGGGCACGAACCGGATGTCGTTGCCTTCGAGAAGCTTCGCGTCGCGCATCAGCCGCTGGTCGAGGCCGCCCAGGGGGGACCCGCGGTAGCCGGACACGAACCCGGCGGTGGTCCAGCCGCGGCGGGCGTCCGCGCGCCGCTGGTCCAGCAGCAGCCGGACGAGGGCGTGCACGCCGCCGATCGCGATCCGCCCGCGCTCCAGTTCGAGGCGGTCGCGGAACGGCGAGGAAGAAACGGTGGTGCTCATGGTGGCATTGAGCACGTCCCGCTGAGCGGTGTGCAAGATGGTGGGACGATAATTGAGCGGATTGCTCAAGTCAGGATCGAGTCACCCGCCGGAGCTGAGCATTGTGACCCGTACCACGCTTCTCGATCTCCAGATCCTGCGCCGCCTCGTCGAGCAGCCGCGGATCGGCGTCACCGAGCTGGCCGCCAAGCTCGGCATCGCCCGCAACACCGCGCACGCCCGCGTCGAGCGGCTCGAACGCGAGGGGGTGATCGGGCACCGCGGCCGGGAGGTCGACCTCGGCGCCATCGGCTTCGAGCTGACCGCCTTCGTCACGCTGGAGGTCGCGCAGGGCCGGCTCCGCGAGGCGGCCGTCGCGCTCTCCGCGATCCCGCGCGTTCTGGAGGTGCTCGGCATCACCGGCCAGGGGGATCTCCTGGTCCGCGCGGTCGCCCCGAACGGCAAGCAGCTGCACGAGGTGATCGACTCGATCCTGGCGTGCCCCGGCGTCCGCCGCAGCACCACCTCGATCGTCCTGACGCACCAGGTCCCGTTCCGCATCGGCCCCCTTCTGGAGGACGAGGAGAACCGGGCCCGGGCCCGCTGACGGCGGCCCCGGGCCTCAGACCGCGGATCGGCGCATCAGCAGCAGGGCGACGTCGTCGCTGGCCGGGTCCCGGCCGATGAGCGCCGACATCACCGCGGCGGCGACCTGCTCGGGCGGGCCGGCGTAGGTGGCCCCGCAGAGCTTCTGGATGCCGGTGAGGATCGAGTTGTCCCGCCGCTCGATCAGCCCGTCGGTGTAGAAGCCCAGCAGGGAGCCCGGGGGGAGGTCGACGGTCGTGGTGCGTCGGGGGGCCACCTCGTCCAGGCCGATCAGGACGTCGAAGGCCACGTCGACGGCGCGGGCCGGGGCGCCCGGCGCGGCGAAGACCGGGGGAGGGTGGCCCGCCGAGGACACCCGGACCCGCCCCGTGCGGGGATCGCACAGCGCGTACGCGACGGTGGCCGTCGCCTCGGGCTCGAAGTGCAGCATCTTCCGGTTGAGCCTGTGCAGGACCTCTCCCGGGTCGTCCGATTCCAGCGCGTAGGCCCGCAGGGCGCTGCGCATCCGGCCCATGATGACGGCCGCCGGCAGCCCGTGTCCCGCCACGTCCCCCATGACGATGCCGATCTCGCCCGAGGGGAGCGGGAACATGTCGTACCAGTCCCCGCCCACGATCGCCTTGCCGGGACGGTAGCGGGCGGCGAGCTCGAAGCCGGGGACGTCGGGGAGTTCGGACGGGATCAGGCTGCGCTGCAGTTCCTGCGCTCCCGTGTGCTCGGCCTGGGTCAACATCGACTGCACCGCCATTGCCGCCTGGGACGCTGCGAGCTGTAGGAGTTCCTCCTCCTCCGCGGTGAAGCGGCGCGGGGCGAGCGTTCCGACGTGCATGACGCCCACCAGGGTGCCGCTGCGGATGAGCGGTACGCCGAACAGTGAGTGGAGGCCCTTCTGGACCAGGAGCGGGTTGAACACGTCGGCGGTCGGCACATCGGCGATGTAGATGGGCCGCCGCTCGGCCGCGACGCGTCCGGCGAACCCCCGGCCCACCGGGACGTGGGCGGCCTGGGTGACCTCTTCCTCAAGGCCCCGCGCGGCCGCCGCGACGAGATCGCGTCCCGGCCTGTCGAGGAGGAGGACGGTCGCGGTGTCCACGTCCAGGACGTCCTGGATCCGTTCGAGGAGCGTGTCCAGGAACGTGTCGACGTCCACGTGGGCGAACGTCTCGCCAATGAGCGCCTTGATGCTCTCCAGCTTCCTGGCCGCAGTGCCCTCCACAGCGCCTGAGGGGGTATCCACTGTCACACTTTATTGTGGCTAACTAGTGTTTCACCACAATCGCATGGTCAAGGCGGTAATGTCCCATCTGTCGCACCCCGGCGCAGGCGGCGCCGGACGGCCGCGGCGATCTCCAGGTCCTCGCGGGCGGTGACGACCAGGGTCCGGACGGCGGCGCCCGCGTGGGTGATGTCGGCGTCCCCGTCCGCGGCGGCGTTGCGGTCCGGGTCGACGGCGGTGCCCAGGTAGCCGAGGTCCTCGGCGAGGCGCATCCGGACGGACGGGTCGTGCTCCCCGACGCCGCCGGTGAACACGAGCGCGTCCAGCCCGCCGAGCGAGGCGGTCATCGCGGCGGCGCAGGCCCGGAGCCGGTGGTGGTAGACGTCCAGGGCGGCGAGGGCGGTGACGTCGTGGCCGGCGGCCAGCTCGCGGATGCGGCGCATGTCCCCGGTGCCGGTCAGGCCGCGCAGCCCGGAGTCGCGCTCCAGCGCCCGGTTCACCTCCTCGGCGGGGATCCCGTGCTTGATCAGCCACAGCGGGACGCCGGGGTCGATGCTGCCCGCCCGCGACGCCATGACCAGGCCTTCCAGCGGCGTGAAGCCCATCGTGGTGTCCACCGACCGGCCGCCGGCGACCGCGCACAGCGAAGCGCCCGCGCCGAGGTGGCACACCACCATCCGGAGCCCGGCCGGGTCGGTGCCGAGCAGCTCGCCCGCCCGGCGGACGGCGTAGGAGAACGACAGCCCGTGGAATCCGTAGCGGCGCAGGCCGAACCGCTCCCGCCACTCCCGCGGGAGCGCGTACGTCGAGGCCTCGTCCGGCAGCGTGGCGTGGAACGCGGTGTCGAAGCAGGCCACGACCGGGACGCCCGGAAGCGCCTCGGTGACCGCCGACAGCGCCTCCAGGGACGCCGGCTGGTGCAGCGGGGCGAGGTCGGCGAGGTCGCGGAGCCGCGCGGTGACCGTCGCGTCGACGCGCACCGCCTCGGTGTAGTCGGTCCCGCCGTGGACGAACCGGACGCCGATCGCGTCCGGCTTCGGCAGCCCGCCGACCAGCCCGGCCAGCTCGTGCTCCGCGCCCGCGTCGTCCGCGAGGACCGTGCCGTCGGGGTCGAGCAGGCTCACCTTGAGGCTGCTCGACCCCGGGTTGACCGTCAGGACCCGCATCAGTACGGCCACGTCCAGTCGCCGACCTCCGGCGCGTCCTCGCCGTGCTCGCGGGTGTAGGCCCGCATGAACAGGCGCTGGTCGGCCATCCGCTGCCGGATGTGGGCGACGCGCCCGCCGAGCGACGGGACCCGGTCGATGACGTCCATGACCAGGTGGTAGCGGTCGAGGTCGTTCAGCATGACCATGTCGAACGGCGTGGTCGTCGTCCCCTCCTCCTTGTAGCCGCGGACGTGCAGGTTGGGGTGCCCGGCGCGGCGGTAGGTGAGGCGGTGGACGAGGTAGGGGTAGCCGTGGAACGCGAAGATCACCGGCTTGTCCGTGGTGAACAGGGCGTCGTACTCGCTGTCGGGCATGCCGTGCGGGTGCTCGCTGGGCGGCAGCAGCCGCATCAGGTCCACCACGTTCACGACCCGGACGCGCAGGTCGGGGAACAGCCGCCGGAGCAGGTCCGCGGCGGCGAGGGTCTCCAGAGTCGGGATGTCGCCCGCGCAGGCCAGCACCACGTCCGGGTCGGCGCCGCCCTCGGTCGAGGCCCACTCCCAGATGCCGATGCCGCGGGTGCAGTGCGCGACGGCGGCGTCCATCGGCAGCCAGTTCAGCGCGGGCTGCTTCCCGGCCACGACCACGTTGACGTAGTCCCGGGACCGCAGGCAGTGGTCGCCGACCGACAGCAGCGTGTTGGCGTCCGGCGGCAGGTACACCCGGACGATCTCCGGCTTCTTGTTCATCACGACGTCGAGGAAGCCGGGGTCCTGGTGGGTGAAGCCGTTGTGGTCCTGCCGCCACACGTGCGACGACAGCAGGTAGTTCAGCGAGGCGATCGGCCGCCGCCACGGCAGGGCGCGGGTGACCTTGAGCCACTTCGCGTGCTGGTTGAACATCGCGTCGACGATGTGCACGAACGCCTCGTAGCTGGTGAACAGCCCGTGCCGGCCGGTGAGGAGGTAGCCCTCCAGCCATCCCTGGCACAGGTGCTCGCTCAGCACCTCCATGACCTGGCCGGACGGCCCCTGGTGCTCGTCGGTCGGGAGCCGCTCGCCCTGGAAGACGCGGTCGGTCGCCTCGAACACGTCGCCGAGCCGGTTGGACGCGGTCTCGTCCGCGCCCATGATCCGGAAGTTGGACGGGTTGGCCCGGACGACGTCGCGCAGGAACGTCCCGAACGTCCGGGTGGCTTCGGAGGTCGTGGTGCCGGGCTTGTCGACCGGGACGGCGTAGTCGCGGAAGTCGGGCAGCGCCAGCGGCTTCAGCAGCAGCCCGCCGTTGGCGTGCGGGTTGGCGCTCATCCGCCGCTCGCCCTCGGGCGCGAGGGCCCGCAGCGCGGCCACCGGGCGGCCGTCCTCGTCGAACAGCTCGTCCGGGCGGTAGGAGCGCAGCCACTCCTCCAGATGCGCGAGATGCCCGGGGTCGTCGCGGACGCCGCCGAGCGGCACCTGGTGGGAGCGCCACGTGTTCTCGACCGGGCGGCCGTCGACCTCCTTCGGGCCCGTCCAGCCCTTGGGGGACCGCAGGACGATCATGGGCCAGCGGCGCCGGGCGGAGACCCGGCCCGCGCGGGCGCCGTGCTGGATGTCGGCGATCTCGTCGAGCGCCTGGCCGAGCGCGGCGGCCATCTTGCGGTGCATGGACGCCGGCTCGTCCCCGCTCACGAGGAACGGCCGGTACCCGTACCCGTCGAGCAGCTGCACCAGCTCCTCCTCGGGGATCCGCGCCAGCACCGTCGGGTTCGCGATCTTGTAGCCGTTCAGGTGCAGGATCGGCAGGACGGCCCCGTCCTTCACCGGGTCGAGGAACTTGGTGGAGTGCCAGCTCGCCGCGAGCGGCCCGGTCTCGGCCTCGCCGTCCCCGACGATGCAGGCGACGACCAGGCCGGGGTTGTCGAACGCCGCCCCGTACGCGTGGGCGAGCGAGTACCCCAGCTCACCGCCCTCGTGGATGGAGCCGGGGGTCTCCGGCGCCACGTGGCTCGGCACGCCGCCGGGGAAGGAGAACTGCCGGAACAGCCGGCGCATCCCCGCGGCGTCCTGCGAGACGTCCGGGTACACCTCGCTGTAGGTGCCCTCCAGCCACGCGTTCGCGACCGCCGCGGGTCCGCCGTGCCCCGGGCCCATGATGTAGATCATGTCCAGGTCGCGGGCGCGGATCGCGCGGTTCAGATGCGCGTAGCAGAAGTTGAGGCCCGGCGAGGTGCCCCAGTGCCCGAGCAGCCGCGGCTTGATGTGGTCCCGGGCGAGCGGCTCGCGCAGCAGCGGGTTGTCGAGCAGGTAGATCTGCCCCACGGACAGGTAGTTGGCGGCTCTCCAGTATGCGTCGATCTCCCTCACGTCGTCGTCGGTCATGGCGACGGACTCGGCCATGGCGCGTCCCTCCGGTGCTCGTACCGCCCTGGGGGAATCACGTCCCCCGAACCGGCGTCCTGAACCGTCACGGCGAGCCCATCATCGGTACGCGCGCCGGGCCAGGGCCGAACGTCCCGCGCGCCCGGACACCGCGCACACCCCCGCACACGAACGAGGCCACGGCGCCCGGCCGTGGCCTCGTTCCCCCACCCTGGATGCGGACGCCGGCCGGTTACAGGGGCGGTGATCGCGCCGCTGATCGGCGGACCTCCGCCCCGCCCCCCAGCGAACCGGCGCCGGCGTCTCCCCTCGGTGCGTTGAAGCCTGCCTCGTACCGGCGCGTAGGTTCACCGCTCAGGGCCGGCGGTCGGCGAACGGCGCGCGGGCTGCGACGAAAGGTCGACGCAGGGCGACGAGTGGGCGACGCGGAGCGACCGGCGGAAGGCCCCGGCATCCGGCGGCCCCGGGCGCGTCCGGTCTGCCATGCTACGCAGATCGGTACAGGTGACAGGCAAGGAGGCGGAATGGGCGGGTTCTTCTCCGGACGGACGCTGGCCGGCATCGGCCGCGACCTGCGTTCGGGACGGGTGTCGGCGCGGGAACTGGCCGCACGCGCCCTGGAGTCCGTCGACCCCGGCCTGAACGCCTTCGTGACCCTGGACCCGGAGGGCGCCGGCGCGGCCGCCGCGTGGGCGGACGAGGAGCGGGCGTCCGGCATCGACCGGGGCCCGCTGCACGGCGTCCCCGTCGCCGTGAAGGACATCATCGACGTCGCGGGCCTGCCCACCGGGATGGGCTCGGCGCACTACGCCGACCATGTCGCCGATGCCGACGCCGCATGCGTGACGATGCTCCGCGACGCGGGCGCCGTCATCGTCGGGAAGACCAGTACGCAGGAGTTCGCATTCGGCGGCACCGGCGACGTGTCGGTGAACGGCCCGGTGCGCAACCCGCACGACCGGGAGCGGATGTCGGGCGGGTCCAGCAGCGGCAGCGCGGTCGCCGTCGCCACCGGCGTGGTCCCGCTCGCGCTGGGCACCGACACCGGCGGGTCGGTGCGCATCCCGTCGGCGTTCTGCGGGATCGCCGGGTTCAAGCCCGCGTACGGCGCGCTCCCCGCCGACGGGGTGTTCCCGCTGTCGCGCTCGCTGGACCACGTGGGCGTCCTCGCCGGCACCGCCGCCGACTGCCGCACCGCCTACCGCGCCCTGACCGGTCCCGCGGAGGCCGACCCCGCGCCCGTGGACGCGGCCGCGCCGCGCGGGCGGATCGCCTGGATCGATCCGCCCGCCTGCGACCCCGAGGTGGAGCGGACCGTCCGGGCGCTGTTCCCGGACGCGCCCGCCGAGCGGGTCGACTTCGCCGGGATCCGGCAGGTGTTCCTCCCGATCGAGTTCGGCGAGGCGGCCGACGTGCACGCCGAACGGATGGCCGAGGCGCCCGGACTGTACCGGCCGGAGACGCTCGGGCGCCTGGAGGAGGCCGCCCGGATGCCCGGCTGGCGGCTCGTCCGGGCGCTGCGCGAGCGGGACCGGTACGCGCGGGAGGTCGACGCGCTGCTCGACCGCTACGACCTGCTGGCCATGCCCACCATGCCGATCACCGCCCCGAAGATCGGCGCCACCGAGGTCGGGCTCGGCCCCCTCACCCCGCTGATGGTCAGCCTCACGTCCGCGTGGAACGTGCTCGGCCTGCCCGCGCTGACCGTCCCCGCCGGGACCGTGGGCGGCCTGCCCGTCGGGGCGCAGCTCGTCGCCCGGCGCGGCGCCGAGAGCCTGCTCTTCGACGCCGCCGAGCGGCTCGATCCCCGGTGAGGGACGACGCCCCCCAGGTGAAGCCTTCGGTCAGAGGTAGAGGCCGAAGAACTCCTCGGGGTGGTCGAGGAGCGGCGGCAGGTCGTCGGCCGTCAGGGTGACCAGCTCCTTCCTGCTGGGCGTCCTGACCGGCTCCCCGTCCTTGCCGGCCGCACCCTTCCCCGCCGGCCCGTCCTTCCTGAACGACACGGCGGCGGACGCGACCCGGTCGGCCTGGTTCGCGACGGCGACGTCCAGCATGTTGCGCATCAGGCGGCCGTTGCCGAACGACGGGCCGCGGGGCGCGCGGCGCAGCATCGTCCGCAGCACGTCGGCGGTGCCGGGCGCCAGCTCGAACCCGTCGGCGGCGGCGAGCTGCCCGAACACGGTGATCAGCTCGTCGTCGGTGTAGTCCGGGAAGTGGATCTGCTTGGGGAAGCGCGAGTCCAGGCCCGGGTTGGCGGAGAGGAACTCGGCCATCTCCTGCTGGTAGCCGGCGACGATCACGACCAGGTCGTCGCGGTGGTCCTCCATCAGCTTGACCAGCTCGGCGATCGCCTCGTGCCCGTAGTCGCCCTTCAGCGGCGACTGCGTCAGCGTGTACGCCTCGTCGATGAACAGCACGCCGCCGATCGCGCGCTCGACCAGCCGGCGCGTCCGGGGCGCGGTCTGTCCGATGTACTCGCCGACCAGGTGGGCGCGGGACGCCTCCACCAGATGCCCGGACGACAGCACGCCGAGCCGCTTGTAGATGCGGCCGAGCAGCCGGGCCACCATCGTCTTGCCGGTCCCCGGGTTGCCGGTGAACACCATGTGCCGCGTCGGCGGGGTGATCTGGAGCCCGTTCTCGCTGCGCAGCCGCGCCGCGTGCGTCCCGGCGACCAGCAGCGCGATCTCGTGCTTGACGGTGTCGAGCCCGGTGAGGTCGCGCAGCTCCGCCAGCGGGTTCCCGGGCGCCTGCGCGGTGTCCAGCGTGTCGGGGATGTCCTGCTTGCGGACGACCAGCTCCTCGCCGGGCGCGGTCCGGGCGCGGGCCGCCGCGACCGTGAGGTCGGCCAGGTGCGGCGCCAGCCGGGCGTTGCGCAGCGTCTGCACCGGCGGCGTCGCCGCCAGGAGCGCGCCCGCCGCCTCCACGGCCGGCCGGGTCCCGCGCGCCCCGCGGGCCTCCAGCGCGCGGCGGAACAGCTCGGCGTGGCCGGCCGCGGTGAACGGCCGGGTCCGCGCGATCCGGAACCGCTGCGGCAGCACGGGGTTGATATCGCGGATCCGGTCCTCGCCGCCCGCGTCGCACAGCGCGACCAGGTTCAGGTCCGGGTGGACGGCGAGCAGCCGGTGCAGCTCGGCGGCCAGCGCCTCGCCGTTGCCGGGGTCGGTGACGATCCCGTCCAGGCCCTCGATGATGAGCAGCCGCTCGCCGGCGCAGTCGCGGGCGTCGGCGTGCAGCCGGGCGACGGCGTCCGACAGCCGCTGCCCGGCGAACAGGTTCTCGGTGATCCAGTGCGGGTCGCGGCCGAGCGCCAGCGCCTTGCCCAGCTCCTGCGCGGCGTCCCGCTTGCCGGTGCCGTCGGGCCCGCAGAGCAGCAGCCGGACGGGCTCGCTGCCGCGGGTCAGCTCGTCCAGCGCCGCCGACACCTCCGGCTGCCCGACCAGCGACGTGGCCATCTCCGGACGCCCGCCCGCCGCGCCCGCGGCCGCGCCGTCCGCCTCCGCGGGCAGGCTCCGCAGCGTCTCGGTGAGCGGGTTGACGACGCGGCGGCGCGGCGCGTACAGGCGGCGCAGGTCCGTCTGGAACTGGCCGACCGGGATCCACTCCGACTTCGGGAACCACGGGTCGCCCGGCAGGCCCTGGACGACCGCGATGAACCGCATCGCCATGTCCAGCCAGCCGCGGCACGCGTCGGCGGCTCCCGCGACCAGCGCCCGGACGAGCCACGCCCGCGTCCGCTCCTGCCACGCGCCCGCCTTGAACCCGCGGCGCTCCACGGGGAACCGCTGCTGGAGCTCGCGGTACCGGTCCTCGCCCAGCGCGACCGCCAGCTCCGCCGGGACCTCCTCCATGCTCCCCTGCAGGAGCAGCTGGATCAGGTGGACCTCGATGCTCTCGTCGCGCGGCGCCGCCTCCGACAGCCGCTCGTACGACGCGAGCAGGCCCGCGCACACCCACTCCAGGTACCCGACGGGCCCGAGCAGCTCGGGCACCGCGGTGACGATGTCGTCGCCCGCGTGCGTGTGCCAGTGCTCGCGCAGCTCCATCTTGGGCAGGTTCACGTCGCACGCCGGCGGGTCGTCGTACAGCCGCAGTAGCGCCTTGCGGCGCTCCTCCAGCGGCTCGATGCCCTCCAGCACCGACAGGCAGTCGCGGGCCAGCTCGATCGCCAGCTCCCGGTCGGGCGCCTCGATCAGCCAGTCCACCGGCGGGCGCCACCGCCCGCCGGGCGCGTCCCAGCGGGTCATCCGGGTGCTGAGCGGCCCCGGGTTCACCAGGTGCCGGTGCAGCAGCCGCTCGGGCAGCTGCGACCACGAGCCCGCCTTGATCGCGCCGCCGCCCGGCAGGAACGCCAGCATCCCGAAGATCTCCGCGGTGACGAGCGACGCCGGCAGCGTCAGCAGCTTGTGCTCGTCGGTGGTCAGCTCCACCGCCCGCGGGTCGGCCGCCAGACCGTCGATCCGGGTCGCGATCTCGTCGAACAGCCCGTCCGGCACGCGCCACGGACCGTACGAGTAGACGTCGAGCACCGGCTCGTCGGTGAGCAGTAGATCCAGATGCTCCGGCAGCCGCAACGAACTCTCCCCAAGAACGCCCAAAAGAGAGGTACAGCTTATGTTTTCAGATCGCATGCTGTGTCGTCCGCACTCCCGCCGCGTTCACAGGCGGCGCAGCGACTCCACCGCGATGCGGGCCGTGGTGCCGATGACGGCGTCGGCCTCCGGGAGGACGGCGATCGGGAGCAGCGACCTGGTGAACACCGCCACCGCGTAGCGCGCCCCGTCGGGGTACTCGACGGCGCCCACCTCGTTGCGGAGCGTCGGCAGCGTGCCGGTCTTGCCGCTGACCACCACGTCGTCGTAGGGGAACCCGGACGACAGGCGGTGCGGCCACACCTGGAGGCCGAACAGGCGCCGCATCGCCGCGCAGCCGTCGGGAGGCGCGGCCTCGTCCCGCCAGACCATCGACAGCATCCGCGTCATGTCGCGGGGGGTGCTGCGGCTCGTGCGCAGCGGGTCGAGGGCGCGCAGCCGCCCCCGCACGCCCGGATCGTCGAGCCTCGCCCACACCTCCGCGACGCTGCCCGCGCCGGCGTCGGCGAGCAGCGTCTCGTGCAGCTCGCGGCCGTCGACCTCGATGACGGTCCCGCGCAGGCCGAGCTCGGTGACCGTCGCGTTGACGGCCTCCCGGCCGACCCGGTCCATGATGACGTCGGCGGCGGCGTTGTCGCTGACGGTGATCATCAGGCAGGTGAGGTCGCGCAGCGACATGCGCACCTCGTCCAGGAGCGCCGACACCCCGGTCGGCCCGGCGGTCCGGTCGTCCGGGCGCAGCACGACCTGCTCGGCCGGATCCAGGAGCCCCCGCGCGGCCTGCCGGTGGAACGCCACGAGCAGCGGCACCTTGAACACCGACGCGAGCACGACCGGCTCGTCGGCGCCGACCGAGACCTCCCGCCCGGTGTCCATGTCCACGACGTGCAGGAACCCGGTCACCCCGGCGGCACGGAACTCCGCCTCGATCCGCCCCACCACGTCCACGGCCACGTCCCGGCCCATCTTCCTCATGCCGGCCGCCGGTGGGGGGCCGGCCCCCCACACCCCCTGGTTCGCTTCGCTCATGCGAGGAACCCCGACGACGGACGCGGCACCACTCGGCGCGCCGGCGCGCCGTCCAGCGGTGTCATACCGGCCTCGTCGCGCAGCACCGCGGTCGCGACGGCGGTGAAGTCGGCGATCGCGCGGGCGTGCTCGGGATCGCGGGCCCGCCGCCAGACGCACGACGTCCGCCACGCCAGCGGCTCGCCGGCGAGGGGCCGCCACGCCACCCCGGCCGTGTCCTCGCTGCGCGGGACGAGCGCCACCGCCGTCCCGGCGAGGACGAGCCCCAGCGCGAACCCCGGATGCCGCGCCTCGTGGACGGACGCGGGCGCGTAGCCGTGCCGGCGGCACCCCGCGAGCACCTCGTCATGGGCGCCGGGAGCCTCCTCGCGCGGCGGCACGACGAGCGCCCGGCCGCCGAGGTCGGCCAGGCGCACCTCGGGGGCGGCGGCGAGGCCGCCCCCGGCCGGGACCAGCACGCCGAGGGGCTGCGCCAGCATCGGGCCGAGCTCCAGGTCGTGGGCGTCGCACGGGTGCCGGACCACCCCGGCGTCCAGCGCGCCCTCGGCCAGCGCCCGGACCTGCTCCGTCGTTCCCGTCTCGCGCAGGTCGAGCCGCAGGTCGGGGCGGCGCTCCCGGAACGCGGCGATCAGCGCGGCGACGATCGGGCCGGCGAGGTCGCTCGGCAGGCCCGCGCGCACGGTGCCGAGCTCGCCGAGCCGGGCGCGCTCGGCGACGGAGTAGACGCGGTCCACGCGGACGAGGATGTCACGGGCCTCCTCCAGCAGCAGGCCGCCCGGCGCGGTGAGCCGCACCCGGCGGCTGGACCGGTCGAACAGCCGCACCCCGAGCTCCCTCTCCAGCCGCTGGATACGCTGGCTCAGCGGCGGCTGGGCCATGCCGAGCCGCTCCGCCGCGCGGCCGAAGTGCAGCTCTTCGGCGACCACGACGAAGCATCGCAGATGCCCCACCAGGTTCACGACCAGCGATCATAGCAATTCGGATATCTGTCTGAATCGATATCAATCTTGGACTTTCCGGGCGACGGCTGGTGTCCTTGTGGCTCCATCGAAGGGGGAAGGAGTCCGATGATGCGCCGATCCCGTGTGCTCGCCGCCGCCGCGATCGCGGTGGCGGTGGTGATCGTGGGGGCGGGGACGGTGTGGTTCCTGCGCCGCGGGGACGACCCGGAGGACGCCGCGCGGCGGTTCCTCGCGGCCTGGAGCGGCGGCGACGCCGCCGCGATGAAGGCCCTGACCGACCGCCCGCCCGCCGACTTCGAGCAGCGGCTCGCCCGCATGCGCGACGACCTCGGCGTCACCCGGCAGCGCTACACGGTCGCCTCGGTCGGCCGGACGAAGGACGGCAGGGCGGGCGGGGCCTACAGCGCCGAGCTGACACTGGCCGGCGACCGGACGTGGCGGTTCCAGGGGGCGCTTCCGCTCGTCGAGCGCGACGGCGACTGGCTCGTCCGGTGGTCGCCGGAGATCATGCACCCGGACCTGCGGGAGGGGCAGCGGCTCCGCGCGGCCCGCGCCTGGCCGGACCGCGCCGCCGTCCTCGCCGCCGACGGCAGCGACCTGAGCGCGTCGCCGTCGGGGTCCGCGCAGCAGATCGCCGGGCCGGTCGGGCCCGCGTCCGCCGAGCTGGCGCAGAAGCTCGGCGCCCCGTACCGCGCGGGCGACCCGGCCGGCGCGGACGGCCTGCAGAAGCAGTACGAGCGCCGCCTCGCCGGCACGCCCGCCCTCGCCGTCCAGATCGTGGACGCGCAGGGCAGGGCGGTGAAGACGCTGCAGCGGTTCGGCGGCACCGAGGGCAAGCCGCTGAAGACGACCATCGACCCGAAGGTGCAGGCCGCAGCGGGCAAGGCCCTCACGGACGTGAAGAAGCCGGCGTCCATGGTGGCCCTGCGCCCGTCCACCGGGGAGATCCTCGCCGTGGCCAACAAGCCCGGCGGCTACAACCGCGCGCTGATGGGGCACTACCCGCCCGGCTCCACGTTCAAGGTCGTCACGGCGGCGGCGCTCGTCGCGGGCGGCATGGGCGCGGGCACGAAGGTCGGCTGCCCGGCCACCACGACGATCGGCGGCCGCTCGTTCCACAACTACGAACATGAGGACTTCGGGACGGTCCCGCTCCGCGAGGCGTTCGCGCATTCCTGCAACACGACGTTCGCGCGCCTCGCCGTGGACAAGCTGGGGGAGAAGCGGCTCGCCCAGGTCGCGTCCCAGTTCGGCTTCAACGCGCCGATCATCGCGGGCCTGCCCGCCGTCCGCGCCGCGTTTCCGGACGCCAAGGACGACACCGCGCTCGCGGCGGCGTCCTTCGGCCAGGGCCGGGTGCTGACCAGCCCGCTGAACATGGCGGGCGTCGCCGCCGCCGCGGCGGACGGCACCTGGCGCTCGCCCCGCCTGGTGGACGCCTCGCTCGCCGCGCAGGCCGCCGACGCCGGGGGCCGCAAGCCGGAGCAGCCGAAGAGGCTGGAGCCGGCCGTGAAGAGCGCGCTGCACGCGCTCATGCCGGCGGTGGTCAGCGAGGGGACCGCGGCCGGGGTCGGGTTCCCGTCCGGGACGGCGGGCAAGACCGGCACCGCCGAGTACGGCGAGGGGGAGAACCCGCCGACGCACGCCTGGTTCATCGGTTATCGCAAGGACGTCGCGTTCGCCGTCATCGTCGAGGGCGGCGGCACCGGCGCCGAGGCCGCCGCCCCCATCGCCGCCGCATTCCTCCGCGCGCTGTGACACGCGTGGCCTCCCGGCGTCCCAGCGTCGGGAGGCCACGCGATCAGCGAAGCGCGTCGGCGAGGATGCGGGCCGTGCGGGCGACCGATTCGTCGTCGGCCGCGTCGTCGGCGCCGGGCCGCGTGGTCGTGATCACGATGACGAGCGGGGCGCCGGTCTTCGGGTAGGCGATCGCGATGTCGTTCGCGTTGCCGTAGACGCCGGCGGTGCCGGTCTTGTCGCCGACCGTCCAGCCCTTCGGCAGCCCGGCGCGGATCCGCTTGTCCCCGGTGACCGTGGCCTTCATCCAGCCGATGAGGCGGCGGCGGTCGGCGGGGACGAGCGCGTCGCCGGCGGTGAGCGCCCGCAGGTCGTTCGCCCACGGGCGCGGCGCGGTGGTGTCGCGCTTGTCTCCCGGCCTCCAGTCGTTCAGCGCGGTCTCCCAGCGGTCGCTGCGGCTGACGCGGTCGCCGAGCGTGCGCAGGAACGCGGTGAGGCCGGAGGGCCCGCCGATCTCCCTCAGCACGAGGTTCCCCGCGGTGTTGTCGCTCTGGGTGATGGCGGCGTGGCAGAGGTCGGCGACCGTCATGCCCGTGTCCACGTGCTTCTCGGTGACGGGGGAGTACTCGACGAGGTCGTCCTTCGTGTAGTGGACGACCTTGTCGAGCAGGCCGGGTGCGCTCTGGCGCGCCTTCCGCAGGACCGCGCCGCAGGCCATCGCCTTGAACGTGGAGGCGAACGGGAAGATCTCGTCCGCCCGGTGCCCGACGGTGCGCCCGGTGCCGCTGTCGATCGCGAACGCGCCGATGCGCGTGTGCCGCATCGCCTCCAGCCGCCTGATCCGCTCGGTGACCTTGGCCTGCGCCGGGTCGGGGGCCGCCGCCACCTGCGAGGTGTTGCTCCGCGGCGCCGCGCTCCGGGTGGACGTGCCGGACCCGGCGCCGCAGCCGGCCACTCCGGCCAGCGTGGACAGGGCGAGGGCGGCGGTGCCGAGCCGCCGGATATGGGGGGCGTGTTTCGTCATGCGGGAGAGGAGACCAGAGCCGCCGACGCCATGTCCAATATGGATATCGGGAGATGATCGATATGCGGACGGATATCCCTGGCCTCTGAACTGGGACGCCGCCGCGGCTAGAGCCAGTCGCGGAGCTTGAAGATCACGTAGAGGCCGACGCTGCACACGACGATGATGGACGTGCTCACGATGAACCCGGAGTGCTGCGAGAACCCCGGATACGGGATGTTCTGCCCGTAGAACCCGGTGACCGCGGTCGGCACGGCGATGATCGCCGCCCAGCTGGTGACCTTCTTCATCACCTCGTTCATGCGGTTGCCCTGGAGCGCCAGCCGGGTGTCGAGCAGGTCGGCGACGAGGTCGCGCAGGCCGTCCGTCCACTCCGCGACGCGCAGCGTGTGGTCGTAGACGTCCTGGAAGTACGGCACGAGCGGCGGCGGGACGAGCCGCAGGTCGCGGCGGAGCAGGGTGTTGAGGATCTCCCGCATCGGCAGCGCGACCCGGCGCAGCGCGGCCAGGTTCTTGCGCAGCAGGAAGCTGCGCCGCTGGATCTCCTTGACCGGGAACGCGTCGTCGAAGACCAGCTCCTCGACCTCGTCGGTCTCGTCGTCGAGCGCCTGCACGGCCTCCATCTGCAGGTCGACGACCATGTCGAGCACCCCGTAGAGCAGGAACGCGGCGGTCCGGTCGGCGCCTTCGGCGTCCGGGCTCGCGTCCCAGCGCCGGATCAGCTCGTCCACGTCGAACCCGGTGTCCTGCCGGACCGTGACGAGCGCGCGCTCGCTGACGAACGCCGACACCTCGTGCATGGTCAGCCGGCCGCCGCGCACCGTCGGCACGTACACGTTGAGGAACCCGTAGCCGTCGTAGCGGTCGAGCTTCGCGCGCTCGTGCCGGGACACCGCGTCCTCGACGGCGACCGGGTCGAGCCCCAGCTCGTCGCTGATGACGCGCAGGTCGTCGTGCCCCGGGCCGCACAGGTCGAGCCACACGACGGCGTCCGGGCGGGCCAGGTGGTCGCTGACCTCCGCGACGGGAAAGCCCTCCGCCTCGATCTTGCCGCCGCGCCAGGCCCGGGTCCTCGGGGGCGCGGCGCCGATCCGGTTCTCCGGACGTCCCTCGATGTCCGTCTCGGACGGATGGGATGCCATGCGCCCCTTATACCCGGCTTTTTGGGGAAAGCCCGGTCAGTCGTAGCGGGGGGAGGCCGTCGAGCCCCGCACGACCAGGTCGCCGGGCAGGACGCGGGGGGCGGGAGTGCGTCCGGCGAGCAGTTCCAGCAGCGCCGTCATGCCCGCCGCGCCCAGTTCCTCGGCCGGGAGCCGGACGGTCGTCAGCTCGGGCTCCAGGGCCGTCGCCAGCAGGACGTCGTCGAACCCGGTGACCGACAGCTCGGACGGCACGTCCAGGCCGAGCGCCCGCGCCGCCTTGTACGCGCCCGCCGCGACCAGGTCGTCGTCGCACACCAGCGCGGTGGGCGGGTCGGGGGTCGCCAGCAGCCGGACGGCGGCGTCCTTCGCCGCGGCGACGTCGATCGCGCAGGCCGCGCGGGTCACCGTACCGCCGGGCAGGTCCGCGAAGGCGGCGGTGAGGGCCTCGGCGCGGGCGTGGAACGTCCACTGGTCGACGGCCGCGGCCAGGTGCCCGATCCGGCGGTGGCCGAGCCCGGCGAGGTGCTCGGCGATCGCGCGCATCCCGTCGGCGACGCCGAAGTCGACGGTGGGGACGTCGCCGAGGGGCCCGCTGTCGAGCATCACGGCGGGCGTCCCGGGGAACCCGGCGAGGGCCTCCGGGGCCATCGAGGACGCGAGGATGCCGTCGATCGCCTCGTCCGGCGCCGCGAACGGGCTGTCGGCGGGCCCCGCCGCGCCGTCCGGCCAGGTGGAGACCACCACCCCGAAGCCGTGCCGGGCCGCGACCCGCGCGGCGCCCGTGTAGACGGGCCCGAAGAACGGCGCGGTCAGGGTGGGGACCATCAGCAGGACCGTCCGGGTCGTGCCCAGGCGCAGGTTCCGGGCCGCCTGGTTCGGCCGGTAGCCGAGCCGCTCGGCGGCGCTGCGCACGCTGCGGGCCGTGGCGGGGGAGACGCGGCCGCTCCACTTGCCGCCCAGCACGAGCGAGACCGTGGACTGCGAGACCCCGGCCTCCTGAGCCACGTCCTTGCTGGTGGGACGGCTGATGGCCGGCACCCGCACCTCCCTGCTCAGATATCAGGACAAAAACAGACTAGAGCCGAAGGGGGGAGAAATGGTACGTATGACCGGACGGGTTATACGTATGACGGGGATTCTCGGGGGCTGGACACATGCGCGGCTACGTCGTCTTCCTCCGCCGGCCCTACGCGGGCCGGCTGCTCGGCGGCACCCTGCTCGGCCGGCTGCCGAACGGCATGGGCATGCTCGCCGTCGTCCTGCACATCCGGGCCGACGACGGCGGCTACCCCCTCGCCGGGACGCTCGCCGCCGTCTTCGGGCTCGCGACGGCCGCCGGGCAGCCCGTCCTCGGCCGCGTCATGGACCACGTGGGGCAGCCGCGCGTCCTGGTGTCGTCCGCCTGCGCCGCCGCCGCCGGGTTCGCCCTCCTCGCCGCCGTGGGCGCCGACCCGCTCCCGGTGTCGGTCGCGGCCGTGGTCGCCGCGGGGTTCGCCACCCCGCCGCTGGAGGCCGGGCTGCGCGCCCTCTGGCCGGACGTCCTCGACGGCCCCGCGGAGGTCGACGCCGCCTACGCGCTGGACGCCGCCGCCCAGGAGGTCATCTTCACCGTCGGGCCGCTGCTCGTCGTCGCCGCCGCCGTGGTGAACACCGAGACCGCACTGCTGATCACCGGCGCGCTCGGCATCGCCGGGACGCTCGTCGTCGCGCTGTCCGGGCCGTCCCGCCGGTGGCGGGGCGCGCCGCGCGCCTCCGACTGGGCCGGCCCGCTGCGCTCCCCGGGGCTGCGCGTCCTGCTGCTGTCCCTCGCCTGCGCCGGCATCGCGCTCGGCGTCTACGCCGTCGCCGTCGTCGCCTACGCCGAGGAGCAGGGCCGCGACCTCGCGTCCGGGCTGCTACTGGCTTGCATGGCGGGCGGCGCGCTCGCCGGCGGGATCGTCTATGGCGCCCGTTCGTGGGCGGGCGAGCCGCACCACCGGCTGCCGTGGCTGCTGGCCGCGCTCGCCGCCGGCTACATACCGCTCGTCCTCGCGCCGGGCCTGCCCGTCATGTCGGCGCTGGCGTTCCTCTCCGGCGTCTTCCTCGCACCCGTCCTGGCGTGCAGCTTCAGCCTCGTCGACCGGCTCGCGCCGAGCGGCACCGTCACCGAGGCGTTCGCATGGGTCGCCGCGGCGGTCGGTGCGGGAAGCTCCCTGGGCTCCTTCGTCTCCGGCATCGGGCAGGACCTCGCGGGCGTCCCCGGCGCCTTCGTGGGCGCGGGCGCGGGCGGCGTCCTCGCCCTGCTCCTGTGCATGCTCGGCGGCCGGACGCTGCGTCCGGTCAAGGCCGCGGCCGTCACCGCGAACGCCACCGCCTAGACCGGGACGCCTAGACCCAGGACTGGAACCAGATCCGCTCGTGCCAGTCGTCGTACGGGAGCGTCTGCGCCGACAGGATCGGGTGGAAGTACGCGAAGTTCGCCAGGACCACCAGCATGAACGCGCCCGCGGCGGCGGCGCCGACCAGCCGCCGCAGACCGGCGCCCTGTATCTGCGCCATCGTCGTGCGGCCCACGCCCGCATCGTCCCGTTCGGGCAGGTCGGCGGCGGTGGCGTAACTCTCGTCGTACCCGCTCTCGCCGGGACGCGTCGCGTGCGCGCCCGCCATTCCCGCCGGGGCCGGTCCGATCATGTACCCCAGCACCAGGACGACCGCCAGCACCATGAACGGGATCAGCGGCGTCGCGTAGAACAGGAACATCGTCCGCTCGGCGAACGCCGACGGGAACCAGGACAGCCAGCCCGCGAGGAACCCGAGCACGATCGCCCCGGCCCGCCAGTCCCGCAGGATGAGCCAGATGAACACCACGATGACCAGCGCGACCAGCGCGCCCCACCACAGCGCGGGCGTCCCGATCCCGAGGATCTCGCGGGAGCAGCGGGTCGCGCCGCCGCACGCGCCCTTCGGCTCGGTGTAGAAGAACGCGACCGGACGGCGCAGGACCGGCCAGTCCCACGGCCACGACTGGTACGGGTGCTTGGCGTCCAGCCCGGTGTGGAAGCCGAGCATCTCCGAGTGGTAGCGCCACAGGTCCGGCAGGGCCTCGAACGGGCGCAGCAGCAGGTGGTCGGACGCCTTCCCGCGCCCCCAGCCGCCCGGCTTGAAGATCCATCCCCACCAGGTCGCCAGGTACGTCACCAGGCCCACCACGACGAGCTGGACGAACGCCGGGACGGCCTCCAGCAGCATCGTCCCGGAGAACGGCGCCCGCACCCCGGCCGCCCGGCGGGCGCCGTAGTCCCACAGCACGACCATCAGGCCGAACGCGGCGACGTAGAAGATCCCCGTCCACTTGGTCGCGCAGGCGAGGCCGAGGCAGACCCCGGCGCCCCAGCGCCAGCCGTGCGCGAGGAACGGCCCGTACACCGAGGTGTCCCCGCGCTCGATCTTCTCGGCGAGGTCGCGGCGGGACCGGTCGCGGTCGTTCACCAGGCAGGCGAACCCGGCGAGCACCCAGAACATGACGAAAACGTCCAGCAGCGCGGCCCGGCTCGTCACGAAGGCGAGGCCGTCCAGCGCCAGCAGCAGCCCGGCCGCGCAGCCGAGCAGCGTCGACCCCGTCATCCGGCGCGCGACCCGGCACAGGATCAGCACCGACAGCGTCCCGATCAGCGCCGGCATGAACCGCCAGCCGAACGGCGTCGCGCCGAACATCCACTCGCCGATCGCGATCATCCACTTGCCGAACGGCGGGTGCGCGACGAACGCGGGCCCGCTTCCCCAGATGTGCGCGTCCGGGTCGGCGATGAGCATCTTGTCGGCGTTCTCGACGGTGTTGTGCTCCCAGCCGTACTTCAGCAGGGCGAGCGCGTCCTTGGCGTAGTACGTCTCGTCGAAGACGACCGCCTTCGGCGACCCCAGCCGGTCGAACCGCAGGTACCCGGCGATCGCCGTGACCAGCAGCGGGCCCAGCCAGGACAGCAGCGGGCTCCCCGGTATCGCGGGGGCGAGCCACTCCCGGAGCGAGGGCGGTCGCCGCCGCGACGCGAAAGCGGGAGCCGAGGCCAGATCCGTCGTCGCCATCACGCCATCGTACGGGCGCCCGGCCGCCGGGATGCGCGCCGAAGTGCTGACCGCGGCGGCATCCCGGGCAGGCCCGGGTTCCCGGGGATCGCTCCGCTGGGAAGATACCCGTGTGACTGGGACTCTCTTGCTGGCGGCGGCGCCCATCGGCCGGGCGGAGGACGCCTCCGCGCGGTTGCGGGCCGCGCTGGCGGACGCGCCGGTGATCGCGGCCGAGGACACGCGGCGGCTGCGGCGGCTCGCGGGCGACCTCGGGGTGGACATCGCGGCCCGGGTGGTGTCGTACAACGACCTGAACGAGCGTGCGCGGGCCGCCGGGCTGGTGGAGGACCTGCTGGCCGGACGGGACGTCCTGGTCATCACCGACGCGGGCATGCCGGGCGTGTCCGACCCCGGGTACCGGCTCGTCATCGCGGCGGTCGCCGCGGGCGTTCCGGTCACCGTCCTGCCCGGGCCGTCCGCCGTCACGACCGCGCTGGCGGTGTCGGGCCTGCCGACGGACCGGTTCTGCTTCGAGGGGTTCCCGCCCCGCAAGCCGGGCGAGCGGGCCCGGCGCCTGGCCGCGCTGGCGGACGAGCCCCGCACGATGGTCTTCTTCGAGTCGCCGCGCCGGCTGCCGGCCACCCTCGCCGCGATGGCGGAGGCGTTCGGCGCCGACCGCCCCGCGGCGGTGTGCCGCGAGCTGACCAAGACCTACGAGGAGGTCCGGCGGGGGACGTTCGGCGACCTCGCCGAATGGGCGCGGGACGGCGTGCTCGGCGAGATCACGCTGGTCGTCGGCGGCGCGCCGGAGCGGCCGGGGCTGTCGGACCCGGCCGACCTGGCGGCGGCGGTCGCCGCCCGCGAGGAGGCCGGAACGCCCCGCAAGCAGGCGATCGCGGAGGTCGCCCGGGAGAACGGCATCCCGAAGCGAACGGTCTATGACGCGGTCGTCCAGGCGAGGAAATAGTCACGACATCGGAACGGTCCATCCGCGTGTTTTCAGGGCATACAGCACATCGGGTGACCGAGGGCGTGGCGGAACAGGGCCGACGGGGTCACCATGGAGGCAGGACCGTGTGAGGCGGCCGCCGAGGGGGTGAATGCCGTGCTGGATGCATGGACGAGCCACGAGGCCTGGAGCTTGGAGTGCCTGAGCTGCGCGACGACCTGGAACGAGGAGTTCGAGGTCCGGCACTCCGGTGACGGGCACGGCAACGAGGCGGTCATCTACGTGCGGGACGGCCAGCCCTGCACCACGCCGTGGACGGGCCGGTGCTGCCCCAAGTGCGGGAGCGAGAACATCAAGGCGCTGTCCGCGGTGCGCGGCAGGCAGGGCGAGGTGCCGAAGGCCCGCAGCAGCAGCGATGTGGCGATGGTGTTCCACCTCCGCCGGATGCACGCCTGGTAGGAGCGCCTAGGACGCCGGTGCGGTCTGCACGTCCTGTGTGGTCTGCGCGTCCTGCGCGTCCTGCGGGGTCGAGGCGCCACGGCGGCGGAGGCGGCGCGTCCAGCCGGCGACCGTGCCGCGGACCTCGGGCGTGAACGCCATGCCCGCGGCCAGCGCCGCCAGCGGGACGGCGGGCAGCACGTACCGGTAGTCGAACTCGGCGGTCGCGGCCGGGGCCAGCAGCAGCCCGGTCGCGAGCGTCCAGGGCAGCAGCGCCGCCCCGCCGAACCGGCGCCACAGCGGGACCAGCCCGGCCAGGCCGACGAGCAGGATGGCGCCGATCATCGTGCCGCGCAGGTAGAAGACGTCCTGGTAGCCGCGGGCGACGCCGGCGAACGGCTCCACGACCTGGGTGCGCGCGTCCCCGCGCTCGTAGCCCTTCGCGTCCTGGGACGCCGTCCCGCCGCGGGGCATGTGCCAGTCGGGCAGCGGCCTGCTCGTCGTGCGGAACTCGTACTGGGAGTACGTCGCCTCGTCGGGGAACACCGTCCGGTCCCACCGGAACACCCGGAAGAAGTCGTGCGCGACCACCTGCAGGTAGTCGACGGGCTGCGAGATGATCGCCCGCTTCGCGAAGTCGTTGCCGAGCTTGTTGTTCTCCGGGCTGAACCGCGTGCCGGTGTAGCGGTTGAACGGGGACCGCTGGTTCCAGATGCCGTCCTGCGAGTTCGGCAGCCGGTTCGCGGGCTCGGTGCACAGCGGGTACTCGCTGACCGGCAGGTCCTTCATCTGGTGGCAGTCGGCGAACTTGTACACCCGGGCGTACAGGAAGATCCCGTTGCTCTCGGTGATCGCGAACTTGTCGCTGTCGGCCTTGTACCAGCCCGCGTAGGCCAGCACGGGCAGCGAGCAGGCCGCCAGCGTCACCGCCATCAGCTTCCAGCCGCTGCGCCGGATCAGCATGTACACCAGCACGCCGAGCAGCACCGGCATCCCGACCGAGCGGGTCAGCCACGCCAGCCCGACGATCAGCCCGACCGCCGCGGCGATCTTCCAGGTGGGGCGGTCGCCCCACAGCAGCAGCGTGACCGCGCACATCACCAGGAAGGTGAACATCGTGTCCGACAGCACCAGGTGCTCCAGCTGCAGCTGGTAGGCGTCCAGCAGGACCGGCGCGGACGCGAGCGCGGCGCCCCAGCCCGGCAGCCGGAACCTGCGGCGCAGCAGCGCGTAGATCATCACGCCCATGCCGAGGCCCATGAGGTGCTGCAGCGCGGCGACGAGCGCGAAGCTGTGGAACGGCTTGAGCAGGAAGAGCAGGAACGCGTACCCGTCGGGCCGCAGCGGGTGCGGGTACGGGTCCATCGCGACGTTCAGGTAGTCGAAGCTGTCGTTGAAGAACATCACCGGCTGGTAGCCGAGCATCGCCACGAGCCGGAGCAGTGCCGCTGTGGTAATGATCACACTGAACGCCGGGTGCCGGCGCGCGAGCGTCCAGAGGCCGCGGGCGCGCCGCCGGCCGCCGGAGGCGGCGGTCCCGCCGCCCGGCGTGTCCCCGGTTTCCGGGTCGGTCGGAGAGTCGGGTTCCGGACCGCCCTTAATGGCGGTGTCCGAATCCGTCGCGGTCGCCGTCCCGCCGGGCGTGTCGATCGTCGGCCCGGCAGCGGGCCCGTTCGCGGCGGCTCCGCCCGCCGTGGCCAGGGCCGTGCCGCCCTGTGCCGCATCGTCGAGCGCGGTGCCCCGCGGCGTATCCCCCGCCACTGCCGCACCTCCCCTTCGGTGTCCGGCCCCCGGTCCGGTGGCACTGCGTTCTCCGGCACGCGTCACAGCCGCCCACCCCTTCCGGGCCGCTGTGCCCGTATGCTTGACGTCCTAGCCTGCCGCCCGCGACCGTGGCGGAGAGGGTTTTTCGGTTGCAAGTGGGCAACACGATACGGGTGCTCTTGACGAGAGCGGCCATCATTACCCGTCCTCGGCAGGCATCATGAACGACGACGGGCCGCCCCGCGGAAAACAGAGATAGTAATCAACACCGCAGACGGTCACCAGGGGTAACGAAGGAGATCGCGTGGAACTCTCCGTAGTGATGCCATGTCTGAACGAGGCCGAGACGGTCGAGACCTGCGTCCGCAAGACCATCGGCTTCTTCGAGGACAAGGGCATCGACGGCGAGGTGGTCATCGCCGACAACGGCAGCACCGACGGCAGCCAGCAGCTGGCCAGGGACGCGGGCGCACGCGTCGTGCCGGTGATCGACAAGGGCTACGGCAACGCCCTGATGGGGGGCATCCGGGCCGCGCGCGGCAAGTACGTCGCCATGGGCGACGCCGACGACTCCTACGACTTCACCACCCTCGGCCCGTTCCTGGACGAGCTGCGCGACGGCGCCGACCTCGTCATGGGCAACCGGTTCAAGGGCGGTATCGCCGACGGCGCCATGCCGCCGCTGCACCGCTACCTCGGCAACCCGGTGCTGAGCTTCGTCGGGCGGCTGTTCTTCGGCAGCAAGATCGGCGACTTCCACTGCGGGCTGCGCGCCTTCGACAAGGACGCCATCCTGCGGCTCGGCCTGCAGACCGGCGGCATGGAGTTCGCCAGCGAGATGGTCGTCAAGGCGACCCTGCAGGGCTACGACATCCGCGAGGTGCCGACCACCCTGTCGCCGGACGGCCGCACCCGCGCCCCGCACCTGAACACCTGGCGGGACGGCTGGCGCCACCTGCGCTTCCTCATGCTCTACAGCCCGCGCTGGCTGTTCCTCATCCCCGGCCTCGTCTTCATGACGCTCGGCCTGGTCGCCGGGATCGCGCTGTCCACCGGCCCGGTCACCGTCGGGGAGATCGCGTTCGACGTCGACACGCTGGTCGGCGCGTCCGCCGCGCTGGTGATCGGCTTCCAGGCGGTGCTGTTCGCGCTGCTCACCAAGGTCTACGCGATGCAGGAGGGATTCCTGCCGCATGACAGCCGGGTCCAGAAGATCATCGACTGGTGGAGCCTGGAACGCGGCCTGCTGCTCGGCGGCCTGCTCGCGGTCGCCGGCCTCGCCGGCCTCGTCGCGTCGCTGCTGCACTGGCGGGTGAACAGCTTCGGCGAGCTCGACCCGCGGCACTCCCTGCGCATCGTCGTCCCCGCCGCGACCGCGCTCGTGATGAGCTTCCAGGCCATCTTCGCCTCGCTGTTCGTCAGCATCCTCGGCATCCGCCGCCGCCAGCACCCGCCGCTCACCGACGCGGCCGAGGAGGCCGCGGGCGTCGTGGACGCCGCCGTGCGCAAGGTGGCCCGCGGCGAGGCCGAGAAGGCCGAGAAGGCGGAGAAGGCCGAGGAGACCGGGAAGGCGGACAGCGGCGGCGAGGACGGCAAGGCCCCCGCCATGACGTCCGAGAGCGACGAGCGCGCATCTGAGAGCTGACCCGGCGCGCCCCGTCGCCGAGCGTTCCCAGGCCGTGGCCCGGCGCCCCGTACGCACTATGACAGGCTTGTCCGTCGATGGATGTCCGTTACCCGACCGCCCGCGCCCGGCGCGCCGCGGGCCGATGAGCCCGCACCCGCCGGACGCCGCGTCCACCGGGGGCGGCGGCACGGCCGTCGCACGGCCGCCGGTCACGCCGGCGGATCGCGGCACCGCGCCGCCGCGGCCCGACCGCCGCCGCTGGTTCTGGCTGTTCGTGCTCGGCTGGGCCGCGCAGGTCGCGATCCGGCTGTGGCTCGGATCGGGGCAGACGGTGCCGGTGGCGACGCCGGACGAGTCCGGGTACCTGTTCGCCGCCCGCGTCATGACCGGCGGCCCGGACGCCGACATGTCGTTCGGGACCGTCTACCGGGGCGGCTACCCGCTGCTGCTGACGCCCGCGTTCTGGTTCGCGACCGGCCCGATCGGCGTCTACCGCGCCGCGCTCGCCATCAACGCGCTGGTCAGCGCGGCGATGCTGCCGCTGGCCTACCTGCTGCTGCGCCGGTTCCGGCTGCGGCGGCGCTGGTCGTACGTCTTCGCGCACGTGACCGCGCTGCTGCCGTGCGTGCTGTTCTACTCCGAGTTCGTCCTGACGGACGCGATCCTCCCGGTCGTCCTCGTCGGCTGGCTGCTGCTCGTCCACTCCTGGCTGGACGCCCCGCCGCCCGCGGGCCGCCGCGCGTCGCTCCGGCTCGCGCTGTCCGGGACGGGCGCGTCGCTGCTGGTGGCGTACGCCTACGCCTGCCACACCCGCGGCGCGATCCTGCTGGTCGTGCACGCGGCCCTGCTCTGCGCCGCGCCGGTCCTGCGCTGGCGGTCCTGGCGCGCCTCGTCCGGCGCCGCGCTCGCGCTCGCCGCCGCGACGGCGGCCGGGATGCTGCTGAACCGGTCGCTGCTGCCGCACATGTACCCGCAGGGCGACAACGACCTCGGCGGCAACGTCGTCCGGCGCCTCACCAGCCTGGACGGATGGGGCTGGATGCTGTCGCTCGGCACCGGCCAGGTCTGGTACCAGGCCGTCGCCACCGGCGGCGTCGCGGCCGTCGGCCTCGTCACGGTGGCCTTCCTCGCCGTCCGGCCCGCCGCGGCCCCGGCCCGGCCCGGCCCGGTGCGCGCGCTGGCGCTCGCCGTCCTCGCGCTCGTCGCCGGCATCGCGTTCGCGACCTCGGCGGCGCTGCCGGTCGAGTACCGCATCGGCAACTACGTGTACGGCCGCTACCTCGCCTGCGTCACGCCGGTGCTGTTCATGGCCGGCGTCGCCGTCCTGATGTCCGCCGCGCGCAGGACGGCGCTGTGGGCGGCGGGCGCGGCGGCCCTGCTCGCGGTGGTCGCGGCGTGCGTCGTCCAGTGGTATGCGGGCGACCTGCTCACCCAGTACACCTACACGGCGTACGACTTCCCGGAGACGGCCTTCCTGACCTGGGACTGGACGTCGTTCAGGCTCTGGCACGCCACGCTGACCGGCCTGGTCCTGCTCGGCGTGTCGGTGGCGGCCGTCCGGCTGCGCCGCCACGGGCCCCTGGTGCTGGCCGGCCTGCTGGCCGTGGTCGCGGTCGGCATGTGCGCCACCGCGACCGACCGGATCGCGCGGCCGCTCGTGCGCGCCGAGACCGCCCACACCGACATCCGCGACAGCGTCGACCTGACGAAGCAGCGCTCCATCGCCGTCGACTGGAACATCTGGTGGACGATCCGGCTGTCGCAGTACTACTGGGCCTGGTGGAGCGACGGCAGCGTGTTCGACGCCCGCTGGACCCCGCCGCCGCAGAACGTCGACATGGTCGTCCTGGCGTGGCCGAAGGACAAGCCCGCCACCGCGTCCTGGCCGAAAGGCGCCCCGCCCGGCTGGAGGGTCGTCGACAGCCGCCGCACCGTCGAGGGCGACTGGGTCGCCTGGACCCGCTAGCCCTTAGAGGGGCGGCCTCCAGAGCTGCAAGACCCCGTCGGACGATCGCCACATCAGCGTCCAGCCCTCGGCCGGGGACGGTCGCCAGCCGCCGCCGATCTGCGACTCCATGCCGCGCCAGCGCGTGTAGAGCATCGGGCCCTCGGTCGCGTTGCGCGGGACCTGCCCCAGGTAGTGCGGGAAGTCGCGGATCTCGCCGCGCCAGACGGGACGCCCCCACATGTCGCGGGTGTAGAAGGTGAGGGTCTGCGCGAGCCGCCGGTCGGCGCAGATCAGCGTGATGTCGCGGTGGTCGCCGAGGTAGCCGCGCAGCTCGTTCCACGCCCTGTCGCGCGGCAGGTCGGGGACGGCGCGGACGGCGGCGACCGCGTACGTCCCGCCGAGCACGAGCGCCAGGACGGGCACGGCGACCGTACGCAGGCGCAGCCGGGACACGAGGCCGGGCGGCAGCATCCGGAACATCAGGATGAGCGAGCCGGACCCGCCGGCGAGCAGCGCGGGCAGGACCGAGAACCAGTACCGCTGGAGCCACGCGCGCAGCGAGATGCTGTTCGGGTCGAGGACGCCGGAGAACAGCGTCAGCGGGACGGCGAGCGTGAAGAACCACACCAGGCACAGCCCGAGCCGCCGGTCGCGGGTGACGGCCCAGCCGACGATCGTGAGGGCCAGCGCGGCGGTGAAGACGAGGCCGAGCGGGTTCCAGTCGTGCATCGCGCGCAGGAAGGAGCGGGCGGCGAGCGCGCGCGTCACGTAGTCGCGGGACTGGCCGCCGTGCTCGGCCGCCGACACGAGCCCGGCGAGCGGGCTGCCCCAGACGATCTGGTTGTGGAGGAAGTTCAGCAGGAGGATCGCGAGCATCGGAGCGCCGACCGTGACGTTGCGGCGCCACGGGATCCGCAGCAGCGCCAGGTAGGCGGGGATGGCGAGGAACAGGAACGCCAGGAACTCCCGGACGAGGAACGAGGCGCCGAGGAGCACCCCGGCGGCCAGCAGCATCCGGGTCTGCGCCCGGCCGGTCCTGCGGCTCGCGACGACGAGGCCGGCCATCCCGATCGTGAACAGCCCGGCGCCCGGCATGTCCGGCAGCATCACCCCGGTCGACCAGGTGATCTCGTGGCCGAACGGGTTGGTCATCGTGAAGAACGGGTGGACGAGCAGGATCGCGGCGGACGCGACGCCCGCCACGTCGCCGAACAGGGAGCGGACGACCAGGTACGTCCCGACGAAGAACGCGACGCCGCCGAGCGCGGCGACGGTGAAGTACGCGGCCTGGCCGTCGCCGAGGACCTCCTGGGCGAGCCGGGCGGGCAGCACCAGCCCGATCCGGGTGACCTGGTGGGGGACCTCGTCGAACGGCCACTGCGTGAGCGGGATGTCGGGCCAGTCACGGGCGGCGAGCCACACGTAGTACGGGTCGAAGTACAGGGGCGGCGTCATGACCGTCCACTGAGCGAGCACCGTCGCCGCCGTGACCAGCAGCGACAGCCACACCACCCGGCGGGTCCGCCGCGCCCGGCGCGCGGCCCGCGCGAGAAGGCTCCGGGATGGCCCGCCGTCCGGCTCGCCGCCGGTCACCGTCCGCGCAGCGGCGTCGTCGGACGTGATCTGGGGCATGCGGGCCAGGCTACTCGCGTGCCGGTGCCGCCGTGACGCGACTACCCTTGATTCCATGTCCTCGTCAAGCCGTCATATCTTGACCGCGCCCGCATGGCCGTACGCCAACGGGCCCCGTCACATCGGGCACGTCTCCGGTTTCGCGCTGCCCGCCGACATGTTCAGCCGCTACCAGCGGATGGCGGGCAACAAGGTCCTGATGGTCAGCGGCACCGACGAGCACGGCACGCCGATCCAGGTGCAGGCCGACAAGGAGGGCGTGACCGCCCGCGAGCTCGCCGACCGGTACAGCTCGGTGATCGCCGAGGACCTGCACGGCCTCGGGATGTCCTACGACCTGTTCACCCGGACGACGACGCTGAACCACTACGCGGTCGTCCAGGAGATCTTCAAGGGCCTCTACGACAACGGCTACATCTTCCCGACCAGGACCATGGGCGCGATCTCGCCGTCCACCGGCCGCACGCTCCCGGACCGCTACATCGAGGGCACCTGCCCGATCTGCGGGTACGACGGGGCGCGCGGCGACCAGTGCGACAACTGCGGCAACCAGCTCGACCCGGTCGACCTGATCAACCCGGTGTCCCGGATCAACGGCGAGAAGCCGAAGTTCGTGGAGACCGAGCACTTCATGCTCGACCTGCCCGCGTTCACCGAGGTCCTCGGCCGGTACCTGCGCGGCAAGCAGGGCCAATGGCGGCCGAACGTGCTGAAGTTCGCGCTGAACCTGCTGGACGACATGCAGCCCCGCGCGATCAGCCGCGACCTCGACTGGGGCGTGCCGATCCCGCTGGACGGCTGGCGCGACAACCCGGCCAAGAAGCTGTACGTGTGGTTCGACGCGGTCGTCGGCTACTTCTCCGCGTCGGTGGAGTGGGCGCGGCGGTCCGGCGACCCGGAGGCGTGGCGCGCCTGGTGGCAGGACCCGGAGGCCCTGTCCTACTACTTCATGGGCAAGGACAACATCGTCTTCCACGCCGAGATCTGGCCGGCGATGCTGCTCGGCTACAGCGGCCAGGGCGACAAGGGCGGCACGCCCGGCTCGCTGGGCGCGCTGAACGTGCCGACGGAGGTCGTGTCGTCGGAGTTCCTGACGATGGAGGGCCGCAAGTTCTCCTCGTCCCGCCAGGTCGTCATCTACGTGAAGGACTTCCTGGGGCGCTACGACGTCGACGCGCTGCGCTACTACGTCGCGGTCGCCGGGCCGGAGAACCAGGACACCGACTTCACCTGGGCCGAGTTCGTCCGCCGCAACAACGACGAGCTGGTCGCCGCGTGGGGCAACCTCGTCAACCGGTCGGTGAACATGGCGGCGAAGAACTACGGTGCGATCCCGGAGGCGGGCGACCTCACCGACGCCGACCGGGCGCTGATGGAGCGCAGCCGGAACGCGTTCGCGGCCGTGGGCGCCGAGCTCGGCCGGTCCCGGTTCAAGAGCTCGATCACCGAGGCGCTGGACGTCGTCCGCGACGCGAACAAGTACCTGTCCGACCAGGCGCCCTGGAAGCTGAAGGATGACCCGGAGCGTGTCAAGTCGATCCTGCACACCGCGCTGCAGGTGGTCGACGACGCCAAGACGCTGCTGACGCCGTTTCTGCCGAACTCGTCCCAGAAGGTCTACGAGATGCTCGGCGGGCAGGGCGTGTGGAGCGGCATGCCCGACCTGACGACGGTGTCGGAGGAGGGCGGCCCCGACTACCGCGTCCTCACCGGCGACTACGCCACCGAGGCGCGCTGGGAGTCGATGCCGATCAAGCCGGGCGTCCCGCTGGCCAAGCCGACGCCGCTGTTCAAGAAGCTCGACGCGTCCGTGGTGGACGAGGAGCTCGCCAGGCTGGAGAACCCGTGACCCGAGACGGGGACGGGCAGGCCTCGCGGTCCTACCCGCCGCTGCCCGAGCGCCTGCCCGTCGACGTCTTCGACAGCCACTGCCATCTCGACATCGTCGAGACGCCCGTGGACGAGCAGCTGAAGTCGGCGAAGGCGGCCGGGATCGGGCGGATCGTCACGATCGGCTGCGACCTGCCGTCCTCCCGGTTCGCCGTGGACGCCGCCGGCGAGTTCGACGACGTGTACGCGGCGGTCGCGATCCACCCCAACGAGACGACGGGGATCTCCGACGCCGTGCTCACCGACGTCGAGCTGCTCGCCGCGCACCCGAAGGTCCGCGCGATCGGCGAGACGGGCCTGGACTACTACCGCGACTGGGCGCCCGAGGACGACCAGCGGCGGTCGTTCCGCGGGCACATCGAGATCGCCAAGCGCACGGGCAAGGCGCTGGTCATCCACGACCGCGAGGCGCACGACGACGTGCTCGCGATCCTGGACGAGGAGGGGGCGCCGGACACGGTCGTCTTCCACTGCTTCTCCGGCGACGCGGCGATGGCGCAAACCTGCGCGGAGCACGGCTATTTGATGAGCTTCGCCGGGAACGTCACGTTCAAGAACGCCGAGCCGCTGCGGGAGGCGCTGCGCGCGGCGCCGCTCGACCTCGTCCTCGTGGAGACGGACGCGCCGTTCCTGACCCCGATCCCGCACCGCGGGAAGCCGAACGCCTCCTACCTGATCCCGCACACCGTCCGGGCGATGGCGGAGATCAAGGGCGTGGACGTGGCGGAGCTGTGCACCGCGATCGCGGCGAACGGGGAGCGCGCCTTCGGCCCGTGGTGACGTAGTGGGATAAAAGGGACGTGCCGCCCAGAAGGGGTACGTGAGGGCGTTGAGGTGGCGGAGGACGGGCGCGGGGCTCTAATGTCTGGCCCGTCGAACGGGCGCCCCCGAGCCCGGCCCCCTGGAGGATCCCCCCGTGCCTTGGACAACCGCGCGTCGCGCACCCGTGCCCCGTGCCGTCCCCGTCCTGCTCGCGGCGAGCCTGCTCGCGACCGGGGCCGCGGCGTGCGGCGGGGACGGCGGCTCGGCGTCCCCGAAGACCGTCGCCGACGCGCCCCGCACCAGCGCGCCCGCCCCGCGCAAGATCGTGATCGTGGTCGACGCGAAGAAGACCGAGACGATGACGACCGGCACGACCGTCCGGCAGGTCCTGGAGCAGGCGAAGATCGCGCTCGGGCCGCACGACCTGGTCAAGCCGGCCGCCGACCAGCCCGCCGGGAACATGATCAAGATCATGCGGCTGCTGTCCGCGCCGGTGACCAAGGTCGTGAAGACGCCCGCGCCGACGATCCGCAAGAAGAGCTCGTCGGTCCCGCCCTGGAGCGAGAAGGAACTGCGCAAGGGCCGCGCCGGCATCAAGATCGTGCGGGTCGCCTACGTCCGCCGCAAGGGCAAGAAGGTCAAGAAGGTCATCGCGCAGAAGGTGAAGCGCAAGCCGGTCGCGCGGATCCTCGCGGTCGGCCCGAAGTCGGCGGGCACCGGCGCGGCGGCGCGGCTGAACTGGGCGGGGCTTGCCAAGTGCGAGTCCGGCGGCAACCCGAAGGCCGTGAACCCGGCCGGGTACTACGGCCTCTACCAGTTCTCCATGGCCACGTGGTCGTCCGTCGGCGGCAAGGGCCGGCCGTCGGACGCCAGCGCGGGGGAGCAGACCTACCGGGCGCAGCTCCTCTACAACAAGGTGAACGGCCGCTGGCAGGGCCAGTGGCCCAACTGCGGGAAATTCCTCTTCTCCTAGCTGCGACAATCAGGACGTGGGGGATACCAGGGGGCTGCTCGGGCCGGCGGACGTGCGCGAGCTGGCCGCACGGCTCGGCATCCGGCCGACCAAGACGCTCGGGCAGAACTTCGTCATCGACGCCAACACGGTGCGGCGGATCGTCCGGGCCGCGGACCTCGCCCCGGACGACGTCGTCATCGAGGTGGGCCCCGGGCTGGGGTCGCTCACGCTGGCGCTGCTGCCGGAGGCGCGCCGCGTCGTCGCCGTGGAGATCGACCCGGCGCTCGCCGCCGAGCTGCCCGCCACGGCCGCGGCACGGGAGCCGGAGCTCGCCGCGCGGCTGGAGGTCGTGCACGCCGACGCGATGCGGATCACCGAGGTGCCGGGCCCGCCGCCGACGGCGCTCGTCGCGAACCTGCCGTACAACGTCGCGGTCCCGGTCGTCCTGCACCTGCTGGCCGTCGTGCCGTCGCTGCGGACCGCGCTCGTCATGGTGCAGGCCGAGGTCGCCGACCGGATGACCGCGGCGCCCGGCGGCCGGATCTACGGGGTGCCGTCGGTGAAGCTCGCCTGGTACGGGACGGCCCGCCGGGCGGGGCCGGTCGGCCGCGCCGTGTTCTGGCCCGCGCCGAACGTCGACTCGGGGCTCGTCGCGTTCACCCGCCGCGACCCGCCGCCGACCGCCGCGTCCCGCGACGAGGTGTTCGCCGTGGTCGACGCCGCGTTCGCGCAGCGCCGCAAGACGCTGCGCGCGGCGCTCGCCGGGTGGGCCGGGTCCGCGCCCGCCGCCGAGGAGGCGCTGCGCGCCGCCGGGGTCGACCCGCGGGCCCGGGGAGAAGCGCTGGACGTGGCCGCCTTCGCCCGGATTGCCGAGTATGGTCCTTCACGCCGGGGAGATCGCCCCCGCACCCCCTGAAGCGGTCGCGTCTCGGGGGATCACAGTCATCAGCACGGAGCCGGAGGTCGATGTGAAGGCGCGTTCGCGGACGACGCGGGCCAGGATGCCGATCGTGGCGACGGCGCTGCTCGCGACCGCCGGCATGATCGCGACGGTCGCCGCGAGCTGCGGGGACGGCGCGGGCGCGGCGCCGAAGATCACCACGACCGCGCGGGCGGGCGTGGCGCCCGTCCCGCCGGAGCAGGGCGCCTACTTCGGGGCCTGGGTGCCGCCGGAGGGCACCGGCCTGCCCTCGGACTCGCCGTCCCCGTCCGCGTCCTCCTCGGACTCGCCTTCGGACACGCCTTCGGAGTCGCCCTCGGATTCCGGCTCGCCCTCCGGCTCACCGAGCGGGAAGGACGCCGGCAAGCCCGGCATGGCCCCGGTCGCCGGCTTCGAGCGGCAGCTCGGCCGGCAGCTCGACATCGTGCAGAGCTACCGCGGCTGGAAGAGCGACTTCCCCGGCGCGCTGGAGAAGTCCGTCGCCGGCGGCAACCGCTACCTGCTGCTGACCTGGGCGGGCGCCGACACCCGCGAGATCGTCCAGGGCGAGCACGACGAGCTCATCGAGCGGCGCGCCCGGGCCGTCAAGGCGCTCGGCAAGCCGGTCTTCCTGCGATGGTCGCGCGACATGGACAAGTCGTCCAACGGCAGGCGCGTCCACTCGGCGGACGACTTCATCGCCGCGTGGAAGCACCTGCGGGAGATCTTCAAGCGGGAGAAGGTCGACAACGTGGCGTGGGTGTGGTGCCCCACCGCCCGCGGCTTCAGCGGCGCGAACGCCGGCTCCTACTACCCCGGCGACGACCAGGTCGACTGGATCTGCGCCGACGCCCAGCCCGGCGGCGACTACGACTACCGCGACCTGTCGGAGGCCGTGAAGCTGTTCATGGAGTGGGCCCGCGGGCGCCGCAAGCCCATCATGATCGGCGAGTTCGGGGTGCCGAAGTCCTACGGCATGCGCCGCGCCCAGTGGCTCCGCGAGGCGGCCAAGACGCTCCAGGACCCGCAGGTCAAGGCCGTCGTGTACTTCAACTCCGACGAGCAGGCCGAAAGCGCCCGCGACAAGCGCCGCGCCTACTCGGTGGTGGGCGACAAGCACGCCACCTCCGCGCTCCGGGAGCTCGCGACGACCCCGTACTTCAACCCGCGCAACCTCCCCGTCACCAGCGGCGGTTGACGGTCCCGTAGGGTTTCGCGAGTGAACGCAGTGACGGTACGCGTCCCCGCCAAGGTGAACCTCCAGCTCGGCGTGGGACCGCTCCGCGATGACGGCTACCACGACCTCGTCAACGTGTTCCATGCCGTCTCCCTGTTCGACGAGGTGACCGTCGAACCCGCGGGAGGCCTGGAGGTGCGCGTCCAGGCGGCCCCGCACTCGCGGGTACCGGTCGGCGGTGTCCCGGCCGGCCCCGACAACCTCGCCGCCCGCGCGGCGGGCCTCGTCGCCGCGCGCCTCGGGGTCCGGCCGGACGTGCGGCTGCGGATCCGCAAGGCGATCCCGGTCGCCGGCGGCATGGCGGGCGGCAGCGCCGACGCCGCCGCGGCGCTCGTCGGCTGCGCTCGCCTCTGGGACGACCGGGAGCGGCCCGCCCTCACCCGGGACGACCTGGTGGAGCTGGGCGCGGAGCTCGGCAGCGACGTCCCGTTCGCCGTCCTCGGCGGCACCGCCGTCGGCGTCGGGCGCGGCGAGCGCCTCACCCCCGCCCTCGCCCGCGGGACCTTCCACTGGGTGTTCGCCACCGCCGACGGCGGCCTGTCCACGCCCGCCGTGTACGGGGAGTGCGACCGGCTCCGCGCGGAGGCGGGGGAGGAGACGACCCTCCCGCAGGTGTCCGAGCAGCTCATGACGGCGCTCGCCACCGGCGACGCCAAGGGCCTCGGCGCCGCGCTGACCAACGACCTGCAGCCGGCCGCGCTGTCGCTGCGCCCGTCGCTGCGCCGCACGATCGACGCCGGGCGCGACCTCGGCGCGATCGGCGCCGTGGTCTCCGGCTCCGGCCCCACGTGCGCCTTCCTGGCCGAGAGCGCCGACGACGCCGCCGAGCTCGCGGACGCGCTGGACGGCGCCGGTGTCGCCGAGCAGGTCGTGCGGGCGTCCGGCCCCGTCCCGGGCGCCACGGTCGTATGACAGCGCCCGTATGACAGCGCCGCGGTAGCTGCTTCTGTCACACAAGCGAACTTCCGCCGCATCTCGGGCGTCTCCTACCCGTGACAGCGATTCCCTCCTGCACCGAATCGTCCGGCGAGGTGGAGCGATGACGTACCTGTCCGGGCTGATGGGCGTCGTGGCGGTCCTCATGATGGTGACGCTCGTTCTGCTCGCCCTCCGCCGCGACCGGGCGCTGCGCCGCAACGCGCCCGAAAGGGTCGTGTCCGGGGACGCGGGCGGGCAGTAGGCTCGCCAGGAGCCCCCGGCCCCTCCCCGATAAGGCGAACGCGGATGCTTTCGTTCGGTCTTCTGATCGTGTTGTTCCTCGGGATCGTCCTCGCCGCGGTCCTCGTGGTCGTCGTCGTGGTCCTCGCCACCCGGTCGAAGCGGGAGACGGCGTACCGGCCGCCGGGCGCCCCCTATCCGCCCGGCTCGCCCTACCCGCCGGGCCAGCACGGCCAGCACGGTCAGCACGGCCCGCCGCCGCCCGGGTACTGAGCGCGGGGCCGCGCGGGCGGCGCGGGGAAGGCAATACGCTTGAAGCGTCGTGAATCTGATCAATCTTGAGAACGTCGCCAAGGCCTACGGGCCGTCGCCGCTGCTCGACGGCGTGTCCCTCGGCCTCGACGAGGGCGACCGCGTCGGCGTCGTCGGCCGCAACGGCGGCGGCAAGAGCACCCTCGTGGCCGTCCTTGCACGCGAGACCGAGCCCGACGGCGGCCGCGTCACCCATGCCCGCGGTCTCCGGCTCGGCCACCTGACCCAGCGCGACGCGTTCCCGGACGGCGCGACGGTCCGCTCCGTGGTGCTGGGCGACCGCGCCGAGCACGAGTGGGCGGGCGACGTCCGCGTCCGCGACATCCTCGCCGGGCTGCTCGCCGACCTCGACCTGGACGCCCCGCTCGCCGGCATGTCCGGCGGCGAGCGGCGCCGGGTGGCGCTGGCGCGGCTGCTCGTCCCCGAGTCCGACCTGCTGCTCCTGGACGAGCCCACCAACCACCTCGACATCGAGGCGATCGACTGGCTGGCCCGGCACCTCAGGGGCCGCCGGGCGGCCCTGCTCGTCGTCACCCACGACCGCTGGTTCCTCGACGAGGTCACCGACCGGACGTGGGAGGTCGTCGACGGCCGCGTCGAGCGCTACGAGGGCGGCTACTCCGCCTACGTCCTGGCCAAGGCCGAGCGGGCCCGGATCGCCGCCGCCACCGAGGCCAAGCGGCAGAACCTGCTCCGCAAGGAGCTGGCGTGGCTGCGCCGCGGCCCGCAGGCCCGCACCTCCAAGCCCAAGTTCCGGGTGGACGCCGCGCAGGCCCTCATCGCCGACGAGCCGCCGCTGCGCGACTCGGTGGAGCTGACCCGCTTCGCGACCGCGCGGCTCGGCAAGACCGTCTACGACGTGGAGGACGTGACCGTCGAGCTCGGCGGGCACGACCTGTTCACCCGCATGACGTGGCGGCTCGGCCCGGGGGACCGGGTCGGCCTCGTCGGCGTGAACGGCAGCGGCAAGAGCACGCTGCTGCGCCTGCTGGAGGGGTCCGTCCGGCCCGTCTCCGGGACGGTCGTGCAGGGCAAGACCGTCCAGCTCGCGCACCTGTCGCAGAACCTGGAGGAGCTCGACCCGTCCCGGCGCGTGCTGGAGTCGGTCGAGGAGATCCGCCGCCGCGTCACCGTCGGCAAGCGCGAGTGGACGGCGAGCCAGCTCCTCGAACGGCTCGGCTTCCCGGGCGACCGGCAGTGGACGCCGGTCGGCGACCTGTCCGGCGGCGAACGCCGCCGCCTGCAGCTGCTCCGGCTCCTCATGGGCGAGCCCAACGTCCTCCTCCTGGACGAGCCGACGAACGACCTCGACATCGACACCCTGACCGAGGTCGAGGACCTCCTGGACGGCTGGCCCGGGACGCTCGTCGTCGTCAGCCACGACCGCTACTTCCTGGAGCGCATCACCGACCATGTCGTGGCGCTCCTCGGCGACGGCCGCGTGTCGCTGCTGCCCGGCGGCGTCGACGAGTACCTCCAGCGCCGTGCCGCCGGGACCGCGCCCAAGCCCGCCGCCGTCCGGGACGAGCCGGCGCCGCCGAAGCCGAAGCCCAAGGGCGGCCAGGACTGGAAGGCCCGCAAGGAGCTCGACCGCCTCGAACGCCGCCTGGAGAAGCTCGCCGGGCAGGAGGCCGCCCTGCACGAGGAGCTCGCCGCGCATGCCACCGACTACGCCCGGCTCCAGGAGCTGGACGCGCGGCTCAAGGAGATCCAGGCCGAGGCCGCCGCGGTCGAGGAGGAGTGGCTGATGCTCGCCGAGGACCTCGGGTGACGACCTGGATCGTCGAGACCGGCGAGCCGGGCGACGGTCCCCGCCTCGCGGTCAAGGACGCCATCGACGTCGCCGGCCTGCCGACCACCGCGGGCTGCCGGGCCGTCGCCGAACGCGCCGCACCGGCCGCCGCCGACGCTCCCGTCGTCGCCTCCGCCCGCGCGCAGGGCGCCCGGATCGCGGGCAAGACCAACCTGAACGAGCTGTGCCTGGCCGCCGACGGCGTCAACCCGTGGTCGGGCACCCCGGTGAACCCCCGCGACCCGTCCCGCGTGCCGGGCGGATCGTCCAGCGGCTCCGCCGTCGCCGTCGCCACCGGTGAGGCCGACGTCGCGTTCGGCACCGACACCTCCGGGTCGATCCGCATCCCCGCGGCGTGCTGCGGCGTCGCCGGGCTGAAGACCACGAACGGGCGCGTCCCCCTGGACGGCGTGTACCCGCTGTCGCCGACGCTGGACGTCGTCGGGCCGATGGGGCGCGACGTCGCCGCCGTCGTCCTCGGCATGCGGCTGCTCGAACCCGGCTTCGCACCCGTCCCGTACGACCCGTCGTGGACGGTCGCGCGCCTGCGCGTGGACGGCGTGGACCCCGCGATCGACGCCGCCGTCGACGACGCGCTCCGCCGCCTCGGCCCCATCACCGACGTGACGTCCGCGCACTACGCCGACGCCGCGACCGCCAACGGGTTCATCATCGGCGACGAGGGGCCGCGGCAGAACGCCCCGCTGCTCGCCGACCCGGAGAAGCTGAGCGGGCGCATCGGGCGGCGCCTCCAGCACCTGATCGACGTGTCCCGCGCGGGGAGGCTCGGCTGGGCCCTCGGCGTCCGGACGGCGATCAGGGCCGAGCTGGACGCGATCCTCGCCCGGCACGCCGCGATCGCCCTGCCCGTGCTGCCGTGCGTCGCCCCCGAACCCGGCGAGGACGACGAGTCCGATCTACTCCTCACCACGCTGGTCGGCCAGATCAACGTCGCCGGCCTTCCGGCGTTCGCGCTGCCCGTCCCCCTGCCGGGCTCGCACCTGCCCGCGTCCGTCCAGCTGGTGGGCCCGGCCGGCGGCGAGGAGCGCCTCTGCGGCCTGGCCGCCGCCCTGGAGGCCGCGCTCGCCCCCTGAGCCCGTCACTCGTCGAAGGGGATCAGGAGGGTGCGCAGGAGCCCGGCGAGGGCCGCCTGCTGGTCGGGGGAGAGCGTCTCCAGGATCGCCTGCTCACGGCGCAGGAGGTCGGCGAACGCGGCGTCGACGCGGGTCATGCCCGCCTCGGTGAGCCGGACCTGGACGCCGCGCTTGTCCAGCGGGTCGGGGTGCCGCTCCACCAGCCCGGCCGCGGCCAGCCGGTCGATGCGGTTGGTCATCGTCCCGGACGTCACGAGGGTCGCCCTCAGCAGCCGCCCCGGGCTCAGCTGGTAGGGGGCGCCCGCCCGGCGCAGCGCGGTGAGCACGTCGAACTCCCACGACTCCAGGTCGTGGTCGGCGAACACGGCCCGGCGGGCGCGGTCGAGATGGCGGGCCAGCCGGGACACGCGGCTCAGCACCTGCAGCGGCCGGACGTCCAGGTCCGGACGCTCGGTGTTCCACGCCTCGACCAGCCTGTCGACCTCATCGCGCATGCCGACACCCTACCTGTCTTGATATCGAGAAACAGGGGTCCGCGGGCGTCCGTCCGGCCGCCGCCCGGCCGGGATTCTTGACATCAAGATAGGGGGTGCGGCACCATGTCTCTTGATGTCGAGACAAAGTGGAGCCGTGTGGGATCCCGTCCAGTACGGGATCTTCAGCGACCAGCGCTCCCGGCCCTTCGCCGAGTTGATCGGGCGGCTCGGCGGCCCGCCGCCCGCCCGGGTCACCGACCTCGGCTGCGGGTCCGGCGAGCTCACCGCCTCCCTCGCGGCGCGCTGGCCGCACGCGGTCATCGACGCCCTCGACGCCTCACCCGAGATGATCGCGGCCGCCCGCGCGCACGAGATCCCCGGTCGCCTCGGTTTCCGGGTCGCCGACGTCGCCACGTGGGAGCCCGAGCGGCCCGCGGACCTCATCGTCTCGAACGCCGTCCTGCAGTGGGTCCCCGAGCACCCCGAGCTGCTGCCCCGGTGGGCCGGCTCGCTCGCGCCCGGCGGGCGGCTCGCCTTCCAGGTCCCCGGCAACTTCGACGCGCCCAGCCACGCGCTGCTGCGCGAGCTCGGCCGCTCGGCGCGGTGGCGCGGCAGGCTCGGCTCCCTCCAGCGGGACGCGCCCGTCCTCGACCCGGCCGGCTACCTCGGCCTCCTCGCCCGCCACGGCTGCGACGTCGACGCGTGGGAGACGACCTACACGCAGGTCCTCCAGGGCGAGGACGCCGTCCTCGAATGGGTGAAGGGCACCGCGCTGCGACCCGTCCTCACCGCCCTCGATCCCGAGGAGGGCGACGAGTTCCTCGCCGAATACCGCGAGCGGCTCAGGCGGGCCTATCCCGCCGCCCCCTACGGGACCCTGTTCCCCTTCCGGCGGATCTTCGTGATCGCGACCCGGAAGACCTAGACGGGATGCCGCCCGCCCGCCGGGGAAGGCGACTCGTTCCCCTGCGGTGCTCGACCCGGACGGACGGGCGGCGTCCGTGAAGCCCGGACTCGCGACCCGAGACCGGCGACCCCTGGCCGGTGGCCGCCCGGACGAACTCCGGCGGCCACCGGTTGCGGCCGGCCGTCACATTGACGGGTCGGCCAGGCCGTCCAGGTCGCGGCGTGCCTTGCGCTGCGCCCGCACGGCGCGCGCCGCCGCCTTCTCCTCGGCCTTCTCCGCCTTCGCCGCGGCCTTCTCGGCGCGCTTCTCCAGGCGCTCCATCTCCTTGCGGCGACGGCGCGGGTCCAGCGACGGCTTCGGCTCCAGGCCGGACAGTCCGTTCCATGCCAGGTTCACTATGTGGGCGGCCACGTCCTCGCGGCGGGGCTTGCGCACGTCCAGCCACCACTGGCCCGTGAGCGCCACCATGCCGACGAGGCTCTGTGCGTACAGCGGCGCGAACTTGTCGTCGTAGCCGTGCCGGTCGAACTCCTGGGCCAGTATGTACTCGACCTCACCGGCGATCTCGCTCAGCAGGCTCGCGTAGCTGCCGGTGCCCGTGCCGCCGTGCGAGTCGCGCACGATGATCCGGAACCCGTCCGGATGCTCCTCGATGTACTCCAGGAGCGCCAGCGCGGCCTTCTCCAGCTTGCTCCGGTAGTGGACCGCCGAGTCGAGGGAGTCCGTCACGAGCCGCAGCAGCCGTTCGAACTCCCGGTCGACGACGACCGCGTACAGGCCCTCCTTGCCGCCGAAGTGCTCGTACACCACGGGCTTGGAGACACCGGCCGCCGACGCGATCTCCTCCACGGAGGTCCCGTCCAGCCCGCGCTCGGCGAACAGCGTCCGGCCGATGTCGAGAAGCTGCTCGCGTCGTTCCTTGCCGGTCATCCGCTTTCTGCGGGGCCTGGGAGCGGGTTCTGTCACGGAATCAATTGTGACGGTCAAGCCGCCTGCTTCGTGCGCTTCGAGGCGAGCCTGTCGCGGTTCGGCCACCGGACGTCGTAGGCGAGGCCCATCTTCTCGAACGCCCAGATGATGCGCGCGCTGATGTCGATCTGGCCCTTGAGCACGCCGTGCCGTGCGCAGGTCGGGTCCGAATGGTGCAGGTTGTGCCACGACTCGCCCAGCGACGGGATGGCCAGCCACCAGACGTTCCGGGACTTGTCGCGGACCTCGAACTCCTCCTTGCCGAAGGTGTGGCAGATCGAGTTGATCGACCACGTCACGTGGTGCACGAGCGTGATCCGCACGAAGCCGGCCCAGAAGAGGGCGGTCAGGAAGCCCGTCCACGACATCGTGACGAGCCCGCCGAGCACCGCGGGCAGCAGGAACGAGACCGCCACGAGACCGGGGAACGCGAGATGGATGCGCCGGATGTCGCGGTCGTTGAGCAGGTCCTTGGCGAACCGCTGCTTGGACGTCCGGTTGGCGTCGAACAGCCAGCCGTAGTGCGCCCAGGCCAGCCCCTTCGTCAGCGCCTTCCAGTCGTTGCCGAACCGCCACGGCGAGTGCGGGTCGAACTCCTTGTCCGAGTGCTTGTGGTGCCGCCGGTGGTCGGCCACCCAGGTGATGACCGGCCCCTCGATGGCCAGGCTCCCGGCCAGGGCCATGAAGATCTTCAGGCCGCGCCGGGCCTTGAACGACCCGTGCGTGAAGTACCGGTGGTAGCCGACCGTGATGCCCGCGGCGGACAGCACGTAGAAGACCGCCATGAGCACGACGTCCGTCCAGCCCAGGAACCGGCCCCAGGCGAGCGGTACGGCCGCGAACAGGGCCAGGAAGGGCACGCCGGTGAACACGGCGACCAGCACGCGTTCGGCGTTGCCCTGCTGTTCGGGCGCGAGCTCGGGACGCCGCTGTGGGCGGGGAGGATCCATGGTCGGAGCAGTTGTCATGCGTCACCACTTCCTGTGACTCGAGGCAGCCTTACCTACGCTACCGTAACCTACGGATCCGTAAGTTGCCCAGTAGCGAACGGTTTAAACAGCGGGAAACTGCCCCAATGGCCACATATCTCTCAGGTATCCGGCACCTGACCTGGCGTCCTGCGGACCCCCGGTGACGTTCCTCTCACCAGGGTGAACGCCCCGCGCGAGGTGAACGTCCGCGTGCCGGCCGGCCGTCGACGGTGCCGTGGCGCGGTATGGGGAGGGGCTGCCCGATAACGGCGGTTCTACGCCGATCGCGGCAAATCGCCCGGTGGTCCGGTCCGGCCGCGGGCCCGGCGCCATCGCCGCAATGCGGTGGGATCACCGGCGCCGGTGTAGGTATCGTTGGGGCCGGTCGGTCCGCGGCTCTGTGCGGGTCCGTCCACTCCGATCCGGCGTGGTGTAATCGGCAGCACAAGGGTTTTTGGTGCCCTTAGACAAGGTTCGAGTCCTTGCGCCGGAGCTGACAGGTCTTTACGCGGATGCCGGTCCGGGTGGGCGGCGGGGTGACAGGAGCGGGACGGGCGGTATCCTGCCCGTATCGGGTCCGCCGTGTGCGATGTCGCAGGTGGGCGGGTCCGTCGTCGATCCCGTCCGCGATGCCGAGGAGCCTCCTTGTGAGTGCTGCGAGCCGCCCGGCCGCCGTCATCGTTCTCGCCGCGGGCGAGGGCACCCGGATGAAGTCCCGTACCTCCAAGGTCCTGCACGAGCTGTGCGGGCGCTCCATGCTCGGCCACGTGCTGGCCGCCGCCCGCGAGCTGGAGCCCGAGCGGCTCGTCGTGGTCGTCGGGCACCGGCGCGAGCAGGTCGTCGCGCATCTCGCCGAGCATGCGCCGGACGCCGAGGCGGCCGTCCAGGAACGGCAGGGCGGCACCGGCCACGCCGTCCGGATGGCGCTGGAGCAGACCGGCGCGCTGACCGGCACGGTCGTGGTCACCAACGGCGACCACCCGCTGCTGCGCGGCGAGACGCTGCTCGCGCTCGTCCGGGCCCACGAGGACGAGGGCAACGCGGCGACCGTCCTGACGACCGAGATGCCGGACGCGACCGGCTACGGGCGGATGGTCCGCGCGGCGGACGGCAGCGTCGAGGCGATCGTCGAGCACAAGGACGCCACCGCGGAGCAGCGCGCGATCAACGAGATCAACGTCGGCATGTACGCGTTCGACGGCGCGCTGCTGGCCGACGCCCTGAAGCGGGTGACCACCGACAACGCCAAGGGCGAGGAGTACCTCACCGACGTCGTGGCGATCCTGCGCGGGGACGGCCACCGGGCCGGCGCGCACCTGGCCGCCGACTGGGTGGAGACCCAGGGCGTGAACGACAAGGTCCAGCTGGCGCAGGCGCGCCGGCAGCTCAACGACCGGATCGCCGAGGCCCACATGCGGGCCGGAGTGACGATCATCGACCCGGCGTCCACCTGGATCGACGTCGGGGTGACCGCCGAGCCGGACGCGGAGATCCACCCGGGGACGCAGCTGCACGGCCGGACGCACCTGGGCGAGGGCGCCCGGGTCGGGCCGGGGTGCACGCTGACCGACACGGTCGTGGGCGCGGGCGCGTCGGTGATCAACGCGGTGTGCGTGGAGGCCGAGATCGGGCCGGAGGCGTCGGTCGGGCCGTACGCGTACCTGCGGCCGGGGACGCGGCTGGCCCGCAAGGCGAAGATCGGCACGTACGTGGAGACCAAGAACGCCGACATCGGCGAGGGCACCAAGGTGCCGCACCTCACGTACGTGGGCGACGCCGAGATCGGCGAGGGCTCCAACATCGGCGCGAGCTCGGTGTTCGTGAACTACGACGGTGTCCGCAAGCACCGCAGCGTCATCGGGTCCCACGTGAAGGTCGGCAGCGACAACATGATCGTGGCGCCCGTGACGGTGGGCGACGGCGCCTACACCGCGGCGGGCTCGGTGATCGTCCAGGACGTCCCGCCCGGGGCGATGGCCGTCGCGAGGGCGCGGCAGCGCAACGTCGAGGGCTGGGTCGAGCGCAAGCGGCCGGGGACCCCTGCGGCGGAGGCGGCCCGCCGGGCGAGGGACGGCGAGGAGGGCGCGCCGTAGCCCGGCGCCCGATGATGACTGCCCCGCGCCCATGCGGGGATGGGGAGGACAGCGGCGTCTTCCGTGACAAGAGAGCGACCCGTGCACCGGACACCTTCGCGGTGCGCGGGCGAAGTGGGGACGACACCCCATGAGTAGGGCACAGTTCCATGGAGGGGGAGTTGTCAGAGGTGAGTGGGATCAAAGCGAGCGGTCAGAAGAAGCTGATGCTCTTCACCGGCCGAGCCCACCCGGACCTGGCCAGGGAAGTAGCCGACAACCTCCACGTCGATCTGACGCCGACGTCCGCCTACGACTTCGCGAACGGTGAGACGTTCGTGCGGTTCCTGGAGTCGGTCCGCGGCTCCGACGCCTTCGTGATCCAGAGTCACACCGCTCCCATCAATCAGTGGATCATGGAGCAGCTGATCATGGTGGACGCGCTCAAGCGCGCGTCGGCGAAGCGCATCACGGTGGTGGCGCCGTTCTTCGGGTACGCGCGGCAGGACAAGAAGCACCGCGGCCGCGAGCCGATCTCGGCGCGGCTGATGGCGGACCTGTTCGTCACGGCGGGCGCGGACCGGCTGATCGCGGTCGACCTGCACACCGCGCAGATCCAGGGCTTCTTCGACGGCCCGGTGGACCACCTGTTCGCGCTCGACCTGCTGGCGCAGCACTTCGAGAGCCGGCTGGACACCTCCCAGGTGACGGTCGTCGCGCCGGACGCCGGGCGGGTGCGGGTCACCGAGCGCTGGAGCGACCGGCTGGGCGGCGTCCCGATGGCGATCATCCACAAGAAGCGCGACCCGGACGTGGCGAACGAGGTCAAGGTCTTCGACGTCGTGGGCGAGGTCGAGGGCCGCACCTGCGTCGTGGTCGACGACATGATCGACACCGGCGGCACGATCGTGAAGGCGGCGGACGCGCTGTTCGACCACGGCGCCACGAAGGTCGTGGTGGCCGCAACGCACGGGGTGCTGTCCGGCCCTGCCGTCGACCGGCTGAAGAACTCGCGGATCTCCGAGGTGGTGCTGACCAACACGCTGCCGATCCCGGAGGAGAAGCAGTTCGACAAGCTGACCGTGCTGTCCATCGCGCCGCTGGTGGCCCGCGCGATCAACGAGGTGTTCTCGGACGGCTCGGTGACGAGCCTCTTCGGCGGTCACAGCTAGCGGGCCGGGCGGGTCCGGCGGCGTCGCGCCGCCCCGGGCCCCGGGCGCGGGAGGCCGCCCCGGGGCCCAGGGCAATGCCATGAATGCGCTAAGCTTGTCGAATCCGCGTATGCCCCGGGTCGTTCAGTGCGGCGTCGGGACAGGGGTCGTACTCCCCGGGCAACGCAACGAATCTTCGAGGCGCCTGACGCATCGAGCATCGCCTGATTCGCTCTGTCCGCAGCGGACGTCCAGTGCCGGACGGCCGTGGATCGCAACATTGAGGAGTTTTCGCCGTGTCCGAGGTACGCATTGCCGCCGAGCCGCGCACCGAGTTCGGTAAGGGTGCCGCGCGGCGCACCCGCCGGGCCGGCAAGGTGCCCGCCGTCCTCTACGGTCACGGCACCGACCCGCAGCACATCTCGCTGCCCGGTCACGACCTGATGCTCGCGCTGAAGACGCCGAACGTGCTGCTCACCATCGAGGGGCTCGAGGACGGCGCCTCGCTGGCCCTGCCGAAGGACGTGCAGCGCGACCCGATCAAGGGGTTCCTGGAGCACGTCGACCTGCTGCTGGTGAAGCGCGGCGAGAAGGTCGTCGTGGACCTTCCGGTCAACCTGGTCGGCGACGTCGTCGCGGGCGGGGTCGTGCAGCAGGAGGTCGTCCAGGTGTCGGTGGAGGCCGAGGCGACCCACATCCCGCAGGCCGTCGACCTGCCCATCGACGGCCTTGAGATCGGCACGCAGGTGCTGGCCGGCGACCTGAAGATGCCGCCCGGCACCACGCTGATGCTCGACGCCGAGGCGCTGATCCTGCAGATCGCGGACGCGACCGCGTCCGCGGGCGAGACGGAGGCGGCGCCCGAGGGCGAGGCCGCGGAGGCGCCGGAGGAGGCTCCGGCGGCCGAGGCGGACGAGTCCGCCGAGTAGGTTCGCGGGTAGGCGAAGACCGCCGACGGCCCCCGGGGTGTGCGCACCCGCGGGGGCCGTCGGCTATGAGGAGTACGGGTGAGCGCGGATCTCTGGCTGGTCGTGGGGCTCGGCAACCCGGGGCCGTCGTACGCGAAGAACCGGCACAACGCGGGCTTCATGGTGCTGGACGTCCTGGCGGCGCGGGCCGGGGGGAGGTTCAAGTCGCACCGGGCGCGGGCGGACGTGCTGGAAGGGCGGCTCGCGGGCGTGCGGGCGGTGCTGGCGAAGCCGCGGTCGTTCATGAACGAGTCGGGCGGCCCGGTGAAGGGGCTGCTGGACTTCTACAAGGTCCCGGTCGAGCGCCTGGTCGTCGTCCACGACGAGCTGGACATCCCGTTCGGCGCGGTGCGGCTGAAGCAGGGCGGCGGCGACAACGGCCACAACGGGCTGCGGTCGATCACCAGGTCGCTCGGGGCGAAGGACTACCTGCGGGTGCGGTTCGGGGTGGGCCGGCCGCCCGGGCGGATGGACGCGGCGGCGTTCGTGCTGAAGGACTTCTCCGCGGCGGAGCGCAAGAGCCTCGACCTCGAGGTGGACCGGGCGGCGGACGCGGTGGAGGCGCTGCTGACCGACGGGCTGGGCGCGGCCCAGAACGTCTTCCACGTGGGGTGACCGGATCCGGCCGCCGCGAACTTCAATCCGGTCGGTATAGGGACAGACCGGACGGGCTCTGTTTCATCTGGAGGGGCGCCCCCCGGACCCCCCGACCAATACGTCCGCTTAGGTGTGCGTTCGGCCCCGTTTGCATGCGCTGTTGGGCGGATGACCGCGTTCTGCCCGTGACCACGGTAAAGCGGTCGTAGGATGCACGTCGGACGAGGTTCGGGATGCGTGTGAACCTCAGGCGACCTTCAGCCGTCTTCGGTGTGAATCGCGCTGACGGGGCGCGTGTTACAGGGGATTGGTGAGTGGTTTATGGCCGTCGTTGACAAGGTCCAGGCCGAGTCATCGATTCGCCATGAGCAGAAACGCGCGTCCTCGCAGAGCTGGAGCGGATCCTACCGGCGGCTCGCACTGTGCCTGGACTTCGCCAGCATGCTGATGGCCGGCGTGATCGCGTTCGTGCTGAGGTTCCCGGGCGTCCCGACCGAGCTGAACGCGCCGTACGTGGCGCTGACGGTCGTCCTGCCCGTGGTGTGGGTGCCGACGCTGGTGCTGTGCCGGGCGTACCAGCCGCGGTACGTGGGCGTCGGCTACGAGGAGTTCCACCGTGTGCTGCGCGCCGGGTTCATCCTGACGGCGGCGGTCGCGATCGTGGCGTACGCGACCAAGACCGAGGTCGCGCGCGGCTACGTGGTGATGGCGCTGCCGCTCGGGACCTTCCTGGCCCTGGTGGAGCGGTACCGGCTGCGCAAGTGGTTGCACAAGAAGCGCTGGAACGGCGAGTGCATGCGCCGGGTGGTCGCCGTCGGGCACCGGACGTCGGTGGCCGACCTGATCCGGCTGCTGCAGAAGAAGCGCTACCACGGGATGGACATCGTCGCGGTGTGCCTGCCGCCGGCGCTGGTGTCGGGGGACGACGCGGTCGCCGAGGTGGAGGGCGTGCCGGTGCTGGGCGACTTCGCCCAGGCCGCGGCGGTCGCCGAGCGGATCGGCGCCGACTCGGTGGCGGTGCTGGCGTGCCCGGAGATGGACGGGGTGGCGCTGCGGCGGCTGGCGTGGCAGATCGAGCGCAACGACGTCGAGCTGGTCGTGGCGCCGGCGCTGATGGACGTGACCGGCCCGCGGATCTCGATCCGGCCGGTGTCGGGCCTGCCGCTGCTGCACGTGGAGCACCCGGAGCTGGACGGCGGCCGCAAGGTGCTGAAGGGGCTGGTCGACCGGGTCGCGGCGCTCGCCGGGATCGTGCTGCTGAGCCCGCTGATGGCGCTGATCGCGGTGCTGATCAAGCTGTCCGGGAACGGCCCGGTGCTGTTCCGGCAGACGCGGGTCGGGCGCGGGGGACGCGAGTTCACCGTGCTGAAGTTCCGCACGATGGTCCAGGACGCGGAGGCGCGGCGGCTGGAGCTGCTGTCCGCCAACGAGAACGACGGCGTGCTGTTCAAGATCCGGGAGGATCCGCGGGTGACGGCGGTCGGCCGCCGGCTGCGCCGCTACTCCCTGGACGAGCTGCCGCAGCTGTTCAACGTCCTGCGCGGCGAGATGTCGCTGGTGGGCCCGCGCCCGCCGCTGCCGGAGGAGGTCGCGCAGTACGGCGGCGACGTGTACCGGCGGCTGGTCGTGAAGCCCGGGCTGACCGGCCTGTGGCAGGTGAGCGGGCGCTCCGACCTGTCGTGGGAGGAGTCGGTGCGGCTCGACCTGCGGTACGTCGACAACTGGACCCTGGCGCTGGACCTGCAGATCATGTGGAAGACCTGGTCGGCGGTGGTCCGGGGGTCGGGCGCGTACTAGCCCGCCCGGTGGGCGGGACGGCGACCCTGGCGCGCGGTCCCGTCGGGTACGCATGAGAAAGTGGACCGAGCTGACCGATCGAGTCGGGAATGTGGTGCAGGGATGACCAGGGCGGGCGCGGCGGACGACCACGTGCTGGCGGCGGAGCTCGCCGCCACGGCGGGCCGGTTGCTGCTCGGCGTGCGGGACCAGGTGGGCTTCGCGGACGCGCGGGTCCTCAAGGACACGGGCGACCTGCGGGCGCACGAGTACCTCATGGCGGCGCTCGCGGAGCGCTGTCCCGGCGACGCCGTCCTGTCGGAGGAGGGGCGGTCGTCGGCCGCCGGGAAGCGGGCGGAGGGCGACGACCGCGCCCCGACCCGCAACACCGCCGACGCGGACCGGCTCACGGCGGACCGCGTGTGGATCGTGGACCCGCTCGACGGCACCCGGGAGTTCTCCGAGGAGGGCCGCCGCGACTGGGCCGTCCACGTGGCGCTCTGGGAGCGCGGCGAGGGCGGCGCGGGCCGGCTCGCGGCGGGGGCGGTGGCGCTGCCCGCGCAGGGCCTGACGCTTCGCACGGACGCGACCGGCGGCGCGTCCCTCGTCCGCGCGGACGAGGGCGCCGCGGACCCGCTCGCGGCCGGGCCGGGTGCGGCGCGCGACGCGCCGCCGCGCGAGGTGCCCCTGCACGTCCCGGCACCGGACGCGGGCAAGCTGCGCATTGCGGTGAGCCGGACGCGCCCGCCCGAGTTCGTGCGGCGGCTCGCCGAGAAGGTGAGCCTCGACGTCGAGCTGGTGCCGATCGGGTCCGCGGGGGCGAAGATCTCCGCGGTGCTGCTCGGCGAGGTCGACGCGTACGTGCACGCGGGCGGCCAGTACGAGTGGGACTCCGCGGCCCCGGCGGCGGTGGCGCTCGGCTCCGGGGCGCACGCGTCCCGGATCGACGGGTCGCCGCTGGAGTACAACCGGGAGGACCCCCGGCTCCCGGATATCCTGGTGTGCCATCCCATGTCGGCGTCGACGCTGCTGACCGGCATCCGGGACCTGCTGCCCGGCGGGGGGCCGTTCCCCCGCCGAGCATCGTGAACGGCGCCCTGCCCGATCGCCGGCCTGACTGACCGTCCATCCCATGGGCGGGACTGATTCCCGGCGGGCGGGCGTTCGATCCGGTGGGAAGGCAAGTGCCCGTCCCGTGCCACCGGTTGCATCTGCCAGAACAGCGTGGAGAGAGCCCCAGACCATGCAGCGTTGCGATTACCTGCTGTCCCAGCTAGACGTGCTCGAAGCCGAGTCGATCCATATCTTCCGGGAGGTGGCGGCCGAGTTCGAGCGGCCGGTGCTGCTGTTCTCGGGCGGCAAGGACAGCATCGTGATGCTGCGGCTCGCCCAGAAGGCGTTCTGGCCGGCGCCGATCCCGTTCCCGGTGATGCACGTCGACACCGGCCACAACTTCCCCGAGGTGATCGAGTTCCGCGACCGGCGGGTCGCCGAACTCGGCGTCCGGCTGATCGTCGCGTCCGTGCAGGACGCGATCGACAGCGGCCGGGTCACCGAGCAGAAGGGGCGCCGGGCGTCCCGCAACCGCCTCCAGATCACGCCGCTGCTGGACGCGATCGAGGAGAACCAGTTCGACGCGGCGTTCGGCGGCGCCCGCCGGGACGAGGAGAAGGCCCGCGCCAAGGAGCGGGTCGTGTCGTTCCGCGACGAGTTCGGCCAGTGGGACCCGAAGAACCAGCGCCCGGAGCTGTGGAACCTGTTCAACACCAGGATCGTCCAGGGCGAGCACGTCCGCGTGTTCCCCCTGTCGAACTGGACCGAGCTGGACATCTGGGACTACGTCCGGCGCGAGCGGCTCGAACTCCCGCCCATCTACTTCGCGCACACCCGGCGCGTGTTCGAGCGCGACGGGCTGCTCCTGGACGCCGAGACGGGCTACGCCAACCGCGCCGACGACGAGCCGGAGTTCGAGGCCACGGTCCGCTACCGGACGGTCGGCGACGCGTCCTGCACGGGCGCGGTGAAGTCCGGCGCGGCGACGCTGGACGAGGTGATCGAGGAGATCGCGGCGACGCGGATCACCGAGCGCGGCCAGACCCGCGCCGACGACCGCACCAGCGAGGCCGCGATGGAGGACCGCAAGAAGGAGGGCTACTTCTGATGGCCAGCACGGACCAGGCCGCGACCGGGCCCGCGAAGACGCCCGCCAAGACGATGGACCTCCTGCGGTTCGCCACCGCCGGCAGCGTCGACGACGGCAAGTCGACGCTGATCGGCCGGCTGCTGTTCGACTCCAAGTCGATCTTCGAGGACCAGCTGGAGTCGGTGGAGCGCACCAGCACCGAGCGCGGCGAGGAGTACACGAACCTGGCGCTGCTGACCGACGGTCTCCGGGCCGAGCGGGAGCAGGGCATCACGATCGACGTGGCGTACCGGTACTTCGCGACGCCGCGCCGCAAGTTCATCATCGCCGACACGCCGGGGCACATCCAGTACACCCGCAACATGGTGACGGGCGCCTCGACCGCCGACCTGGCGATCATCCTGGTGGACGCCCGGAAGGGCATCCTGGAGCAGTCGCGGCGGCACGCGTTCCTCACCACGCTCCTGCAGGTCCCGCACCTCGTCGTGGCGATCAACAAGATGGACCTGGTCGACTACGACCGGGCCGTCTACGAGCAGATCGTGGACGAGTTCACCTCCTTCGCCTCCAAGCTGGAGGTGACGGACCTGACGTTCATCCCGATCTCGGCGCTGCACGGCGACAACGTCGTCGAGCGCAGCGTGAACATGCCGTGGTACGAGGGGTCGTCCCTGCTGCACCACCTGGAGCACGTCCACATCGCCTCCGACCGCAACCTGATCGACGTGCGGTTCCCGGTGCAGTACGTGATCCGGCCGCACGCGTCCACCGACCCCGACCTGCACGACTACCGCGGCTACGCGGGCCAGGTCGCGGGCGGCGTGCTCAAGCCGGGCGACGAGGTCGTGCACCTGCCGTCCGGGCTGACCACGACCATCACCCACATCGACGGGCCGGGCGGGCCGGTCGCCGAGGCGTTCGCGCCGATGTCGGTGACGCTCCGGCTCGCCGACGACATCGACATCTCCCGCGGCGACATGATCGCCCGTCCGAACAACCGTCCCGAGGTCGCGCAGGACATCGACGCGATGGTCTGCTGGATGACCCCGGACCGCACCCTCACCCCGCGGTCGAAGCTGGTCATCAAGCACACCACCCGCACGGCGAAGGCGATGGTGAAGGACCTGCACTACCGCCTGGACGTCAACACCCTGCACCGCGACGAGCAGGCGGAGGGTCTCGGCCTGAACGAGATCGGCCGCATCTCCCTGCGGGTGACGCAGCCGCTGTTCGTGGACGACTACGGCCGCAACCGCCTCACCGGCGGCTTCATCCTGATCGACGAGGCCACCAACAACACCGTCGCCGCCGGCATGATCACAGGCGCGCGCTGACCGGACGCCCCCCAACTCCACAATGACAAGGCAGGCCCTCGATGCCACCATCCGTCGGAGTCGTGCTCCCCACGCACAACCGGCCGGAGCTGCTGCGCCGCGCGCTGGAGTCGGTGCTCGCGCAGGACTACGACGGTGAGCTGCGCGCCGTCGTCGTCTTCGACCGGGCCGAGCCGGACGCCTCGCTCGCCGGCGACCGCGTCGAGGTCATCGCCAACACCCGGGAGCCGGGCCTCGCCGGCGCCCGCAACTCCGGCATCCTCCACCTGGACACCGACCTCGTGGCGTTCTGCGACGACGACGACCAGTGGCTGCCCGGCAAGCTCACCGCGCAGGTGAAGGCGCTGGAGGGCGAGCCGGACGCGGTGCTGTGCAGCTCCGGCATCCTGATCGACTTCGACGGGCGGGAGCTGCCGCGGCTGGCGGGGACCGGCCGCGTCACCTACGACGCCCTGATCCGCGACCGGATGATGAGCGTCCACTCGTCCACCTACGTGGCGCGCCGGGAGCCGCTGATCGAGATCGGCATGGTGGACGAGACGATCCCCGGCAGCCAGGGCGAGGACTGGGACCTGGCGCTGCGCGCCGCCCGCCGCCACCCCGTGGTGAACGTGGACGAGCCGTACGTGCGGGTCCTGTGGGGGCTGACGTCGTACTACGCGCAGGCGTGGGAGACGAAGGTGGCCGCACTGGAGTGGTTCCTGGAGCACTACCCCGAGATCGGCGCCGAGGCGGGGGCCGCCGGACGAGTCTACGGGCAGCTCGCGTTCGGGTGCGCGACGGTCGGCCGCCGCAAGGACGCGCTGCGCTGGTCGGCCCGCGCTCTCAAGGCGAATCCGACCGAGCGCCGCGTCCCGTTCGCGCTCGCGGTGGCGTCCGGCGTCGTCTCGGGGAAGCGCGTCCTGCTCGCCCTGCACACCCGGGGACGCGGCATCTGATCTGCCCCTGATCCGGACCTTGCCAGATCAGGGGCGGTTAAGCCTTCTCGCCGTCTTGTCGGTCAGGGTGTCCGCGGCGGGTGAAGCGGCGTCCTCATCGGAGGAGGACGCGAACGCGTCCAGGTTGATCGCGCCTAGCGTGATGGTCTTGTCGTTCGGCTTGTCCTGGGCACCGCCCTCGGACGTGTCCGGGACGGGTTGTCGAGCGTGCTTGCGGTGGCGCGGAGCCTCAGGATCGCCGACCGGTTCGCGGCGAGCTCCGGACTCACGCGCGGCCGAAGGCGCCGCGGCGCGGCGCGGCGCCTTCGGGTCGGGTGGCGACAAAGGGGGCGTCGCGGGGCCGGCCGAGCCATCTCGCCGCCGGGACGGCATGTCGCGTGGTTCGCGGGGCAGAGCGGGAGGGGGCGCCGCCACAGCCGTCTCGTCCTGCCTCGGCAGGACGACAGCACCGAGCACGGCCGCGCCCATCCGGTGGATGCGGCGGACACCATCGCGGATCTGCGCGTACTTGGTGCGCGGCGTCTCCACGACGATGAGGGCGGCGTCGGAGAGGTCGGCGAGAGCCTGCGCGTCGGCACCGAGTTCGGTGGAGGGGGCCTCGATAACGGTGAACCGGGCCTTCTCCCGCAGCGAGCCGATCAGCTGCGCCATCTGCTCGCGCTGCAGCATCTCGGCGGCGAGGTCGGCGTCGGCGCCGGGGATGATGGTGGCGAGGGACGGCAGCGCGTGGTTGCGGCGCACGACGTCCCGTAGCTCAACCCGGCCGAGCAGCAGTTCCGACAACCCCGCCCCGCGATGTAGGCCGAGGAGGTCGGACGCCAGCGAAGACTGGAGGTTCGCGCATACCAGCAGGACGTTCGAGCCGGTGCGGGCGAGCGCGGCGGCGAGGTTGACCGACACGATGCTGGAGCCGGGGCCGGGCGCGGCGCCGGTGACCAAAATGACGTGGTTGCCGTGGCCGAGCGTCGCGGTCATCTCGTGTGCGAGCTCATGGAAATTCTGCCCGCTGCGGCTCCGCGCGGGGAGGAGCCCGAGCCCCTCCTTGCCGCGCCGTTGCGGAATGGACAGCAGGACGGGAAGGTCCAGGACCCGCTCGACGTCCCCGGCGACCCGTACTCGCCGGTCGACCCGGTCGTACATGATTGCCAGGACGACGCCGAGCAGCAGGCCCCCGGCGAGGCCGCTCGGCAGGAACTTGACCGGGTCGGGACTGGCCGGTCCCGGCGGCGGTGACGCGCTCGTGATGATCTCACCGCCGTCCACGTTGGCCATGGCCACCTGAAGGTCCGTGAGCTTGTTGCTGAAGGCGGTCATCTGTCCGGCCAGCACGCGGCGCTGTGTGGCGCCGGCGGTCGCGAGCTTCGTGCGGACGTCGTTGATTTGCTTCTCCAGTGCGGCCGCTTGGGTCTGAAGTCGCTGAACCGTTCTGTTGTTGCGGTTCTGGACGTACGCTTCGGCGAACGCCTGCGCACCCGCGCGTGCCTTCGCCGCGCTCGGTGCCGCCCACTCGATGACGAGGACCGACGAGTTCGGCGGCACGCTGACCTGGACCCGGCGTCCGAGGTTTACCGGCGAGTCCTTGGATCCGATCCGTTTCTGGACAAGAGACGTCACTTCAGTGGAGCGCAACCGCTGCGCCTCGGTCTCCAGATTGATGTCGGTCTTGTTGTTGCTGCTCTGGCGCCGCTCGGGGTCGGTGGACGACACCTGGACGACGGCCGTGGACACGTATGACTTAGGCAGCAGGAACAGGCCCGCGACGGCGATCGCGAGGCCCAGTAGAGCGCCGGCGACGACCACCCACCAGCGCCGTCGAAGCATGGCCGCGTACTCCGCCAGCTCCGTGGAGTCGGCCCTCGAAGTGGAGTCCATCAGCCGGGTGTTCCTCTCGCCGCCGTCGACTATCCGTGCACGCCGTGCGCGGTCGACTCTCCCGTCGGAGTCTGATCAAAGATACCTTGACTCGTTGAGGGCGAAGCGCTTAATGGAGACAGGCGGGAAGGCCCCGCCGACCACCGGCCCACCCGTGCCGCGACTGGCCGGGTGCGGTCACCGGCGGTTGACGAGCCCCATGACGTTGTCCCAGCCGGTCTGGCCCACGAGCCGTCCCTGATCCGCCATGGCGGCCGGCACGTTGAACCCGAAGCGCTGCTGCGCACCACGCCCACCGGGCCTGCGGTCGAACGACTGGCAGCCCACCAGGGAGGTCTGCTCACCCGCGCCGACGAAGAACCCGTCGGCCTCGTTCGCCTTCGCGCCAAGGTCGCGGGAGCTCGCGGTGTCGGCCACGCATCCGGTGAACACGTTCTGGTCGTACTCGATGGACCAGCCGTGGCTCCTGGTGTCCTGCGCCTCGCAGCCGACGAACTTGTTGCGGGTCCCCTTGACGTGCCAGCCGTAGTCGCGACAGAACCACGCCTTGCATGCCTGGAAGAAGTTGTTGGCCCCGCCGATGCCGTCCGAACCGGCGATGGCCTGGCCAATGTAGAATCCGGCGCTCGCCCCGGTCTGCCGGCGCGTCGTGGCCTCGCATGCGATCCACCAGCTGTCGGGTGCCTCCACCCGGAAGCCGTACCGGCCCGCCTGGCGGACCCGGACCCGGCTGGTCACGCACGCCTGGGTGTCGCTGCCCCGGTAGGCGATGCCGTCCAGCTCAGGCAGGTAGACGGCGAGGTTGTCGATCCGGCAGACCGCGTCCGGTTCCCCCTTGTAGAACCTGCCGGTGCCGGTGATGTCGAGGTCGATCCCGATTCCGGCCTGACCGGCGCAGTCGAGCACCAGATCGGAGACGGCCACTCCGTCCACCGACCGGCCCCTGCCGATCGCGATCATCGCGTCCATGGAGCGCGTCGCGCGCAGCCGGGTTCGCTGGCCGGCGCCGCGGATGGTGCAGCCGCGCACCGGGACGACGGGCTCGGTGAGTCTGTAGTCGCCGTGCCCCAGCAGGATGGCGGTGGCGCCCTTGTCGATGGCCTTCTGGATGGAGCCGTTCGGCGGGACGTACGTCCAGGGCCCCTTCTGCTCCGCCTCGGCCGTGGACGGGCTGGGGGACAGCAGCGTCTCCGCTGCGACACCCGCGGTAATACCGGCGGCGGCGAAGGCGGTACCGCCTAGCACCGACCGCCTCTGGTACCAACGTTTGTCCACTGCTCCACTCTCCACTCTCCGATCGCGACGGCCCCGAGCCGCGCGATCCCCGGGAGCACAGGGGCCTTGGCTCGGCTCCGAGTGTATGCTTCCTATCCGTTTTGCTGGTCGGGAACGGACAGAATCCGGGCGGTTACCGGGAGGCATGAGGGCCGTCCCCACGCGGGAACGGCCGGGTTCACCGGGGGAGGCGAGAAGGGTGGTCACGACCGCGCCCCGGCGCTCGGCCACGCCCGTGCCGGGCCCTAGGCGTCAGCTGCTCTCCGATTCCCGCGAGCGCGAGGCGTCTCGGGCCACGCCGTCCCGCAAGGACCTGCCCGCCTGGCCACTGGGCCTGCTGTTCATCGCCTTTCCGGTCTGGTGGCTGCTCGGTCTCGGCGCGTTCGCGGCGCCCATTGCCGCGTCCGTAATGGCGCTGCACCTGATGCTGCGCGGCGGGACCAGGGTCCCACCGAGGTACGGGCTCTGGGTGATGTTCCTGGTGTGGGTGATCGCCGCAGGAACGCAGATTGACACCTTCGGCCGCGGCGTCGGCTTCCTGTTCCAGTTCATGAACTACGGGTCCGCCACCGTCGTGTTCGTCTACGCCTACAACTGCAGCCTGAAGCGGCTCCCGATCCGCCGCGCGCTCGGCATGGTGGTCGTCTTCTGGGTCTGGGTGGTGATCGGCGGTTTCCTCGGCGTGCTGCTCCCCAAGGTGGGGCTGACGACGCCGTTCGAGCGGATCCTGCCCGAAGCGATCAAGAGCAATGACTATGTGCAGGCCCTCGTGCATCCCCAGTTCGCGGAAGTTCAGCAGCCGTGGGGTGCGCCCAAGCCCTACAACCGGCCCCGCGCACCCTTCCCCTACACCAACTCCTGGGGTGGGCACTTCGCGCTCCTTTTCCCTTTCGTGGTCCTCTACATCACGCAGGCGCGCATGCTCACGCGGCTGGTGCTCGTCGGCCTGATGGCGGCGTCGCTGATCCCGGCGTTCGCGACGCTGAACCGCGGGATGTTCCTGGCGATCGTGGCCGGCGTCTTGTACACGGCGATCCGTTTCCTGCGCCGCGGACATGTCCGATGGCCGGCCATGGTCATCGCCCTCATGGTCATCGGCGGTATCGCGGCCCTCTTGTCGGGGGTCGGGGCGGGCATCGACAGCCGGACGGAGTACAGCTCGACCAACAACGACCGTCTCGGGCTCTACGCCGAGACCTTTGTGCGGACCCTCGACTCTCCGGTGCTGGGGTACGGGGCGCCGCGGCCGTCCGAGACCTTCGTCGTCTCCGTCGGTACCCAGGGAGAGTTCTGGCACCTGATGTTCTCCTACGGCTTCCCCGGGCTCGTGTTCTTCTGCGCCTGGATATGGTGGCTGGCGTTGCACACCCGAGGCGTCAGGCCGGATTCACTGCTCTGGTTGCACGCGGTGCAGGTAATGGCATCTCTGATGCTCTTCTACTACGGACTCGACCAGACCGAGCTGGTCCTGGTGTTCGTGGCGGGCGCACTGGTCCTACGTGGATCCGCCGGCGGGAAGGTGGGAGGCATGGATGACCGCGGTATTGCCGCAGTCTGAGCAGAAGTCCGTGGACGGCCGGCGGCACGGCCGCGACCTGCGTGAGTTCGCGCGCGGCGGGGCGATCGGGCTGATCAGCTCCATCGTCGCGGCAGCATCGGGCTTCCTGCTGACGATCGTCGTCGCCCGGACGCTGGGCGCTGCCGAGGCGGGCGTGTTCTTCGTCGTGGTGGCGCTGTTCACCATCGTCGCTGAGATCGCCGAGCTGGGCGCCGACACTGGGCTGGTGCGCACGGCGGCGCGGCTGCGCGCCCTTGGCCGGGGCGACGAGCTGCGCCGGCTGATGGCCGTGGCGCACTTGCCGGTGGTGGTCGTCGGCGTCCTCTGCTCGGTCGCCACGTACGTGGCGGCCCCCTGGATCGCCGACCGCTTCGCCGACCCCGCGCAGGCCGACACGGCGGTCACGCTGCTGCGCATCGCCGCACCCTTTCTCGGCCTCATGGCCCTAACGCGGGTGGCGCTCGGTGGCACCCGCGGCCTGGGCAGCGTCACCGCCTACTCGCTGATCAACAACGTGCTGCTGCCCGGTGCGCGCCCGCTGCTGGTCGGCCTCGTGTTCGTGTTCGGCGTGGGGACCGTCGGCGTCATGGTCGCCTGGACGGCTCCGGTCGCCGCGTCGTTCATCGCGGCCGTCGTGGTGCTGTGGCGGATGGTGCCCCGCGCCGCGCGTGAGAGCGGGCAGGGAGACGTAACGGTCGCGGATTCCGCATCGCAAAGATCCGCAGGGCGGGAGTTCTGGGCGTTCTCCGGTGCACGGGGGGTGGCCGCCGCGGTTGAGATCGCGCTGGTATGGGCCAACGTCCCGCTCGTCGCGATGCTCGTGTCCAGCGAGGAGGCGGGCGTCTACGCGACCGCGAACCGGTTCGTCAGCACCGGGACGCTGGTACTTCAGGCCGCGCGGATCGCGATCGCGCCGCAGGTCGCCGCGATGCTCGCGCGCAACGAGCGGGGCAGGGCCGGGCATCTGAACTCGCTGGCCACCCGATGGGTCGTCCTGGCGTCCTGGCCCATCTACCTGGTGCTGGCCTGTTTCGGGCCGTTTCTGCTGGTGCTGTTCGGCGAGGAGTTCACCGGTGGTGCGGTCGCGCTGGCGGTGCTGGCCGGCTCGATGCTGCTCGCGCTCAGCGCCGGGAACGTCCAGACCGTTCTGCTCATGGGCGGCAAGAGCTTCTGGAGCCTGGCCAACAAGTCCGTTGCGCTGACGGTCAACATCGCGCTGACCTTCCTGCTCGTGCCGCCCTTCGGCATCTCAGGCGCCGCGGCCGCCTGGGCGGTTGCGATGCTGATCGACACGGTCGCGGCGGCGCTGCAGGTGCGTTACCTGCTCGGGCTGCGGCTGGACGTGCGGCGCGTCGCCGTTTCCGGACTGTGGGCGTTGGTGTGGTTCGGGGTGACCGGGGTGGGGCTGCGGGCCCTCTTCGGGACCTCGGCCCTGGTCTTCGCCGTCTATATCGCCGTCGCCTGTTCCGGGTACGCCGCTACGCTGTGGCGTCTGCGCCACTCGCTTGGGGGCGCCGAGTTTCTCGGCGCGGTCCGCAACAGAGGCGCTGGGGAAAAGAGCGCCAGGCAAGGGGAGAGTGCCTGACCATGGGTCTTGTCGCCGGTCTCAAGGACCGCTCACCACGGGCCGTCAAGGACGTGGCCAATTCGGTCACCCGGGCCTATGGGATGCGCACGGCGGAACAACGGCATCTGCCCGACTTCATGGTCATCGGTACCAAACGGGGCGGAACGACATCGCTGTGGAACTACCTGATCCAGCATCCGCTGGTCATGCCGATGTTCCCGGCGTCACGCGGACTCAAAAGCCCTTGGTACTTTTACGTCAACTATGCGAAGGGCGACGTCTGGTATCGCTCTCATTTCGCCACCGAGAGTGAACTTGACCGGATCGAGCAGAAGTGGGGAACGCGTCCGCTGACCGGTGAGGCGTGCCCGTATTACCTTTACGACCCGCGGGCGGTGGAGCGGATCCACGCGCGGATGCCCGGCCTCAAGGCGGTCGTCGTGCTGCGCGATCCGGTCAAGCGCGCCTACTCCCACTACTGGGAGGCCGTCGGCAAGGGCGCGGAAGATCTCACGTTCGAGGAGGCGCTCGCCGCCGAGCCGGAACGGCTCCGCGGCGAGGTCGAGCGCATGCTCGCCGAGCCGCACTACTACAGCGAGCCGCACGACTTCAACAGCTATCGGGACCGCGGCATCTACCAGCCGCAGCTGGAGCGGTGGTGCGAGTACTATCCGCGGGAGAACCTTCTGATCATGTCCGCGGAGGAGCTCTACGCGGACGAGCAGGCCGCGCTCGACCGCGTCTGCGGTTTCCTCAGGCTGCCGCCGCACCGGATGGAGGGCGCCGAGCGGCACAACTACCTGCCGGCCCCGCCGATGGACCCGGAGACGAAAGTCGAGCTCACGGAGTTCTACCGACCGCATAACCGGGACCTGTTCGAGTGGCTGGGAGTCGATTTCGGCTGGCCGAGCTAAGTGGCCCGGACGCGTGTACCGGCGGGCTGGTTTACCGCCGCGTCATGATTGTTGCTGATCAACGAACTGGGAGCTTGTTCACAATACCCTTTCAGTAATGTGACATTCGTTGACCAGCGGTCTCCACCTGCACTACCGTAACTCCGTTCTCATATGTGGCGCCTGGAGTGGCGGTCGGATCGCCAGCTCAGCGCCATCCCCTCCGTCGATCCCCCGGGGGAGTTTCATGCCAGATCGATTGCGTTTGCTGCGTGGTGTCCGGTATCGCAGAAGCGCCGTGACCATAGTCGCCACGGCGGCCGTGCTGACCGGCACGGTCGTCGCCACCATCTCCGCACAGGGCGGTGACCGGACGGCGGCGCTCAGCGCGGCGAGCGTTCAGCGGGACGGGAAGTCCTCCGCTCGCGCTGCAGCCTCTTGCTGGGCCATCAAGCAGCAATTCCCCTCCAGCGCGGACGGTGTCTACTGGTTGCAGACGCCGAAGCTCATCGCGCCCGAGCAGTTCTACTGCGACATGACGACGGACGGCGGCGGCTGGATCCTCGTCGGCCGCGGCCGGCAGGGCTGGAACTTCGCCTACCCCGGGCAGAACGGCGCCGCGGCGGTGCGCAACAACCCGACGGGCACCGGCGCGTTCACCCCCGCCACGCTGCCCGCGGAGACCATCGACGGGTTGCTGAACGGCCACACGGTCGACGACCTCCCCGACGGCGTCCGGGTCCGCCGGGCGACCAACGCCGGCGGCACCAAGTGGCAGGAGATGCGGTGGAAGTTCAAGAAGGCCGCTCCGTGGTCCTGGACGTTCGACGCCGACCCGGCGAACCCGCTCACCTCCGTCACCTTCGACGGTGCGACCTTTAGCGGCGGTGACACCCGGCTCGTCGCCAAGGACAGCATCCTCAAGCCGACCCGGGGTTTCTACACCTTTGAGACCAAGGAGAACAGCTGGCAGCGAGGCTTCGCCTACCGGTCGTATGTGACGGCGGGAGACAACAGCCCGACCAGCTATCTCTGGCGTTCCGGTGTCGCGGGCGGTGACACCATCCCGTTCACCCAGGTGTGGATCAGGCCGAAGCTGAGCGACCTGAAGTACGCGTCCGTCCCCGACTCGGGTACCCCGGCGGCCACCGGGAAGCCGTTGATGAGCAACCAGACCTCCGGCGGCGCGTGGGGCGTCACAGGTGTGGTCAGCGGTGGGACCGGCGAAAAGCACCTTGAAGTGCAGGCCATGGCCGTGTCGGGCAACATCATGTACGTCGGTGGCGAGTTCAAGTACGTGCAGAAGGGCGCGTCCCCGGCTGCCGGTGAGAAGGTCGAACAGTCGTACCTGGCCGCCTTCGACACCACGACCGGCGAGTGGAAGTCCTCCTTCCGGCCCAAGCTGAACGGCGGTGTCTGGGACCTGCAGGTCGCCGGAAACAAGCTCATCGTCGCGGGGGAGTTCACCAAGGCCAATGACGCGGCCAACACTGCCGGGCTGGCCGCGCTCGACCTGGCGTCTGGGAAGAACGCGCCCGGATGGACCGCGAGCGTCTCGGCTTCTGACGGTGGCGCCGCCATGGCCCGGGCTCTGGACGTGCAGGGCGACTGGCTCTACGTCGGCGGCAACTTCACCCGTATCTGGGGCGGCAACCCTCTCAGCACCAAGGTGTCCGTTGGGCGCACCGCGCGCATCCGTGTCTCCGATGGCAAGCCCGACGGAACCTGGAAGCCGAACTTCAATGGCTCGGTGATCGAGCTGGACGCCAATTCCGGGGGTGACCGGGTCTACTACGTCGGCTACTTCACCCAGGTGAACGGCAAGCCCGCGCGGAAGATCGCCGTGCTCGGCACGGCCGCGCCGGCTGCCCAGGTGACCGGATTGAACGACCAGAGCTGGCACCCGAGCACACCGAAGATCGACAAGCAGTACCAGCAGATCATCCGGGAGTACGGTGACAAGGTCTGGGTGGGCGGCTCCGAGCACATCTTCAGCGCCTACACCAAGAACAAGTTCGACCGGATCAAGACCGTCATCACCAAGCCAGGTGGTGACATGCAGGCCGCCGTGGAGATCAACGGCATCGTGTACGGCAGCTGCCACTGCTACAAGTTCGCCTACCACGACGGCGACGCATGGCCGACGCCGACCACGTGGTCGCAGATCCAGACGGCCAACGCGGTGATGGCCTTCGACGGCAATACCGCCGAGCCGATCTCGGACTTTTGGCCGAGCCTCGGCACCCGCGCCGGCAACGGGCCGTGGGAGCTGACCGAGGACAAGCAGGGCTGCATGTGGATCGGCGGCGACATCAACCGCGGCTCGTGGCTGAATTCCGGCTATCAATGGGCCGGCGGGTTCACCCGGGTGTGCCCGACGGACACCTCGCCACCCGGGAAGCCGACCGACCTCAAGGCGAGCTCCGAGGACGGCGGGGTCAAGCTGACCTGGAAGGCGCCCTCGGCGAACACCGACACCGCCAAGTACGAGGTCATCAAAGACGACCGGGTCATCGGCGTCACGTGGGGCTGGCACCTCACGGACGACTCGGGGACCGGCGGCCGTTACTGGGTGCGCGCCATCGACACGGCGGGCAACCGCTCCGCCTCGACGGAGGTCGTGACCCCGTAACCGGGTGACGACGACGGTCGGGCCCGGGTTCGGCGGGAGCCGAGCCCGAGCCCGACCCGTGTTCGAGGCGGAGCGCCCGCGTATGTCCCGGGATGACGGGGAGCGGCGCTCAGGGCCGCCAGCTCGCGAGGACGTCGAGCATCGCCGGGAACAGCGCCGGGTTCCAGCCCCCGCCGCCGCGCTTGAGCCTGTACGTGCGCGTGAACATCTCCAGCAGGTAGAGACGCGCCATCAGATCGCGAGCCTCCGCGGCGACACCGTACGCGGCGAGCTCGTCCCGGGCCGCGCGTTCGACGGCGGCCACGGCCGTGTCCAGCGGGGCCCCGCGCAGCACGAGCTCGACCTGGAAGCGCCAGTGCAGAAGGTCCAGCCCGACCGGCACGCCGAGGGCGCTGTGCTCCCAGTCCCACACGTGCAGGTCGCCGCCGTGGTGGCCGATGTTCCACGGAACCCAGTCGCCGTGCCAGCGGCCGATCCGCAGTTTCAGCTCCGCGAACCGATCCGCGAGCCCGTCCATGACCGCGATCAATGCCTCGGCGAGATCGGGCTCGTCGTCCATCGCGGCGGTCTCGTCCCGCAGGCGCCGCCAGAATGCCGTGCCGGTGAGCCTTTCCCATCCGGAGTCCGAACTCTCCGCGATCGCGAGCGTGAAGGCCGGCTCGGGCGGGCTGCCGGGATCCCCGTGGCCGGTGATGCGGGCCGGCAGCGGCGCGGTCACCGTGATGACGAGGTCCCGCCACGGCCCGTGGTGCAGCCGTGCGGGGACGTGCGGACGGGGCCCGCTCGCCTCCCCGGCACGCGCCGCCAGGCCCGTCCCGACCGCGTGCACCGCCTTCGCCTCGGTGACGGCCAGTTCCTTCGTGGCCGGGCTCCAGCCGATCTTCGCGTAGCCCAGCGGAGCGCCGTCGCCGGAGAAGACCTGGAGGGTCGGTTTGCTGTTGGGGTCGATCGGCCGCACTCCCAGCCCGAAGACGAGTTCCGGGGCGTTCAGCACGCGGCGCAGGTGCTCGCCGAGCAGATGGTCGGCGGCCTGCTCGGCGGGGATGTCGGAGCGGATGCCGATGGTCAGCCGGTGCCTCAGCAGGCGCTGCGCGAGCCCCGTCCGGAATCCGGCGCCGAGGACGCGCCTGGTAGCCCGTACCTGCCCCGACCGCAGCCTGTTGTAGCAGGTCAGGGTGGCCGCCGCGGCGGCGTTCCCGGCGATGGGCACGAGGAACTTCGCGTTCGCGGGCCTGGGGACGACGGCGTAGCTCTCCACGGGACGGTAACCGTCCGGCAGGCCGTCGAGGGTGGCCAGAACCGGCGCGCCCGGGCGGGGTTCGCCCCACAGCCGGACAATGAGCTCGCGCAGTGGCATGGACGTGGGCACGACGCCTCCTGTCGCGATCCGGGCGGGGGACGCGCGTGAGTCTAGCGGCCCCCGCACCGTGTGTTCGGGGCCGCCGAGATGCGTGGAAGTGGCCTGGCGCCGACGCCGGATGCCATAGGCTTCCATGACCTCTGGTATCGCTTCACGGGTCGGCTGATCGTGAGAAGTGGGGGACCCCCGATGCTGTTCCGACGGCGCACCACGGCGTTCTGCGTTGTGACGGCCGCACTGCTGGCCGCGGCGTCCGCGTGCGGCGGCGACGACGGCCGGTCCGCCGAACCCGATCCCCGCGGGCCGAGCGCCTCCGCCGGGGCGAGCGGCGCGCCTGGAGTGCCGGACACGGGCGACAGCGACAAGTCGAAGAACGGCGGCAAGCCGGCGACGCAGCCGACCCCGGTCTCGCAGACACGGCCCTACCTCTACCCGCCGAAGGTGGGCAAGGCGGGCGCCGTGTGCGGCACCGCTCAGAACAACCAGGCCGCGCAGTACGGCCTGAAGATGGCGCGCGGGCAGGCGAAGTGCTCGGAGGTGCGCACCGTCTTCACGACCTACTTCGGCTACATCGCCGAGGTCGAGACCCGCGGCTACGGCTACGACGGCCGCCCGATCAAGTCGGGCGGCTGGACGTGCCGCCCGCACATCAAGGGCGACGTGACCTTGCGTTCGATCGACTGCGCGAAGGGCGGCGCACTTGCGAACGCCTCGCTCCTGCCCAGCTGACGGCATGGTGGAGCCGACGGTCTAGGAGCGCCTCCCGGCCTTCCCGTGCCGGATCCGGTGGAGGATGACGCGCCCCAGGTAGGCGCCCAGTTCGATGGTGTAGCGGCGCCAGAGTCGGCGCGGTTCGCGGGCCAGCCGGTAGAGGAAGCCGATGCGCAGCTTCAGGACCCATCCCGGGTAGTAGTCGCGGCGTTCGGCGAGGTGCTCGAAGTAGGCGCCGCACGTGATGATGACGGGCGCGGTGAGCCGGTCGCGGTACTCGGTGACGAACCGCTGCTGCAGAGGGGTGCCGAGGCCGACGTGCAGGATGTCCGGTGCGGCGTCGTTGATCTCGGCGACGAGGCGCTCGGCGGTCTCCGCGGGCAGCCGGCCGTGCTCGTCCGCCCAGTGGCCGTGCTGGGTGCCCGCGATGCTCAGGCCCGGGTACCACGTACGGACGTTCTCGGCGGCGGCGTCGGCCACGCCCGGCGCGTTCCCGAACAGGAAAACGCGCCAGCCCTGCTCGGCGGGCTGCCCGAACAGGTCGTCGGTGAGGTCGTCGTTCGCCATCCGGCCGGGGACGGGACGGCCGAAGAGCTTCGCGGCCAGCACGACGCCCCAGCCGTCCGGGAGGTTGAGGTCGAAGCCGTTCATCAGGTCGCGCAGCCCGGGGTCCTTCTGGGCCTTGAGCACGTAGTCCGGGTTGGCGAACGTGACGGTCAGCTTCGTCCGCTCCTTGACGGCCGCGGCGACGAAGGACCGGAACTGCGCGACGTCGGCGCGGCTGACGCGCACGCCGAGGACGTCGACGGTGTCATGCGGCCATCGTTGGTCCACGTTCGCTCTGTCCTCCTGGGGCACCGGCGGCGCCGGGGGATACGGCCGGGGAGGGCAGCGTATCCCGGTTGCGGGCGGTACGCCGGAGGTAGAGCGAGGCGGCCGCGGTGGCGGCGGTGAGGGCGACCAGGGTCCAGGCGAGCGGGACGGCGCCGAGGCCGAACATCTTCAGCGAGGACGCGAGCAGGACCAGGACGAGGACGCGGCGGATGAGGCCGCTCGGCGCGCGGGAGGAGATCCGGGAGCCGAGGTAGACGCCGGGGACGGAGCCGGCGAGCAGGGCGGTGGTGACCTCCATCCGGAAGTCGCCGAACAGCAGGTGGCCGAGGGCGGCGGCGAAGACCAGGGGCACGGCCTGGAGCAGGTCCGTCCCGACGAGCTGGTTGGCCTTGAGCGTCGGGTAGAGGGCGAGCAGCGCGACGATGATGAGGGACCCGGAGCCGACCGAGGTGATGCCGACGACGAGGCCGCCGACGGCGCCGACCAGGACGGTGGGGATGGGGCGGACGCTGATCCGCGGCGCCGCGTCCCCGTCGGGTTCGGCGGCGCCGGCGCGGTTCCGGTGGGCGAGGTAGCCGCGCAGGACGAGGCCTCCCGCGGCGATCATCAGGGCCACGCCCATGGCCGTGCTGATGACGGTCTCGATGGAGTCGCCGTGGCCGAGGGCCCGCGCGACCAGGACGCCGGAGAACGCGGCGGGCACCGAGCCCGCGCACAGCCAGGCGACCAGCCGCATGTTGATGGTGCCCTGCCGGTAGTGGACGGCGCTGCCGACGGGCTTCATCACGGCGGCGGCGACCAGGTCGCTGGACACGGCGGCGAGCGGGCTGACCCCGAAGAACGTCACGAGCATCGGCGTCATCAGGGCGCCGCCGCCCATGCCGGTCAGCCCGACGATGATGGCGACGAGGAACGAGCCCAGCGCCATCGTCCAATCGAAGTCCATAGGCATGACCTACCTGCCATATAGGAAAACTCCCGTAACACAGTACGGGACGCGTCACCCGGGCTGATAACCCGGGTGGGGAGGGGCAAACGGGGCGGAAGGGGCTATTCGGGACGTACCCAGCCGCCGTCCACCAGCAGGCCGAGCACCTCGGCGACCGCCTCGGCGGGGGTCATCGTCGACGTGTCGAGGGTCAGGTCGGCGTCGTCCGGCACCTCGTAGGGGTCGGAGATGCCGGTGAACTCGGGGATCTGCCCGGCGCGCGCCTTGGCGTACAGGCCCTTGCGGTCGCGGCGCTCGCACTCCTCCAGCGGCGTCGCGACGTGCACGAGGATGAAGTCGCCCACCGCGGACACCATCCGCCGCACCTCGGCGCGGGTGGCCGCGTACGGGGCGATCGGCGCGCAGATGGCGGTGCCGCCGTGCCGGGTGATCTCGGCCGCGACGAACCCGATCCGCCGGATGTTGAGGTCGCGGTCGGCGCGGGAGAACGTCAGCCCGGCCGACAGCATCCGCCGGACGACGTCGCCGTCCAGCAGCGTGACCGTCCGGCCGCCCCGCTCGATCAGGGCGTCGGCCAGGCCGCGCGCCACCGTGGACTTCCCGGAGCCGGACAGGCCGGTGAAGAACACCGTGATGCCGCGCGCGTGCTTCGGGGGCCGCGCCAGCGCCAGCTCGGCGGCGACCGCCGGCGGGGTGAACCAGTCGGGGACGGGCTCGCCGGCGTCCAGCAGCTCGTCCAGCCGCTCGGAGGTCAGCTCCGCCTGGACGTGGTCGGGCTCGATCCGCGCGACCGGCCGCCAGACCTCGACGTCGGCGTCGTAGGCCCACGGCTCGGGGACGACGAGCGGGATCGCGGTGCCGTCCATCTCCCGCTCGGCGAGCAGGTGGGTGGCGCCGTACGCGGCGGCGACGTGGGCGCGGAGCAGGACGTCGCGCTCGGGGTCGCCGCGCGACGGCAGCGGCACGGGGACGATCTGGGCGCCGTCCGGGAGCTCCTTGCGGACGGCCAGCAGCGCCCGGACGAGCGACTCGTCGTGCACGCCTGCGAGCAGCGGCAGCACGAGGACCTTCGCGCTCAGCCGCTCGGCGACCTGGCGGAGCTGGCCGAGCTGCTTGCGGTGGAGAGGTTCTCGGGTTGCCACCCCGAGGACGTTGCCTTCGAAGGCGTCGAGTTCGTCGGGGCGGCGGCGCAGGGAGTGGAACGGTCCGTGCGCGGGGGCGCGGAGGGCCTCCAGCGGCCCCGCGAGCCGCCACGCCTGGGTGGTCGGGTCCTGCCAGGTCTCGGTGACCTGGAGGACGGCGAGCGGCACGCCCTCGGGATCCTGCAGGACGACCCGCTCGTGCTCGGTGAGCTCCTTCGGGACGGTCAGCGTGACCGGGACCGGCCACGGGGTGCCGTCGGAGAGCCGCCCCCCGGCGACGACCATGGCGGTGTCGAACGAGCCGAGGAACCCGGTCAGCGGCCGGTACACCCCGGCCAGGATCAGCTCCAGGTCGGCGAGCTCCACCGCGTCCGGGGTCCAGGCGGGCAGGTCGCGCAGTGTGTCGGGAAGGCCGGCGTCGGCGGTCACCGCGATCTCCGATCCCGCCCGGCGGCGCGGCCGGGCTCGTCCGTGGCTGGCAGGGGCTGACGCAGGAAAAATACTGCCCCGGCCTGGGCGCACGCACGCGCGCCCGGGTCAGATGACCCGCGCGAAACGGTTCTCGGGTTTGCGGATGACGAGCGTCACCTCGCTGTGGTCTGCGGTGAGACGCCCCCGGGTGGTCGCCGACACCAGCCGGCACAGCAGCTCGGCGAGGCCGGTTCCGGCCCCGAGCGCGTCGATGGCCTGCCGGGAGGTGTACTCCTCGGAGACCACCAGCCCGCGCATGACGCAGTACCAGCGCATACCGGCCCGGGACGCGACCCGGTCGTAGGTCGCCGGCGGCGGGCTCGTCCGCACCACCGGCACCGGACGCGCCGCGGGCGCCGCGCCCTCCGCGGCGGCGGGCCCGCCCGTCCGGCCCGCCGGGTCCGGCTGCGGGACGCGGGCGTGGGCGCCCCGCTGGCCCTTCCCCTGGCCCCTTCCCCGCGCGGGACGCGGGCGGCGCCGGCGGCCGGACGTGTGCAGCCACCGCGGGAGCGTGCGGTCCAGGAAGCCGAACGCGGTGTTGCGGTCGCGCAGATGGACCAGCAGCAGCCCGCCCGGCTTCAGTGCGGCGACGAACCGGTCGAGCACGAGCTCCGCGTGCGGGACGCGCTCGATCAGGTAGGACGCGTGCACGATGTCGAAGGCGCGCGGCGGCAGCGGGGCGGTCCGCAGGTCGCCGAGGTGCCAGGTGTCGAGGTCGGGCCGCTCGCAGGTGTAGGCGCGCAGCTCGGGGGTGTCCATGTCGACGCCCGTGACCAGGCGTTCGCGCTCGCCGAGGTCGAGTCCCGTGCCCCAGCCGCAGCCCGCTTCGAGGATGTGGATCCGCTGCAGGGGCTTCTCTAGGGCGTACTGGCGGGCGCGTTCTGAGAAGAGATCGCCGTCGTTCACCGGAGGCGTACGCAGATCGGTCACAGTATCGCAGCGTAATCGCCCGACTGCGCTCCGTCCGCTATTTGCCTTTTCTTGGTGACCGCCGTGTCGCCGCTCCGGGCGCGTACCCTGGTACGCGGTACCGGGTCCGCTGGGATTCCGGGTTTTCGGGCTGCCCTGCCTCGGGGTGATGGGCGAATCGTGCGGGCGAAGATGACGCTTTCTGGACTTGTTGACCTTGCGTGTACCGACCCCGGTCTGGAGCGCGCTCTCAAGCGGGCGCGCGCGGACCAGGAGGTCGTGGCGCCGCCCGCGCTGTGGCCGATCCTGGCGGCGGCGCTGAGCCGCGGCCTCGGCTCGGGCGGCGGCGTGGTGCTGGCGGTGACCGCGACCGGCCGCGAGGCCGAGGACCTGACGGCCGCCCTGACGAGCCTGCTCGACCCCGGCCGCGTCGCGCACTTCCCCGCCTGGGAGACGCTGCCGCACGAGAAGCTGTCGCCGCGCTCCGACACGGTCGGGCAGCGCCTCGCGGTGCTGCGGCGCCTCGTCCACCCGAACGCGGCCGGTCCCGACGAGGGGGACACGGGCGGCGGGGACGGCAAGGGCGGCGCGCTGGACGTCGTCGTGACGCCGATCCGCGCGGTGCTGCAGCCGATCGTGTCCGGGCTCGCCGACCTGGAGCCGGTGCGGCTCGTCTCCGGCGAGGACGCCGACATGGACGACACCGTCCGCGCCCTGGTGGACGCCGGGTACCACCGCGTCGACCTGGTGGAGAAGCGCGGCGAGATCGCGGTCCGCGGCGGGATCCTGGACGTGTTCCCGCCGACCGAGGAGCATCCGCTCCGGGTGGAGTTCTGGGGCGACACGGTCGAGGAGATCCGCTACTTCAAGGCCGCCGACCAGCGGTCCCTGGAGGTTGCGCAGGGCGGGCTGTGGGCGCCGCCGTGCCGCGAGCTGCCGCTGACCGAGAAGGTCCGCGAGCGCGCGAAGCTCCTCGCCGAGGAGCACCCGGCCCTGGAGGAGATCCTCGGCCGGATCGCCGACGGCGACACGGTCGAGGGCATGGAGGCGTTCTCGCCCGTCCTCGCCGAGAGCATGGAGCTGCTGACCGACCTGCTCCCGGAGGGGTCGGCGCTGCTGGTGTGCGAGCCGGAGCGGATCCGGACCCGGTCGGTGGAGCTGGTCCGGACGAGCCAGGAGTTCCTGGAGGCGAGCTGGGTGAACGCCGCCGCCGGGGGAGAGGCGCCGATCGATCTCGGCGCCGCCGCGTTCCGTTCGCTGGAGGAGGTCCGCCGGCACAGCAACGAGCTGGGGCTGCCCCGATGGAGCGTGACAGCGCTCAACCCCGTGGAAGACGAGGCGGAGGCGCTGAACCTGGGCGTCCAGCCGGCGGAGGCGTACCGGGGCGACACGTCCCGCGTCGTCGGCGACCTGAAGGGCTGGATCGACGGCGGCCGGCGCGTCGTGATGGTCACCGCCGGGCACGGGCCCGCGGAGCGTCTCGTCCAGCTCGTCGGGGAGGAGGGCATCGGCGCCCGCCTCGCCGACCTCGACGGGCCGCCCGAGCCGTCGCTGGTCAGCGTCACGACCGGGCTGCTGGAGAACGGGTTCGTCTGGGAGCGGGTCGGGCTGGTGGTGCTGACCGAGACCGACCTGTCGGGCCAGAAGTCGTCCACGAGGGACGCCCGCCGCATGCCGTCCCGGCGGCGCGGCGGCATCGACCCGCTGCAGCTCAGGCCCGGCGACTACGTCGTCCACGAGCAGCACGGCGTCGGGCGGTACGTGGAGATGGTCAGCCGGACGGTGCAGGGCGCCACCCGCGAGTACCTGATCCTGGAGTACGCCAAGAGCGACCGGCTGTTCGTCCCGACCGACCAGCTGGAGGAGCTCACCCGGTACGTCGGCGGCGAGGCGCCGAGCCTGCACCGGCTCGGCGGCGCCGACTGGCAGAAGGCCAAGTCCCGCGCCCGCAAGGCCGTCAAGCAGATCGCCGGAGAGCTGATCCGGCTGTACTCGGCGCGGATGGCGAGCCCCGGGCACCCGTTCGCGCCCGACACCCCGTGGCAGCGCGAGCTGGAGGACGCGTTCCCCTACAACGAGACGCCCGACCAGCTCGCCGCCATCGACGAGGTGAAGGGCGACATGGAAAGGCCCGTCCCGATGGACCGGCTGATCTGCGGCGACGTCGGCTACGGCAAGACCGAGATCGCGGTGCGGGCTGCGTTCAAGGCCGTCCAGGACGGGCGGCAGGTCGCGGTGCTCGTGCCGACGACGCTGCTCGTCCAGCAGCACATGTCGACGTTCACCGAGCGGTTCGCGGCGTTCCCGGTCGTGGTGAAGCCGATCAGCCGGTTCCAGTCCAACAGGGAGATCGAGGAGACGCTGCGAGGGCTGTCCGAGGGCACCGTGGACGTCGTCGTCGGCACCCACCGGATCCTGTCGTCCCAGACGCGGTTCAAGAACCTCGGGCTGGTGGTCATCGACGAGGAGCAGCGGTTCGGCGTCGAGCACAAGGAGGAGCTGAAGCGGCTCCGCACGCAGGTGGACGTGCTGGCCATGTCCGCGACCCCGATCCCGCGCACGCTGGAGATGGGCCTGACCGGCATCCGGGAGATGTCGACGATCCTGACCCCGCCGGAGGAGCGGCACCCGGTCCTGACGTTCGTCGGTCCGTACGAGGAGAAGCAGATCGCCGCCGCGATCCGCCGCGAGCTGCTGCGCGAGGGGCAGGTGTTCTTCGTCCACAACCGGGTCCGGTCGATCAACAAGGTGGCGGCGAACCTGGCGCGGCTCGTCCCGGAGGCGCGGATCGGCATCGCGCACGGCCAGATGAACGAGCACGAGCTCGAGAAGGTGATGGTCGACTTCTGGGAGAAGAACTACGACGTGCTCGTCGCGACGACGATCGTGGAGTCCGGCCTGGACGTGCCGAACGCCAACACCCTCATCGTCGACCGCGCCGACATGTACGGGCTCTCCCAGCTCCACCAGCTCCGCGGGCGTGTCGGCCGCGGCCGGGAGCGGGCCTACGCCTATTTCCTCTACCAGCCGGAGCAGCCGCTGACCGAGACCGCGCACGAGCGGCTCGCGACGCTGGCGCAGCACACCGAGGTCGGCGCCGGCATGTACGTCGCCATGAAGGACCTGGAGATCCGCGGCGCCGGCAACATCCTCGGCGCCGAGCAGTCCGGGCACGTCGCGGGCGTCGGGTTCGATCTGTACGTCCGGATGGTCGGGGAGGCCGTCCGGGAGCTGAAGGACGGCGGCGCCGCGCCCGAGGTCACCGAGACGAAGGTCGAGCTGCCCGTCGACGCGCACCTGCCGCACGAGTACGTGCCGGGGGAGCGGCTCCGGCTGGACGCCTACCGCCGCATCGCCGCCATCGCCTCCGACGACGAGATCGGCGCCGTGCGGGACGAGCTGAAGGACCGGTTCGGGCCGCTGCCCGTCCCGGTGCTGAACCTGCTGGAGGTCGCGCGGTTCCGCGCCAAGGCCCGCCGGGCGGGGCTCACCGACGTCACCCTTCAGGGCAACTTCGTCAAGTTCACTCCGGTGAACCTCCCCGACTCCAAGCAGGTCAGGCTGCAGCGGCTCTACCCGAAGAGCATCCTGAAGCCGGCGACCGACACGCTGCTCGTCCCGGTGCCGAAGACCGCGCCGCTCGGCGGCCGTCCCCTGCGCGACCAGGAACTGCTGAAATGGGCGACCGACCTGGTCGAGGCGCTTTTCCTGCCCGCCCCCGCGCAGCGCTAATCTCTCTGGGGGCGACCCCCAGACCCAGACCCCCGGTAGGCACTGATTCGGTGCCCTCCGCTCCGCTGGCGGTCCGCTCCGATCACCGAATCAGTAGTCTGGCGCGATCCCAGACAGCTCGACGACGAGACGAGGAATCCGTGCCTGGTAAGTCCGTGAAGGCGGCGGTGGCGGCCGTGCTGGCGGCCGTCGCGCTCGCCGGCTGCGGCGGCTCCCCGAAGGTCGGCACCGCCGCACTCGTCGGTGACGACCGCATCACCGTGACCACCCTCAGCCAGACCGTCCGCGACTGGCGGACGCAGTTCCGGGCGGACCCCGCGGCCAACGAGTTGCGCGCGAACCCCGCCGATCCGGCGCCGCAGCTCGCCGGCGACTCCGAGTCCGATCTGCAGGACTCGCTCACGCTGCTGATCAACTTCCGGGTCGCCCGCGAGGTCGCGAAGCAGGCCGGGGTCGAGATCACCGGAAGCCAGGTCGACGGCGCCGTCAAGGCCCTGAACGACCAGGGCGGGGCGGGCTCGATCACGCTGGCGAGCGGGCTGCCGCGCGCGCACACCCGCGACCTGGCGCGGCTCGTCGCGACGCAGCTGGTCGTGATGCAACGGTTCGGCGCCGACCTGGACAACCGGCTCAGCCCGGCGACGCAGCAGGCGGGCCGGCAGTGGAACGAGCTGTTCCAGCGCACCGCCCGCTCCATGGACATCGAGGTCAACCCGCGCTACGGCCGCTACGACCCGGCCAAGTTCGAGATCGCCCCGCTCGCCTACCGGCTGTCCAGCCCCGATTCGGGTATCTGAGGCGCATGGGCCTGACTCTGCTCGCGACCACGCACCGGGTCGCACCCGGCCTGCTGACCTGGCGGGCGTGGGACGCGCTCCGCTCCGCGGACGCCGTCCGGCTCCGCGCCGGGCATCCGCTGCTGCCTTCGCTCCGCGACGCCGGGATCGCGCCGGAGGTGGTGGAGGAGCCCGACCCGGCGCGGCTGGTCGCCGACGCCCGGCGCGGGGACGTGCTGTGGGTGGCCGCGCCCGAGGGCGACGAGGCGCTGATGCGCGAGGTCGGGACCCTCGCGGTCGCCGACCCGCTGGACGTGGAGGTGCTGCACGGCTCCTACGACCTGCCGGGCGCGCGGCTGCTCGACCTCGTGTCGGTGATGGACACGCTGCGCCGCGAATGCCCGTGGGACCGCAAGCAGACGCACGCCACCCTCGTCCCGTACCTGCTCGAGGAGGCGTACGAGGTCCTCGACACCATCGAGTCCGGCGACCTCGGCGCGCTCCGCGAGGAGCTGGGCGACGTGCTGATGCAGGTGGCGTTCCATTCGGCGGTGGCGGCCGAGCGCGACGACGACACGGCGTTCACCATCGACGACGTGGCGGGCGCGATCGTCGACAAGCTCGTCCGGCGGCATCCGCACGTGTTCGGGGACGTGACCGTCTCCGGCGCCGACGAGGTCAACGCCAACTGGGAGCAGATCAAGGCGGCCGAGCGGGCGGAGAAGAGCGGCGCCGAGGCGTCCGCGCTCGACGGGGTGCCGCTGGGCCAGCCCGCGCTGTCGCTGGCCGCGCAGCTCCAGCGCCGCGCGGCGCGGATGGACGCCCCGGCCGACCTCGCGGACGATCTCGCCGGCGACCCGGCGGGCGACGGCGGCGCCCTCGGTGAGCGGCTCTTCGCGCTCGTCCGGGAGGCCGCCGCGAGCGGAGTCGATCCGGAGGCGGAGTTGCGCGCCGTTTCCCGGGTATTTCGCGATCGTGTCCGAGCGTGGGAACGGCGAGAGCAGCAGGGCTGATTCGGGCGATATCGAGCAGAACATCGTTGATGGGGTGGTCCGGCCGGGGAGGCGCGTTTACGCTAAGCCCGTGCCGATCGAGGCCGATGGCGACGCAGGGGGTCCCGACGAGGGAGCCTCGTCCTCGCCGCGCCCCCGGCGGCGGCTGCTGACCGGGTCCACGACCCGCGCCGAGAAGGCCCGCGCGCTGCGCGGCCTCGGCGCCCTCGGCGGCCTGGCCGGCGTCCTCGTCGCGCTCATGCTGCTGCCGACCGCCTGTACCGCGGGCGTCGGCGCCCGCGACGCCGCCGGCTGGTTCGACACCGAGCCCGAAGGGCTGAGCACCTCCGGCGTCCCGCAGCGCTCCAAGATCCTCGCCGCGGACGGCTCCACCCTCGCCACGTTCTTCTACCAGAACCGGGTGGACGTCCCGCTCGACAAGATCGCTCCGGTGGCCCGGCAGGCGGTGCTGGCGATCGAGGACAGCCGGTTCTACGAGCACGGCGCGATCGACGCCCAGGGCACCCTGCGGGCGCTGGCCAGCAACCTCAGCAGCGGCCAGGTCACCCAGGGCGGCTCGGGCATCACCCAGCAGTACGTGAAGAACCTCCTGCTCACCCAGGCCGAGTCCGACGTCGAGCGGCAGGAGGCCAAGGAGATCACCGCGGCCCGCAAGATCCGCGAGCTGCGGTACGCGGTCGCGCTGGAGAAGAGGTTCAGCAAGGACGAGATCCTGCGCCGCTACCTCAACATCGCCTACTACGGCGACGGCGCCTACGGCATCGAGGCGGCCTCCCGGCACTACTTCTCCAAGCACGCGTCCGAGCTGGACCTGGCCGAGGCGGCGCTGCTCGCCGGCGTCATCCGCTACCCCTACGCCTACGACCCGACCCGGCACCCCGGGGCGGCGCGGCAGCGCCGCGACACCGTGCTGAACCGGATGGCCGACCTCGGCTGGATCGACCGCGCCAAGGCCGAGGAGACCAAGAAGAAGCCCGTCGACCTGGACGTGGACAACGTCCGCAGCGGCTGCGTCTCCAGCAAGGCGCCGTTCTTCTGCGACTACGTCCAGCGCGAGATCCTCACCAACCCGGTGTTCGGCGAGACGGCCAAGGAGCGGGAGAAGCTGCTCAAGCGCGGCGGCCTGACGATCCGCACCACCCTGGACCGGCGGGCGCAGAAGGCCGCGCAGAAGGCCGTGGACCGGCACGTCCCGCCGAAGAACTCCGCGCGCAAGGCCGCCGCCGAGGCGATGGTGGAGCCCGGCACCGGCGAGATCAAGGCGATGGTCGTCGACCGCGAGCTCGGGCCGGACAAGGAGCGCGGCAAGACGTGGATCAACTTCGCCGCGGACGCCAGCCACGGCTCCAGCATCGGCATGCAGGCCGGGTCCACGTTCAAGGCGTTCACGCTGGCCGCCGCGCTGGACGAGGGCTTGCCGTTCGGCACCCGGCTGATGGCGCCGCGCCGGTACACCCCCGTCGGCTACCGCAACTGCGCCGGCGACCGCGTCGGCGACCCGGGCGCGTCGCTGCGGAACGCGGCCGACGGCGAGGGCGGCAAGGAATTCAGCATCGTCACCGGCACGCATCACTCGGTCAACACGTTCTTCCTCGCCCTGGAGAAGAAGGTCGGCCTCTGCGACACCGTCAAGATGGCCGAGCGGCTCGGGATGAAGCAGGCGAACGGGAAGCCGCTGGAGCAGTACCCGTCCTTCACGCTCGGCTTCAACCCGGTGTCGCCGCTGCGGCTCGCGGCGGCCTACGCCGCGTTCGGCGCCCGCGGCGAGTACTGCGAGCCGATCGCCATCAAGGAGATCCGCGGCCCGGGCGGCAAGAAGCTGAAGGTCCCGGGACGCAAGTGCAAGCAGGCGATGGACGAGGACGTCGCGGACGCCGTCAACTACGTGCTGCGCGGCGTCCTCACCAAGGGCACGGCGCGCGGCATGGGCCTCGGCCGCGACGCCGCGGGCAAGACCGGCACCGTCGACAACTTCTCCGCCGCCTGGTTCGCCGGGTACACCCCGGACCTGGCCGCGGCCGTGTGGGTCGGCGACCCGCGCGGCGGCTACAAGCACCCGATGGACGGCCTCTGCATGGACGGCCGGTGCTACGGCGCCGTGTTCGGGGCGACGATCCCGGCGCCGATCTGGCGGCAGAGCATGCTCGGGGCGCTGTCGGGCACGTCCCCGTCCTCGTTCCACCGGCCGCCGTCGCGCTACTTCAGCCGGGGATCCGGTGAGGACCGGGCCAAGGTCCCCGACGTGCGGGGCATGAGGCTGCGCGACGCGATCGCCAGGCTCCGCGCCGCCGGGTTCCGGGCCGCCGTCGGCGCGCCGGTCGCGTCCCGCCGCTACGAGCGGGGCACCGTCGCCGAGATGTCGCCCGGACCGGGCTCCGCGGAGCCGGGCGACACGATCATCCTGCGCGTCAGCAAGGGGAAGCGCCGCGACGAGGCCGGCGGCCGTCCCGGGCCGGGCGGCGGCGGTAACCGCGGCGGGGGGCAGCAGCCGCCGACCCCGCCCGGCACCGCCCCGCCGCGGCCGGAGACTCCGGCCGAGCAGGCGCCCGCGTGACCCTTGCCACTTCGCTGACCTGCGCGGTCGTGTGATCGTCCGGCCGCCGGGGTAGATCATTTCGCGGTGGCGCACCGCCACCGATCCGTTCGGGGGGACGATCCGTCATGCGAGCCATCGCCGTGTCCGAGTACGGCGCCACGCCGGCGCCGATGAACCTGCCGCGCCCGGAGCCGGGACCGGGGGAGATCGTCGTGAAGATGATCGCCGCCGGGCTGAACCCGCTCGACTGGAAGATCGCCGAGGGCATGCTCAAGGACTCCGTCGACGCGCCGTTCCCGCTGATCCTCGGGCAGGACGGCGCGGGCGTCGTCGACGCGGTCGGCGAGGGCGTGACCCGGCTCCGGCACGGCGAGCAGGTCTACGGGTCCTTCCTCGGGGTGGAGCGCGGGCTCGGCAGCTATGCCGAGTACGCCGTCGCCCGCGACGAGGGGCCGGTCACCCGGATCCCGGAGGGGATGATCTACACGCAGGCGGCGGCGGTGCCGACCGCGGGGATGACGGCCCTCGCCATGGTCGAGGAGGCGGGGATCGAGAAGGCCGCGGTCGACGCCGGGCTGACCGTTCTGGTCGTGGGCGCGACCGGCGGGGTCGGGCAGTGCGTGGTGCAGCTCGCGTCCCGCGCCGGCGCGAAGGTCATCGCGACGGCCCGCGCCGACATGGCCGGGACGGTGCGGCGGCTCGGCGCGGACGAGACCGTCGACCACTCGCAGGGCGACCTCAACGGCCAGGTCCTGAAAATCCAGTCCGACGGGATCGACGTCGTGCTCGACATGGTCAGCGACACCCGGTCGACCGAGCACATCGCCCAGCTCCTGCGGCCCGGCGGGACCTACATCACCACCACCTGGTCGGTGCACCCGGACTCGATGGAGTCCAAGGGGCTGCGCGGGGTGAACTTCGAGTACGAGCCGTCGGCCGAGCTGCTGGACCGGCTGTCCGCCCTGATCGACGCGGGCGAGCTGCGCGTCCGGGTCGAGCGGGAGCTGCCGCTGGAGAAGGCGGCCGACGCCCTGGCCGACAACCGGGCGGGCGGCGCGCGGGGCAAGACCGTCCTGCGCGTCTGAGCCGCCCGGGGTGAGGACGGCGTCCGTGCGGGCATGGAGGAGCACATGAACGAGACCCAGCCTGAGGACGACCGGCGCGCCCGTCTCCGCGACCTCGAGGAGTCGCTCGCCCGGCTGCGCGCCGACCTTCCCGCGCCGCCCGGCGAGCCCGCCGACTTCGTGGACTCCGGCCAGTACCTCGCCCAGCGCGAGGAACTGCAGGCCCAGATCGAGCTGCTGGAGGCCGAACGCGAACGGCTGCGCGCTTCGCTCGGCGAGACCTGATGGGGCCGTCCGGCCACGGCGGGGAACAAGCGCCGACCTCCCCCGGTTAGTTGGTTGTGTCAAGCAACTAAGGAGGGAGGCGCCGTGACGACGTTCGAGGAGTTCGAGCGCGCGACGCTGTTCTTCGAGGCCAAGGACTACGCCGGCGCGGCGCGCCTGCTGGCGCCGATCGTCGCGGAGCACCCGGGCAACCGCGCGGCGGTCGAGCTGCTCGGCCGCGCCTACTTCCACAGCGCCCAGCTCCGTCCCGCCGAGGAGACGCTGCGCCGCCTCGTCGAGCTGGACCCCTGCAACGGCTGGGCGCACGAGGCGCTGGCCCGCACCCTGGAGCGCCGGAGCCGCCCGGACGAGGCCGCTCCCTTCCGCAAGCTCGCCCGCGCCATGGGCGTCCTGCCCGCGGAGCAGGCCGAGGTGTCGGTGACGGCGGCCGACCTGCACTGACGGTCCCGCGGCGGCGCGGTCCGCGGCCGTGTCAGTTGCGGGGCAGGCGCAGCACGAAGCGGGCGCCGGCGACGCCGTCGATCCGGTCGGTGAGGATCAGCGACCCGCGGTGCGCCTCCGCGATGTCGCGGGAGATCGCCAGGCCGAGGCCGGTGCCGCCGGCGTCCCGGTGCCGGCCCTCGGCCAGCCGCGCGAACCGCTCGAACACGCGCTCGCGGTCCTCCGGCGCGATGCCCGTCCCGTCGTCGATGACCTCCACGACCGCGGTGTCGGGGTTCTCCGTGCGGAGGATCACCGTCACCTCCGACGCCGCGTGCCGGTCGGCGTTGTCGAGCAGGTTGGTCACCAGCCGCGCCAGCTCGTTGCGCCCGCCGTGCACCGTGACCGGCCCCTCCGACAGCACGGTGATCTGGGTGCGGCGGGGCCGCCGCAGCACCTCCTGGTCGGTGATCTCGGTCAGGTCCACCGCTTCCCGGGAGAAGCTCCGGTCGGCGTCCAGACGGGCGAGCGCCAGCAGGTCGTCCACCACCGCCGACAGACGCTCGGTGTTGACGAGGATCGTCCGCAGCGTCTTCTGGACGTCGGTGTCCTCGGGGGCCGCGAGCGCCAGCTCCAGTTCCATCCGCAGCGCGGTGAGCGGGCTGCGCAGCTCGTGCGAGACGTCCGAGACGAACCCCCGCTGCCGCGCGACCGCGCCCTCCAGCCGGTCGAGGGTCGCGTTCACGCTCTCGGCGAGCAGCCCCACCTCGTCGCGGCGGGGCGGCACCGGGACGCGGCGCTCCAGGTCGGTGGCGGTGATCTCGTCCAGCTTCCGGCGGATGCCGTCGACCGGGCGGAGGGCGCGGCTCACCGACAGCCAGGTGCCGTAGCCGACGAAGCCGGTGATGAACGGGATGCCGAGCGCCAGGAGCGCGGCCGTCAGCGGCCGGGGGATGAGCCCCGGCTGCGGTTCCAGCGACAGCACGAACAGCGCACCGTCCCGCTGTCCCTCTTCCTCCCTGAGCTCGACGACCACGTAGCACGACCCTTTGGGCGCGTCGATGCCGCAGCTGTGGACGACCCGCCGGTCGTCATCGGGCGGCGGCCGTCCGACGCGCACCGGGGGGCGGTCCTGCATCGGCGGGGTGGCCGCGACCACCCGGCCCGCCTCGTCCTGGACCTGCACGAGCGTGCCCGCGGGCCTCGGGATCGGGTTGGTCAGCGTCCCGTTGACGACCTCGGTCCTGGTCCGCCGCGCCTCCCGGGACGCGTCCCGGGTGGCGTCGATGACCGCGTTGTCCCGGACCAGGGTCAGCAGGACGACCCACAGCGCCGTCGACAGCACCAGCGCCACCAGTGCGGCCGTCACGGTCACCCGGATCCGGATCTCCGGGTGACGCAGCACGGCCCGCCAGAGCCAATGGCTCGGGCCCGCGGAGGGCCGGCGGAGCCGGAACCCTATGACGACCTCCCGGGGACGTTTTCTGCCAGTACCTCGAAATTCTTGCCTGAACAGGGCAAACAGCACCCTGGCGGGCGGGTAAAAGATGGTCGGTTCTGCGATGGACGTCCGGTTTGTCGGCCGGTCGCGGGGGGAACGGCGAGGCGGTTGGGCGGGGCGGGCGCCGCGCGGATAGGCTCGGGGACCGCACCAGACCATCCGCACCATCAGGGGGTTCCCCGTGTCGTCGATCGAGGCCGTACTCGCCCGGGAGATCCTTGACTCCCGCGGCAATCCGACCGTCGAGGTCGAGGTCCTGCTCGCCGATGGGACCGAGGCCCGCGCCGCCGTGCCGAGCGGGGCGTCCACCGGGCAGTTCGAGGCCGTCGAGCTGCGCGACGGCGGCGAGCGCTACGGCGGCAAGGGCGTGCGGAACGCGGTCAAGGCCGTCAACGAGACCATCGACGAGAAGCTCGTCGGGTACCCGGCGTCCGACCAGCGGCTGATCGACCAGCTCCTGGCCGACCTGGACGGCACCCCCGCCAAGTCGGCGCTCGGCGCCAACGCGATCCTCGGCGTCAGCCTCGCCGTCGCCAAGGCCGCCGCCGACTCCGCCGGCCTCCCGCTCTTCCGCTACGTGGGCGGGCCGAACGCGCACCTGCTGCCCGTCCCGATGATGAACATCCTGAACGGCGGCGCGCACGCCGACACCAACGTCGACGTCCAGGAGTTCATGGTCGCGCCTATCGGCGCCGCCACCTTCGCCGAGGCGCTGCGCTGGGGCGCCGAGACCTACCACGCCCTCAAGTCGGTGCTGAAGTCGCGCGGGCTGAACACCGGCCTCGGCGACGAGGGCGGCTTCGCCCCCGAGCTGCCGAGCAACCGGGATGCGCTCGACCTCATCATGGAGGCGATCCGCAAGGCCGGCTTCACCCCCGGCCGCGACATCGCGCTCGCCCTGGACGTCGCCGCCACCGAGTTCCACGCCGACGGCCAGTACGCGTTCGAGGGCACCAAGCGGTCCGCCGACGACATGGCCGCCTACTACGCCGAGCTGCTCGGCGGCTACCCGCTGGTCTCCATCGAGGACCCGCTGGACGAGGAGGACTGGGCCGGCTGGGAGGGCCTCACCGCCGCCGTCGGCGACCGCGTCCAGCTCGTCGGCGACGACCTGTTCGTCACCAACCCCGAGCGGCTCGGCCGCGGCATCAAGTCCGGCGCCGCGAACGCGCTGCTGGTCAAGGTCAACCAGATCGGCACGCTCAGCGAGACCCTCGACGCCGTGTCGCTCGCGCAGACCAGCGGGTACCGCTGCATGATGAGCCACCGCTCCGGCGAGACCGAGGACACCACGATCGCCGACCTGGCCGTCGCGACCAACTGCGGCCAGATCAAGACCGGCGCGCCGGCCCGCAGCGACCGGGTCGCCAAGTACAACCAGCTGCTGCGCATCGAGGAACTGCTGGACGACGCCGCGCGCTACGCGGGCGCCGCCGCGTTCCCGCGCTTCGACCCGCAGGGCTGACGGCGCGCGGAACCGACGGCGCGGAGAACCGACGGCGTGTAGAACTACAGGGCATGACCCGGCGGGTGGGGCGACCGCCCGCCGGGCGTCGCGATCCGACCGGCCGGGCCACAGGCAGGGGACACGATGGCGCAGGGCGAGGAGCGAGGGGGCCCGCGGGGCGGGCGTGACGACGGCGGCACCGCCGCACACGAGGCGGACGAGGACGGTCTCGGCGAGCACGGGCCCGGTCCGCGCCGGGGGAACCCGGCGCTGACCAGCCGCGCCGCGATCCTGGCGGTGGTGGTGTGCGCGATCGCGCTGAGCCTCGCCTACCCCGTCCGGGAGTACATCGCCCAGCGCAAGGAGATCGCGGACCTCCGCCGCCAGGAGGCCGTGGCCCGCCGGCAGGTGGACGAGCTCGCCCAGCGGAAGCAGCAGCTGGGCGATAAGTCGTACATTGAGCGTGAGGCGACGCGAAGGCTCCATTACTGTCGTCCTGACGTAAAGTGCTACATCGTGCTGGACGGCAGCGGGGACGGCGGGCAGCAGTCCCGCAAGGGCGGGCCGGCGGCCCCGCCGCCCTGGTACGAGACGCTGTGGCGGTCGGTCGAGGCCGCCGACAGACCGCGCTGACACGTCCGGTCCACCGGGCCGGGCGGCGGGCGCGTCCGGCGGGAGGGGCCGGGGGCGTGACCGTGCCGGCGCGATGGTGCACGAGAGACGGATCGACCGATCCGCGGGTGGGGACAGATGATCGAAGCAGGTGACACGGCCGCCGTCGCGGCCCAGCTCGGGCGGGAGCCGCGCGGCGTCCGCGAGGTGGCGAGCCGCTGCCCGTGCGGGCGGCCCGCCGTCATCGAGACGGCGCCGCGCCTCCCCGACGGGACGCCCTTCCCGACGCTGTTCTACCTGACCTGCCCGAAGGCCGCCTCGGCCATCGGGACGCTGGAGGGCGGCGGCGTCATGCGCGAGATGCAGGCCAGGCTCGCCGCCGATCCGAAGCTCGCCGCCGAGTACGCCGCGGCCCATGAGGACTACCTGCGGCGCCGCGACCGGGCCGCGCGCGAGGACGGGATCGAGCCGCTGCCCGCGGGCACGCAGAGCGCCGGCGGCATGCCCGAGCGCGTCAAGTGCCTGCACGCCCTCGTCGCCCACGAATTGGCCGTCCCCGGCGTGAACCCGCTCGGCCGCGAGGCGCTGGACGCGCTCCCGGAATGGTGGCGCTCCGGGCCCTGCGTCTCGCCCGGCGCGGACGAGGGGGACGCGGACGAGGGGGACGCGGACGAGGGGGACGCGGACGAGGGGGAGTCGCGGTGACGCGCGTCGCGGCCATCGACTGCGGGACGAACTCGGTCCGCCTGCTGATCGCCGACATCGTCCCGGGCGGCGACGGCGGTACCGGCGGCACCCTCACCGACGTCGAGCGGCGGATGGAGATCGTCCGGCTGGGTGAGGGCGTCGACGAGACCGGGCGGCTGTCGCCCGCCGCGCTGGAGCGCACGTTCACCGCGATGCGCGGGTACGCCGCACTGATCGACCGGCACGGCGCCGGCGCCGGGCACGGGCCGATCAAGACGCGGGTGGTGGCGACCAGCGCGACCCGCGACGCCGCGAACCGGGCCGACTTCGTCCGCGGCGTCGTGGACATCTTCGGCGTCGTCCCCGAGGTGATCAGCGGGGACGAGGAGGCCGGGCTGTCGTTCACCGGCGCCACCCGGGAGCTGGCCGCGCTCCGCCCGGCCCGCCCCTACCTGGTGGTCGACATCGGCGGCGGGTCCACCGAGTTCGTGCTCGGCAGCTCGTCGGCGGACGCGGCCCGCTCGATCGACATCGGCTGCGTGCGGATGACCGAGCGGCACCTCAAGGACGACCCGCCCTCGCCGCAGCAGATCTCCGGCGCCGCGGCCGACATCGACGCGGCCCTCGCCGTCGTCCGGGAGACGGTGCCGGTGGACGAGGCGCGCACGCTCGTCGGCCTCGCCGGGTCCGTCACCACGGTGGCCGGCATCGCGCTCGGCCTGCCGGAGTACGACGCGTCCCGCATCCACCTGTCGCGCATCACCGCGGCCCAGGTGCACGAGGTGACGCGGGGCCTGCTGCACGCCACCCGGGCCGAGCGCGCCGAGTTCGGCGTCATGCACCCCGGCCGGGTCGACGTGATCGGCGCGGGCGCGCTGATCCTGGACCGGATCATGCGGGAGTACGGGTTCGGCGCCGTCGTCGTCAGCGAGCACGACATCCTGGACGGCATCGCCTGGTCGCTGGTCTGATCAGTACTTGAGCCGGGCCAGCAGGGCGGGGATCAGCACCGCGTTCGGGTTCTGCTGCGGGACGTAGAGGACCGGTGTGGTGCCGCCGGCCTGCTGGATCCAGACCCGGCCCCGGTCGACCGTCGCGCCGGAGATGGACGACCAGCTCAGCGAGACCCGGTTGCCGCGCACCCCGCCGGGATGGACGGTCAGGCCCTGCGCCACGTCGACGGACTCGCCCGCCCGGACCCGCCCGGCCAGCTCGGCCGCGAGCCGCCGCTCGGCGTACTCCTGGCACAGCTGGATCAGCCGCCCCCAGACCCGCTCGGGCTCGCCCTCGGAGCCCGGCGGGCCGTCCTGCTCGATCACGACCTCCACCCGGGGGCCGCCGCGGAAGGGGAACCGGCCGACCTGGAAGATCCACTGGATGCCGGCGGCGTGGCCGTATCCGGCCGGGCGCTCCGCCGCCCAGTACGCCACCCACTCGACCCGCGCCCACGGCAGCGACGCCGTCCCGTAGGACACGCCCTGGTCATCGGCGTGCAGGTGCAGGCCGTGCACGGTCACGTCCAGCGCGGGGACGGCGGGGGCGGTGTTGTCCCAGGTCGGCGGGTGAGGGGCGGCGTAGTGGCGCTCGGCGGCGGGCTCCTCGCGCCGGAGCGGGATCCGCGGCGGCTGGTCCGGCTCCGGGTTCAGGCGCTCGGTCCAGTTCTCCCCGTCCCACCAGCGCAGGCTCCCCGTGCCGTAGGGGTCTGGGTACCAGCCCGGTTGCGACACTGCCTGCCTCCCGCTTCGCACGACGGCGTGCCGGACACCCCGCCTCCCCGACCGGCGAACGCATCGTACCGACCGATGCCCTTTTCCACCGGTCATGGGCGGAACCCGGCCACCGCCTGTGGCGTGGGACGATCGGTGGTATGCCGTCCGCCAACGCCCCCTTCGTGCCGCCCGGGTCGGGGTGGCCGGAGGACCCCGCCGCCCCCGGCACGCCCGTCGCGCACGACGCCCGCGAGGTCCTCGACCTGGCCGCCAAGGCGCCGGACCTGGCCGAGCTGTGCGCCCGCCAGTCGGTGTGCCGCGCCTGCGACCGGCTCGTCGCGTGGCGGGAGAAGGTGGCCGTCGAGCGGCGCCGGGCGTTCGCGGACGAGGAGTACTGGGGGCGCCCGATCGCCGGATGGGGCGAGGCCGAGCCGCGGATCCTCATCGTCGGGCTGGCGCCGGCCGCGCACGGCGGCAACCGCACCGGGCGGATCTTCACCGGCGACCGGTCGGGGGACTGGCTGTTCGCGTCCCTGCACCGGGTGGGGCTGGCCGCGCTGCCGACCAGCGTGCGGGCCGGCGACGGGCAGCGGTTGATCGGCGCCCGGATGGCCGCGACCGTCCGCTGCGCCCCGCCGGACAACAAGCCGACGCCGCTGGAGCGGACGACGTGCCTGCCGTGGCTGGCCCGCGAGGTCGAGGAGGTCGCGCCGAGCGTGCGCTGCATCGTCTGCCTGGGCGGGTTCGCCTGGCAGGGCGTGTGGCCGGCGCTGCGGCAGGCCGGCTACGGGCTGCCGCGCCCGCGCCCGAAGTTCGGCCACGGCGCCGAGGTGGAGCTGGCGCCGCCGCCTTCGGTGACCCGCCGCGATCCGGTGCTGCTGCTGGGCTGCTACCACCCGAGCCAGCAGAACACCTTCACCGGCCGTGTCACCGAGGACATGCTGGACGCGGTCTTCACCCGCGCCCGCGACCACCGCTAGCGTCCCTACGAAGAGCGAGGCGGAGCGCGGTGGAGGCATATTCGGAGCTGGATGCCGTCGACGTGCCGAGGCCGAAACCGTCCGGCGAGCCAACAACGCGAGGCTGCAAGAGTTCTTCGACGGTGTCGACGTGTTGTTCACGCCCACGACACCGGGGCCTCCACATGGGCACGAGGGCCCTGGCAGCGCGATGTCGGTCAGCCTGACCTGGGCGTTCAACATCGGTGGACACCCCGCCATCAGCATCCCCGCCGGCGCCGGGCCCCTCCCCCGAGGGTGCCCGACGGCGAGGCAGGGCCTTGGCCAAGCGGCCGTGGCGCGGCGGACCGGCCCCTGCACCGGTCCGCCGCCCGCGGCCGCTTGGCGCCCCCGTCCGGCCCTGGCCTCGCCGTCTGCTTTCAGGTGGTACGTACGGTGTGATGCGGGAATCGGGTGAGAAGTTCGCCGCGCGGGCAAAGACGTGAGCCTGTCCCGGATGCGGGTATCGCTCAGGCATGGCTTCTCAGCGCACGAGACAGATCGTCATCGTCGGCGGCGGGTATGTCGGCATGTACACCGCCCTGAGGCTGCAGAAGAAGCTGCGCGGTGAACTGCGCCGTGGCGAGGTCGCCGTCACCGTCATCGACCCCCAGTCCTACATGACCTATCAGCCGTTCCTGCCCGAGGCCGCGGCGGGGAACCTGGAACCGCGGCACGTGGTCGCGCCGCTGCGCAAGGTCCTCAAGCACTGCCGCGTCGTCAACGGCTTCGTGACGCAGATCGACCACGCGTCCAAGCGGCTCACCATCCGGCCTGCCGGGGCGAGCACCGCGGGGGTGCCGGAGCGCGACATCGACTACGACATGCTCGTCGTCGCCCTCGGCTCCATCTCGCGGACGCTGCCCATCCCCGGCCTGGCCGACTGCGGCATCGGCTTCAAGACCGTCGAAGAGGCGATCTTCCTGCGCAACCACGTCCTGCACCAGCTCGACATCGCCGCCTCCAACCCCGGCGACGAGGACGTCCGGAGGCGGGCGCTGACGTTCGTCTTCGTCGGCGCCGGCTTCGCGGGCGTCGAGGCCATGGCCGAACTGGAGGACATGGCCCGGGACGCCTGCAAGTGGTACCCGACCATCGACGCCGGTGAGATGCGCTGGATGATGGTCGAGGCGACCGACCGGATCCTGCCCGAGGTCGGGCCCGAGATGGGGCGGCACACCGCCGACGCCCTGCGCCGCCGCGGCATCGAGGTCAAGCTGGAGACCCTCCTGAAGTCCGCCGAGAACCGGCACATCGTGCTGAGCGACGGCGAGGAGTTCGACGCCGGCACGCTCGTCTGGACGGCGGGCGTGAAACCGCACCCCGTGGTCCGGGAGAGCGATCTCCCTCTCGACGGCAAGGGGCGCATCAAGACGACCGCCGAGCTGACCGTGGACGGGCTGGAGCACGTGTACGCCGCGGGCGACAACGCGGCCGTCCCCGACCTCACCGGAAAGGGGGATTTCACCGCGCCGAACGCGCAGCACGCGGTCAGGCAGGCCAAGCGCCTCGGCGACAACATCGCGGCCGACGTGCGCGGCAAGCCCAGGAAGCCCTACCGGCACGCCTACGTCGGCTCCGTGGCGAGCCTCGGCCTCCACAAGGGCGTCGCGAACGTCTACGGGGTGAAGCTCCGCGGGCTGCCCGCCTGGGTCATGCACCGCACCTACCACCTGTCGCGGATGCCGACCGTCAACCGCAAGTTCCGGATCACCATGGACTGGACGCTCGCGCTGTTCTTCCAGCGCGAGATCGTCTCGCTGGGCGAACTGGAATGGCCGCGCCAGGAGTTCGAACTGGCCGCGGGCCGCCAGCGCGACACCTGACCGGTCCTCTTGACCGGCCGGACCGTTCCACTGGCCGGACCCGGCCGCGCGAGCCCCTGCTCCACGGGCCTCGCGACCCGCGGTGCTGACCGCTGACTCGATATGATGACGCCGCCCCTGTAGCCCAATGGCAGAGGCGGGCTCCCTAAAAGAGCCATTGTGTCGGTTCGAGTCCGACCAGGGGCACTGTGTTTACCCAGGGGGGCGACCCCCTGGAACCCCCGTTACGGGCGGGCAACCGTTTCCCGATCCGCTGGCGCGTCTCGTGAAACGGCTCCCCGCCCGTCGGGTCGGGCGGCCTCCGGGCGTTGGACGCCCTCCGGCCGCCCGACCCGTGGGTGCGGATCGAGGCTCGTGCTCGGGCTTGGCGCCTCTCCAAGAGGACGGGTTCTGCTTCGTCCAAGAGGGGTGTGGTCAGCGTCGTCCAAGAGCGTCGGGTGTGGTTGGCTTGGTGTCACATCGGCCGAACTGGAGAGACTGATGGAGAGCAGAAACCCCGCGTTCCGGGGGAACGCCTTCGACCAGCGGGCCACGGGGTACGGCGCCCCCGGATACGGCCCGGCGGAGTACGGACCCGGACCCTACGCTCCCGGCTACGCCGCGCCGCCGCAGGTCCGCGCGATGACCATGGACGACGTCGTCGTCCGCGGGTTCGCGACCCTGGCGCTGCTGGTGATCACCGCGGCGCTGGCGTGGATGCTGGTGCCCACCGAGCTCGCCATGCCCGTACTGGTGGTCGCGCTCCTCGCGGAGATCGGCATCTGGGCGTTCATCACGTTCGGGCGCAAGGCCAACGCCCCCATGGTGCTGGCGTTCGCCGCCGTGTACGGCGTCGTCGTCGGCATCGTCAGCCATGCCTACAACGACGTCTACAACGGCATCGTCTTCCAGGCCGTGATCGGGACGGCGCTGGCGTTCGGCGCGACCCTCGCCGTCTACGCGCTGCGCATCGTCCGCGTCACGCCCAAGTTCGCCAAGTTCGTCATCGCCGCCGGCGTCGCGCTGATCGGGCTGATGCTCGTCAACCTGCTGGTGACCGCCTTCGGCGGTGAGGACGGGATCGGCATCCGCGACCCCGGCAGCCCGCTCGCCTACATCTTCAGCGTCGTCGCGATCCTCGTCGGCTGCTTCTTCCTGCTGCTCGACTTCGACGCGATCGAGCAGGGCGTCCGTTCCGGGGCGCCGGAGAAGTTCGCCTGGTACTGCGCGTTCGGGCTGGTGCTGAGCCTGGTGTGGATCTACCTGGAGATCCTGCGGCTGCTCAGCTACTTCACCGGACGCGACTAGCGCTCCGCTCTGCAATGATCAGCCCCGCGCCGACGGCGTGGGGCTGATCTGTGCGGGATCTCTGCGCCAGGGTCGTGGCGCCGTGGCGGCACGACTGCGGGGGCGTCCGTTGGCGGGATCCCGCCACGAATGGACACGTATGAAGTTACGCGTATGAAGTTCGGTACGGGGGCGCGTTCAGTAGTGGCGCGCCCGGCGTGTGCGCTCGTGCTCGCGCACGAGGGCCGCGGCGTAGCCGTGGGAGAGGTTGTGCTCGTCGGCCAGCCAGGTGCTGCGTTCCTCGCAGCGGGTGAACGACGGGCCGTTCTCGATGGTGGTGAACCACTCGGGGATGTCACGTCCTGTGACTTGCGGAATGCGGGCGAGCAACTTGCTGTGCGTCTCCGGCGAGTGGTTCAGTGACAATTGGCACCTCCAGGTCGCGGGGCTCTTCCTGCCGACTCTGCATCACCACCCCGGATGTGACAACCCCCTAACGGGGACCTATCTATTACGTTACGTAGATCATCTGTAACGGGGGTTCTCTCCGAAACGCGCAGGTGGCCCGCATGGCATGCCATACGGGCCATCCCGGAGCCGGAATTCAGGACAGGCGTTCCACCACCATCGCCATGCCCTGGCCGCCGCCCACGCACATGGTCTCCAGCCCGAACTGCTTGTCGTGGAACTTCAGCCCGTTGAGCAGCGTGGAGGTGATGCGGGCGCCGGTCATGCCGAACGGGTGGCCGACCGCGATCGCGCCGCCGTTGACGTTGAGCTTGTCGATGTCGATGCCGAGGTCCTCGGCGGACGGCAGCACCTGCGCCGCGAACGCCTCGTTGATCTCGACCAGGTCGATGTCGTCGATGGTCATCCCGGCCTTCGCGAGGGCCCTGCGGGACGCCTCCACCGGGCCGAGGCCCATGATCTCGGGGGACAGGCCGGTGACCCCGGTCGAGACGATCCGGGCCAGCGGGGTGATGCCGAGCTCGGCGGCCTTGGCGTCGCTCATGATCACCACGGCGGCGGCGCCGTCGTTCAGCGGGCAGCAGTTGCCCGCGGTGACCGTCCCGTCCGGCCGGAAGACCGGCTGGAGCTGGGAGACCTTCTCGTAGGTGGTGCCCGGGCGGGGGCCGTCGTCCTTGGCGATGACCGAGCCGTCCGGCAGCGTCACCGGCGTGATGTCCTTCTCCCAGAACCCGTTGGCGAGGGCCTTCTCGGCGAGGTTCTGCGAGCGGACGCCGAACTCGTCCTGCGCCTGCCGGGAGACGCCGCGCAGGCCGGCCACGTTCTCGGCCGTCTGGCCCATGGCGATGTAGATGTCGGGCAGGGCGCCGTCCTCGCGCGGGTCGTGCCAGACGGGCACGCCGCCCTCGCTCGTCTTGGCGGTGCGGGCCTCGGCGTCGGCGAACACCGGGTTCTGCGTGTCGGGGAGGCCGTCGCTGCTGCCCTTGGCGAACCGGCTGACGGTCTCGACGCCCGCGGAGACGATGACGTCCGCCTCGCCCGCGCGGATGGCGTGCAGGGCCATCCGGGTCGTCTGGAGCGAGGACGAGCAGTACCGGGTGATGGTGGCGCCGGGCACGTTGTCCCAGCCGAGCAGGATCGACACGACGCGCGCCATGTTGTAGCCCTGCTCGCCGCCGGGCAGCCCGCAGCCGAGCAGCAGGTCGTCGATCTGGCTCGGGTCCAGCTGCGGGACCTTCGCCATCGCGGCGCCGACCATCTGGGCGGTGAGGTCGTCGGGCCGGATGTCCTTGAGCGACCCCTTGAAGGCGCGGCCGATCGGCGAGCGCGCGGTTGCGACGATGACTGCCTCGGGCATTGCGGTCTCCTGTCTCAGCGGCCGTCACGGCGTTACTCGCCGGTTCACGAGCAATCTAACCGCTGGTCCTCCGGGTCGTACACGCCGCCCCCCGGCCGCCCTGGTGGACGGCACGTGCCATAAGTGCTCGCTTACTGCTGTCCCGGCGGCGGGATGACGGCCGCCCCATGTGCCCGGGACGCCGGGCGCCGGACGCTGGTACCGGCGCCACCGGCCGGTCCGCGCGAGTGTGGGCGGGGGGACCGGCCGGTGCGGCGGACGACCGGGGCTCGTCACAGGTGACCGGACGGGTCCCGGTCCCGCGTACCCGGCCGCTCAGGCCGGGTCGGGTGCCGCCGGGGCGGGCGGCACGTCGCGGGCGGGGGACCTGCGGCGCAGGAGGCGCGCCCAGCGTCCGCGGGGACCCCGGTCGCGGCCGCCGACCGACGCGCCCGACACCTCGGTGCCGGCCCGCTCGGCGGCCTCCACGGCGGCGCGATAGATGGGGATGACGTCCTCGCCGAGGTGGCCCGCCGGGTCGTGCTCCAGGCCGAGCACCGACGCCATCGAGGGCAGCACGGCCGCCGCCGCGGCGGCGTACCCGCGGGCGGACGGATGGTAGCGGTCCTCGCTGAACATCGAGAGCGGGTCGGCGGCGAACTCGCGGCCGAGGAGGTCGCCGAGCGACACCGAGCGGGCGCCGTGCTCGACGACCGCGACCGTCTGCGCCGCGGCGAGCTGCCGGCTCGCGCGGCGGGCGAACCAGCGCAGCGGCGGCATCAGCGACTTGACCGACCCGAGGTCGGGGCAGGTGCCGGCCACCACCATCGCGTCCGCGGCGCGCAGCCGCTCGACCGCGTACCCGAGGTGCCGGACGGACTCGGCGGGCGGCACCCGCGCCGTCACGTCGTTGGCGCCGATCATGATGACCGCGACGTCGGGGCGGGCCTGCAGCGCCCGGTCGACCTGGCCGCGCAGGGCGTGCGAGCGGGAGCCGGACCGGGCCACGTTCGTCACCCGGACGGGCCGGCCCGCGATCGCCGCCAGGCCGTTGGCCAGAAGCGCGGCCGGCGTCTCCTCCGGGGTGTGGACGCCGAGCCCGGCCGCGGTCGAGTCGCCCAGCATGACCAGCGACAGCGGGGAGCCGCCGTGCTCCTCGCCGTACAGCCCGTCCGCCACGGGCGGGTCGCCGTTGGGCGTCGCCGAGATGATCCTCCGGGCGAGCCGGGCCTCCATCACCAGAAGGCCGAACGTGATGCCGCCCAGGGCCGTGATTCCTCCGCCGCCATAAGCCGCGGCCGCCGCGATGCGGCGTGCCGTGAATGCTCTCAACATGCTGCGCTGACCCTCCGTGATTTAGTTCCTACCCGCGCTTGGGGGCGGCGATACCTGCGGGCGCCGTTCTCGGCTAACGTCGGAAACGGGAAACCTTCCGGACCCACGCCCGTTCCCACGCGTGACCGGCGGCGGAACACGGACGCAACGGTCAGATCCACACTGAACGACAAGGATGTCGCGGTGCACGTACACGACTCACTCGTCGAACTGATGGGCAACACCCCGCTCGTTCGACTGCGCAAGGTCACCCAGTGGCGGGGGGCCGCCGGCCCCCGGCCGCAGGTGCTGGCCAAGGTGGAGTACTTCAATCCCGGCGGCTCGGTGAAGGACCGCATCGCGGTCCGCATGATCGACGCCGCCGAGCGGTCCGGCGAGCTGCGGCCCGGCGGGACGATCGTCGAGCCGACGTCCGGCAACACCGGGGTCGGGCTCGCCATCGTGGCGCAGGAGCGCGGCTACCGCTGCGTCTTCGTCTGCCCCGACAAGGTCGGCAAGGACAAGATCGACGTGCTGCGCGCCTACGGCGCCGAGGTCGTCGTCTGCCCGACGGCGGTGAATCCCGAGCACCCCGACTCCTACTACTCGGTGTCCGACCGGCTCGTCACCGAGATCCCGGACGCCTGGAAGCCGAACCAGTACACCAACCCGCAGAACCCGCGGTCGCACTACGAGACGACCGGCCCGGAGCTGTGGGAGCAGACCGAGGGGCGCATCACCCACTTCGTCGCGGGGATCGGCACGGGCGGCACGATCAGCGGCACCGGCCGGTACCTCAAGGAGGTCTCCGGCGGGCGGGTGCAGATCATCGGCGCCGACCCGGAGGGCTCGGTGTACTCCGGCGGCAGCGGCCGCCCCTACCTCACCGAGGGCGTCGGCGAGGACATCTGGCCGGAGACCTACGACCGCGACATCTGCGACGACGTCATCGCGGTGTCCGACAAGGACTCCTTCACGATGACCCGGCGGCTCGCCCGCGAGGAGGCGCTGCTCGTCGGCGGCTCCTGCGGGATGGCGGTCGTCGCCGCGCTGCGCGTCGCCGAGCGGGCCGACCCCGACGCGGTGATCGTCGTGCTGCTGCCGGACGGCGGCCGCGGCTACCTCGGCAAGATCTTCAATGACGCCTGGATGGCGGACTACGGATTCCTCACCCCGTCCACCGAGGAGGCCCGGGTCGGCGAGGTGCTCACCCGCAAGGGCGGCACGCTGCCGGAGTTCGTGCACGTCCACCCGCACGAGACCGTGCAGACCGCGATCGCCATCATGCGCGAGTACGAGGTGTCGCAGCTGCCGGTGATGAAGGAGGAGCCGCCGGTCATGGCGGCCGAGGTGGTCGGCTCGGTCGGGGAGACCGACCTGCTCGACATCATGGTCCAGGGCCGCGCCAAGATGACCGAGCCCGTGGAGGCGCACATGGCGGCGCCGCTGCCGACGCTCGGCTCCGGCGAGCCCGTCAGCAAGGCCGTGGGCGTCCTGGAGAAGTCCGGGGCCGCGGTCGTCCTCGTGGACGGCAAGCCCAAAGGCCTGATCACCCGCCAGGACCTGCTCGCCTTCCTGTCCGACGCCACCGGCTGACCCTGGCACGGCAGAGCGCCTGGAGATCGCGGTGATCTCCAGGCGCTCTTCTCTAGGGTGTCGGGTTGCGGGGCCCGGCCGGTGGGCGGCGTTATGGGCCGGTCCCCGCAACCCGACGTCTCGGGGGCGCCGCGGCTAGGCGCGGTACCCGGTCGGGGCGAAGTCCTCCCGCGTGTCGGCGGGGCGCGGCGGCGCGTCCGGCTCGTCGCCGTGCCCCGGCCACCAGGCCTTGTGGCCCAGCATCGCGGTGAGCCCCGGCACCAGGAACGTCGACATCACGAAGGCCGACAGGGCGATGCCGATCGCGACGGAGAAGCCCATCTGCTTCAGCATCGACACCGGCGCGAGCATCATCACCGAGAAGGTGCCGGCCAGGATGAGTCCCGCCGCGGCGACCGTCGGGCCGCCGTGCTGGACGGCCAGGGCCGCCGCCTGCCGCGGCTCGTTGCCCTCCTTGGCCTCCTCGCGCAGCCGCGCCGTCATCAGGATGTTGTAGTCGGTCCCGATGGCCAGCACGAACAGGTAGAGGATGATCGGCAGCTGGAAGGTGACGCCGGCCTCGCCCATGCCGCCCTGGAAGACGTAGACCGCGGAGCCGAGCGTCGCCGCGAAGCCCAGCAGGACGGACACGACCAGGTAGAGCGGCGCGACCACCGACCGCAGCAGCAGGGCCAGGATGATCGCGATCAGCACCGCCGCCACCGGCAGGATCACCGACAGGTCGCGGTTGTTGACGGCGTTGATGTCGGCGAAGATCGCCGTCGAGCCGCCGACGTAGGCGCGGGTGCCCTCCGGCGCCGCCTTGTGCACGGCGGGCGCCAGCTCGTCCTTGACCAGGCTGATCGCCTCGTTGGACGCCGGGTTGGTCTTCAGGACCAGGTCGACCCGGGCCACCGACTTGTCCTGGCCGGGGACGGGCTGCTGCACCTTGCCGACGCCGGGCGCGGACTTGGCCGCCTCGGAGAAGGAGGCCAGCTGCTGCTGACTGATCGGCTGCCCGCCGTCGCTCTTGAGGAACACCTGGACCGGGGTCGTCAGGCCGGGCGGGAAGCCCTTCTCCATGTCCTTGGTGGCCTGCGCGGACTCGGTGTCCTGCGGGAAGCCGGCGGCGAAGTCGTAGTCCGCCTTGAACCCGAGGGCGCCGAGCGCCAGCACGACCAGCACCAGCCCGGACGCCGCCGCCGCGACCGCGGGGCGCTTGCCGACGCCCCGGCCGATGGCCGCGGACATCGTCCCCTTCGGTTGCTTCTTCCACGCCTTGGACGGCCAGAAGACGGCGGTGCCGAGCAGCGACACGAGCGCCGGGAACAGCGTCAGCGAGGTGATGCCCATCACCACCACGGCGATGGCAAGGGACGGGCCCCAGGCGCTGAACACGCCGAACGTCGCGAGCAGCAGGACCAGGAAGGTGACGGCGATGGCGGCGGCGGCCGAGGAGATGACCTCGCCGACCCGCTCCACCGCGGTGATCATCGCGGTCTTCTTGTCGTCGCCGGCCCGCAACCGCTCCCGGAACCGGAACATCAGGAACAGGTAGTAGTCGGCGCCGATGCCGAAGAGCACGATGAGGATGATCGTGGAGAGGCTGTCGTCGCCGGAGAAGTTGAAGAGCTTCGAGGCGGCGCCGATCAGGCTCATCGAGACCTGCATCGTCACCATGATCACGATGATCGGCAGCACCGCGGCCAGCGGCGCCCGGAAGATCACCAGGATCAGGCCGATGATCAGCACGAAGGTGGCGATGCCGACGATCTCGAAGGACTGGTTGAACGAGTCCTCGTTGTCGACGAAGCTGGCCACGTCACCGCCGACCTTGGCCTCCAGGCCGCTGCTCCCCAGCAGCCCCGGCAGGTCCTTGCGGATCTCCTTGACCGCGTCGCCCTGCTTCTCGCTGTCGGCCATCGAGGTGCCCTTCATCGGCACCATGATCACCTGGACGGCCTTGTTCGGCGCCACCGCCTCCGCGCCCGTCGCGAAGCCGAGGACCGTCTGCGGCTTGTCGGCGTTCAGGGACTTGGCGGCCTCGTTCACCTTCGCGGTGTCCTGCGCCGTCAGCGGCTTGCCGTCGGAGCGCTTGACGACGATCAGCGAGGAGGTGTCCTCCTGCTGGGGGAACGCCTTCTCGGCGATCTTCATGGCCTGGACCGACTCGTACTTCGAGGGCAGGAAGTCGCCCTGGTCGGACTCGGTGGTGAGCTTGGGGGAGAAGGCGATGATGAGCACCGCGGCCACGAGCCAGGCCACGATGGTCCACCACGGATGTCTCACGACGAAGCGCGCGAGCCGAGCGAACATGGGGGCTTCCTTAGATCAAGGTCGTAGGGATACCTGTAAAACGGTAGAGACCCGACAGGGCGTTGGGGTCACCCCCAGCGCCGAAATGGGGGGTGATACCTCCGGGGGAGCCTCTCCTCCTCGAGGAGGGGCGGCGGATGGATAGCCTCGTACCCATGGACAACGAGGTTCAGCAGGGGTTCGAGACCCTGGCCATTCACGCGGGGCAGGAGCCCGATCCGGCGACCGGTGCGGTCGTCCCGCCGATCTACCAGGTCTCCACCTACAAGCAGGACGGCGTCGGCGGCCTGCGCGGCGGCTACGAGTACTCCCGGTCGGCCAACCCGACACGTACCGCGCTGGAAGTATGCCTGGCCGAGATCGAGGCCGGCGCGCGCGGTCTGGCGTTCGCGTCGGGGCTCGCCGCCGAGGACGCGCTGCTGCGCGCGGTCTGCCGGCCCGGCGATCACGTCATCGTCCCGGACGACGCCTACGGCGGCACCTACCGGCTCTTCGCCAAGGTCGCCGAACCGTGGGGCGTGGCGTTCGACCCGGTGCCGCTCGCCGACATCGACGCCGTGCGGGCCGCGGTCCGCCCCGAAACGAAGATCATCTGGGTGGAGACGCCGACGAACCCGCTGCTCGGCATCGCCGACATCGCGGTGCTGGCCTCCGTCGCCCGCGACGCGGGCGCGCTGCTCGTCGTCGACAACACCTTCGCCTCGCCGTACCTCCAGCGCCCGCTGGAGCTCGGAGCGGACGTCGTCGTCCACTCCACCACCAAGTACATCGGCGGCCACTCCGACGTCGTCGGCGGCGCGCTCATCGCCGCGGACGCGGCGCTGGGGGAGCGCCTCGCCTTCCACCAGAACGCGATGGGCGCCGTCGCGGGCCCGTTCGACGCCTGGCTCGCGCTGCGCGGGATCAAGACGCTCGGCGTCCGGATGGACCGGCACTGCGCGAACGCCGAGAAGATCGTGGAGATGCTGGTGCGGCACCCGTCCGTCCGGCAGGTCCTCTACCCGGGGCTGGCGGGCCACCCGGGCCACGACGTCGCCGCGAAGCAGATGCGGGGGTTCGGGGGCATGGTCTCGTTCCGGATGGAGTCGGAGGAGGCCGCCGTCCGGGTGTGCGAGCGGACGAAGCTCTTCACGCTCGGCGAGTCGCTCGGCGGCGTCGAGTCGCTGATCGAGCACCCGGGGCGGATGACGCACGCCTCGGCGGCCGGGTCGCCGCTGGAGGTCCCCGCCGACCTGGTGCGACTGTCGGTCGGCATCGAGGACGCGAGCGACCTGCTCAGGGATCTGGACCGGGCGCTCGCCTGAAAATCAGCTGAGCGTTCCCCGCCGTACTTGATCAAAACATCTATACTCAGCGCGCCAGGTTCGGTAAAGAAAGGGACCGGGGTGCGCAAAGTACTCGTGTGTGGGGCGGCGTTCGCCGCGACGTGTGTCTCCGCCGTGGCGGTTCCCGTGGGAGCCCACGCGGACCCTCCGGCGCCGACGCCCAGCGCGTCCGTGCCGTCCGCGCCGGGGACCGGGGAGCCGTCCGCCGGGCAGGAGACCGCGCCGCCCGGGACCGGCTCCCCGTTGGCGTCGTCCACGGCGCAGCCGGGGAACGGCCAGGCCGGCACGGACGGGGAGCCCGACGCCACCGTCACCGCGCAGGCGGTCATGGTGACGCCGGAGCTGCCGAGGTTCCGCACCTACGCCTACGGCAGGGCGCCCGCCCAGAAGATCGACGCCTACTGGCGCGACCCGGGGCCGCGCGCCACGCCGCGACCCGCGTTGCTGCTCCTGCACGGCGGCTACTGGCTCGAAGGCGACAAGGGCGGCGGCTGGAAGTACTTCGCGCGCCGGCTGACCGAGGAGGGCTTCGTCGTCCTGTCGGCGAACTACCGGCTGGCGCCGAAGGCCCACTGGCCCGCGCAGCGCGTCGACGCGCTGTCGGCCCTCGCGTTCATCAAGAAGCACGCCCGGGTCTGGAACGTCGACCCGAACCGTGTGGCCGTGATGGGCTCGTCCGCGGGCGGGCACCTCGCCACGCAGCTCGGCACGCTCGGGACGGGCACCCGGCAGGTCCGCGGGGTGATCGCGCTGTCGCCGCCGAACAACCCGTACCTGGCCTTCCAGGACGGCGAGAAGCCGGGGGCCACGCCCAACCAGCGCAAGCTGCGGGTGGCCGTCACCGACCTCGTCCGGTGCCTGCCGGGCGCGGCCGCCGCGCCGGACTGCTGGACGCGCCTGGACGACGCCAGCACCGTCACCCACGTCTCCGCGGGCGACGCGCCGATGCTGCTGATGCACGCCACCGGCGACTTCGTCCCCGTCACCCAGAGCACCGGGCTGGCGAGCGCGCTGCGCGCCGCGGGCGTGCAGACGACCGTGAAGACCATCGAGGGCGAGATGCACGCCTCGCAGATGCTGAACGACGAGCAGACGTACCCGACGATCGTCGAGTGGCTGAAGAAGCACCTGCGCCCGGGGCAGTGACGAGGGCGGGCGGCGGTCCCGGCCGGGACCGCCGCCCGTGGGTTCAGCGGCGGCCGCGCCGGACCCGCAGGTAGTCGCTCACGACGTACTCGCCGAGCCGGTCGGCGTCCGGCGCGAAGACCCGGCCGCCGTTGCGGCGCGCGACCTCCTCCACGAACGACACGAGCCGGCGGTCCTCGGCGAGCATGAAGAAGTTCATGCAGGCGCCCCGCCGCGTCATCTTGTCGACCTCGGCGAGGGTGAGGACGAGCGTGTCGGTGGACGGCGGGTAGTCGAACAGCGATCGGCCGTCGGGCCGCAGGTGCGCGGTCGGCTCGCCGTCGGTGACGACGAGGACGATCGGCTCGAAGTCCGGGTGCCGGTCCAGGTGCCGTCCCGCGATCATCAGGGCGTGGTGCAGGTTGGTGCCCTGCACCATGTCCCAGTCGAGGCCGGCCATCTCCGTCGGGTGCAGCACCCGGGCGTAGTTGGAGAACCCGATGATCTGGATCGCGTCCTGCGGGAACTTGCTGGTGACGAGCGTGTGCAGGGCGAGCGTGGTCTGCTTGGCGACGGCCCACGTCCCGCGCAGCACCATCGAGTAGGACAGGTCGACGAGCAGGCAGACGGCCGCGCCGGTGCGGCGCTCGGTCTCCTGCACCTCGAAGTCGTCCACGCTGAGCCGCACCCCGCCGGGCCGCACCCCGCCGGGCCGCACCCCGCCGGGTCGCACTCCGCCGGGTCGCACTCCGCCGGGTCGCACTCCGCCGTCGCGGTCGCCGTTGATCTTCGCGACCTCCGCCGTGCCGGGCTCGACGACCTGCGCGGCCGGGCGGGTGACGAGCCCCGCGCCGCCGTCCATCGCGCTGCGGCGGATCGCGTTGCTCACCGTCCGGACGACGTCGAGGGGCTGCTCGTCGCCGAACCGCCACTCGCGGCTGGACCCGGTCAGCTCGCCGGCCTGGCCCGCGTCGCGCTGGTCGTGGTCGCCCTGCCGGCCGGAGGTCAGCTGCGAGAACACCCGGCGCAGCGCCGTCTCGCCGAGCCGCCGCACCGCCTTCGGCGTCAGCTCCAGCGTGCCGCGGTTGCGCCGCAGGTAGCCCTGCCGCTCCAGCTCCGCCTCGATGCGGCGCAGCTCGGCCAGGTCGTCGACGGCCTGCCGGCCGAGCGCCCGCCGGACGGCCTCCTCGTCGATGTCGTCGAGCCGCGCGCCCGGGTAGTCCTGCCCGAGCGCGGCCTCCAGCTCGCTGAGGTCGGCCAGTTCCGCCAGCGCGGTCGTGGCGTCGCCCATGCCGAGCGGGTCCTCGCCGGTCATCTGCTCGGACTGGCCCCAGCCGAGGTCGGGACGGCGGGCCCGCAGCGCGTCGCCGAGCCGCGTCATCTCCATGGCGAGGCCCGCGTCCTGCATGGCCTGCTCCATCAGCCCGGCCAGCTCCGCGCGCTGCTCAGGGCTGAGCGAGGCCAGCAGCCGGTCCATCGCGGCGGCGCGGCGGGCGAGGGAGTCGACCAGCTCCTCCAGGTTCTGCGGGTCGTCGGGGAACATGTCCCCGTACTGCTGCATGAACCGGTCGAAGTCCTCCTGGGTGTGCTCGCCGCGGGCGTCCCGCTCCAGCATCTCGTTGAGCGCGGCCATCATGTCCTTGACCCGCTCCAGGGCGGCCGGGTCCTGGTTCTCCAGGGCCTGCTTCATCCCCTGGAACTGCGCGTCCAGCACCTCGCGGCGCAGGAGGTCCTTCAGCTGCTCGAAGGTGCGGCGCGCGGCGTCGGAGCGCCAGTCGTAGTCCGACAGCCGCCGGATCGCCTGGGAGGTGTCGGACGGCAGCGTGTCCAGCTCCGCCTCCCGCACCCGCGCGTCGTCGCTCGGGTCGGGGAACAGCTCGGCCCGCTCCTGCCCGATCGCGGTGTCCAGCAGCGCGCGGGCCTGTTCCAGCGTGCCGTCCAGCCGGCCCCGGTCGCGCAGCGCGCGGCGCCGCTCCCGCACCTGGCGGAGCATGTCGTCGAGCCCGCGCCGGTTCCGCGCCCCCGGGAGGCCGCGGCGCAGCAGCTCCCGGAGCGCGTCGTCCGGGCGGGTGCCGTCCAGCACCGAGTCGCCCATCGCGTCGAGGGCGTCCCGGACGTCGTACGGCGGGGCGAGCGGGTCGGGGCCGTCCTCGTAGGCGCCGTAGCGGTATCGGCTCATCGAATCTCCTTGCCCGCGAAGACCTCGGGTCCCGGCGTCACGTCCGGTAGGTGGCCGTCCCGCCGGAGCGCCCGTCGGCGACGTCCTTGGACAGCCGCCGGGTGAGGAACAGCCCCTCCAGAGCGAACTCCAGCGCGGCCGCGGCCTGCCCGGGGGACTCCCCGCTCATGCCGAGCCGTTCCATGATCTTGGCGAGGCCGGGAACCTGCCCGATGCGGCGCAGCAGCTCCGCCGCGGACACGAGCTCGCCCGACTCCACGCTCTCCCCGGAGTCGAACTTGTCCAGCAGCCCGTTCAGGTCGGCGGCGCCGAGCGTCCGCCGGTAGGTCTCGGCGATCGCGCGGCGCAGCAGGTGCTCCAGCACCTCCTGCTCGCGGCCCTCCTCGCTGACCTCGAACTCCACCTTGCCCATCAGCGACGGCACGACCGCCTGCAGGTCGCAGATGCGCGCGACCGCGCGCTCCTCACCGGAGAGCGCCGCCCGTCGCACCGCGCCCGCCGCGACCGTCTCGGCGCCGGCGAGCGCGAACCGCGCCGACACGCCCGACCGCGCGTCCACCGCCGTCGACTCGCGGACGAGCCGGGTGAACCGGCCGATCACCTCGACCAGGTGGTCGGGCACCTCGGCGGGGAGCCCGGCGAGGTCGGCGAAGTCGGCCTCCTGCCGGATGAGCGCCAGCTCGGCGTCCAGCTCCAGCGGGTAGTGGGTGCGGATCTCCGCGCCGAACCGGTCCTTCAGCGGGGTGATGATGCGGCCGCGGTTGGTGTAGTCCTCGGGGTTGGCGGAGGCGACGAGCAGGACGTCCAGCGGCAGCCGCAGCGCGTAGCCGCGGACCTGCACGTCGCGCTCCTCCAGCACGTTCAGCAGCGCCACCTGGATCCGCTCGGCCAGGTCGGGCAGCTCGTTGATGGAGAAGATGCCGCGGTTCGTGCGCGGCACGAGGCCGAAGTGGACGGTCTCCGGGTCGCCGAGGGTGCGGCCCTCGGCCACCTTCACCGGGTCGACGTCGCCGATGAGGTCGCCGACGCTGGTGTCGGGGGTGGCGAGCTTCTCGCCGTACCGGTCGTCGCGGTGCCGCCACTCGACCGGCAGCTCGTCGCCCAGCTCGTCGGCGAGCCGGCGGCAGCGCACGCACACCGGCGCGTACGGGTGGTCGTTGATCTCGCAGCCGGCGACCACCGGGGTCCACTCGTCCAGGAGCCCGGCGAGGGTGCGGATCAGCCGCGTCTTGCCCTGCCCGCGCTCGCCCAGCAGCACCAGGTCGTGCCCGGCGAGGAGGGCGCGCTCCAGATGGGGCAGGACGGTGTCGTCGAACCCGAGGATGCCGGGGAAACGAGGCTCGCCGGATCTCAGGCGGTCGAGCAGGTTCCGGCGGATCTCGGCCTTCACGGAAAGCCGGGCGTGACCGCTGTTGCGCAGCTCGCCCAGTGTTGATTCGCGTGGTGTGGATGAACGCACGCGATCGACACTACGTCGCCTCCCCGCGGAATCGCACCCCCGCCGGGGAATAGCCCGGGGTGCCCCGTCCGGGAGTGTTTGGGTGGAGGGCGTGCGGAGGGGGAGACTGGAGATGTGAAGCGAGCCGGCGAACGGAGTGAGGGAGGCGGCGCCGATGGCGCGATTCGGTGATGGCCTGGCCCTCGGACCCGATCTGTCCAGTGCCGCGGAGTCGGCGGTCGAGCAGGCGCTCGCCCCGCTCAGCGCGGCGCCCGACCTGGTGTGCGTGTTCGTCACGGGGGACGACCCGGACGAGGTCGAGGCGGCGGCGCTGGCCGCGGAGCGGGCGGCCGGGCCCGCGCTGCTGCTCGGCTGCAGCGCGTCGGGGGTGATCGGCGCGGGACGCGGCGTGGAGGAGCGCGGCGCGGTCAGCGCCTGGGCGGCGGTGCTGCCCGGGGCGCGGCTGGACGCGTTCCGGCTGGAGACCCTCAAGGGGGACGACCGGCTCATCGTGGTCGGCATGCCGGAGGCGCAGCCCGACGACGTCGTCGGCGTGCTGCTCGCCGACCCCTACAGCTTCCCGGTGGACGCGTTCGTGGAGCGCTCCGACGAGGCGCTGCCGGGGCTGCCGCTGGTGGGCGGCCTCGCCGAGGGCAGCGGGCTCGGCGAGACCGGGCACGGCGAGGTCCGCCTGTTCGTCGGCGGCGAGGTGCACCGGGACGGCGCGGTCGGCGTGGTGATCGGCGGTTCCGTCGCCGCCGCCACGGTGGTCAGCCAGGGCGCCCGCCCGATCGGCCCCGACATGGTGGTGACCAAGGCGGAGGAGAACGTCCTGTACGAGCTGGCCGGGGTCCCCGCGCTGGAGAAGCTGGAGCAGATCGTCCTCGGCCTGCCCGAGGAGGAGCAGGAGATGGCCGGCCGCGGGCTGCTGATCGGCGTCGCGATGGACGAGTACGCCGACGAGCACGAGCACGGCGACTTCCTGGTCCGCGGGGTGGTGGGCGCCGACACCGACAGCGGCGCCATCGCGATCGGCGACGTGGTGGACGTCGGGCGGACCGTCCGGTTCCAGGTCCGGGACGCGGGCGCCGCCGAGGAGGACCTCGCCGCGCTGCTCGAACGGTTCGACCTGGCGCCGGTCGAGGGCGCGCTGCTGTTCTCCTGCAACGGGCGCGGCCAGGCGATGTTCCCCGACTCCGACCATGACGCGAAGGTGCTCGACCGCGCGTTCGGGCCGGCCGGGGTCGGCGGGTTCTTCGCCTCCGGGGAGATCGGCCCGGTCGCCGGACGCAACCACGTGCACGGCTTCACCGCGTCCATCCTGGCTTTCGGGCGGGTGGAGGACCCAGCTTGAGCGCAGCGAACCGGGGGGTGCGGGGGGGCGTCCCCCCGCAGGAGACTCCGTTGAGCGAGAAGCAGGTTCTGGCGGTGGACATCGGTGGGACGAAGCTGGCCGCCGCGCTCGTCGGGCCGGACGGGGGCATCGCCGCCCACGAGCGGATCCCGACCCCGAACGAGCCCGGCACGGACGCCGAGCAGCTGTGGCGGGCGCTGGAGGGGCTGCTCGACAAGGTCGCCGCCGCCGGGGGCGACCCGCCGCTCGCGGGGGTCGGCGTCGGCTGCGGGGGCCCGATGACCTGGCCGGCCGCCGAGGTGTCCCCGCTGAACATCCCCGCGTGGCGCGATTTCCCGCTGCGGGGCCGGCTCCGCGCCCGGTACCCGGGCCTGCCGGTCCGCGTCCACAACGACGCGATCTGCGTCGCGGTCGGCGAGCACTGGCTGGGGGCGGGCCGCGGCCGCGGCAACGTCCTCGGCATGGTGGTGTCCACGGGTGTCGGCGGCGGGCTGATCCTCGGCGGGCATCTCGTGAACGGCGCCAGCGGCAACGCCGGGCACATCGGGCACGTCATCGTCGAGCCCGGCGGCACGCCCTGCGAGTGCGGGGGCCGCGGCTGCCTGGAGGCGGTCGCCCGCGGCCCGGGGCTGGTCGCGTGGGCGCGGGAGCAGGGCTGGGACCCGGGGGAGCGCGGCGCCACCGGTGTGGAGCTGACCGCCGACGCGCGCCGCGGGGACCCCGTCGCGGGCGCGGCGATGCGCCGCGCCGGGCGCGCCATCGGCATCGCGCTCGCGTCCGCGACGCACCTGTGCGACCTGGAGGTCGCCGCGATCGGCGGCGGACTGTCCCAGGCGGGCGAGCTGCTCTTCGACCCGCTGGAGGAGGCGTTCCGCGCGCACGCCCGGATGCTGTTCGCGCGCCGCCTGCGGATCGTCCCGGCGGTGCTCGGGCAGACCGCCGGGCTCGTCGGCGCCGCCGCCCTGATCCACTCTCAAGATCGCTATTGGAGTGCGGGCTGACTCCGGGGGGTGCGAAGATCGGACCATGACTGCCGTCAGTGTCGACGACGTCCGCGCGGCCCGCGACCTGCTCGGCGGGGTCGCCGTCCCCACCCCCCTGATCCCGTCCCGGGTGCTGTCGGAGCAGCTCGGCGGGCCCGTCCTGCTCAAGTGCGAGAACCTGCAGCGCACCGGCTCGTTCAAGATCCGCGGCGCGTACGTGCGGATCGCCCGGCTGAGCCCGCGGGAGCGGGCCGGAGGCGTCGTGGCGGCCAGCGCCGGCAACCACGCGCAGGGCGTCGCCCTCGCCGCGTCCATGCTCGGTTGCAAGGCCACGGTGTTCATGCCGGTCGGCGCCCCGCTCCCCAAGATCGCCGCGACCCGCGGCTACGGCGCGGAGGTCGTGTTCCCCGGCCCGACCGTGGACGAGTGCCTCGTCGCCGCGCAGGAGTACGCCGAGGAGTGCGGCGCGGTGTTCATCCACCCGTTCGACCATCCCGACGTCGTCGCCGGGCAGGCCACCATCGGCCTGGAGATCATGGAGGAGTTCCCGGACGTCCGGACGATCGTGGCGCCGGTCGGCGGCGGCGGGCTGATGTCCGGCATCGCGGCGGCGGCCAAGGGGCTGGCGAAGGAGTCCGGCGGCGGCGAGATCAAGCTCGTCGGCGCGCAGGCCCGGCGCGCCGCGGCCTTCCCGCCCTCGCTCGCGGCCGGGGGGCCCACGCAGATCGAGGTGGAGCCGACGATGGCGGACGGGATCGCGGTCGGCCGCCCCGGCGACCTGACCTACGCCATGTTCACCGAGCTGGTCGACGCCGTCGTCACCGTGACCGAGGAGTCCATCTCCCAGGCGCTGCTGCTCTGCCTCGAACGCGCCAAGCAGGTCGTCGAGCCCGCCGGCGCCGCCGGGGTGGCGGCGCTGCTGGAGCACGCCTACGCGGTCGAGCCGCCCGTGGTGGTCCTGCTGTCGGGCGGCAACATCGACCCGCTGCTGCTGTCGAAGGTGCTGCGGCACGGCCTCGCGGGCGCCGGACGGTACCTCGTCGTCCGCTGCCGGCTGAAGGACCGTCCGGGCGCGCTCGTGACGCTGCTGGGCGAGCTCGCCGGGCTGGGCGTCAACGTCCTGGACGTGATGCACGAGCGGGTCGCCGCGCGCCTCCACGTGGAGGAGGCCGAAGTCCTCATGCACCTGGAGACGCGCGGCGCCGGCCACTCCGAAGACGTGATCGGCCGCCTCCGCGAGAAGGGCTACACCCTCACGCTGAGCTAGCCGTTCACAGGGACGGCTTGCCCTCGGAGTAGAGCCACGCCTTGGCCCACGCGTCCAGGTTCTTGTGCGAGAGGCGCTCGGCGAAGCGGACGAAGTCCTTGGTGGAGGCGTTGCCGTACCGGTACGCGGAAGGCCACGCCTTCAGCAGCCGGTAGAACGCCTTGTCGCCGATGGTCTTGCGCAGGACGTGGACGGCCATCGCACCGCGGTCGTAGACGAGCCCGTCGAAGATGTGGTCGCGTCCCGGGTCGGCGACCTTGCCCTTCCACAGGGGGTTGTCGGCCGGGGTCGCGTACACGTCGTCGAAGGACTGCTGGACGGGCGTCCCGCTGGTGTGCTCGGCCCACAGCCATTCGGAGTACGTCGCGAAGCCCTCGTTCAGCCAGATGTCCGACCACCGGGCCGGGGAGACCGCGTCGCCGAACCACTGGTGGCCCAGCTCGTGGGCGAGAAGGCCCTCGCTCGGGATGCTGCCCGGCCGGCGCCCGAGGTCGTACACCGGGCGGCCCTGCGTCTCCAGCGCGTAGCCGACGCCGGCCTTCACGACGATCCCGCCGGTGGAGGTGAACGGGTAGCGGCCGTACAGCTTGCTCTGGAAGTCGGTGACCTCGGCGGTCTGCCGGTGGAACGTCTTCGCGTCGTCCGGCTTGATGGCCATGGCCAGGTCGGTGGCGGTCAGGTTGGGGATGCCGGCCTTCGTCCGCCCGGTGAGCACGTCGTACTTGCCGATGGCGACCATGGAGAGCTCGCTGGCCATCGGGTTCCGGACGTCCCAGCGGGTCGTCGTCCAGCCGCCCTTGGTCCACCGCCCGCGCAGGTCGCCGTTGGACAGCGTGGTGAGGTTCGTGGGCGCCGACAGGGTGAACGTGTACGTCGCCTTGTCGGTCGGGTGGTCGTTCACCGGGAAGACGGTGGCCGCGCCGAACGGCTGGTTCAGCATCACCGCGCCGTCGTCCGTCGGGATCCAGCCGGATGTGCCGAGCGTCGCGTCGTTGATCGTCTGGGGGACGCCGGAGTACGCGACGGTGACCGTGAACGTGCGGTGCTTGCGCAGCCCCTTGCGCGGCGTGACGACGAGCTCCTGGGCGCCGGTCCGGGTGTAGGACGCCGCGCGCCCGTCCACCCGCAGCGAGGAGATCTTCAGCGGGCCGAGGAAGTCCAGGTCGAACCGGGACAGGTTCTGCGTCGCCCGCGCCTTGATCTTGGCGACGGCCTGGATGCCCTTCGTGCCCGGGTCGTACTTCAGGCCGATGTCGTAGTGGGCGACGTCGTAGCCGCCGTTGCCCATGTCCGGGAAGTAGGGGTCGCCCACGCCCGGCGCGCCGGGCGTGAACCGCGCGGCGGCGCCCGCGGGCGCGGCGGTCACCGCGAGGCTCGCCGCGACGCCCAGCGACACGGCGGCCAGCGCTCTGGAGGTTCTGCTCATCGGCCCGTCCTCAGGTCCCTCGATCGGTGGTCACAACCGTGATCAAGACTTTCCCGCGAAGCGCGCGGGCGCAAGCGCGATTCGGTCTCGAATCGGCAGATCAGGGCCGTTTCCGTGGCCGGAAGCGGAAACCGGGGAGGATGCGGCGGGCCCGGCCCGTCACTTGGCGGGGCGGCCCTTCTGGTACAGCCAGTCGTCGAAGAACGCGTCGAGCTTCTTGCCCGACACGCGGTTCGCCGTCTCGATGAACTGCTTCGTCGTCCCGCTGGAGTGCCGGTGCTCCTTGGTCCACGTCTGGAGGATCTTGTAGAAGGTGTCCTCGCCGACACGGCCGCGCAGCGCGACCAGGGTCATGCCGCCCCGGTCGTACACCGAGCGGCCGAACATCTGCTTGCGGCCCGGGTCGCCCGGCGGGACGTCCCAGAGCTCGCGCCCGGCGAGGCCCCCGTAGGCCTCGTCGAAGTGCTCCTGCACGCTCTGGCCGCCGGTCTTCTCGTCCCACAGCCACTCGGCGTAGGTGGCGAAGCCCTCGTTCAGCCAGATGTCCTGCCACGTCGTCACGCTGACGCTGTCGCCGAACCACTGGTGTGCCAGCTCGTGCGCGACGATCGTCGGCTGCAGCCCGAACGCCCCGTACACCGGCCGGGTCTGGGTCTCCAGCGCGAAGCCGACGTCGGCGTTGTCGATCAGCCCGCCGGTGGAGCCGAACGGGTACGGGCCGAACAGCTTCGCCCACTCGTCGACGATGCTGGCGTTCAGCTGGTGGAACTGGTCGATGGGCACGCCGGACGTGGTCGCGTCCACGGCGGTGATGTTCGGGATGCCGCCGGACGTCTTGCCCGTCCGCACCGTGAACCGGCCGACGTCGACCGTCGCGAGGTAGGTGGCCATCGGGTCCTTGACCCGCCACTTCGAGGTCGTCATCCCGCGCCGGGCGACCGGGACGACCCCGGGGCCGCCGGTCGAGCCGGTGCTCGGGGCGCCGCTCGGCGGGCCGCCCGGACCGCCCGGACCGCCCGGCGGCAGGCCCGGCGCGCCGCCGCCGGAACTCGCCGGCGGCGTGTCCGGCTCGCCGTTGGCGATCGCCGTCAGCCCCTGCGGGACCGTGATCTCGAAGTCGAACGTGGCCTTGTCGCTCGGGTGGTCGTTGCTCGGGAACCACGTCTTCGCGCCGCTCGGCTGGCACGCCACGAACACGCCGTCGGACGTGCGGATCCAGCCGTAGGTGCCGAGCACCGGGTCCGACACCGGCTTCGGCGTCCCCGAGTAGGCGATGACGGTGGTGAACTTCTTCCCCTTCTCCAGAGGCTTGGCCGGGGTCACCTCCAGCTCGCCGCCGCCGCGCTGCTGCCGCGCGGGCGCCCCGTCGACCTTGATCGAGGACACGTCGAGCCCGGTCAGGTCCAGGTTGAAGCGGGCGAGCCGCGCGGTCGCGGTCGCGGTGATCGTCGCGATGCCGTCGAGCTGCTTGGGGCCGTCCGGGGTGATGGTCAGCTTCAGCCCGTAGTGCTGGACGTCGTACCCCCCGTTGCCGTCGCCCGGGACGTACTGGTCGCCCGCGGTGGTCGGCCCCGCCGGGCCGTCGACCGCCGGGCCCTTGGGAGAGCCGGACGCGCTCGCGCCGGGGTCGTCGAACGGGCTCTGGCATGCCGCCGTCAGCGACCCCGCGAGTGCGAGGGCGGCCAGCCCCGACACGCCGCGGAACGCGGTGCCGCGCGGGGCCCGCGGCCCGGTCGGGCGGGGACTGGGGGAGTTACCGGCCATATCCACGCAGTCCAGCCTGCCCGGGGGAGGCCCCGCCCGGCAACTCGGCGTGGACGCGGGCAGGTCAGCGGCCCGCGTAGGGGTTGGGACGGTACGGGTCGGCCTTGACGACGACCGTCCGGGCCACCTTGCAGTGCAGCGCCTGCTTGCGCGGGTCCCAGAGGATCCACAGGACGTCGATCAGGCCGATGCAGCCGCAGATCCCGCCGAGCACGCTGTAGAACGCGGAACGCCCCACGGCCTGGCCGGTGGTGATGGCGAGGCCGTCGTCGTCCCGGACGACGCGGATCCCCAGCAGCATCTTGCCGAGCGTCTGCCCCCACTTGGCGTGCATCAGCCAGTAGTAGAGGAACGCCAGCACGACGCTGACCGCGTTGGTGCCCACCTGGGCGCCGTTGTACATCGAGTCGCCGGGCTCCGGATCGAACACGCGGTCCCAGTTCACGAACGGGATCGAGATCAGAACCGTGACGATGCCGACGAGGATCAGGTCGACCAGCCCGGCGCCCAGCCGCGCCCAGCGGCTCGCGAGCTCGCCGGCCGGGGACACCTGCCCGCCCGTGCCGTAGCCCGGCGCGCCGTGTCCCGGCTGGCCTCCGTAGGAGGGGTACTGCTGCCCGTATCCCTGCTGGCCTCCGTACGGCTGCTGCTGGCCGTATCCCTGCCGGCCTCCGTACGGCTGCTGCTGCTCGCCATAGGGCGGTTGCTGTTGGCCATAGGGCTGTTGTTGACCGTAGGGCGGCTGCTGACCGTAGGGCGGTTGCTGTTGGCCGTAGGGCTGTTGCTGGCCGTAGGGCTGTTCTCCCTGCGGCGGCTGACCGCCGTACGGAGGTCCGCCGTAGGGGCCTGGCCGTCCGGGCTGGTCCTGCCGCCCGTCCGGCCGGTCCTCCGGCTCTCCCCCGGACGCGGGGTCGTTCGGCGGTTGCGTCATGCCGACAGCGTCGCCACGTCACCGTCGCCCAAACATCGCCGGGCCCGGGGGCGGCCGGAATGTTTACCCCCGCATGATCAACCGTTGCCGGGGCCTGGTGCCGCGTCCCGGGCGTACGGGTTCGGCGTCCACGGGGTCGCCTTCACCACGACCGTCTTGGCGACCTTGTCGTGCAGGGCCTGCCTCCGGTCGTCCCAGAGGATCCAGGCGTTGTCGAGAGGACCGGCGAGCCCGAGGAGCCAGCCGAAGGGTGTCAGGAGAGTCAGCGCGCCCGCCATGGTCAGGGCATAGACGAACACCTGCCTGCCGATCGCCTGCCCCCAGGTGACCGCCGACTGGTCCGAGGCCTTCACCAGCCGGATGCCGCAGGCCTTCTTGCCGAGCGTCTGGCCGTACTTGGCGTGCAGGACGGCGAAGTACGCGATGGCCAGCAGGTACACGACCGCGTATCCGGCGAACAGCCACGGGAGGTTGTAGTACTCCGCCGGGTTGATGATCGTCCGACCCTCCTCGGCGGCGTCGAGGATGGTGTCCCACCGGATGGACAGCAGCACGACCGGCGTCGTCACGACGCTGAGGATGAGGTTGTCGAGGAACCCGGCGGCGAGGCGCACCAACCGCCCGGCCCGCATGTCCTGCGGGGGACCGGCCCCGATGCCGGGGTACGGGGTGCCGGGGTACGGGGTGCCTGGGTAGGGGGTGCCGGGCGGTCCGTACCCCGGCATGGGCGGAGCCTGCGGCAGCGGGACGCCGGGGTGGCCGGGACCGGCCGCCGGAGGAGCCTGCCCGCCGTAGGTGCCCTGCGACGGCGGCCAGGCGTACGGGGTCTGATGGGGCGGAGGGCGTTCCGGAGTGCCCGCGGCAACGGGGTCGATGGACTGCGGGTCCGGGGGGTGCCAGGCGTCGTCCGGGGAAGGGGGCTTCTCGGGCGATTGGCTCATGCCCTCAGTGTGGCCGTTCAGGGCGGCGATCGGTGGTTCCGCGCATGTCCACCCCCGGACGCGAACACCGCCGCGTCCGGGGGTGGCCGGAATCTTCACCCCCGCATGATCAACCGTTGCCGGGGCCTGGTGCCGCGTCCCGGGCGTACGGGTTCGGCGTCCACGGGGTCGCCTTCACCACGACCGTCTTGGCGACCTTGTCGTGCAGGGCCTGCCTCCGGTCGTCCCAGAGGATCCAGGCGAGGTCGAGCAGGCCAACGAGCCCGAGGATTCCGGCGGCGGGAGAGAAGAGGTTCAGCACGCCGGTCGTGACGCTGATGGCGTAGATGAATCCCTGCCTGCCGAGCGCCTGCCCCCAGGTGACCGCCGACTGGTCCGAGGCCTTCACCAGCCGGATGCCGCAGGCCTTCTTGCCGAGCGTCTGGCCGTACTTGGCGTGCAGGACGGTGAAGTACGCGAAGCTCAGCACGAACACGATCGCGTACCCGGTCAGCAGCCGCGGGATGTTGTAGACGTCCATCGGGTCCGTGATCGGCTGGTTGGACTCGACGGACTCCTGCATCTTGTCCCAGCGGATCGAGAACAGGACGGCCGGCATCGCCACGACGCTGATCAGGATGCTGTCCAGGATCCCGGCGCCGAGCCGGGCACCCCGTCCGGCCAGCATGTCCTGCGGCCCGCCCGGGTACGGGGCGCCGGGCTGCGGGACCCCTGGAGGGCCGTAGCCCTGGACCGGCGGTGCCTGCGGCAGCGGGCCGCCCGGCGGGGGCTGGGCGGGCTGCCCGCCGTACGTGCCCTGGTACGGGGGCGGGCGCTCGGGCGTCGCGGCGTCCCCGGAGTCGTTCGCGTCACCGGACGCGGGGTCGGGGGCGGGCCACTCGCCGTCCGGTGGGGGGTTCTTCGGCGGTTCGCTCATGGCCACACAGTGTGCACGCGCAGGCGACGCACGGACACCCCGGATACGTCGGGAGCCCCGGACGCGGCGCACGTCCAGGGCTCCCGGGCGGGACGTCACAGGTTGCCGCGGCGCTCCTGCTCCCGCTCGATCGCCTCGAACAGGGCCTTGAAGTTGCCCTTGCCGAAGCCGAGCGAGCCGTGCCGCTCGATCAGCTCGAAGAACACCGTCGGGCGGTCCTGGACGGGCTTGGTGAAGATCTGCAGCAGGTAGCCGTCCTCGTCGCGGTCGACGAGGATCCGGCGCTTCCGCAGCTCCTCGATCGGCACCCGCACCTGGCCGATGCGCTCGCGCAGCGCCGGGTCCTCGTAGTAGGAGTCGGGGCTGTCCAGGAACTCCACGCCCGCGGCCCGCATCCGGTCGACCGACGCGAGGATGTCGCTCGTGGCGAGCGCGATGTGCTGCACGCCGGGCCCGCCGTAGAACTCCAGGTACTCGTCGATCTGCGACTTGCGCCGGCTCTCCGCCGGCTCGTTCAGCGGGAACTTCACCTTGCGGGTGCCGTCCGCGACGACCTTCGACATCAGCGCCGAGTACTCGGTCGCGATGTCGTCGCCGACGAACTCGGCCATGTCGGTGAAGCCCATGACGCGGTGGTAGTAGTCGGCCCACTCCTCCATGCGCTCGACGTTGCCGACGCAGTGGTCGATCGCCTGGAAGAACCTCTGGTCCGGCGGCTCGACGATCGGGTCGGCGGCGGCGAACCCCGGGAGGTAGGGGCCCGCGTAGGTGGAGCGGTCGACCAGCGAGTGCCGGGTCTCGCCGTAGGTGGCGATGGCGGCGACGGTGACCTTGCCGTGGTCGTCCTCCAGGACGTGCGGCTCCTCCAGGCCCTTCGCGCCCTTCGCGACCGCGTGCCGGTAGGCGTGCTCGACGTCCGGGACCTCGATCGCGAGGTCCACGACCCCGTCGCCGTGCTCGGCGATGTGCCGGCCGATCGCGGTGCCCGCCTTCACCGGGCCGCGGAACACGAACCGGGCTCCGCCCGACTCCAGCACGTGCACCGCCTCGTCCGGGCTTCCGTTCTCCGGGCCCCGGTAGGCGACCCTGCGCATCCCGAACGCGGTCGAGTAGTAGTGGGCGGCCTGTTTGGCGTTGCCGACGGCGAAGATGACGGCGTCCATACCCTTGACCGGAAACTCATCCATGCCACCCAATCTCGACATGGACCTACAAGCTGCGCAAGGGTGAGCTGTAACGCTGGACAATGTGCTCAGTAGAACCGGCGATCTGACGGTCTCTCCGTACATTGTGACCACCACCACGGGAGGGTCGCGTGGCGATCGACGAACTGGACGGGCGGCTGATCGAGCTGTTCACCCGCGAACCCCGCGTCGGCGTCCTGGAGGCGTCCCGGCGGCTCGGCGTCGCGCGCGGCACCGTCCAGGCGCGGCTCGACCGGCTGGCGCGCGACGGCGTCATCGCGGGCCACGGCCCCGAGATCGACCCCGCGGCGCTCGGCTACGGGGTGACGGCCTTCGTCACGCTCCAGCTCCGGCAGGCGGGCGGCCACGACCCGGTCGCGGTGCGGCTCGCCCAGGTGCCTGAGGTGATCGAGGCGCACACGATCACCGGCCCCGGCGACATGCTGTGCCGCATCGTCGCCCGCAGCAACACCGACCTGCAGCGCGTCATCGACGTGATCGTCGACGTGGAGGGCGTGGAGCGGGCGTCCTCGGTGATCTCGCTGGCCACCCAGATCCCCCACCGCACGCTGCCGCTCGTCCTCGCCGCGTCCCGCGCGGGACGCGGAGGCGGAAAGGCGGCCGGAAAAGCGAGCGGTCCGCCGCCCCGGTGAGGGACGGCGGACCGGACGTTCTCCCGGCCGGGCGACCGCCGCCCGGCGGGCGGCCGGCCTTCGCGGCGCTGCCGGACGGCGGTGCCTACGAGCCGCCGTAGGGGGTGGCGTCGAGGATCTCCACGGTCATCGAGCGGCCGTTGGGGAGGGTGTAGGTGGCCTTGTCGCCGACCTTCTTGCCGTCGATCGCGGCACCGAGCGGCGACTTCGGCGAGTAGACGTCGATGGGGGCGCCGACCTCCTCGCGGGAGGCGAGCAGGAACGTGACCTCCTCGTCGTCGCCCTCGAACGAGACCGTGACGGTCATCCCCGGGCCGACGATGCCCTCGGTGCGCGGCGCCTCGCCCACCCGGGCGTTCTCCAGGATGCCCTGGAGCTGCAGGATGCGGCCCTCGATCTTGCCCTGCTCCTCCTTGGCCGCGTGGTAGCCGCCGTTCTCGCGCAGGTCGCCCTCCTCCCGCGCCGCCTCGATCTTCTGAGCGATCTCGATGCGGCCCGGGCCCGACAGGTGGTCCAGCTCAGCCTTGAGCCGGTCGTACGCCTCCTGGGTCAGCCAGGTGACGTTGTCAGCGCGGGTCTCGGTCACGGGTACTCCTCATCCACATGGTGCGATCTGGCCCGCCCCCGCGGGCGGGCGTCACATCGACATGAAGTGCGGCCGGGTGAAACCTCAAGCCTATCCGGTGTGTGCGGGTAAAGGTTCCCTGAACTCGGCGTCCGCAATCCGCCAATCGTGATTCGTCATTCACCCGGCGTATCGGTCCGCCGGTCGGCGCCGAGGCCCCGGCGGTCAGGCCCTGCGGCAGTCGCGGATCCGGGCGCCGGTGGCCCGGCGCGGTGTCCGCAGCGTCTCCGATCCCTTCATGCTGGACCTCCCCGCCGGCACGGAGACCTCCTTCTGCGCGATGACGGCGAAGTCGGTGTCGAACGCGTCGACCGTGCACCGCACATCGTCGTCCTTCCCCTTGGCGATCGTGTAGTTGATGACGACCGAGGTGTCGGTGATGGAGTACGTCACCGTCTGCGCGACGATGCCGGGCGTCTGCCCAGCGTGCGCGGCGAGGATGCCGAAGCCGGCCGCCCCCAGCGCCGCCAGGAGGCCGATGACCGCCAGCCCGGCCCGGCTCCGGCGGGATCCGGCGGGCGCCGCTGGTTTCGACACGCTCGTCGTCATGGCGGGGAATCTCCGTGCGGGGTGGGGACGTTGTCAGGGACAATTCATTCTCGTCTGTCATGCCGCGTGCCTCGAACCGGGGGCCGCTCAGAGTCTGGAGAGGGAGAACCCCCAGTGTCCGAGGTCATCGACGGTACGACGCTCGAACGCCCGTGCGGCGGTGACGAGCCGCTGCGCCTCATGGCAGTGCACGCCCACCCCGACGACGAGTCGAGCAAGGGCGCGGCCACGATGGCGCGGTACGTCGCCGAGGGCGTCGAGGTCCTCGTCGTCACCTGCACCGGCGGCGAGCGGGGCGACATCCTGAACCCGGCGATGGACCGTCCCGAGGTGAAGGCCGACATCGGCAAGGTCCGCGAGGCCGAGATGGCGAAGGCCCGCGAGATCCTCGGCGTCGGGCAGCGCTGGCTCGGCTTCGTCGACTCCGGCTTCCCCGAGGGCGACCCGCTGCCGCCGCTGCCCGAGGGCTGCTTCGCCCTGGAGCCGCTGGAGAAGGCGTCCGAGCCGCTGGTGCGCGCCGTCCGCGACTTCCGTCCGCACGTGATGCTCACCTATGACGAGAAGGGCGGCTATCCGCACCCCGACCACGTCAAGTGCCACGAGGTGTCGGTGGAGGCGTTCGAGGCGGCCGGCGACCCGGAGCGCTACCCGGGCACCGGCGAGCCCTGGCAGCCGCTGAAGCTCTACTACCACATGACCTTCAGCAAGGACCGCATCCTCGCCCTGCACGGCGCCATGGAGAAGGCCGGCCTGGAGTCGCCCTACGGCGACTGGCTGAAGCGCTTCGAGGACGACGGGGCCCCGAAGTGGGAGGTCACCACCCGCGTCCCCTGTGCCGACCACTTCGAGACCCGTGACCGCGCCCTGCTCGCGCACGCCACCCAGATCGACCCGAACGGCTTCTGGTTCGTCGTCCCGCTGGACGTCCAGCGCGAGGCATGGCCGACCGAGGACTACCATCTGGCCAGGTCCTTGGTCGACACCGAGCTGCCGGAGGACGACCTGTTCGCCGGCATCCGGGAGAAGGTGTGTCTGTGATGCCTCCCCTGTCCGCGATGCCGCTGAACGACGACACGGTCAGCCCCGGCGTCCTCGGCTTCGCGGTCTTCCTCGCCCTGCTGGCCGCCACGATCTTCCTGATCCGCTCGATGACCAAGCAGATGAAGAAGATCCAGGCGCCCCGCGAGGAGGACCTGAAGCAGCAGGAGTGGGAGCGCGCCGAGGAGGAGAAGGCGGCCGGGGCCGGCACCGCCGCGAAGACGTCCGACGACGACGGCTGAGCCCGGCCGCCCGGTTGGACCCGGCCGCGCCCGGGGAGGACCCTCGACGTGCCCGCGAACACCGAACCCGAGGACGCCGGACCCCGCCGCGCCCTCGACGAGCGTCTCGCCGCGACCGCGGCCGGAGAGGGCGAGCCGGAGGCCGAGGGCCTGGCCCTGCTCGACCGCGAGCGCTGGGCCGAGGCGGCCGAGGTTCTGGAGGAGGCCCTCGACCGCGCCGAGCGCCGTGCCGGCCGAGGGGGCGATCGGCACGAGGTGCTGCGCGCCCGCCTCGACCTCGCCCGCGCGCTGACCGGGACCGGCGACCTCGACCGCGCGATCGGCCTGCTCGGCCCGCTGCCGGACGAGTTCGCCGCCCTGCCCGAGCCCGACGAGAACGCCCGCGCCCGCGCGCTGTCGAGCCTCGGCGCGGCCTACCTGCGCGCCCGCCGCCCCGTCGCGGCGACCAACTTCTTCGGCCAGGCGCTGGAGATCTACCGCAGGCTCGGCGCCGTCGACCGGCAGGCCGCCATGTTCGCCCACATCGCCGAGGCCGCCCGCCTCCGCGGCGACGGCGCGGCGGAGAAGGCGGCCCGCGCCCGCGCCGCGGAGCTCCAGGAGGCCCTCCCCGCGGAGTGAGCCGCCGGGTTCGGATCGAGCGAGGTCAGGCCTTGCCGTGGTCCCAGCTGACGACCCGGTCGGGGTCCATGAGGACGAGGACGCGCTTGGCGAGGGCCTGCTCGATGCCCTCGGCGACGACCGGGTCGATCGGTTCGCCCAGGGCCGGGACGGGCAGGCCCGCCATCCGGGAGCCGACGACCCTGCCGACCTTGGTGCGCGGTTCCGGGTCCTCGACGATGAGGCCGCGGCCGTACAGGGCGACCCCGCGCAGCTCGTTGTACTCGACGCCGTCCTCGACCAGGCACGTCATGGTCGGGTTCCGGCGCAGGTTCAGGACTTTCTGGGAGGCCTTGTAGGTGGTGAAGGCGATCTTGCCCTCGTAGAGGGTGTAGAACATCGTCACCAGGTGCGGCGCGCCGTCCTTGCCGACGGTCGCGACCTGCACCTTGTAGTTCTCGGCGAGGTAGGACGCCACCTCGTCGGGCGTCATCTTGATCTTGTCGCGCTTGTTCCCGGCCAACGGAGCCTCCCAGGGTCGCCTGTACCGTGCACACGATAACCAAGCGCTTGCCCGACCGTGGGACCGGCACCATGGACGGATGTCGGCTCGCGATCTGATCGTCCTCGGCTCCGCCAGCGCGGTGCCCACGAAGTCCCGCAACCACAACGGCTACCTGCTGCGCTGGGACGGCCACGGCGTCCTGTTCGACCCGGGCGAGGGGACGCAGCGGCAGATGACGCACGCCGGCGTGTCGGCGAGCGACGTGACGTGGATCTGCGTGACGCACTTCCACGGCGACCACTGCCTGGGCGTCCCCGGGGTCGTGCAGCGCATCGCCCGCGACGGCGTCGAGCACCCGGTGGACGCGGCGTTCCCGGCGAGCGGGCGGGAGTACTGGGACCGGCTGCGGCACGCCGCCGCCTTCCGGGAGACCGATGTGATCCGCCCCCGCCCCGTGTCCGGCGAGCGGATGCCGCTCGACACCGGCGACGCCCCCTTCACGCTGGTCGCGCGGCGGCTCTCCCACCCGGTCGAGGCGTACGGGTACCGGCTGGAGGAACCGGACGGCGTCACGATGCTGCCCGCCGAGCTCGCCGCGCGGGGGGTGAAGGGGCCGCTCATCCGCCGTCTCCAGACCGACGGGCGGGTCACCGCCCCCGACGGCCGCACGGTCACGCTGGACGAGTGCAGCGTGGCCCGCCCCGGGCAGAAGGTCGCGTTCGTCATGGACACCCGGCTCTGCGACGGCGTCCGCGAACTGGCCGACGGGGTGGACATGCTCGTCATCGAGTCCACGTTCCTGCACGAGGACGCCGCCCTGGCCACCGAGTACGGGCACCTCACCGCCGCGCAGGCCGGGGCGGTGGCGGCGGAGTCGGGCGTCCGGCACCTGGTCCTGACGCATCTTTCGGAGCGCTACCGGAGCGACGAGGAGCACCGCTTCGTGGAGGAGGCGTCCGCCGCCTTCACCGGCGACGTCACCCTGGTCCACGATCTCGACAGGATCCCGCTGCCGCCGCGCCGTCTGACCTGACGCGTACGGGGCAGTACTCCCTCCATGGCTGACGAAGTCGATGTCGTGGTGATCGGTCTGGGACCCGGGGGAGAGGACGCCGCGGGGAGGCTCGCCGAGGCGGGCCTCTCGGTCGTCGGGGTGGAGTCCCGCCTGGTGGGCGGCGAATGCCCCTACTACGCGTGCGTCCCCACCAAGATGATGGTGCGCGCCGCCGGGCTGCTCGCCGAGGGCGGCCGCGTCCCCGGGATGGCGGGCGAGGCGACGCCGCGGCCGGACTGGGCGGTGGTCGCCGCCCGGATCCGCGACGAGGCGACCGACTCCTGGGACGACAAGGTCGCCGTCGAACGCCTCACCGGCAAGGGCGTGCGGGTCGTGCACGGCCATGGCCGCCTCACCGCCCCGAACGAGGTCGCGGTGAACGGCCAGGTCTTCCGCGCACGCAAGGGGATCGTCCTCAACACCGGAACGTCCCCCGCGGCCCCGCCCATCGACGGGCTCGCCGGCACTCCGTTCTGGACGAACCGCGAGGCCGTCCAGGCCACCGAGGCCCCGGCGTCGCTCCTCGTCCTCGGCGGGGGCGTCGTCGGCGTGGAGATGGCGCAGGTCTTCTCCCGCTTCGGCAGCCGTGTCACGGTGGTCGAGGCCGCCGACCGGCTCCTGCTCAGCGAGGAGCCCGAGGCGGGCGCCCTGCTGCGCGACGTCTTCGAGCGCGAGGGCATCGGCGTCCGCACCGGCGTGGACGTCACCCGCGTCACCCACGGCGGCGATGCGTTCACCCTGCACCTCGGCGACGAGACGCTCACCGCGGAGCGGCTCCTCGTCGCGGCCGGCCGCCGCCCCAACCTGAAGGACCTCGGGCTGGACCACGCCGGTCTGGACGAGGACGCCCGGCGGATTCCCGTGGACGGCCACATGCGCGCCGCCGGCGGCCTCTGGGCGATCGGCGACATCACCGGCGTGGGCGCCTTCACCCACGTGTCGATGTACCAGGCGGCCATCGCCGTCCGCGACATCCTCGGCGAGGAGGGCTCCCCGGCCGCCTACCGCGCCGTCCCCCACGTCGCCTTCACCGATCCGGAGATCGGCTCCGTCGGCCTGACGGAGGCGCAGGCGCGCGACCAGAACCTGCCGGTCCGCACGGCCGTCGCGCCGATCGCCGAGTCGGCCCGCGGCTGGATCCACAAGGCCGGCAACGACGGCTTCGTCAAGCTGGTGGAGAACGCCGAGTGGGGCACCCTCGCCGGCGCCACCGTCGCCGGCCCCGCCGCCGGGGAGATCCTCGGCTTCCTCGCCGTGGCCGTGCACGCCGAGATCCCCACCGCCACCCTCCGCGAGATGATCTACGCCTACCCCACCTTCCACCGCACCATCGAGACCGCCCTCGCCGGTCTCGCCCGGAGGGGCCCCGCGGGGGAGTGAGGGGGCCGCCGGATCGGGCAGGATCGGGGGCATGAACCGGCTCAAGGACGCGACCAGCCCGTACCTGCTCCAGCACGCCGGCAACCCGGTGGACTGGTGGGAGTGGAGCGACGAGGCGTTCGCCGAGGCGCGGCGGCGGGATGTCCCGGTACTCCTCTCCGTGGGATACGCCGCCTGCCACTGGTGCCACGTGATGGCGCACGAGTCGTTCGAGGACGCCGAGACGGCGCGGGTCATGAACGAGCTGTTCGTGAACATCAAGGTGGACCGGGAGGAACGTCCGGACATCGACGCCGTCTACATGGAGGCGACCCAGGCCATGACGGGCCAGGGCGGCTGGCCGATGACGGTGTTCATGACTCCGGAGGGGCACCCGTTCTACTGCGGGACCTACTTCCCGCGCGTGCAGTTCCGGGCGTTGCTGCAGGCCGTCCACAAGGCGTGGACGGAGCAGCGCGACGAGGTGGTCGGGCAGGGGCAGCAGGTCGTCAAGGCCCTGACGTCGCGGGGGAGCGGCCCGGTCGGTGCCGAGGCGCCCGGTGAGCGGGTGCTCGCGCACGCGGTGAAGTCGCTCGGCGCCTCGTACGACACGATCCGGGGCGGGTTCGGGAGTGCCCCCAAGTTCCCGCCGTCGATGGCGCTCGAATTCCTGCTGCGGCACCATGCGCGGACGGGCGAGGACCAGGCGCTCGCCATGGCGTCGCACACCCTGGAGGCGATGGCCCGGGGCGGCATGTACGACCAGCTCGGCGGAGGGTTCGCGCGCTACTCGGTCGACGCGACGTGGGTCGTCCCGCACTTCGAGAAGATGCTCTACGACAACGCGCTGCTGGCGCGGGTGTACGCGCACTGGTGGCGGCTCACCGGGACGCCGTTCGCGCGGCGGGTCGCGCTGGAGACGTGCGACTGGATGCTGCGCGACCTGCGGACCGACCAGGGCGGCCTCGCCTCGGCGCTGGACGCCGACAGCGAGGGCGTCGAAGGCAAGTACTACGTGTGGACGCCCGCGCAGTTGCGCGAGGTGCTCGGCGACGAGGACGGCGCGTTCGCGGAGAGCCTGTTCGAGGTGACGGGAACGTTCGAGCAAGGGTCGTCCGTCCTCCAGCTCCTGAACGACCCGGAAGACGTCGAACGGTACGAGCGAGTGCGGACGGCATTGCTGTCGTCGCGCGCGCACAGGATTCCTCCGGCTCGGGACGACAAGGTGGTGGCGGCCTGGAACGGGCTCGCCATCGCGGCGCTCGCCGAGTGCGGCGCCTTGCTCGACCGTCCGGATCTGGTCCGGGCGGCCGAGGAGGTCGCGCGGCTGCTCGTGGACGTCCATGTGCGCGACGGCCGGCTTGTGCGCACGTCGAAGGACGGAACGGCGGGCGCGAACGCCGGCGTCCTCGAGGACTACGCGGACGTGGCCGAGGGGCTGCTGGCCCTGCACGCGGTCACCGGCGACCCGCGGCATGTGCGGCTGGCAGGAGAGCTGCTGGACACCGTCCTCGACCGGTTCGGGGACGGCGAGGGCGGGTTCTACGACACCGCCGACGACGCGGAGCGGCTGTTCCGGCGCCCGCAGGACCCGACCGACAACGCGACGCCCTCGGGCCAGTTCGCGGCGGCCGGCGCGCTGCTGTCGTTCTCCGCGCTGACCGGGTCCGACCGGCACCGGCAGGCCGCGGGGGCGGCGCTCGGGCCGGCCGCGGCGCTCGCGGACCGGCACGCGCGGTTCGCGGGCTGGGGCCTCGCGGTCGCCGAGGCGTACGCGACCGGTCCGGTGGAGATCGCCGTGATCGGGGACCCGGACGACGACCGCACCCGGGCGCTGCACAGGACGGCCCTCATGGCGTCCGTGCCCGGGGCGGTGGTGAGCACGGGCCCGCCGGACGCGGCCGGCGTCCCGCTGCTGGAGGGGCGCGGGCTGGTGGACGGCCGGCCCGCCGCGTACGTGTGCCGCAACTTCGCCTGCCGGCTGCCGGTGACGACCCCGGCCGAGCTGACCCGCGAACTACGTGGGCAATTGGACTGAGAGTCCACTTTGTGGCAGCGTGACCTTGATCTCATGCCCGCTTGCTGTTACTACTGAGTAGCTGGAACAGAACTGACCCGATGCGGCGTGGCGGACGAGGGTGCCGGAAGGCGCGTCGGGTATCTGGACGGTGGCCGGACATCTGAGTCATAGTCGTGTCCCGGGAGCCCGGCCGACGGGGCGGGTGCGGGGCGAGGATCGAGGGAGTGTGGCAGTGGGGAAGCCGAACCGCCGGGTCCTTCCGACGATCATCGGTGTCTCCGTCTTGACGACGCTCGCCGCGAACGTCGCCGTCCTCGTCGCGCGCGACGATCCCGCCGAGGCCCGGCATCGCGAGCAGCGCGCGCGCTTCGTGGCCGCGTCCGGCAGCAGCAAGCTGTCGCCCTACGCGGTCGCGCCGCTGGGCAAGCGGCTGACCCCGCACGTGCTCGTGGCCGCGCCGTCCACGCTGCCCTCGGCCTTCGTCCAGAAGGTCCGGGGCGCCAAGGGCGTGCAGGGCGTCGAGGTCGTGGACGCCGTGCAGGGCATGGTCGCCGGCAAGCGGGTCGGGCTGATGGGCGTCGACCCCTCCACGTTCCGCAACTACACGCCGAAGCCGACCGCCAAGTCGGACGCGCTCTGGCGCAACGTGGCGTCCGGCGACGTCGCGATCTCCTTCACGATGGGCAACGACGGCGGCGTCAAGCTCGGCAGCCAGGTGCCCGTCGGCGGCCGGCAGAGCCAGTCGCAGCTGCGCGTCGGCGCGTACGCCACGATGGGCATCAGCGACGTCGACGCGGTCATCTCGCACACCACCGCGCAGGCCCTCGGCATGCCGACCGGCAACGCGATGCTGATCAGCGTCCCGAAGACCGAGCCGAAGGCGTTCATCAAGAAGCTCCGCAAGGCGATGCCGAAGCAGGCCAAGGCGGTCGCGGTCAACCCCGAGATCGACTTCCCGGAGCCGGGGGACGTGCCGGCCGCCAACGGGCAGGTCATGACGGCGAGCCAGACGCGGACGGTCATCAAGGCCGCCTACACGCGGCTCGGCTGGCCGTACGTGTGGGGCGGCGAGTCCGAGGCCGAGGGCGGGTACGACTGCTCCGGCCTGATGCAGTTCGCGTTCGCGAAGGCCGGCATCCGGCTCCCGCGCGTCGCCGCCGACCAGGCCCGCGCCGGCTGGGTCATCCCGTACTCCAAGGCCCGGCCCGGCGACATGCTCATCTGGGCCAACGACCCGACCGCGCCCGGCTACATCTCCCACATCGCCCTCTACCTGGGCAACGGCAAGATGCTGGCGGCGCCGCGGACGGGGACCGTGGTGCAGGTCCAGAACGTCTACACCCGCAACATGCGGGGAGCCGTCCGGGTGAGCCCCAAGATGGCCGCCGCCCTCACGCGCTGACCCACCGCGCCCGGCCGGCGCCGGGGATCCATGCCACGCTCGGCGAGTGCCTGCGGCCTGCGCCGAGGCCTTGATCACTCCTTTCCCGATCCGGCACTGCTCTGGCGCCGCGGCCCGATACGATGTAATTTTGATTACATGACTACGAGCGAAGCGGCGAAGCGGCTCCGCGGCTGGTTCGCCGGGCGGCTCCCGGAGGACTGGTTCGAGGACGCGCCCGAGATCGTCCTCGACCGCGAGGAGGTCAGCGTCATCGGCCGGCTGCCCGTCCCGGCGGCGGCCGAGGGCGTGTCGGACGCCGAGCGCGCCGGCGTGATCGCCGGGCACGTCGAGCGCTTCCGGGACGAGACCCGCGACCGGCGCATCGGCATCGCCCGCGAGGCCGAGCAGCGCTTCGGCCACAAGGTCTCCTGGGGCGTCGAGTGCGGCGGCGAGCGGGAGATGTTCACCACCCTGTCGGTGCCGGTGATGACGCGGCTGCGGCAGCCGGAGCGCCGGGTCCTGGACACGCTCGTGGAGGCCGGGGTCGCGCGCAGCCGCAGCGACGCGCTCGCCTGGTGCGTCCGGCTCGTCGGCAAGAACACCGACGAGTGGCTGGCGGAGTTGCGCAGCGCCCTGCAGCACGTCGAGCGCGCCCGCGCCGCCGGCCCGCAGGCCTGACGCGCGACCTGCGCCGGAGCAGGCCGGAGCGGGCCGTCCACCGGGCCCGCACCGCGGTCGCGCGTTAGTCTCGAATACGGAAACGGTGGGAGAAGTGTCGCCGCCGGGCCATAATTGAGCGTCTTTTCCAAAAGCGGACGGTCGCTCGAAAGGAAGCCCACATGGGGGTTCGGCGTACGGGAGAGCCGCGCACCAGGCGGGCGCGCGGCGCGCGGAGGGACGGCGAGCGCCGGCGCCCCGCCGAGGGCGCGCGGCTGCTCGACGCCGTCCGCCGCAGCGGCCCGTACGCGGCCGTCCGCGACGCCGTCTACCGGCTGTACGAGCGCCGGGTCGAGGCCGACCTGCCGACCGACGTCACCCCGCGGCACGTCGGCGTGATCCTGGACGGCAACCGGCGCTGGGCGCGGTCGATGGGCCTCGCCGACGTCAACTCCGGCCACCAGCGCGGCGCCCAGAAGATCTCCGAGCTGCTCCAGTGGAGCGCGGAGGCCGGCGTCGAGCACGTCACGCTCTGGCTGCTGTCCACCGACAACCTGAACCGCCCCGCCGCGGAGCTGGACCCGCTGCTGACGATCATCGAGAACACCGTCCGCAAGCTCGCCGCCGACGGCTGGCACGTCAAGCCCGTCGGCGCCCTCGACCTGCTGCCCGACAAGACCGCCCGCGTCCTGAAAGATGCCGGTGAGGCCACTTCCGACGCACCCGGCCTGATTGTGAACGTCGCGGTTGGGTATGGAGGTAGGCGTGAGATCGCTGATGCGGTGCGCTCTCTGCTCATCGAGCAGGCGAGTCGTGGCACCAGCATCGAGGAACTCGCCGAGGTCCTCGACGTGGAGCACATCGCGGAGCATCTCTACACGCGCGGCCAGCCGGATCCTGACCTGGTCATCCGCACCTCGGGGGAGCAGCGTCTCTCCGGCTTCATGCTCTGGCAGAGCGCCCACTCGGAGTTCCACTTCTGCGAGGTCCACTGGCCGGACTTCCGCAAGGTCGACTTCCTCCGGGCCATGCGCTCCTACGCCGCGCGGCACCGGCGCTACGGTACCTGACCGTCCACCGCGGACCACCGCCCCTGCGGCGGACCTGCGCGCCACCGGCAGTTTCCCCATGATCAGGGAGATCGAGTGGCCACAACCTCCGCGCGCCGTCCCGGCCCGTCCGGGAACCCCACTGGAACGCCCCTCGCGGGCGGCCCCGTCGGCAGGCGCACGTACGTCCTCGACACCAGCGTCCTGCTCGCCGACCCGGGGTCGATGACCCGGTTCGCCGAGCACGAGGTCGTACTCCCCATCGTCGTCATCTCCGAGCTGGAGGCCAAGCGGCACCACCCCGAGCTCGGGTACTTCGCCCGGCAGGCCCTGCGCACGCTGGACGACCTGCGCCTGCGCCACGGCCGGCTGGACGAGCCCGTGGCGGTCGAGGGGCCGGTCGGCGACCAGGGCGGCACGCTGCGGGTGGAGCTGAACCACTCCGACCCGAGCGTCCTGCCGGACGGGTTCCGGCTCGGGGACAACGACACCCGGATCCTGTCGGTGGCGGCGTGGCTGGCCCGCGAGGGGCGGGACGTGGTCCTGGTCTCCAAGGACCTGCCGATGAGGGTGAAGGCGTCCGCGGTGGGGCTCGCCGCCGAGGAGTACCGCGCCGAGCTGGCCGTGGTGGAGTCCGGCTGGACGGGCATGCGCGAGCTGGAGGTCCCGGCCGGGGACCTGGAGGGGCTGTACGAGGCGGGGACCGCCGACCTGGAGGAGGCGCGCGACCTGCCGTGCCACACGGGCCTGCGGCTGCTGTCGGAGCGCGGCTCGGCCCTCGGCCGCGTCCAGCCCGACAAGTCGGTGAAGCTGGTGCGGGGCGACCGCGAGGTGTTCGGGCTGCGCGGCCGGTCCGCCGAGCAGCGGATCGCGCTCGACCTGCTGATGGACGAGGACGTCGGCATCGTCTCGCTGGGCGGCCGGGCCGGCACCGGGAAGTCGGCGCTCGCCCTCTGCGCGGGCCTTGAGGCCGTCCTGGAGCGCCGCCAGCACCGCAAGGTCGTGGTGTTCCGCCCGCTGTACGCGGTCGGCGGCCAGGACCTCGGCTACCTGCCGGGGTCGGAGAACGAGAAGATGTCGCCGTGGGCGCAGGCCGTCTACGACACCCTGTCGGCGGTGACCACCCCGGAGGTCATCGACGAGGTCGTGGACCGTGACATGCTGGAGGTCCTGCCGCTGACGCACATCCGGGGGCGGTCGCTGCACGACGCGTTCGTGATCGTGGACGAGGCGCAGTCGCTGGAGCGCGGCGTGCTGCTGACCGTCCTGTCGCGGATCGGCGCCGGGTCGCGGGTCGTGCTGACGCATGACGTGGCGCAGCGCGACAACCTGCGCGTCGGGCGGCACGACGGCGTCGCGGCGGTGGTGGAGCGGCTGAAGGGCCACCCGCTGTTCGCGCACGTCACGCTGACCCGGTCGGAGCGGTCGCCGATCGCCGCGCTGGTCACCGACATGCTGGGCGACGTAGGCCTCTGAGGACGGCGCGGGAACCCCGGCGGCCCTGGGACGGGTCGCCGGGGTTCCGCGCGTTTCGGCACGACGGGTGAGATCTCCTACAGAGCGTGATCATTAAACCCCGTACCGTAGAGTTGTGATGAACGTCACACATCGCGGGCGAACGTCCGAGATCCCCTGGTCCGCTCGGGGTTTCGGTGATCGAAGAGGCGGGTTGACAACCGCCCCACGAGCCGCATTCATCTCGTTTCGGTTGCGGAGCATCCCTCGGCCTCGGGCATTGTGTCTCCCCGTAAGCACCCCCGAACGGTGCCCGGCCGGAGCGCGGCCCCCCTGATCCACCGCGCGACGGGCACGGCACCGGCCCGGCCCGGGGGCCGCCCGACCTCCCGGCGGCCCGGTGGGCCGAGGGTGGAAACAGTTCGTGCGCGTGTCCATGCGCGTGCGACCGTCGGAAGGACCGCCTTGTACGGAGACCGTCCCGGGTCCCCTAGGCGAGACGATCGACAGAGCTTCGACCCCCGGACGCCGATGCAGGAGCCCGCCCCGGCCCCCGGCCCCGCCGCCGCGTCCCCCACCGTGGAGGGCCCCCACGCCCCGCACGAGGACGACGTGCGCGTCGCCGGCACCGACCGCACCCGGGCCGCCGCGCCCGCCGGTGACACGCTCGGGTTCCAGCCCGTGCCGGAACCGGCGCGCCCGGCCGACGGCGGCCGCGACGAGATCGCCTCGGCCCCGCAGGGCGCCGCGCCGGGCGGGCCGGCCCCCGAGAGCGGCTCGGGCGGGCGCAACGGCATGCGGATCGCCGCGGTCGTCACGGGCGCCGCCGTGGTCCTCGGCGGCGGCGCGGTCGCCGCGTTCGCGTTCACCGGCGGCGGTGACGACGGCACGCAGACCGTCCAGGCGAGCAAGCAGCTCGCGGACACCGCTCCGAAGGTCGATCCGAAGGTCCTGGAGCAGCAGCGCAAGAAGCTGGCGCTGGAGCGCGCCTCCCGCGCGGCGCGGGAGGACGGGCAGAAGGCCCCGTCCCTGCGTCCCAAGGGCAAGCCGCTTCCGACCAAGACCCCCAAGAAGGACAAGGGCGAGGGCGGCGGCGCCCCGATCGGCGACCCGGTGCCGAAGGGCGAGGCGCAGCAGATCGCCAAGAAGCTGATGCCGAGCTTCGGCTTCACCGGCGACGGCCAGTTCGGCTGCCTGGTCAAGCTGTGGGATCGGGAGAGCGGCTGGAACACCCACGCGGCCAATCCCTCGGGCGCGTACGGGATCCCGCAGGCCCTGCCCGGGTCGAAGATGGCGAGCGCCGGCCCCGACTGGCGCAACAACGCCACTACGCAGATCAAGTGGGGCCTCGGCTACATCAAGAACCGCTACAAGACGCCGTGCGGCGGTTGGTCGCACTTCCAGTCGGCGGGCTGGTACTGATCCCGGCCGGCGCGTCCCGGGCGCCCTGCGGGCTCCTGGGACGCGCGCGGCCGTCAGCGTCCGGGCGGGTCAGCGCCCGAACGATCCGGTCATGCGGAGCACGTCGAGCGCCTCGTCGAGCTGCTCGACGGTCAGCTTCCCGTCCTTCACGTAACCGCGCTCCAGCACGACCTCGCGGATCGTCCTGCGCTCCTTGAGCGCCTGCTTGGCGACCTTGGCCGCCTCCTCGTACCCGATGTAGCGGTTCAGCGGCGTCACGATCGACGGTGACGACTCGGCGTACTCGCGCATCCGCTCCTCGTCGGCCTCGATGCCGTCCACGCACCGGTCCGCGAGCAGCCGCGACACGTTCGCCAGCAGGGTGATCGACTCCAGCACGTTGCGGGCCAGCACCGGCAGCATCACGTTCAGCTCGAAGCTGCCGGACGCGCCCCCGAACGCGACCGCCGCGTCGTTCCCGACGACCTGCGCGGCGACCTGCGCGACCGCCTCGGGGATCACCGGGTTCACCTTGCCCGGCATGATCGACGAGCCGGGCTGCAGGTCGGGCAGCCGGATCTCGGCGAGCCCGGCGCGCGGCCCGGACCCCATCCAGCGCAGATCGTTGACGATCTTGTGGAGGCTCACCGCGATCGTACGGAGTGCGCCGCTGGCCTCCACCAGGCCGTCCCGCGCCCCCTGCGCCTCGAAGTGGTTCCGGGCCTCGGTCAGCGGCAGGCCGGTGGCCCGCGCGATCTCCGCGATGACGCGGGCGGCGAAGCCCTCCGGGGTGTTGACGCCGGTGCCGACCGCGGTGCCGCCGAGCGGCAGCTCCGCCAGCCGGGGCAGGACGGCCTCCAGCCGCTCCACGCCGTGCGCGGCCTGGGCGGCGTACCCGCCGAACTCCTGGCCGAGCGTCACGGGCGTCGCGTCCATCAGGTGGGTGCGGCCCGACTTCACCACGTCCCGGAACTCCTCCGCCTTCCGCGCCAGGGCGGCCTCCAGATGCCTCAGCGCGGGGATCAGATCGTTCAGGACGGCCCCGGTCGCCGCGACGTGGATGGAGGACGGGAACACGTCGTTGGACGACTGGGAGGCGTTCACGTGGTCGTTCGGGTGGACCGGGCGGCCGAGCCGCTCCTGCGCCAGCGTCGCCACGACCTCGTTGGCGTTCATGTTGGACGACGTCCCGGACCCGGTCTGGAACACGTCGATGGGGAAGTGGTCGTTCCAGCGCCCGTCCGCGACCTCCCGGGCGGCCTCGGCGATCGCGGCGGCCACGTCCTCGTCGAGCACCCCGAGCTCGGCGTTCACCCTCGCCGCCGCGGCCTTGATCTGGCCGAGCGCGGCGATGTGCGCGGCCTCCAGGCCCCGCCCGGAGATCGGGAAGTTCTCCACCGCGCGCTGCGTCTGCGCCCGCCACCGGGCCGCGGCCGGCACCCGGACCTCGCCCATGGAGTCGTGCTCGACCCGGAACCCCTGCTCGCTCATGGAACGCCTCCACTCGACATCGCTCGGCCGGCGCGGACGGCCGCCGTCGTCCATGGCAGCCGGCCGGGTGGCTCACGCATTCCCGGGTGAGGGGCGGATCACTCCTTGGTCAGGGTGTAGTTCTGGCGTTCGCCGGGCTTGCCGACCGGCTTCTGCGTCCCGTTCACCCAGACGTCGCAGGCCGACGCGTCGTAGATCACCGCGTTGATGCGGGGCTGGTCGTACTGGCGCGCCTCGCCCTGGCGCAGCGTCTCGTCGCTGAGCACGGTGATCGCGTTGCCCGGCACGGACACGAAGATCTTGCACGAGTCGCTGCGGGCGCGGACGACCAGCGTGCTGGACTCCACGCCCGGGGGCGCGGCGACCTGGCCGGTGCCCGCCGGGCCGGACGACGAGGCGGTCGGGGACGGCCCCGGGCTCTCGCGCATCATCCCGACGATGAGGGCGGTGGCGCCGATCCCGCAGGAGGCGACGGTGGCGCCGATGAGGCCGATCACCACCATCAGCCGGTAGCGCGGCGTCGGGGCCCGGCGCCCGGAGCGCGGGCCCGCCATGGCCCGTTCGAGCCGGTCGACGGCGCGGGCGTGGCTGAGCCGGCGGGTCGGGTTCTTCTCCAGCAGTCCGCTGATCACCGGGGCGAGGGCGCCGGCGTTCTGCGGGGCCGGGGGCGACTCGTTGGCCAGCGCGGACAGCGTCGCCATGACGTTCTCGCGCTCGAACGGCGGGCGGCCCTCCAGCGCGGCGTACAGGGTCGCGCCGAGCGACCAGAGGTCGGAGCGGGGGGTGGCCTTGTCCCCGGCGGCGACCTCCGGCGCGACGTAGGCGGGCGAGCCCATGAAGTGGCCCGTCTTGGTGAGGCTCGCCGAACCGGAGGAGAACGCGAGCCCGAAGTCGGTGAGGACGACCCGGTCCCCGTCCAGCAGGACGTTGCTCGGTTTGAGGTCGCGGTGCACGATGCCGGACTTGTGCGCGGTGTTCAGCGCGTCCAGCAGGGCGCGGCCGATGTGCGCGACGCGGTCGGGCGGGAGCGGTCCCGAGCGCTCGATGAGCTGTTCGAGGCTGGGTGCCTCGATCATCTCCATCACGATCCAGGGACGGCCCTGCTCGATGACCACGTCGTACACCTCGACGATGGAGTGCGTGCGCAGCTGTGCGGGTGCGCGCGCCTCCCGGAGGGTGCGGCGGTAGAAGACCACCCGGTCGTCCTCGGAGAGGTCCTCGGGGAGCCGCAGCTCCTTGATCGCCACGGCGCGATCGAGGAGCTCGTCATGCCCTCTCCACACGGTGCCGTTGGCACCCTGACCGATCTCCGAGACCAGCCGGTAGCGCGTCGCGAGAACGAGGCGCTCTGACTGAGACATGGCGGAAAAGATACCGGAGTGGCCAGCCGGTCATCCGGGAGACCTCATGACCAACGTCGATTTTGGCCCAATACTGTGACCTACTCACCAGAAACCCCTGCGCGAACACGGTACGGCGGGGGCGCCGGTGTCAGCGGCGGCCGATGGTGAGGACGGGGCCGGTGGTGTCGGCGAAGAAGTCCTCGCCCTTGTCGTCCACCACGATGAAAGCGGGGAAGTCCTCCACCTCGATCTTCCAGACGGCCTCCATGCCGAGCTCCGGGTACTCCAGGACCTCGACCTTCTTGATGCAGTCCTGGGCGAGCCGGGCGGCGGGGCCGCCGATGGAACCGAGGTAGAACCCGCCGTGCTCCTTGCACGCGTCGGTGACCTGCTTCGACCGGTTGCCCTTGGCCAGCATGACCAGCGAGCCCCCGGCGGCCTGGAACTGCTCGACGTAGGAGTCCATGCGCCCGGCCGTGGTCGGTCCGAACGAGCCGGACGCGTAGCCCTCGGGCGTCTTCGCCGGGCCCGCGTAGTAGACGGCGTGGTCGCGCATGTACTGCGGCATCGGCTCGCCCGCGTCCAGGCGCTCCTTGATCTTGGCGTGCGCGATGTCGCGGGCGACGACCAGCGGGCCGGTCAGCGACAGCCGCGTCTTCACCGGGTACCTGGTCAGCTCCGCGCGGATCTCCGCCATCGGGCGGTTGAGGTCGATCCGCACGACCTGGTCGTCCAGGTGCTCCTCGGTCGTCTCGGGGAGGTACTGGGCCGGGTCGGTCTCCAGCCGCTCCAGGAACACGCCCTCGGTGGTGATCTTGGCGAGGGCCTGGCGGTCGGCGCTGCACGACACCGCCATCGCCACCGGGCAGGACGCGCCGTGCCGCGGCAGCCGGATCACCCGCACGTCGTGGCAGAAGTACTTGCCGCCGAACTGCGCGCCGATCCCGAGCTTCTGCGTCAGCTCGAACACCTGGAGCTCCAGCTCCAGGTCGCGGAAGCCGTGCCCGAGCGGCGAGCCCTCGGTGGGCATCGTGTCGAGGTAGTGGGCGGAGGCGTACTTGGCGGTCTTCAGCGCGTACTCGGCCGACGTGCCGCCGACGACGATCGCCAGGTGGTACGGCGGGCACGCGGCAGTGCCCAGGGAGCGGATCTTCTCCTCAAGGAAGGACATCATCCGCTTGGGGTTCAGGACGGCCTTGGTCTCCTGGTAGAGGAACGACTTGTTCGCGCTGCCGCCGCCCTTGGCCATGAACAGGAACTTGTAGGCGTCGCCGGGGGCCGCGTACAGCTCGATCTGCGCGGGGAGGTTGGAACCGGTGTTCTTCTCCTCCCACATGGTCACCGGCGCCATCTGCGAGTAGCGCAGGTTCAGCTTCGTGTAGGCGTCGTACACGCCGCGGGAGATGTGCTCCTCGTCGGCTCCGTCGGTGAGGACGTGCTGGCCCCGCTTGCCCATCACGATCGCGGTCCCGGTGTCCTGGCACATCGGCAGGACGCCGCCGGACGCGATGCCCGCGTTCTTCAGCAGGTCGAGCGCGACGAAGCGGTCGTTGGGGGACGCCTCGGGGTCGTCCAGGATCCGGCGGAGCTGCGCCAGGTGCGCCGGGCGCAGCAGGTGCGCGATGTCGCGCATCGCGGTCTCGGTGAGCAGCCGCAGAGCCTCCGGCTCGACCTGCAGGAACGTCCGCCCGTTCGCGTCGAACGTGGAGACCCCGTCCGAGGTCAGCAACCGGTAGTCGGTGTCGTCCGGGCCGAGCGGCAGCAGGTCGGTGTAGGAGAACTCAGGCATCTCAGGCAGATCCTCGCGCGATTCCGATGGGGGCCGCCTCACAGGTTACGGGCTCGGGAACCGCGGGTTCACGGGGGGCGACCCGGCTGCGCAGGCCGAGCACGACGCCCGCCGCGACCAGCGCGGCGCCCGCGAGGTCGGCCGGTCCCGGCCGGTCGATGCCGAGCACGACCGTCGTGATCACCGCGCTGACCGGGATCAGGCCCGCGAACAGCCCGGCCCGGTCGGCGCCGAGCCGGCCGATCGCGTCGTACCAGAGCAGGAACGCGATCGTGGTGACGACGGCCGACAGGTAGGCGAAGCCCGCGAGCTCGGCGGCGGTCGGGACGCGCAGCGCCGCCGTCCCGTCCGTGACGAGGCCGGCCGCCAGCAGCATCGGGGCGGCGAGCGCGGCGGAGTAGGCGGAGACCCGCAGCGGGCCGATCCGCGGCAGCAGCGGGACGGCCAGCAGCGAGAAGCACACCTCGCCGGCGAGCGCGCCGAGCGAGAGCAGCAGCCCGCGGGCGCTGCCGCCGCCGAACCCGCTGGCGAGGCCGGCCCCGGCCGCCACCACGCACGCCGACACGATGATCGCCGGCGCCGGGCGGCGGCCCTCCAGCAGCGGTCCGGCCAGCGCCAGCACGATCGGGACGGTCGCGATCACCGTGCCGATCGTGGCCGGGCTGGTGTCCGCGGTGGCCGCCACGATGCACACGTTGAACGCGACCAGGCCGGTCGCCGCCAGGGCCGCCAGCAGGAGCCAGTCCCGCGCGGACGGCCGGCGGGCGGGCCGCCCGGTGAACCGGGCCACGGCCAGCAGGACGAGCGCGGCGACGGCGTAGCGGGCCGCCTGGCCGCCGAAGACGGGATAGCCGGAGATGGTCGCCGAGACGGCGGTCAGCGTGCCGACGAAGAACATCGCGGCGCCCGCGCCGGCCGTGCCGCGTCTGTGTGAACTGTTCATGGACGGAACGCTAGAAGCCGCTTGGTCCATGCCCCAGTGCCAATCGACATGTCAAATCGTGGACCATTTGGGTGCCCGTGACGTCCGGGCTCCCCACCGACGCTGAGTGTCATGTGACCGACCTACATCTTCCCCTCGACCGGTCCGCCGGCCGGCTGGCGGCGCAGATCGCGGCCGGCTTCCGCGCGGCCGTGCGGTCAGGCCGGCTGACCGCCGGGACGCGGCTGCCCTCCAGCCGCGACCTGGCACGCGACCTGGACGTCTCCCGCGGCGTCGTCGTGACCGCCTACGAGCAGCTCACCGCCGAGGGCTTCCTGATCGCCCGGCGCGGCGACGGAACCCGGATCGCGCCGCTGGCGCGTCCCGACGACGAGGCCCTGCCGCCGGACCGGCCCTCCGCCCCCGCCCCGCACGGCGAGCCCTCGCCCGGCCCGCAGGTGCGGTACGACCTGTGGCCGAGCAAGCCCGACCTGTCGGCCTTCCCCCGCGAGCGCTGGATCGCCGCCGCCCGCGCGGCGCTGCGCACCCTGCCGCACGACGCGCTCACCTATCCCGACCCCGCGGGCGTCCCCGCGCTGCGCGCCGAGCTGGCGTCCTACCTCGGCCGGGTGCGCGCCGCGCACGCCGACGCCGGCCGGATCGTGATCATGAACGGGGTGGCGCACGGGCTGTCCGCCATGATCGCGCTGCTGCGCGCCGACGGGCACACCGTGCTCGCCGTCGAGGACCCCACCAGCGACCGGCAGCTGCCGATGCTGGCCGCGGCCGGGACCGGCGTCGTCCGCGTCCCCGTGGACGCCGAGGGCCTGGACGTCGCCGCGCTCGCCGCCTCCGGCGCGCGGGCCGTCCTGGTCACCCCCGCGCACCAGTACCCGACCGGCGTCGTGCTGTCGGCGGCCCGCCGCGCGGAGCTGATCGCCTGGGCGCGCGGCGTGGACGGCCTGATCCTGGAGGACGACTACGACGCCGAGTTCCGCTACGACCGCGATCCCGTCGGCTGCCTGCAGGGCGTCGACCCCGACCGGGTCGTCCTCCTCGGCTCGGTCAGCAAGTCGCTGGCGCCCGCGCTGCGGCTCGGGTGGGCCGTCGCGGCGCCGTCCGTCGCCCGGCGGCTGCGGGACCACCGCGTGCACAGCGACCTCGGGGCGCCCGTCCTGGAGCAGCACGCGCTGACCGAGTTCCTCGCCGGCGGCGGCTACGACCGGCATCTGCGCACCATGCGGCGCCGGTACCGGGCCCGGCGCGACGCCCTCGCCGGGGCCCTGCGCGAATATCTCCCCGGCACGATGGTTCGCGGCGTGTCGGCGGGCATCCACCTCTATGTGGAACTCCCGTACGGATGCGACGAGGACGAGGTCGTGGCGCGCGCCGCCGATCTCGGTGTCGCGGTCGCGGCGGGCCGGCCCATGTGGTCGCCCGAGCGCGCCGCCGGCGCGCCGCCCGCGCTCGTCCTCGGCTACGCCCGGCTCTCCGAGCCTCGCCTGGTCAAGGCGGCGCAACTGCTGGGTCAAGCGGTTACGCACGGTGCCGGGGGGTAGGACCAGCATCCCTGGTGTAGGAGGTATGGATGAGTCTGGAAGAGGCCGCGCGGCAGCTGAAGATGGCGGGCCACGACGCGCAGGTGGCCTTCGACTGTGTGGGCCTGGGCGACCTCGAACGGGCACAGGAGCACGCCGTGACGCTCCGGGCGGCGGCCGACGCCGCCGAGGTGGCGCTCAGCCGCGCCCTGCAGGACATGAGCCCCGAACAGGCCCAGGCCGAAGGCGAACGGGCTCTCAAGGCCCTGGAAGACGCATGATCCTCCGGTAGCGCCCGGTGGCCGTCAGGCCACCGGGCGTTCCATGGCGGGGGCGTCCGGCCGGGCGCCCCTGACCGGTTCCGGGGCGAATCCCTTGGCCGTGGCGAAGACGACCAGGATCAGGGCGGACGGGACGATGAACGCCAGCCGCAGGCCGTGGTCGTCGCTGAGCGGGGCGATGGCGCCGACCACGGCGGCACCGAGGACGAACCCCACGTAGTTGAAGATGTTCACCCGGGCCACGGCGACGCCGAGGCCCGTCGGGTCGACCCGCCCGGCGGCGGAGAACGACACCGGGGCGATCACGCTGAGGCCGAGGCCGGCGAGCGCGAACGCGGCGATCGCGAAGGCCGCGTTGGGGGCCGCCACCACCCCGAACATGCCGACGATGCCGACCAGCCCGCCGATCCGGACCACCTGCACGGCGCCGGAGCGGCGCACGGCGAGGTCGGCGACCGCCCGGCTGATCACCATCGTGATCTGGTAGGCGACGTAACCGAGCGGCGCGACCCAGTCGCTCGCCGACAGCTCGTCGTCCAGGTACTTGGCGCCGTAGCTGGAGATCGCCGAGTCCGCGAGGTAGGCGACGGCCATCGCGGCGCCCACCACCAGGATCGGGCGCCACGGGACGCGGCGCCCGGCGGCCTTCAGCTCCGCGGCGGTCGGCCCGTCCCCCTCCTCGGCGCGGCGGTAGAGGCGCGGGCCGGTGGCGAGCGCGGCGGCGACCCCCACGGCGGCGGCGATCGCGAAGCCGGTGAACAGCGACAGGTCGAGCTTGTTGGTGAGGGACGCCCACAGGCCACCGAGGATCCCGGCGACGCTCCACACCGCGTAGAAGCCGGTGATCAGGCTGACGCCGTACCGGCGCTCGACCGCGATCGCCTGCGCGTTCATCGACGCGTCGACCGCCCCGACGAACAGGCCGAACGCGGCGACCGCGACGTAGAGCGCGACGTCGTTGTCGCCGGTGAGGCCGATGAGCGCGATCGTCACGGCGACGGCGGGCTGGGACACCCGCAGCACCGGGCCGCTGCCGAACCGCTGGAACAGGGCCCCGGACGCGACGCTGCCCACCCCGGCGATCAGCGGCACCATCAGCAGCACCAGCGACAGCGTGGCGTCGCTCAGGTGGTGCGCCTTCTGCATCTGCGGGACCTGCGTCACCAGGGAGGCGAAGCAGAGCCCCTGGACGGCGAACGCCGTGTAGGCGGCGAACCGCGCCTGGCGGTCCCGCGCGGTGGTGCCCTGGCTCATGCGGCCCCGACCTCTCCGACCTGCATAACGCGAGAAAGATTCGCGTCAGCGTAGAGAGGGGGGACGTGCCAGGTCAATGCCGGGGGCCTGGGGGTTGCCCCCGGAATGACAGGTCAATGGTCAGTCGATGAGGCGGTTGCGCATGCCGCGGACGGCGATCAGCCACATCAGCCCGGCGAACAGCACCAGCCCGGCCAGGTGCCCGAGGTCGGCCAGCGGGTGCAGCCCGAACACGGCGTCCCGCACCAGCTCCACGCAGTGGTAGAGCGGGTTGAAGTAGGAGACCTTCTGCGCCCACCCCGGCAGCGCCTCGATCGGGAAGAACGTCCCGGCGATCAGGAACAGCGGCGTCACCACACCGGTGATCACGTAGTCGAACGAGTTGATCGACGGCACCACCGAGGACGTCCACATGCCGAACAGCCCGAACCCGAGCGCGGTGAAGAACGTCACGATCGGCACCAGCAGCATCCCGGGCGAGGGGTCCAGGCCGAAGAACAACGCCACGACGATCGGCGTGCACGAGTACACCGCCGACTTCGCCGCGATCCACAGCGCCTCGGCCGTCACCAGCTCGTGGACGTCCACCGGCGCCGCCAGCATCCCGTCGTAGGTGTGCTGGAACACCCGCCTGATGTAGCCGTTGAACATGCCCGGGAACACCGAGGTGAACAGCGCGGCCGTCCCGACGACGCCCGTCGCGACGAAGTCGAGGTACCGGTAGTCGCCGATCACCGCGACCATCGAGCCGAACCCGTAGCCGAAGGCCAGCAGGAAGAACGTCGGCTCGACCATCGAAGCGAACGACTGCGACTTCCAGTACCGCTTGTAGAGGGCCAGCTCGTGCCGCCAGATCCCCCGCACCGGCGCCATCTCGAACCGCCGCAACCGCGGCGCCCGCTCAACGTCAACACTCATACGCGTTGCCTCCGTGGGGGGCGACCCCCGCGCCCCCCGGTTCGCTTCGCTCATTCGTTTCCTCCGTGGGGGGCGCCCCCCCACGCCCCCCGGGTTCGCTTCGCTCATTCGTTTCCTCTGTGGGGGGCGACCCCCCACGCCCCCCCGGTTCGCTTCGCTCATTCCACGCGCTCCCCGGTAAGCACAACGAACACGTCCTCAAGGTTGGCCGCGCGGCGGACGCCGTCCGGGCCCAGGTCGTCCTCCAGCGAGGGCGTGATGGTCTCCGCCTTCAGCACCGACACCGAGGGGCCGGTACGGCGCGTCGGCAGCCCCGCGGCCCTGGCGAGCCGCTCCACCTCCGTCAGCCGGTCCGGCGGCCCGTAGTGCTCGACGACCCGCTCGCCCGCGTACTCGGCGACCAGGTCCGACGGCGAGCCCCGCGCGATGACCCGGCCGTGCGACATCAGCGCGCACTCGTCCGCCAGGCGCTCGGCCTCCTCGATGTAGTGCGTCGACATCAGCACCGTGGTGCCGCCGGCGCGCAGCCCGTCGATCAGCCCCCACAGCTCCGCCCGCACCTGCGGGTCCAGGCCCACGGTCGGCTCGTCCAGCAGCACGAGCGCGGGACGGTGCACCAGCCCCCGGGCGATGAGCAGCCTGCGCCGCATGCCGCCGGACAGGTCGTCGACCTTGGTCAGCTGGCGATCGGTGAGGTGCGCGAGCGCCAGCGCGTCGTCGACCGCCTGGCGGCGCGCTCTGCGCGGCACCCGGTACAGGTGCGCGAACACCTCCAGGTTCTCCCGGGCGGTCAGCTCCTCGTCGAGGTTGTCCTGCTGCGGGACGACCCCCATCGCCGCCCGCGCGCGCTTGGACTCGCGCGGGATGCTGAAGCCGAGCACGTGGATGCTGCCCTCGGTGGCGATCGCCTGCGCGGTCAGCATCTTCATCGTCGTCGACTTGCCCGCGCCGTTCGGGCCCAGCAATCCCAGGCAGACGCCCGCCGGGACTTCGAGATCGAGCCCGTCGACGGCGGTGAAGTCGCCGAACCGCTTGACCACGCCGCGGAGACTGATCGCCGCTGTCTCGGCCCCCTCGCGGGCGTCGGCGAGCTGGGCACGTTGCAGGGTCATACACCTCACACTAAGGATGGGGCCGGACAAAACCCCACTGGTTTTCCTCCGGCCGGGTTCTGGTCGGAGGTTAACCTCTACCTGTGGACGTCCCCCATCGCCCGGCCGCCGAGAAGGTCACCCGCGTGCGCGATCTGCGCGCGTCCGACGCCGACCGGGAACGCGTCGTCGCCGTCCTGGGCGAGGCCCTCGCGGACGGGCGGCTCACCATGGAGGAGCACTCCGAGCGCACCTCCCGCGCGTACGCCGCCCGCACCCTGGGCGAGCTGACCGGCCTCACCGGCGACCTCAGCCCCGAGGAGGCGCAGCCGATCCTCGTCGACGACCGGCCGGTGTCGGTCGTCTTCGGCCGCACCCGCCGGGAGGGGCGCTGGGTCGTCCCGGTCAAGCTCCCGATCCTCGCCCTGTTCGGGACGGTCGAGCTCGACCTGCGCGAGGCCGTGCTGCAGCGCCGCCACATCGTGGTCGACTCGATGGTGCTCGGCGGCCGGATCCGGCTGCTCGTCCCCGAGGGCGTCCGCGTGGACGTCACCGGCCGGACCGTCCTCACCACCCGCGACCTGCGGGCCCGGCCCGCGGCGGAGGGGCCGACGATCGAGGTGGCCGGCACGATGATCTTCGGGTCGGTGCGGGCGCGGGCGCCGAGGCTCCCGCTGCGCACCCGCGTCCGCAAGCGCCTCACCCGGGGCCGGTAGCCCTACACCGCCGTGTCGAAGTTGATCGAACTGTAGGCGCGCAGCTTGCTCAGCTGGTGCTCGCTGTGGATCGTCCGGATCGTGCCGCTGCGGGACCGCATGACCAGCGAGTGCGTGACCGCCGTGCCCTTGCTGTAGCGGACGCCGTCGACCAGCTCGCCGTCGGTGATGCCCGTCGCGGCGAAGAACACGTCGTCGGACGTCACCAGGTCGTCGGTGGTCAGCACCGTGCCGAGCTCGTGCCCGGCGTCGGCGGCCTTCTGCCTCTCCTCGTCGTCCTGCGGCCACAGCCGGCCCTGGATCACCCCGCCGAGCGCCCTGATCGCGCACGCCGCGATGATGCCCTCCGGGGTGCCGCCGATGCCGAGCAGCAGGTCGACGCCCGTCCCCGGGCGGGACGCCATGATCGCGCCGGCCACGTCGCCGTCCATGATGAACTTGATCCGCGCCCCGGCCTCCCGGACCTCCTTGACGATGCCCTCGTGCCGCGGCCGGTCCAGGATGCAGACCGTCACGTCGTGCGGCGAGGAGCCCTTCGCGCGGGCGATCGCGCGGATGTTGTCGGCGATCGGGCGCTCGATGTCGACGGCGTCCGCCGCCTCCGGGCCGGTGACGAGCTTCTCCATGTAGAAGACCGCGGAGGGGTCGAACATCGACCCGCGCGGCGCCACCGACAGCACCGCGATCGCGTTGTTCATGCCGAGCGCGGTCAGCCGCGTCCCGTCCACCGGGTCGACCGCGACGTCGCACTCCGCGCCGGAGCCGTCCCCGACCTCCTCACCGTTGAACAGCATGGGCGCGTTGTCCTTCTCACCCTCGCCGATCACCACGACGCCCTGCATGGACACCGTGTTGATCAGCTGGCGCATGGCGTTCACGGCGGCGCCGTCGGCCCCGTTCTTGTCTCCCCGTCCGACCCAGCGGGCCGCGGCCATCGCGGCGGCCTCGGTCACGCGGACCAGTTCCATCGCCAGGTTGCGGTCCGGCGCCGCCGGCTCGGTCTCGAGCGGCGAGGTGACGGTGGTCTCTTCGGACATGCGAAGCAGCCCCTTCGGTCGGTGGTGCCACGGATTCTCCGTGGACCGGACGGCAGGCCACAAATTGGACCAGACCAGCCGGTCCGCGGGTCTTTCGGCACCGGTGGAACGCGGGTCGGACGTGCGCGGGCGGAGCCGGGTTTCGACGGTCGCGCGGACAAGGGATCGTTTCCCCCTGGGAGAGGGCGTAATCTCTGGCGTCATGAGCAGCGACATCGACGTCTCGTCCGGTGGGGCGGTACAGAACGGGGGCGCCCCGTCCGGTGAGGGCCCGGCCCGGACCTCCGACCGCGGCGCGGCCACGCGCGGCGCCCTGCTGGCCGCGGCGAGGGACGTCTTCTGCGAGTCGGGCTTCGCCCAGGCCGCGGTGACCGACATCGTCGCCAAGGCCGGCGCCAGCGTGGGGAGCCTCTACCACCACTTCAACGGCAAGGCCGACCTGTACCTGACGCTGTTCGACGAGTTCCAGATACGCCAGCAGGAGCGCACCCGCAAGGCGATCAACGCGCTCCGGGAGGCCGGCGAGACCGACCCCATGAGGCAGTTCATCGCGGGCGCGGGCGCCTATCTGGACGGATGCCTCGACGAGCGGGACGTCGCGCGGCTGTTCATCTCCGGCGACGGCCCGCCCGGGTTCGACCGCGTCAACCGGCAGCGGCTGAACAAGTGGGCCCGCCGCAACGCCGCCCTGTTCCACACCGCCGACGGCGGCGTCGACGAGGCCCTGGTCACGGTGCTGACCGGCGCGATGGCGGGCGCGGTGTCGGAGATCGCGCTGCTGGACGACGAGCAGGCCGCCCGCCGGCTCGCCGACGAGATCATGGCCATCGTCGGCACGATCAGGAACCCCGGTAGGGAGCTGCGCTGACCGTGGGGGATCCTGGAGGGGTGACCGAGCAGGACGCGACACGCGAGCAGGAGGCGCCGCCCCAGGGCGACGCGGCGCCGGACCAGGGCGCCCCGGCGGGACGTCCCGTGGTGCAGGTCAGCCCCGGCGTGCACAAGCGGCTGACCACGGGCCTCAGCGGCTTCGCCATGGCCATGGGGGCGTGCCTGCTGCTGGTGCTGGCGATCTACGTCATCACGCCGCGCAGCAACGAGGAGGTCCTGCCGACCGTCGACTACGGCTCGCAGCTGTGGGCGATGCGCAACGAGGCGCCCTTCACCGTGTACTCGCCGGAGAACCTCGGCCCGCGGTGGCGTCCCACCAGCTCGCGGGTGTCCGGGCTCGACTCCGGCGGACGGAAGCCCGTCGCGTGGCACCTCGGCTTCGTCACGCCCAGCGACGAGTACGCGGCGCTGGAGCAGAGCAACGAGAAGGCGTCCGAGTACGTCCCGCGCATGACCAACAGCAGCACGCCGACCGGCACGCGGCAGGTCAACGGCGTCACGTGGAGCACGTACTACCGCAAGGACAAGAAGGCGAACTCGCTCGCCCGGACCCTTCCGGACGGGGTCAGCCTCGTCGTGACGGGCACCGCGTCCTACGAGGAGCTGGCGGTCCTGGCCGCCTCCCTGCGGCCGCAGCAGAAGGACGCGAAGCTCACCCCGTCCGCGACGGCCACGCCCCGCTCCTGAACGGAAGACGACTAGAAGGGTGCGGCGGCGTCGCCGTTCTCGGGCCGGTCGAGGGCCGCGGCCAGCCGCGCGCGGGCTCCCTCCAGCCACTCCTCGCAGATCGCGGCGAGCCGCTCGCCGCGCTCCCACAGGTTCAGGGACTCCTCCAGCGTGAGCCCGCCCGCCTCCAGCCGCTTGACGACCTCGGCCAGCTCGTCCCGCGCCTGCTCGTACGACGGCTTCTCCGCCGTCTCCTTGTCGTCCGCCACCCGCCCCACCCTACGACCCCGCGCGCTCGGACACGGTCACGCCGAGGCGGCCCTCCGCCAGCCGGACGGTGAGGCTCTCCCCGTCCTTGACCGCGGCCGACTCCCGCACCACCGACCCGTCGTCCCGCTGGACGATCGCGTACCCGCGCTCCAGCGTCGCGGCGGGGGAGAGGGCGAGCAGCCGGGCGCGGGTGTGCGACAGCTCGTCCCCGGCCCGGTCCAGCGCCGCGGACAGGCACCGGCGCGCCCGGTCGCGCAGCGCCGTGACCTGCTCGGACTGCCGCTCGATCTCCCGGATCGGGTCGGCCAGCGCGGGCCGCGACCGCACCGACCGCAGCCACGCCACCTCCCGCTCCACCGCGCCGGACAGGCACCGCCGGCCGCGGTCGCGCAGCTGCCGGACGAGCTGGAGCTGCTCCCGCACGTCCGGGACGGTCTTCTTCGCCGCGTCGGTCGGGGTGGACGCGCGCACGTCCGCGACCAGGTCCAGGAGCGGGCTGTCCTGCTCGTGCCCGATCGCGCTGACCACCGGGGTGCGGGCCACGGAGACCGCCCGGACCAGCGCCTCGTCGGAGAACGGCAGCAGGTCTTCCATCGCGCCCCCGCCGCGCGCGATGATGATCACATCGATCTCGGGATCGGCGTCCAGCGTGCGGAGCGCCTCCATGACCTCGCCGACCGCGTACGAACCCTGCACCGCGGTGTTCTCCACCCGGAACGCCACCGCCGGCCACCGCCGCCGCGCGTTCTGCAGGACGTCGTGCTCGGCGTCGGAGTCGCGCCCGCAGATCAGCCCGATCTTCCCGGGCAGGAACGGCAGCGGGCGCTTGCGCTCGGGCCGGAACAGCCCCTCGGCGGCGAGCACCCGCTTGAGCCGCTCCAGGCGGGCGAGCAGCTCGCCGACGCCGACCGGCCGGATCTCCAGGGCGCTGAGCGAGAACGTCCCCCGGTTGATCCAGAAGTCGGGCTTGGCGTGCACCACGACCCGGGCCCCGTCGGTCACCGCGGGACCGGCGGCCTCGAACACCGCGCGCGGGCCGACCACCCGCACCGACATGTTCGCGACCGGGTCGCGGAGCGTCAGGTAGACCGTCCCGCCCCGGGCGTTGAGGTCGGTGATCTGGCCCTCGACCCAGATGCGGCCGAGCTTCCCGATCCACCCGCTCACCGCCTGCAGGACGGTGCGCACCGGAACCGGGGACTCGGCCGTGGTCTCCATCGCCATGCGGGCAGCCTACGGTGCGGACCTGTGCGCGTGGACGAGCGCCGCGCGATCATGAGTAGGCCGGAATCCGGATCGGCCGACCGACACGAGGAGAGACCGTGACCGCCTCCGAACGCGAGCTCGCCGAGCAGCTCAACCGGCGCCTGCGCCATGTCGTGCTGATGCTCCGGCGGGTCAGCGCCGACCAGCCGATCACCAGCCAGCAGCTGTCGGTGCTGAGCTCGCTGGAGCACGGCCCGCGCCGGATGACCGAGCTGGCCGACGAGCACGGCGTCCGGCTGCCGACCATGACGGCCCAGATCAACCGGCTCGAACGCGACGGGCTCGTCACGCGCGGCCGGGACTCCGCCGACGCCCGCGTCGTCACCGCCGGGCTCACCGAGGCGGGACGCGACCGGCTCGCCGCCGGGCGGGAGCAGCGCATCGGTTTCCTCGCCGAGCGGTTCGCGGACCTGACCAAGGAGGAGCGCGCCGCGGTCGCCGCCGCGCTGCCCGCCCTCGACAAGCTCCTCGGCGCGCCCTGACCGGCCGCCGGGGCGGTCGCCCGGGCGGCGCGGACGCGGGCATGGAAAAGCCCCGGCGGCGGTCGCCGGGGCTTTTCTCGGTGGCTCAGGTGTTCCCGTTGAGCTTGGCTATGCGGCGCTCGTACATGCGGATGACGTCCTCACGTCCCGCGTGCTTGCTCTCGTACTCGCGCAGGAGCTTCACCTGGTCGACGGTGAGGCCGCGGAGCCGGGCGCGCAGCTGCGGCAGCGAGGCGCTGTCGTAGTCGGGGACCGGCAGGTCGGCGGCGAGGTGCTCGGCCTCGGCGGGCGCGGCGGGCCTGGTCTCCGGCCTCGGCTCGAACGCCGCCTTGTCCGCCTTGCTCTCCTCCGCCTTGGTCTCCTCGGCCTTGGTCTCCTCGGCCTTCGGCTCGGCGGGCTTTGACTCCGCGGGCTTTGACTCGGCGGGCTTTGACTCCGCGGGCTTCGGGTCGGCGGGCTTCGGGCTCGGTGCGGGCTCGGCCTGCGGCGCGGGCTCCGGCTTCGGCTCGGACGGCACCGGCTTCGGCGCGGGCCGCGCGACGGGGCCGGACTCCTCCGCCGTCCGGGCGTGGTGCCTGCCGAGGGCGCCGGGCTTCGCCGGCTTCGGCGGCTTCGACGGGCCGGGACGAGCGTGCTTCGGCGTGTGCGCGGTGGACGCGCCGGGCTTGCCGACCGAGATCTCCTCGGCGGCCGGCCGGGCCGCGGCCGGCCCGCTCCCGCGGGCGGGCTCCGCCTTCGCGCCGGGCTCGGGCTCCTCGCCGCGGACGCGCTCGACGACCTTTCCGACGACCTTCTCGGCGGTGGTCTGCACGTCCTCGCGCAGCCGCCCGATCACCGGCTTGACGCCGCCGCCCTCGGTGATCTCCTTGTAGTCCCGGGTCACCCGGTCACTGAGCAGCAGTGCCCGGCCGACGCCGAACATGGCCAGCCGGACGGCGTGCAGCGGGAGGTCCCGGACCTGCTCGCCCACCGTGTCGCGGACCTGCTCCCTGAGGCGGCGCGGCGATTTCGTCATCGGACTTTCCTCTTCCTGCCTCGTCTCGTCGAAACTCACTCTGCCCCATGGGTGCGAGGACGGTCACCCCGGGTTAGTGGATTTCTGTCCAAAAGGGCCGTGGAGTGGGTCACAGCGTGGCCACTCGTACGATAGAGCCATGACCGCCAACAGCCAGCGCCGTGTCCTGCTCGCCAAACCGCGTGGTTACTGCGCGGGCGTCGACCGGGCCGTGGAGACGGTCGAGATCGCCCTGGAGAAGTACGGGGCGCCGATCTACGTCCGCAAGCAGATCGTCCACAACGTGCACGTCGTCAAGACGCTGGAGGAGCGGGGTGCGATCTTCGTCGACGAGACCGAGGAGGTCCCCGCGGGCTCCATCGTCGTGTTCTCCGCGCACGGCGTCGCGCCCGTCGTCCACGAGGAGGCCCGGGGGCTCGACCTGCGCACCATCGACGCCACCTGCCCGCTGGTGACCAAGGTCCACAAGGAGGCCGTCCGTTTCGCCGCGCAGGACTACGACATCCTGCTGATCGGCCACGAGGGTCACGAGGAGGTCATCGGCACCACCGGCGAGGCCCCCGACCACATTCACCTCGTCGACGGCCCGGACGACGTCGCCAACGTGAAGGTCCGCGATCCGGAGAAGGTGGCGTGGCTGTCGCAGACCACGCTGTCGGTCGACGAGACCATCGCCACGGTCGAGAAGCTCCGCGAGCGGTTCCCCAAGCTGATGGACCCGCCGTCCGACGACATCTGCTACGCCACCCAGAACCGGCAGGTCGCCGTGAAGGAGATGGCGGCGCAGGCGCAGCTCGTCATCGTGGTCGGGTCGACGAACTCCTCGAACTCGGTCCGGCTGGTCGAGGTCGCCAAGGAGCACGGGGCCGACGACGCCCACCTCGTCGACTACGCCGAGCACATCGACCCCGCCTGGCTGGAGGGCGTCACGACCGTCGGCGTCACGAGCGGCGCGTCCGTCCCGGACGAGCTGGTCCAGGAGGTGCTGGCCTGGCTGGCCGACCGCGGCTTCGGTGAGGCGGAGGAGGTCGAGTCCGTGCCGGAGAGCATGCGCTTCTCCCTTCCGAAGGAGCTCCGCAAGGACCTGCGCATCACGCCCGTCTGATCGTCCGTCCGATCGCCGGGGAGCCGCCGCACGCTCAGTCCACGTCGCCGTGGTGCGTGCGGCGGCGCTCCTGTGTCGTGGTGGGGGACTCGTCCCAGCGGACGGGGTTCTCGTTCTCCTCCTTCTCGAAGAGGCGGACCCCGATCAGCTTGTCCTGCAGCTCCCTGACGTTCGTCATGAGGCCGCGGGCCAGGCAGATCACCACCACCAGGACCGTCCCGAAGAACAGCCACGGCGCGGTCGCCGCCAGCGCGGTGAGCAGGCCGACCGTCATGCCGCGCAGCAGCGAGCCGTTGCCGAGCGTGGTGGTGAACACCACCGTGACGGTGGCGGCGAAGAACACCAGCGGCGGGCTGACGACGAGTGTGAGGAGGTCGGCGGGGCGGGTGGCGAACGCGGCGAGCGCGCAGCCGATCGCGAACCCGGCGCCGGCGAGCAGCCCGACGCCGAGCCACCTCGACAGCAGCCCGCAGACCACGCCGGCGCCGAACATGACCACGATCCCGCCGCGTCCCGTCAGCGTGATCGGGCCGGCCGACCGCGACCGGGACGAGACACCGCGCTGCCGACTCACTGGACCCCCTGGGGCCGGCGAGGCGCCCCCGGGCGCGTCGCGTACCGTCGATGAAGTCATCGCCACCTCTTTCGCCGATCGTCTGGCTCAGGGATGGCCCGCCCGCCGAAACCTACCGGTTCCGCGGCCGGGTCTGGCTGGGACCCTTCCTCCTCAGGGAGACGGCCGCCGCTGCCGAAGGGTTCGCCGTACGCGGTCAGCTCGGCCGCGGAGAGCGCGCGGGGGCTCTCTTCGACGGGGTCCGGGCCGTCCAGCCCGTCGTCGACGACGCCCAGCTCGTTCAGCTTGCGCGCGCTGACGAGCACGCGCGTCTCCAGGGAACCGACCGTCCGGTTGTAGGACTTGATGGCACCGGTCAGCGCGCGACCCAGCTCGTCGACGTGCTGCCCCATCGTGCCCAGCCGCTCGTACAGCTCCTTGCCCAGGTCGAAGACGGCCCGGGCGTTGCGCGACAGGGCGGCCTGCTGCCACGCGTAGGACGCCGTCCGCAGCATCGTGATGAGCGTGGTCGGCGTGGCGATGTGCACGCGGCGGCGCATCGCGTACTCCAGCAGCCCGGGGTCGCGGTCGAGCGCCGGCGCGAGGAACGCCTCGCCGGGGATGAACAGGACGACGAACTCGGGCGCCGGGCTGAACGCCTGCCAGTACGACTTGGCCGCCAGGCGGTCGACGTGGTCGCGCAGATGCCGCGCGTGCGCGTCCAGGCGCACCGGGTCGCCGCTCTCCGCGGCCTGGAGGTACGCGGCCAGCGAGACCTTCGAGTCGACCACGATGCTCTTGCCGCCCACCAGCCGCACCACCATGTCGGGACGGACCGTCCCGTCGACCGTGGCGGACGTGGCCTGCTCGTCGAAGTCGCAGTGGTGCGCCATCCCGGCCAGCTCCACGACGCGGCGCAGCTGCAGCTCGCCCCAGCGTCCCCTCGCCTCGGGGCGTTGCAGCGCGCGGACGAGCGACTGCGTCTCGCGGCGCAGCTGGTCGGAGCTCTGCCGGACGAAGTCGACCTGCTTTGCGAGCATCGCGTGCGACTCGCGGCGGCCCGTCTCCACCTCGCGGAGCTGCTCCTCGACCTTGGCGAGCGTCTCCTTGAGCGGCGCGACGAGATGTTCGACCGCCTGCTGCCGCCGCTGGAGCTCGCCGGCCGCCTCGGCCCCGGCCGCCTTGAGCCGCGCGTCCGCCAGCTCCAGGAACCGCTGGTTGCTGGCGTCGAGCGCCTTCGCGGACAGGTTCTCGAAGTGCTCGGCCATCCGCTCCTCGGCGTAGGCGAGCTTCTCCTCGGCCGCCCGCGCCCGCGCGATCAGCGCGCCCTGCCGGCTCGTCGCGAGCGCGTATCCGGCGACGGCGCCGAAGACGGCGCCGACGAGGAGTCCGGCGAACAGCGCGAGGTCCATCCGTTCATCGTGACAGCGCGGCGCCGATCGGCGACCGCGACGCGCCGGGCCGCCCCGCGTCCCGGGCATTTGGCCCACTGTTCACCAACGGGAGGCCCACCGGAGGTTCCGGGCAGCCCGAGGGGTGCGCCGGCGCCCATAAACTTGACGGCCGTGAGCCTCTCCATCGGAATCGTCGGGCTGCCCAACGTCGGCAAGTCCACGCTGTTCAACGCGCTGACCAAGAACGACGCGCTGGCCGCCAACTACCCGTTCGCGACCATCGAGCCCAACGTCGGCGTGGTCGGCGTGCCCGACCCGCGGCTGGCCGTGCTGGCGGACGTCTTCGGCTCCCAGAAGATCATCCCGGCGACGATGGAGTTCGTCGACATCGCCGGGATCGTCAAGGGAGCGTCCGAGGGGCAGGGGCTCGGCAACAAGTTCCTCGCCAACATCCGGGAGACCAACGCGATCTGCCAGGTCATCCGGGCGTTCGAGGACGCGGACGTCACGCACGTCGACGGCGACGTGGCCCCGTCCCGCGACATCGAGACGATCAACACCGAGCTGATCCTCGCCGACCTCCAGACGATCGAGAGGGCGCTGCCGCGCCTCGACAAGGAGGCGCGCACCAAGAAGGACAAGGAGAAGCTCGCCGTCGTCGACGCCGTCAACGCCGCGCAGAAGCTCCTGGACGACGGCGTCACCCTGTTCGCGGGCGCGGAGAAGGCCGGGATCGACCTGGCGCTCCTGCACGAGCTGCACCTGCTCACCGCCAAGCCGTTCCTCTACGTCTTCAACCTCGACGAGAGCGAGCTGACCGACGAGGCTCTGCGCGCGCGCCTGCGCGACCTGGTCGCGCCCGCCGAGGCGATCTTCCTGGACGCCAAGATCGAGGCGGAGCTGATCGAGCTGCCCGACGACGAGGCCCTCGAACTGCTCCAGGGCATGGGGCAGGACGAGCCGGGCCTGTCGCAGCTCGTCCGGATCGGCTTCGGCACCCTCGGCCTGCAGACCTACCTGACGGCCGGGCCGAAGGAGGCGCGGGCCTGGACGATCCGCAAGGGCGCCACCGCGCCGGAGGCCGCGGGCGTCATCCACACCGACTTCCAGCGCGGCTTCATCAAGGCCGAGATCGTCTCGTTCGACGACCTGACGGCCGCCGGGTCCATGGCCGCCGCCCGCACCGCCGGCAAGGTCCGCATGGAGGGCAAGGACTACGTCATGCAGGACGGCGACGTCGTGGAGTTCCGCTTCAACGTCTGACGCGGACCGCCCGCCTCGGGCGTGACCGGTGTGATTTCGGCGACAGCGGAGGCCCGCGAGACGCGCGTGGCCGCTGAGCTGGGCGTTTTGTTGTGGTATGTCGCGATTACGCCACTTTGCCGGAGTATTTCGGGAACAGATTGCGGTCGCCGTCGCCAGTCGGTAACCAAGCAACTTCCGAGTCGCCGCGCTTGTCCGGTACGTCGACCTGCGCCCTGTTCGGAGCCTTGGATAGGGGATCGTCACCGTTTGGCAATCTTCCCCGTTCCTGCTGAGGTGGATTGCATTATCCACAACCGCGTGCCGGGGCTGTGCTTGGCTGGGATGCGCTGGAACAATTGACGCCCGTGGTTACCCTGGGCCCGAGGTGGGTTCAGAAAGGACCACCGGACGATGACCAGGTACACATGACCGCGCCGACCGGGGGCGAGGCGCGAGCGGAGGCAGGATGGCTCGCAGGTCGGCCGTGGGACGCGGCCGTGACACCGCCGTAGTCGACGAGACGGCGGCGCCCGGCCGGGCGCTCGCGTCGTCCGCCGACCCGTGGGACCTGCCGGAGCGGGGACGGTCCGGCGGCAGGGGCGGCGGCACGCGAGGCGGCCGCTGGGGCGGCTCCGGCGGGCGCTGGTGGGTCTGGGTCGGGCGCGCCGTGCTCTGGGCGCTCATCCTCGTCATCCTCGTCAACGGCGTCCGCGCCCCGTTCGAGCGCTTCACCGCCGGCGAGGCCTCCGGCGGAGCGCCCGCCGCGTCCAAGCCCCCGAAGAACGCGGGATTCCCGTCCAGCGCCGCGGGCGCGTTCGCGCTGCAGTTCGCGAACGTCTATCTCAACTTCGACCAGAAGAGCGCCCCCGCCCGCGAGGCGCAAATGCGGACCTTCCTGCCCGACGGCGCCGACGCCCAATTCGGCTGGAACGGCGTCGGGAAGATGCAGGTTCAGTCCGTCCAGGTCGCCGGAGTGGACGCCCGCGACGCCAACAACGCGACCGTGACGCTGCTCGCCCGGACGGCCGACAGATGGCTCCGCCTCGCCGTTCCCGTGTACGCCGACAAGAGCGGCTCACTGGTCGTGTCCGCACGCCCCGCCCTGCTTCCCCCGCCCAGCAAGGCGCAGCTTCCCCAGGACGGGGTCCAGGACCGCGACACCGCCCTCGAAACCGAGCTCCAGCCCTTCCTCGGCACCTTCTTCCAGGAGTACGCCCGGGGGAACCAGGAGGCCCTGTCCCGCTTCTCCAACGGGACGACGATCGCGGGCCTCGCCAACTCCGTCACCTTCGTGCAGGTCAAGGAGGTCGTCGCGCCCAAGGGACCGGGCGGCGAGCGGACCGTCACCGCGACCGTGGTGTGGCAGCCGGCCGGAGGAGGCGGCGGCGAACTGGAGCAGTCCTACCAGGTCGCCATGGTCAAGAAGGGCACCACCTGGCTCGTCCAGGACATTCGCGGCACCACGGAACCAGACGCGTCATGAGAGGCCGCGATTTGAACACCAACACCCCCAGCGAGTCCGCCGACCTAGGAAGGTAGTCAGTCGATGCTGCACCACATCATGGCGTCGATTCCGCACGAACTTCTGGCGGCGCCCGACGACGAACTGAAAACCGACCAGCTCGCCGACTGGCTGCGCCAGATATTCGGCCCGCTGTTCCTCGTGATCGTCTCCATTGTGGCGATCTTCTTCCTGTTCACCCGAGAAATAACGCGTTTCGTCCAATTCATCGTGCTGGCGATAGGAATCGGGGTGGTCTTCTACGTGCCGAACATCATCGAGACCACGGCCAAGGCGATAGCCAAGGCCCTCGGCGTGGACGTCTCCTGATCTCGCCCGGAGGTCGGCAGGCGGCACGGCGCTCGCGCAGTTAGGGGAGTAGGGGCGTGGATCTACCCACGTACACGAACATCTGGCGCATCGAGAAGCGGCTCTACAAGCTGTACGACCTGCGGCTGCCCATGCCGCTGCCGCTGGTCCAGATCGGCGTGTTCCTCGGCGTGTTCGTGCCCTGGATCGTGCTGCTCAGAGTGGTCGGGATCCCCTTCGAGTCACCCTGGCACGTCCTGTACATCGTCCCGCCGGGCGTGCTGACGTGGATGGCGACGCGCCCCGTCATCGAGGGCAAGCGGCTCACCGAACTGCTGCTCTCCCAGAGCCGCTACCTCTCCGAACCCCGCACGTGGTGCCGCCTCACCCCGATCCGCGAACCACGCGAGGTCGTCATCGTGGCCCGCGTGTGGCGCCGTGCCGAGGCCCCCGCCCCGGCCGCCGCGATGGAACGTGCCGCGATCAAGTCCCGGCGCCGGCGCGCCCGGGACCCCGAGCCCGTCCCCATCGCCCCGCCCGCGGTGCCGCGCCCCGCGGCCGCCGCCGCGCCCCCGTCCCTGGTCGAGTACGCCGCGCAGCGCGAACCGGCCGTCCCCCCCAAGGCCTGGCGCCGCACCACCCGCGAGATCTCCCACGAGGACGACGTCCTCCCCGTCGCCGCCGAGATCGAGCACCCGCCGGCGACACCGCGGCTGGAGGCGCCCCCGCCGGCGGCCCCCGGCTCCGGCAAGCGCGCCTTCGCCTCCGGCGTCCGCCGCCCGGGAGCGCCCGCCGAGGTCTGGCGGGCGGAGGCACCCCCCGACACCCGCCCCGACATCCCCGCCCCGCAGCCCGCCCCGGACGCGGCCCCTGCCGGGGAGGCGTTCAACGGCGAGCCGGGAGACAAGAAGGTCGCGGGCCACAGGGCCCCCCACGGCGACACCCCGTCCACCCCGCGCCCGCCGGCGACCCGCCCCGACATCCCCATGGTCCCCGGCGCCTTCGGCGCCCACCCCCAGCAGGAGCCGGCGGAGCAGGCACCGCACCCCGCAAGCGACCCCGTGCCTCCACAGGAGCATCCTGTCCACGCGAGCCAAGGCGAGCCGCAGCCCGCCCGCCCAGGCGCCGAGCAGCCCCACGCGCCTGCGCCTCCCACGCAGCCCGAAGAGCAGCGTGTGCGTGCGCAGGAGCAGCCTGTGCAGCCGCAGGGTCAGCCTGTGCAGCCGCAGGGTCAGCCGCCTGTGCCGGGTGCTGGGACGGTGTGGCCGCCCAGGCAGCCGCAGGAGCAGCCTGCACGTCCGGACGCCGAGGAGACTCGCCCGTCCGTTCCTCCCGCGCGGCCCGAGCGTCCTGAAGAGCAGACCGTCCATGCGCAGGAGGGCGCCGCGCCCGAGGAGCAGGTCGCTCGTGCTCAGGAGCAGCAGGGGGTTCTGCGGGAGCCTCCACGGCCCTGGTCGAAGGGGCTTTCCAAGCCGTTGCGGCCGGCGGTCACCGACAACCTCATGTGGCCGCCGGTTCCCGAGGCGGGGGCTCCGGCCGCGCAGGGGACGCCGGTCCGACAACCTCCGCCGCCGCCGGCGGAGGAGGCGGCGCCACCGCGCGAGGTGCGGTCCCAGCCCGCTTCGCCCGTCCGGCCGCGGCCGTTGCCGCCGCCTCCGGCGCCGCCGCCGTCCGGGCCCGCCATCACGCCGCCGGGGCCCGAGCACGAGGTCACCAGCGGCGGGCTGCGGCGGCTCATCCACGCGGTCGGCGGCGGGCACGGCGAGATCGACGCCGAGTACCAGCAGCGGATCCAGCAGCCGTTCCACGGGACGCGGCACGTCGTGGTGCTCGGGTGCACCGGGGGCGCGGGGCAGACCGTCACGGCGCTGATGCTCGGGCACACGTTCGCCCAGCACAACGGCGAGCCCGTCGTGGCGATCGACGTGAACCCGGGGCCCGGGGCGCTGGCGCGGCGGACGCGCAGCGACACCAACGAGACGCTGACGGGGCTCATCACGCGCGCCGACCAGGTCAGCAGCCTCACGGCGATGCGGCGGTACACCTCGCAGGCCAAGTCGGGGCTCGATGTGATCGCGGCGGGGAAGAACCCGCTGCAGGCGCTGGACGACCGCGACTACGCGCTGGCGATCCGCACGCTCGACCGGTTCTACTCGGTGACGATGCTGGACGCGGCGGCGGCCGTGGTCGCGCGCGTCCTGCCGTACGCGGACCAGATCGTGCTGGTCGCGCCGGCCAGCGCCGACGCGCCGCGCGCGGTCGCGATGACGTTCGAGTGGCTGGACGGCCACGGGTACGAGGAGCTGCGCTCGCGCGCCGTGACCGTCATCAACGGGGTGAGCCGCCGCAGCATGGACGACGTCGAGCAGGCCGAGGCCGTGGCGCGGGGGCGTTGCCGGGCGCTGGTGCGCATCCCGTGGGATGATCACCTGAGCATGGACCGCGCGCCGCGCAACGAGCTGAAGTCGTTGCGCACGCCGACGCGGCGTGCCTATCTTGCCCTCGCCGGCGTCGTGGCCGGCGGCTTCACCGTCATGCCCGAGCGTTACCAGGAGCTTCAGCAGGAGCAGGAGGCCACCCGATGAGCGCCCCTCGCGGGCACCTAGCGGAGAGCGCGGCGAGCCGGGCATTCCTGGCGGACACGCCTGACGTTCATGACCGTCCGGATGGCCAACACTCTCCCGGACAACCCTGCGCGGCCCTCCGCGCGCCGGGAGAATCAGGGGCCGGAAGGAGGGCGGCATGAGCAAGTCGAGCCGGTTGGCCGTGCGGTACTTCGACGACCGCGTGCTGCTCACCGACAACGCCGCCTGGGCGTACTTCCGGCTGCCCACCGTGTCGTACGAGTTCACGACGGGCGAGGAGCGCGAGGCGCTCGCCACCAACATCACCATCGCGCTCGCCGGCATCCGGATGCAGGACGCCGAGGTGCACCTGCGGATCGCGCACCGGACGTACCCGGCGGCCGAGTGGGCGCTGGCCCTGGACCGGACGTCCGACGGCGGCCCCGGGTGGCGGGAGTACCTGGAGGAGACCTACGCGCACGTGTGGGCCAAGGACTTCTGGACCAAGGAGGTCTACCTCGGGGTGAGGCTCGGCCAGCGCGGCATGGGCGCCCACCTGTCGGGCGGTGTCCTGTCGCAGCTGATGGGGTTCTACAAGAAGAGCGAGAACGTCCTCGGCGTGCACGACGACGCGATCGACAAGAAGGAGATCGGGCGCTGGACGGACCAGGCCGAGCGGATCGGGCGCGCGCTCGGCGGGTCCGCGCTGTACGCGCGGCACGCCACGTCCACCGAGGTGGCGTGGCTGTTCCAGCACGCGGTGACGGGGTCACTCGCCGATCCGCCGCCGTCCGCGGTCCCGCGCAGGACGTGGGGCAAGGGCGAGATCGAGTCGCTGGTGGAGGGCGCCATCCACAACGGGCGCTCGTACCTGCGGGTCGAGCAGCCGAACTTCACGGGTGCGGGGGGCGGCGCCACGGCCACGTCCTATGTCGCCTACCTGTCGTTCGCCCGGTTCCCCGACATGATGCCGTTCCCGGACGGGGAGCCCTGGCTCCACTACTCGGACGCGCTCCCGTTCCCCGTGGAGATCAGCGCGCGGATGAAGCTGATCCCGCCGGCGAAGGCGTCCAAGGACGTCTCGCGCAAGCTGGCGCACGCCCGCGACATGGACCAGCACATCCGGGAGGCCGGCGCGGAGGCGCCGATCGCGCTGGCGGAGCAGATCGACGCGGCCCGGATGCTGGAGCACGGCATCACCAAGGAGCGGCTGCCGTTCGTGTACGGGTGGCACCGGCTGATCGTGTCCGCTCCGACGGAGGACCTGCTCGCGCAGCGGGTGGACGCGGTCGTCGAGCACTACCGCGACATCGGCATCGACGTCGTCAACTCGACCGGCGACCAGTTCTCGCTGTTCCTGGAGTCGCTGCCCGGCGACCAGATCCGGCTGAACGCGTACGCGCAGCGCCAGCCGCTCCGGACGATCGCGGGTGGCATGCCGATCGCGACCGTCGACCTCGGGGACCGTCCGGACGAGGAGGCCGCGGGGTGGATCGGCCCGTACATCGGCGAGACGCTCGGCCGGGCCCGGTCCATCGTGCACTTCGACCCGCTGGTCGCGGCGGCCCGGAACCGCCCGACCGCCGTGGCGATCACCGGTGAGCCCGGCGGCGGCAAGACCACGCTCGCGCTGCTGCTGATCTACCAGATGGCGCTGCGCGGGGTCACCGTCGCGGCGATCGACCCCAAGGGCGACGCCGAGTCCCTGGTGGAGCTGCTGAAGGCGCGGGGCCGCAAGGCGCGGATCCTGCCGCTCGGGTCGGCGGCGCCCGGCCTGCTCGACCCGTTCTCGTTCGGCGACGACCTCGCCACGATGAAGACGATGGCGACCGAGACGCTGCGGCTGCTGCTGCCGCGGATGTCGGAGGAGCGCGAGTCCGCGATGATCCAGGCGGTCGGTGCGGTCGCCAACGGGGAGCGGCCGTCGCTCGGGCGCGTCGTCGACCATCTGGAGGCGGCGGACGACCCCGCGTCCAAGAACCTCGGCGCGGTGCTGCGCTCCATGTCGGAGATGCGGCTCGCGCGGCTGTGCTTCGACCCGTCCGGCGGCGAGCGCATCGACACCGCCGGCTGGACGACGGTCTTCACGCTCGGCGGGCTCACCCTGCCGGACGTCACCATCTCGCGGGAGGACTACTCCTACGAGCAGCGCCTGTCGGTGGCGCTGATGTACCTGGTGTCGCAGTTCGCGCGGCGCCTCATGCACGGCCTCGACCGGCGGCTCCCGAAGGCCATCTTCCTGGACGAGGCGTGGGCGATCACCGCGACGCCCGAGGGTGCGAAGCTGGTGCCGGAGGTGTCCCGCATGGGCCGCTCCCGCAACACCGCGCTGATCCTGGTCTCCCAGAACGCGGGCGACCTGCTGAACGAACAGGTGACGAACTGCCTGTCGTCGGTGTTCTCGTTCCGCTCCACCGAGCGGGTCGAGGTCGGCAACGTCATGTCGCTCCTCGGGGTGGAGGCGTCCGACGAGCACAGGGCCGTGCTGCGCAACCTCGGCAACGGCGAATGCATCTTCCGTGACCTCGACGGCCGTGCCGGGCGCATCGGCGTCGACCTGATCTCCGAGGAACTGCAGCGTTGGCTGGACACCAACCCGACCCGGTGCCGTCCGGGCACGTCCGAACTGACCGCAGCGGGGGCCGAGGTCGAGGAGGTCGGCCGATGAGGGGTACCCGCGACCGGATGGCGGGCCTGCAGCGCTCGCCCGGCGAAGGGCTCGACCCCGCCGTCTGTGCCGCCGGCCGGCGGGACCGCGCGAACCGCCGCGTCCGCCGCCGGCCGAGGACCCGCCGCTCGGTGCTGCTGCTGGTCTTCATGGCGCTGTTCATGACGGGGCCGCTGTCGCCCGCGTCCGCGTCGATCCCGCATCCGGGCCTCCCGACGCCGAACGACGCGTGCCGTCCGGCGGACAACCCGCCGCCCGAGCAGTACGGCTCCGGGACGGACGGCATGATCAAGCCGCCCGACTACCCGGACGAGAAGCTGCAGAAGTCCAAGGCGGAGCAGCTGACCTACTACGACCGGTACGGCATGGCGGGCCAGAGCTGGTACGCGGTCGACATGGGCTGCTCGGACGCCATGTCGCTGATGGGCAACGCGCTCGCCAACACCACGTTCACCGTCGTCCGGGCGATCGACCGGACCACGATCAGCGTCTACCAGGCCGCCGCGTCGGAGTCCCTGCTGGGCTGGCTGAAGGACACCGTCGACGGTGTCATCACCAACATGGGCAAGACGTTCAACGCGCGCTACTGGTCGTGGGTGGTCATCCTCGGCGCGATGTGGCTCGCCTGGTGGGGTCTCGTCCGCAAGCGGGCCAGCAAGGTCACCGAGGGCGTGGTCTGGATGGTCGCCGCGATGGTCGGGCTGGTCTGGCTGATCGCACGGCCCGCGGACTTCACCACCCTCGGGACGAAGGTGTCCGAGGCGACGAGCGCCGCCTTCAACGCGGCACTGCCCCATAGCGACACCAAGGGCGGGACGTGTATTCCCGTCCCGAACGGCAGACCCGATCCTGCGGTGTCGCAGAAGCTCGACTCGACGACCTCCAACGCGAACGCGCTGTGGGTGGCGCTGGTCTGCAAGCCGTGGCTGCAGGGCGAGTTCGGCACCACCGACCCCAACGCGAAGGTCGTCAAGGAGAACGCCGACAAGCTGCTGTGGTCGCAGGCGGTCGACCTTCCGGAGACGTACGGCCAGAACGAGGTCGACCTGGGGAAGAAGGCCGACGCCTACAAGGACGTCACCAAGAACATCAAGGACAACCATCCCGAGACGTATTCGCTGTTCCAGGGCAAGAACTGGCAGAACAGGCTGGCGGTGGCGTTCGGCGCGCTCTTCGCGGCACTGGTCGCGGGATTGTTGATCATGGTCATCGCGACCGCGCTGATCGTCGTGAAGATCGCGTTCCTGCTGCTGCTCGTCGCGGGTCCGATCTTCCTCGGGATCGGGATACATCCCGGCATCGGGCGGGTCATCGCCGTCCGATGGCTCGAACTCCTGCTGTCCATGCTGCTGAAACAGGCCGCGCTGATCGGCGTGCTCTCGCTGCTGCTGTGGGCGTACAGCCTGATCCTCGGCGAGACGCTGCCGTGGGGCCTGCAGATCCTGCTCATCGCGCTGGTGACCTTCGCGGCGTTCGTGTACCGCAAGCCGTTCCAGCACCTGTTCTCCGCCGTCGGCTACTCGGCGGTCGGGTCGCGGGACAAGAGCGAGGCGGAGCTCAACAAGTCGGTCGCGCAGGCGCGCAAGAACACGATCGCCGCGATCCCGGGCGCGAACGCGTACCAGATGCTCCGCAGGGCCGAGAAGGACGCGGTCCCCATCGCCGCCGGGACGCAGGGCGGCGTGGGCACCGCGGCCGCGGCCGACCGGCTCGCCAACGGGGCGGGCGAGGACCAGTCGCCGGAGGACGCGCCGGTGCTGGCCGCACGGCCCCGGGGCGGCGCCGCGGCGGCGCAGCAGAGACGGTCCCGGCGGGGTGCCCCGCCCCTCAACCTGCCGTCCCGGGCGGGCGTCTCCGGCGACCGCCGGTCCGACGGCACGGCGGCGGCCACCCGCCCCGGCGGCGTCACGGTCGCGAAGGGCGGCGACGCGGGCGGTGAGCCCGGCGGAGGCGGCACCGGCTCCGGCAAGGGAACCGTCCGCCCGACCTCTTGGGCCGGACGCGGCGGAAACGGCGGCGGTGTCACCGGCGGAGGCGGCGGTGGCGGAGGCGGCGGAAACGGCGGCTCCGGCGGCGGAGGCGGTGGCGGCGGCTGGTTCACCGGCGGCGGGCGCTCCTCCGGCTCCTCCGGCGGCCGCGGCTCCGCGGGCGGCGGCGCCAACGGCGGCTCTGGCGGTTCCGGTGGCGGCGGTGGCGGTAATGGCGGCGGCTCCGGCGGTGGCGGGTCCGCGGCGAACGTCCCCCGGCAGCGCGGCCTGTTCGGAGGCTCCGGGAATTCCGGAGGCGCGCCGTCGCGCCCCGAGCCGGCCGCCCGGCGCACGCCCCCGCCGCTGTGGGGCCGCAGCGGCTCGCAGGAGGGCCCGCCGATCCCGTTCTGGCTGCGCCCGGTCGAGCGTCCGTCCGGTGAGCCCGAACGGGACGAGTGATGAACCTGACCGACCGCCGGCGCAAGCTCCTCTTCGCGGGACTCGTCGTCGTGCTCGCCGCCGTGGGCGTCTACCTGACGGTCGCGGCGCCCGAGCCCGACGACGAGCCGCGGGCCCGCCCGTCCGCGACGGCCGGCCCGACGGGCCCGGCCTCGCCCCCGCCCGGCATCCAGAACGCCGTCAACCCCGCCGACTTCGACATCTACCGGCTGCTGCCGTTCTCCCGGCAGGAGTTCGCCACGGCCGCCGAGATGGCGCAGCGGTTCGTCGCCGCCTACGGGACGTACCGCTACGACGAGACCCCCGAGACCTTCCTGAGCCGCCTGTCCGGCCTGGCCACCGAAGACCTGGAGGAGCGGCTCGCGCAGGGCGCGGCCACGCCCGGGATCCTGGAGGAGCGCCGCCGCGAGCAGCTCGTCGCGCGGGGGTCGGCGTCGCTCGACCAGGTCCGCAACATCGAGGACAACTCGCTCATCTTCCTCGTGACGGGCACGCAGCAGGTCACCAAGAGCGGCAAGACGTCCACCGACAAGGAGCAGTACGCGGTGACGGTGGCGCGCGACGGCGGCTCCCTCAAGGTGTACGCCTTCGCGCCCGCCGACGCCGGCCAGGCGGGTGACACCGGATGAACCCCCGCCGGATGCTGCTCGTCGGCGGCCTCGGTGTCGCCGTGGCGATGTTCGTCGCGCTGGTGTCCGTCCCGATCCTGTTCTCCGGAAGCCAGTTCCTCTTCGGAGGTGGGCTCGACGGCAACTGCGTGGATACCGCGAACGCGGGCGCGCAGCCCGCGGCGGCGAACGACGCGAAGGCCGTCCCCTCGAACTACCTCTCCCTCTACCACGGCGCCGGAAAGAAGTACGGCATCCCGTGGAACGTGCTGGCAGGCATCGGCAAGGTCGAGACCGACCACGGCAGGTCGAGGCTCCCGGGCGTCAGCAGCGGGGAGAACTACGCGGGCGCGGGCGGCCCCATGCAGTTCCTCGCCGGGACGTTCAAGGAGTTCGGGGTCGACGGCGACAAGGACGGCAAGAAGGACCGCTACGACCCCGCGGACGCGATCCCGTCCGCCGCCGCCTACCTCAAGCACAACGGCGCCCCGCAGCGCATGAAGACCGCGATCTTCCAGTACAACCACTCGTGGGACTACGTGGACCTCGTCCTCGACTGGGCGAAGCGGTACGTCGGCGGCGACTTCAAGGTCGTCCAGGCGAACGGCATCAACTGCGAGGACAACGACCTTCCGGCGAACGTCGGCGGGATCGTCCAGCAGATCATCAAGTTCGCGATGGCGCAGCGGGGGAAGCCGTACGTGTTCGGCGCGAACGGGCCGGACGCGTGGGACTGCTCCAGCCTCATCCAGGCCGCGTACCGGCAGGTCGGGCTGAGCATCCCGCGCACGACGTTCCAGCAGTGGCCGTTCGGCGTGAAGGTCGGCAAGGGCAAGGAGCAGCCCGGCGACCTGGTGTTCTTCAACTCAGGTCCGGGCACGTCGGCGAACAACCCCGGCCACGTCGGCATGGTCATCGGGAACGGCAAGATGATCGTGGCGAGCTGCTCGACGTGCGTGCCGGCGATCGGCGTGAAGTCCTACAAGCGGTCGGACTGGGTCGGGGTGACCCGCCCGCTGGCGCGGCCCGACTTCAAGAAGAAGGTCTCCGAGCTGGCCGTGCGGCAGCCCGGCGGCTGACCGGGCTCACCGGAACCGGCGCTTGCCGACGACCAGCAGGATCTCGCGCAGCGCGTCGGCGGCGTCCCGGACGTCCTGCGGCGGCACCCCGGCCATGGCCTCCTCGTGCGCCGCGCCGGACGCCGCGAGGGCCTGCTCGGTGACGCGCAGCCCCTCGTCCGTCAGCTGGACGAAGCGGCTGCGGGCGTCGCCGGCGTTGGCCTCGCGCTCCACGAGACCGGCCTTCTGGAGCCGCTGCAGGACGTTGCTCGTCCCGCCCGAGGTGAGGAACGCCGACCGGGTGAGCTCGCTCGGCCGCAGCCGGTACGGTTCGCCCTCCCGCCGCAGCACGGTCAGCACCTCGAACTCGGCGTAGGTGAGCCCGAGCTCCGCCAGCGGTTCGCGCAGCGCCTGCTGCAGCAGCGTGGCGATGCGGCCCGCGCGCTTGCCGAGCTCCAGCATCGCGATGAGCGGCTCGGACAACCCGTCCCGCCGCCACGTCTCGGCCACGGCGTCGATGTCATCCCGGCGCGCACCCTCGGATACGAACACACACCAAGACTACAGACAGGCTAATTGCTTTCGAAAAAGCTAAGCAATAAGCTTTCAATCATGACGCCACTCCTGATCGCGAACGGCCTCGTCATCGACACCGCACCCGCCCCCACGGTCCTCGGCACCGCCGACGTGCTCGTCGAGGACGGCCGCATCGCCGCGGTCGGCCCCGGACTGGCCGCCCCCGCCGGCGCCGAGGTGATCGACGCCACCGGCCGCATCGTCATGCCGGGCTTCGTCGACACGCACCGCCACACCTGGCAGGCGGCGCTCCGCGCGATCCTCCCCGACAGCTCGCTCCCCGCCTACCTGGACCGCATCCTCGGCGAGCTGGCGCCCCGCTACCGCCCGGACGACGTCTTCGCCGGGACGCTCGCCGGCGCGCTCGAATGCCTGGACTCCGGCATCACGACGCTGGTCGACTGGTCGCACATCCAGCTCGGCCCCGCCCACACGGACGCGAGCATCGCGGCACTGCGCGCGTCCGGCATCAGGGCGGTGTTCGGGTACTGCTACGGCGGCGACGGCGACCTCGACGCCGAGACCCGCCGTGTCCACCAGGAGTACTCCGGCGGCCCGATCACGATGGCGCTGGCCGCGCTGGGCCCGGAGATCGCGGGCGAGGAGCGCGCGCTCGTCGAATGGCGGACGGCCCGCGACCTCGGCCTGCCGATCACCGTGCACATGGGCGGCCACAGCACCCGGACCGCCGCCCGCGGCCTGGCGTTCCTCGAAGACAACGGACTGATCGACCACCCCACGACCTACGTCCACGCCAACTTCTACACGGATGACGACTTCAAACGCATCGCCGGATACAACGGGACGGTGTCCGTCTCTCCCGCGATCGAGGCCGCCCTGGACATCGGCCATGCCCCCACGGGACGAGCCCGGACCGCCGGCGTCCCGACGGGCCTCAGCGCGGACACGGTCACCTCGGGCCCCGGCGACATGTTCAGCCTGATGCGGACCGCCTACGTCCTGGAGCGCGGACGCCCGGACGGCGCCGGCCTGGGCTTCACCACCGCCGACGCCCTGCGGACGGCGACCATCGAGGGAGCCGACGTCGCAGGGCTGGCCGACGTCACAGGATCACTGACACCGGGCAAGCAGGCCGACGTCCTCATCCTCCGCACCGACACGCCCGGCATGGCGGCGGCCCACGACCCCGTCGCCGCCGTCGTCCTCTCGGCGGACACCCGCAGCGTCGACACCGTCCTCGTCGGCGGCCGCGTCGTCAAGCGCGGGGGAGCGCTGGTCGACCAGGACGTCCCGTCCCTCCTGACCTCCCTCGCGGACTCGGCCGAGCGCCTGACACGAGGAACGCCTCGCGGATAATGCGGCGGGAAATACCAACGGCACGTGGCATGCTGAGCGGCGTGGACCCCGAAATCACGATTCGCCTCGCCGACGAGCTGCTGATGTTCCTGCCCGCCGCCCGGCGGGAGGCCGTGCGCCGGGTCGCCCATGACGGGACGTCGACGCTGGGCCACGTCGTCGAGTCGCTCGGCGTCCCGCTGCCCGAGGCCGGCCCGATGACGGTCGACGGCGAGCCCGCCGACCCCGCCGCGCGGCCCCCCGCCGGCGCCGAGGTGACCGTCGCCGCGGTGCCCCGGCCCCAGCCCGTCCCGCTGGAACCGGGCCAGACCGCGCCCCGCTTCCTCCTGGACGTCCATCTGGGCACCCTCGCCCGCCGCATGCGCCTGCTCGGCCTCGACACCGACTACCACAACGACATGGACGACCCGGCGCTGGTCGTCCAGGCCAACGAGGAGCGCCGCGTCCTGCTCACGCAGGACCGCGGCCTGCTCCGCCGCCGCGCCCTGTGGTTCGGCGCCTACGTCCGCGGCTCCCGCCCCGACGACCAGCTCCGCGACCTCCTCGACCGCTTCGCCCCCGTCCTGTCCCCCTGGTCCCGCTGCACCGCCTGCAACGGCGTCCTCGTCCCGGTCGACAAGCAGGAGGTCGAGCGCCTCCTGGAGGACGGGACGCGCCGCAGCTACGACGTCTACGGCCGCTGCGCGGACTGCGGGCAGGTGTACTGGCGCGGGGCGCACGGCGACCACCTGGAGGAGATCGTCCGGGAGTCCACACGGCTGGTCGGCGGGGCCGCCGTCAGCGAGAGCTAGCGAGAGGAGCTGGTCGCGATCGACCTCGTGGTCGTCGGCGCCGCGATCATTTCGGACGGGCGCCTGCTGAGCGCGCAGCGGGCCGAGCCCCCGCACATGGCGGGCGGCTGGGAGTTGCCGGGAGGGAAGGTCGACCCGGGCGAGTCCGATGAGGACGCCCTGGTCCGCGAATGCCATGAGGAGCTCGCCGTCAAGGTGGGCTTGGGCCGCCGCATCGGCGGCGACTGGCGCCTGAGCGAACGCAGCGTCCTGCGCGTCTGGACCGCCAGGATCATCGAGGGCGAACCCCGCCCCCTGGAGCACCTGGCCCTCCGCTGGCTGACCCCGCCGGAGCTCTACGACGTCCCCTGGCTCCCAGGCGACCGCCCGGTAATAGAGGTCCTGGCCACCCAAGGCCTAAGACCCTGACAGTCAGAGGGAAAGGCAGATAAATACAGGGACCTCCTACCGCGCCGCAGGAGGTCCCTGTAGGTCTTGAGGTTCCTGTAGGTCAGGAGATGCGGTTGGCGCCCGCGTAGTCGGAGCGGTCCGACATGTTGGAGATCTTCACCACATCGCCGGTCTGCGGGGCGTGCAGGTACTTGCCGCCGCCGAGGTAGATGCCCATGTGGTGGAGGTTGCTGCCGAAGTACACGAGGTCGCCGGAGCGCAGGGAGCCGCGCGAGACCTTGGTGCCGAGGGCGAACAGGTCGCCGGTGTAGTGGGGGAGCCCGGGCTTGCCGACCTGGGTGTAGGCCCAGACGACGAGGCCGGAGCAGTCGAAGCTGTTGGGGCCGGCGGCGGCCCACACGTACGGGCTGCCGAGCTTGGTGAGGGCCTTGCGGGCCATCTTGGCGGGGAGTCCGGAGCCCTTCACGGTGGCGGTGAGGCCGCTGCGGGGGTCGCGGACGTGGGTGGTGGTCAGCTTGTCGAGGCGCTTCATCACCTCGGCGACCTTGGTCTTGGCCGCCGCGCGGGCCTTCTTGGCGTCCTCCCAGGCCTTCTTGACCTGCGCGGTCCTGGCCTCGGCGGTGCGCTGGGCCGCCTCGGCCTGGTCGATCTGCTTCTTCAGGGCGAGGACGGCGGCGGCCTGGTTCTGCGCGAGGTAGGCGCGGTCGGAGAGGCCTTCCGCGGAGCCGCCGGCGCCGAAGATGACGTCGGGGCCGCCGGCCATGTAGTTCGCGGCGGCCAGCCGCCCGAGCTGCTGCCGGGCGGGCTCGGCGAGGGCGCGCAGCCGCTGCGCCTCCCGGGCGGCGGCCTGCTCGGCCTTGCGGGCCTTGCCGAAGTCGACGCGGGTCTTGTTGTACTTCTCGGTGAGGATCTCGGCCTCTTCGTTCAGCGCGTCGAGGCTCTTGCGCAGGCCCTTCTCCGTCGTCGGCGTCGGGCTCGGTGCGCTCGGCGCGGCGGCGAGCCGGAGGGGCTGCGCGGCGTGGGCGGTGACGGGCGCGGTGGCGCCGAGACCGATCAGGAGCAGGGTGGCGGCGGTGGCGGCGGGCGTGATGCGCCGCCGCCTTCGGGGATCCGGTGCCAAGCCGGTGTTCTCCTCTCCACGTACGCCTACCGGGTTAGCTGACGGGTTCGGGCCAGGAGTCGCCCTACGACGCGTGCGTCGATTCACCCCAGGGACCTGGGTCCCCGGTTCTCCCGTGACGGGAGATTCGGCGTCCCGGCCGCAGTCCCGAGGGGTGGGACTCCCGACGACCGGATCTCGGGCAGATTACAAAGGATGAGCAAAGTTGGCCAATCGGGGCTCGTGGTGCGGGTGGTGTGAACGGCTCGTGGTGGGTGGTACGCAGGGCCAAGTAGAATGGGTTCGCCGCGTGTCGGCGGCCACTCCCGAAATCTCACGCAAGGCGAACCCGCATGCCCATCTCCACGCGCGACGACCTCCGGAACGTCGCGATCGTCGCCCACGTCGACCATGGCAAGACGACGCTGGTCGACGCCATGCTCTGGCAGTCCGGGGCCTTCCGCGAGAACCAGGACGTCGACGACCGTGTCATGGACTCCAACGACCTGGAGCGCGAGAAGGGGATCACCATCCTCGCGAAGAACACGGCGGTGAAGCACAACGGGCTGACGATCAACATCATCGACACCCCCGGCCACGCCGACTTCGGCGGCGAGGTCGAGCGCGGGCTGTCGATGGTGGACGGCGTCGTCCTGCTGGTGGACGCCAGCGAGGGCCCGCTCCCGCAGACCCGGTTCGTGCTGCGCAAGGCGCTCGCCGCGCGGCTGCCGGTGATCCTGGTCGTGAACAAGACCGACCGGCCCGACGCCCGCATCGCCGAGGTCGTGGACGAGACGTACGAGCTGTTCATGGACCTCGACGCCGACGAGGACCAGATCGACTTCCCGATCGTGTACGCGTCGGGGCGCGCCGGGCGGGCGTCGCTGGAGCAGCCCGCCGACGGCGCCATGCCCGACTCGGCCGACCTGGAGCCGCTGTTCAAGGTCATCACCGAGACGATCCCGGCGCCGGCCTACGACCCGGACGCGCCGCTGCAGGCGCACGTGACCAACCTGGACGCCTCCAGCTACCTCGGCCGGATCGCGCTGTGCCGGGTGCACGCCGGCACGATCAAGAAGGGCCAGCAGGTCGCGTGGTGCCGGCACGACGGCAGCATCGAGCGGGTGAAGATCACCGAGCTGCTGATGACCGACGCGCTCGCCCGCAAGCCGGCCGAGGCGGCCGGTCCGGGCGACATCATCGCGATCGCCGGCATCCCGGAGATCATGATCGGTGACACCATCGCCGACCCGGACGACCCGCGCCCGCTGCCGCTGATCACGGTGGACGAGCCGGCGATCTCCATGACGATCGGCACCAACACCGGGCCGATGGCCGGGCGCGAGAAGGGCACCAAGGTCACCGCCCGGATGGTCAAGGACCGGCTGGACCGCGAGCTCGTCGGCAACGTGTCGATCCGGGTGCTGCCGACCGAGCGTCCGGACGCGTGGGAGGTGCAGGGCCGCGGGGAGCTCGCCCTCGCGATCCTCGTCGAGAACATGCGCCGCGAGGGCTACGAGCTGACCGTCGGCAAGCCGCAGGTCGTGGCGAAGACCATCGACGGGAAGAAGCACGAGCCGGTCGAGCGGCTCACCATCGACATCCCCGAGGAGCACCTCGGCGCCGTCACGCAGCTGATGGCGGTCCGCAAGGGCCGCATGGAGCACATGACGAACCACGGCACCGGCTGGGTCCGGATGGAGTTCCTCGTCCCGGCCCGCGGCCTGATCGGGTTCCGCACCGAGTTCATGACCGAGACGCGCGGCACCGGCATGGCGCACCACGTGTTCGAGGACTACGAGCCGTGGTTCGGCGAGCTGCGCACCCGCCCGTCCGGGTCGCTGGTCGCCGACCGGGCCGGAGCCGCGACCGCGTACGCGATCACGAACCTCCAGGAGCGCGGCGCGTTCTTCGTGGGGCCGACCACCGAGGTGTACGAGGGCATGATCGTCGGGGAGAATTCCCGCTCCGACGACATGGACGTCAACATCACCAAGGAGAAGAAGCTCACGAACATGCGGTCGTCCACCGGTGACGAGCTGGAGCGCCTGACCCCGCCGCGGAACCTGTCGCTGGAGGAGGCGCTGGAGTTCTGCCGCGAGGACGAGTGCGTGGAGGTCACTCCGTCGGCGGTCCGGCTGCGCAAGGTCGTGCTGGACGCCAAGGAGCGCGAGCGCACCCGCGCCCGCACCAAGCGGGCCGGCTGACCCGCAGAGAGAGACCAGGCGTTACGGCGGACCGACGTTCCGGCTGACCGCGGCGGACCGAGCTTTCCGGCCGACCGAACGCCGAAGGGGCGGGGGCCGTCTGGTACCGGACGGCCCCCGTTCGCGTTCCCAGGGAGCGCGGAACGGCGGCGGCCCCGGGGATCGGATCATCCCCGGGGCCGCCGCCGTTCGTGGCCCGTCAGTTGAGCTGGACGGTCCCGGTGACGTCGGCGGCCAGGCGGAGCTGGTCGCCGTCGCGGAGCGGGGCCTCCACGCCGCGGGGGAGGCGCTCGCCGTTGACGAACGTCCCGTTGGTGGAGCCCTCGTCCCGGACCCAGGCCGTCCCGGACGGGTCGAGCCACACCGTCGAGTGGCGCCGCGACACGTTGTCGTACTGCGTGAACGTGGCCGCCACCGGCGACTGGCCCGCGTCCCGGCCGAGCACCAGGTGCTGGCCGACGGAGACCTTGAGCTCGCCCGTGGGGAACTGGACGCGCAGGACCGGCGTGCCCTTCTGCGGCAGCGGGCGAAGGCACGAGTCGCACTGCGCGGCGCCGGGGTTGCTCAGCACCGCCTCGCAGTACGGGCACATGAACGCCGTGCTGTCGGGCGCGGGCGGGCGCTGCTGGTTCTGCTCGTGCGGCAGCAGCGTCGCCTCGCGGCCGTGCGGCGGAAGCGGCGGCTGGCCCCCCATCTGCGGCTGGGGCGGCTGGCCGTACTGCGGCTGCTGCTGTTGCGGAGCACCGAACTGGTCGTTCGGGTTGGGCTGCGGGACGCCGTACTGCTCCTGAGGCTGACCGTACTGCGGCTGGGGCGGCTGCCCGAACTGGTCCTGCTGCGGCTGGCCGTACTGGTCCTGCTGCGGCGGCTGCCCGAACTGATCTTGCTGGGGCGGCTGGCCGAACTGGTCCTGTTGCGGCTGCTGCTGGTAGGGGTCGGGCGCCGGAGGCTGCTGCTGCGGAGCGCCCCACTGATCCTGGGCCGGCTGCTGCTGTTGCTGCTGCGGCATGCCCCACGGGTCCTGCGGCTGCTGCGGCTGCGGCGGCCCTCCGTGCTGGCCCGGACCGGGCTGGCCCTGTCCGTACTGCCCCTGCTCCGGCTGGCCGCCGTACTGGGGCTGCCCGCCGTACTGGGGTTGCCCGTACTGGCCCTGCCCCTGCTGGTCGGCAGGAGGCTGCTGCTGGGGCACGGGCGGCCCCCATGCGTCCGGCTGCTGCTGCTGTTGCTGCGGCGGGCCCCACGGGTCCGGCTGCTGCGCGGACGGCCCGGGCTGCTGAGGCTGCTGCTGGTACGGGTCGGGCTGCTGCGGCTGCCCGTACTGGGGCTGGCCGTGCTGCGGCTGCCCGTGCTGAGGGGCGCCGTAGGGCTGACCCTGCTGCGGACCCGGCGGCGGGGGGACCCGTTGCTGGTCGTACCCGCCCGGACCCGGCTGGGGCGCGCCGCCACCGGCGCGCGCGAGGTTCGCCCCGCAGCTCATGCAGAGCAGATCGCCCGGCTGGAACGGTTCGTCACAGACGGGACAGTTCAAGGTCGCCATGACACATCCCCCGAGCGCACCCCGGCGCGGTCGAGCCTCGACGTGAGGTGCTCCATGTCACCTCTTCGCGGGATCCCGATGTAGTACACCCGCCTTCCCTCCGGCCCTTCGTCCACGGACACCTGTACTCGGGGCCCTCTTCCTTCTCTAGTGTTCCCGACGCCGGCCACCGCTTCGTACCGTTCGCGTCCCAGCGGGGACAGCGGCACGACGCGCTGGTTGGCCGACCCTCTCCAGAGTAGAGAGCCGTCCTCGGAGTGTCGCCCCCCCGGGTTGAGCCGGTCGACGTACGGCCCGGTGATCACGGCGTCGCACAGGTCCAGGATCTCGCGCATCTCGGTGGTGCGCGAGAGCCGAGAGTAGACATATCCGCTGTAGACCAATATGTCCAACGCAATCGTCTCACGGCCCCGGGCGTCCCGCCACGCGCGGATGCCGCGCAGCAGGGAGGCCAGCGCGGCCGGCTGCTGGAACGGCTCACCGCCCGAGACGGTCACCCCGTCGACCGGTTCCGGAAGGGACGCGAGCCATCCTAGGACCGCCGCGACCGGGACCGCCTTGCCCGGGTCGGACTCCCAGGTGTCCCGCGACAGACACCCGTGGCAGTGCAGCGTGCAGCCCTGCGTCCAGATGCCCGCCCGGGTGCCGGGGCCGAGTGTGGTCACGGGATAGTGCGCCTTGGCGAGCAGCAGCGTCTCGCCGGCGCCCGCCCCGGCCTCCGCGCCTGCCGCGCCGCCCGCTTCTCCCGCGTGCTCCGGGCTCACTGGAGGTCCAGATGGACGATGCTGCCCTCGCGCCGGATCCCGGTCACCGTGACCTTGTCGTCCGGGACGAGCTCCCGGTCGAACAGCGCGCGCGCCAGCGGGTTGACGAAGTGCGATTCCAGCGCCATGCCGATCCCGCGCCCGCCCTTGTCCAGTTCCTCGGTGCACCACGCGCGGAGCGTCTGCAGGGCGTCCCCCTTCACCGTGAGGAGGAGCCGGTGCTCCTCGGTGACCCTCCGGCAGATGTTCGCGAACTGGAGGTCGAAGATCTTGTGCGCGGCCTCGCCGGAGATGAAGTCGAACACCACGATGTTGTCGCCGAACCGGTTGAGCAGCTCCGGCCGGTTCAGCACCTCGGTGAAGTGGTCGGCGACGGCGCCCTTGATCCGCTGCTCGACCTCGTCGTAGGCCATCCCGGGTGTGATGTTCTGCACACGGTCCGGCGGGGCGTACCCGGCTCCGTCGCGGGTGGTGATGTCCCGGCCCGGCACGAACATCCCGAGGTTCGAGGTGAAGATCAGGATCGACTCGGAGAAGTGCACGGTGTTGCCGCGCCCGTCGGTGAGCCGGCCGTCCTCCAGGATCTGCAGGAACTTGTCCAGGATCCGCGGGTGCGCCTTCTCGATCTCGTCGAAGAGGATCACCCGGAACGGGTCCTCGCGGACGGCGTTGGTCAGCTCGCCGCCCGCCTCGTGGCCCACGTAGCCGGGCGGCGCCCCGATCAGCCGGTCGCCGGAGCCCTCGCCGGAGAACTCGCTCATGTCGAAGCGCAGGTAGGCCGACTCGTCGCCGAACACCAACTCGGTGATCGCCTTGGCCAGCTCCGTCTTGCCGGTCCCGGTCGGGCCGGCGAAGAACAGCACGCCGCGCGGGCGGCTGCCGGACCGGGTCGCCTGCGCCCCCGACAGCCCGAGCACCGCCCGCTTGAGGATGTCGAGGGTCTTGGTGACCGCCTGCGGCTGCCCGATCACCCGCTCGGGGACGCGCTTCTCCCCCTCCAGCACCCGGCGCCGCAGATGGCCGCGGCTCCACGGGTTGTCGAGGACCCCGAGCTTGTAGGTGCGGACCGCGTCGGGCAGGTCGGCGAGGTCGACGTTGCGCTCCTTCGCCAGCCGGGTCACCTCGATCATCGACTGCAGGGTGAGCCCGTCGGCCTGCTCGGCGAACGCGTCGCACGCCGCCGCCGCGACCTCGTCGGACCCGACGTCGCTGATCCCGAACGCGCGGGCCAGCAGCCGCGCCGTCTCCTGCCGGTCGCCGAGGTGCGGCCGCGGGATCGTGATCTCGCGGATCGTGTCGTTGTCGGCGGTCAGCCACGGCGGCAGGTCGCCCGGCCGCTCCACCAGCCAGATGATCGGGTTGTAGAGCGGCTTCGGCCGGGCCCCCGGGACCCGGACGGGACGGGCGGTGCGCGACAGCTTCGCGGCGAACCGGAAGAAGTCGCGCTCGGCCGGCTCCAGGTCGGTCGGGGTGCGGGCGATCCGGGACGCCGAGTCGATGACGAACGCGGCGCGCACGTTCTCCTTCGGCCGGGCGACCGCGGCCAGGTGCCGGGTCAGCCCTTCCAGCGACGGCTTCTCGTCGGGCTTGATCTTGCCGAGCAGCGTCTCGGCCGCCTGCGCCGCCTCGTCCGACCCCTCGGGGTAGACCTGCACGCCGTCGACCGGGTCGTACACGACCATGCAGGACGCGCCGCTGGACCGCAGCGTCTCCCACAGCAGCCCACGCAGCGGCAGCAGCCGTGCCGGGCCGCCGCCCTCCGTCGGCGGGGCCAGGAAGCTGTCGTACAGGTTCCCGGACAGGACGTACTGCGAGTGCACCGACAGGGTCGCGTCCAGCTCACGGATGAACGGCGGCCAACCCTGCAACCGCCCCCCGAGGGTCGGCGAATCAATGCTCATGCCCGCTCCAACTCCCACCTGCCGGCGCCCCTGCAATTCACTTGTGACGCTCGCGGGAGCGTTCGCGTTGGCCGGTACGGCCCCTAGTCTGCCGCGCCCCCTCCGAAACCGGCAGCTCACGGACGCCCGGCTCCAGCCGCCAGCCGACGTCGGAGCGGATCCCCGCGTCCGCCAGGCGCGCCCGCGCGGCCTCGAACGCCTCGCACCACTCCCGCTCCCGCTCGACGTCCAGCCGCCGGTCGTCCTCGCTCTCGGCGGGGCGCTCGCGCACCATCGACGCCCGGACGTGCGCGTCGTCGACGCGCATCCGCACGCTGTGGTCCGGCCAGGCGCCCTTCGTCAGCGTCACGGTGCCGTCCTCGGCCGTCAGCGTCTCGAACCCGGCCTGGACCTCGTACCCCAGGTCCTCGAACGCGGCGGTGATCGATCCGAGCACGTACCGGCGCTCGGCCTCGGCCTGCTCCGCGGCGTCCCGCTCGGCCGCCCGGCGCCGTTCCTCCTCCCGCCGCTCCCGGACCCGGTCGTTCGCGGCCTGGATCCGCAGCCGCACCTCCTGCAGGACGCCCTCCGCCTCCTCCGGCGTCCCGATCCCGGCCAGCAGCCGCGCCGCCTCGGCCACGGCCCGCCGTTCGGCCTCCCCGGCGTCGGGCAGCAGCCGCGCCATGATCCGTTCGAGGTGCTCCTGGACGTCCTCCCGCGGCGGCGGCGGCGCGTCCCGTCCGGCACCGGACTGGAGCCCCTCCGCGGGGACCTCGAAGATCTGCGTGCTGACCTGCGCGGCGAGATGCTCGGACAGGCTTCGCTCGACCTCGTCCAGGACGGGGTCGGTGGCGGCGCACCAGGCCGTCAGCTCCTCGGGGGACCGGCCGGCCAGGTCGAGCGGCTCCGGCACCGCGGCGTCCGCGCCGATCTTCGCGCGGGTCTCGGCCAGCGCGGCGATGCGCGCGTTGCGCTCCACGGCCTCCCGCAGCGCCCGCTCGTGCGTCTCCACCTCGGCGAGGGCGGCCGCGCGCGCCTCGGCCCGCCCGGCGGCGAGCGCGGCCAGCGCCTCCGCGCCGCGCCCGGCCAGCCCGGCGCCGCCCCCGAGGACGCGGTTCATGCCGAGGCTGAGCACGACCGCCGCGTCCAGGGCGATGTCCGCGTCGATCCCGCTGCTCAAGGGGCGCCTCCGATCGTCCGTGCCCGCCGCCACTGGTGGAGCCGCACTCCCGCCGCGACGGCGTGTGCGGCGGAGGCGATGACGAGGGCGAGCACCCACAGCGGGCTCGCGATGGACGTCACCGCCGCGATGAGGAGAAGGAGGAGCAGCAGCGGAAGGACCCCGGCGATGAGCAGGAATCCGCAGCCGCGCCGCCCGGTGCGCTGCGCCGCGCCCGACATCGTCTGGGACGCCTTGGACAGCCCGCGCCCGCCCGCGCCGAGGACGCCGGAGAGCATCGCCCACGGCCCGTCGGGAAGGTAGTCCGCGCCCTGCGTGCGCGCGACCAGTACCTCGCTGCCGCACTGCACGCCCCAGGCGAGCACGGAGAGGACGGCGAGGGCGCCGAAGGAGAGGCCGGAGGACGAGGTGTGGAGGCCGACCGAGGCCGTCCCGTCGTCGCCTCCACCACCGAACAGGGAGCCGACGACCCAGCTCCCCACGAGCCAGAGCAGCAGGAACGGCAGGGTCAGCAGGACGGCCTTGGCCATGGCCGCGTTGCGCCCGGCGAGCCGCCGCCGTTCCCGCTCGGCCCACTGGCCGCGCAGCGCCTCCTCCCGCTGCTCGGCGGCGAGCCGTTCCCGGGCCTGGGACTCGCTCTCCATGACGGCCTCGGGCGCGGCGCGCGTCACCGCGAGCAGCCGCAGCGGGTCGTCGCCGGCCCCGTCCGCCATCCAGGCGAACCACGGGACGTGCCCGGAGACCGACGCCCGCGCCCGCTCCGCGCCCTCGGCGATCAGCCGGTGGGCCTCCGCCGGGCGCGCCGCCAGGGCGAGCAGAGTGAGCAGGACGACCGGCGGCTCCTCCGCCTCGGCGTCCGGCAGCCGCCGCGCGAGGCCCGGCGGTGTCGCCTCCTGCTCGCGCAGCCAGCGGGCCAGGTCGTTCCACGCCGGCACGTGGGCGCGCCACTGGTCGTCGGCGCGGGGCAGGTCCTCGCCGCCCGCGCATCCGGCCAGCACCTGCAGCAGATGGTGCTCCCACAGCGCCCGCCCGATGAGGCAGGCGGTGCGGTGGTCGGAATGGCGCGGGTCCGCGGCGAGGGCCGCGAGGCCGGGCAGGTCGGCGGCGGTGATCCGCCGCCCGAGGAAGTGCGGGGGCAGCGCGGGGTCGAGCCACCGCACCAGGTGCAGGAGCTTCACGTCGGGCGGCAGCGTCGTCATGAGGTAGCCGTCGACGAGCCCGATGCGGCTGTCGTCCGGCACCTCGGCGAGCCACTCCCGCAGGCTCCGCCACGCCTCGCCCGACTCGCCGCGCCCGAAGAAGTACTGCGCGGCGTGGTCCCAGTCGTCGATCAGCGCGCGGGCCAGCTCGCCCCGGTCGGAGTAGCGCCGTCCTCTGAACGGCAGGCCGCTGCCGGTGTCGGCCTGGACGCTCTCCTCGGCGACCTGGGGCGACCCGCCGTCCAGCCACTCCTGGACCTCCCGGCCCGTCCACCGCCTGCGCGGGTCACGGGTCAGGAGCCCCTGGCACAGCAGCCGCAGCCTCGGGTCGGCGACATCGTCCGCGCTGACGGGACGCGTCGCCAGGTGATCGACCACGACGGTCTCGCTCAACCCCTGGAACGGCGCCCGGCCGGTCGCCAGCTCCCGGACGATCATCCCGAGCGACCACCAGTCGCGGGCCGGGGACACCTGGCCCGACAGCGACTCCGGGGCCGCGTAGGCCAGCGTCCGCGACGACGACGCGAACACCACGCTCTGGTCGAGGACCTTGCTCAGCCCGAAGTCGGCGATCGCCAGCCGCACCGGATCGGCCGACAGGACGAGCACGTTCTCGGGCTTGAGGTCCCGGTGGACGATGCCCGCCCGGTGCAGCGCCGTCAGCCCGGCCGCGAGCTGCGCCGCGATCTCGCCGGCCGTGCCCTCGGGAAGAGGGCCCTCCTGCATGAGCGTCCGCAGGTTGCCGTCGGGCGCGTAGGCGGCGACCTCGTAGTCGCGCCCGTCCGCGTGGCCCGTCTCCAGGATGCGGAGCACGTGCGGCGAGTCCAGCGCGGGCAGCTTCGCCCACACCTCCCGGTCGGCCCGGTACCCGCGGCGGAAGATCTTCGCGACGAAGTCGGCGCCCTCCGCGTCCCGCACCAGCAGCAGGTCCGACTCGGCGCCCTGCACCGGCAGCTCCGCGACCACCGCGTACCGCTCGCCGAGCACGGCCGGGAGCCGCATCAGCGGGTCGCCGGCCGCCGCCCCCTCGCGCCGCGTCTCCGCCGGCCCCCGCGGGCCGGGGACCGCCGCGTCCCGCCGCGTGGTCCCGGCGTCGCGGCGCGTGTCCCGCGGCGGGGTGCCGCCGGAGCCTGGTCCGTACTGGTCCACTGGCCGTCCCGTCTAGCGCTTGTCCTTGATGGCGCGCAGGTACTCGCTGATCTTGAACTGGTTGATGACGAACTCCAGGACGATGCGGGTCACCAGCAGCAGGAGGAACCACAGGAACGGGGCCGTGAGGATCAGCAGGTAACCCCACGTCGAGCCCCGGTGCAGCCAGTCCAGCCCGTACCCGGCCAGCAGCAGCGCCAGCATGGTGTACGGGACCAGCGAGAGCAGGTAGATGATCTTGACCACCCTGACGGTGACCATGTGGTCGAAGCTCAGGTCGAAGAGCGCTCCCATCACGCCTTTGCGCTCCGGAGCGCCTGGAGGAGGGGCCCACCCCTGCTGCTGGTACTGGGGCCCTGCCGCGGGCCCTCCGGGATCCGCCGGGCCGGCCGGCCGCGGGATGGGGCCGGTGCCTTGCCCCGGACCGGGACCGGGACCGGGACCCGGGCCGGGACCGGGACCGGGGCCGGGGCCGGGACCGGGGCCGGGCGGCTGCGCTCCGGGCGGGGGGCCGTAGGGGCCGCCCGGCCCTCCGGGCGCCGGCGGGCGCGAGGGGTGACCGGGATCTGAAGGGTGCGTCATCGCCGTCGTCTCCAGTTAGGGGCGCCTACAGGAAGACTCTAGAGCCTGGCCCCGTTCCCACGCCGGAACGGACGCCGCGCGCTCGGCGTCACGGACGGCCGGGACAGGCGGTTGTCACCCGGCGGACGCCACGCGGACGTCCGGCGCGTCCAGAGACCGGAACCAGTCCAGCAGGTCGGGGCCGTCCAGGACGTGCGGCTCGTCGGCCCCCACGTCGACCGGACCCGCCAGGTGACCGGACGCGCCGGCCATCCGGCAGCCGGCGAGCCGCGAGTGCCGCAGCGCGGTGGGCCGCTCCACCGGACCGAAGGAGCAGCCGCGCAGGTCGGCGCCCCGCAGGTCGGCGCCGGCGAGGTAGGCGGCGGTCAGGTCGGCCTCGCGCAGGTCGGCCTCGCGCAGGTCGGCGCGGCCGAGATCGGCGTGCACGAGATCGGCCCGCCGGAACACGGCGCCCCTGGCCTCGCACTCGGGGGCGGCCGCGCGGAAGAGGACCGCCGAGGTGAGATCGGCCCCGTCCAGCCGCGCGCCGTTGAGCGTCGCGCGGTTCAGGTTCGCGCCCGCGAGGCGCACGCCTTCGAGAATCGCGCCGAAGAGGCCCGCGGAGTTCAGTTCGAGGCCGGACAGGTCCGCTCCGGTGAAGTCGAGGAAATCCCCGGCGAGCGCGGTCGGCACCCGAAGCGGGTCGGGCCCCAGCGCGTCCAGGTATTCCGCCAGTGCCGCGCGGGCCTCCGGCGCGGCCGGCCAGGCCCGGACTCCGGCGCGCGTCCTCACGTGCTCGGCCATCAAAGGAACACTACCTTGCCGTTCCACTCCGGATGGGAGGCGACCAGTTGCCTCACGTCGGCCAGCGCCTCTGGCGACATGTTCTGCGGGTCCACGATCACGTTCTCGGACGGTGACTGGGACAGTTCGTGCCTGATCTGGTTCTCGACCGTGGCCCGGTCGTAGCGTCCCCTCGTTCCGGGCGGCATCGGCTGCCCCTTGTTGGGACCGGCCGGGAAGGTGTCGGCCCACGCCTTGACGTCCCAGTGCTGGCCGTTCGCGTCCACGAACTCGCCGGTGTCCTTCCCGTTGATCTTCGGGGCCCGCTGGATCGGCCCCGGCAGCACGCCCCGGCGCTCCAGTTCCAGCCCGACCTCGGCCTCACGGATCGCCTTGGCGCCGACCGTGCCTTGATGCGAGGGGTCCTGCGCCAGTTCGTTGACGCGCCGCTCGTACTCCGGCGTGCCGTTGGCGGGCGTCTCGTAGTCCGGCTTGGGCGGCGTGAGGTCGCACGCATCGGGATCCGGCGTCGGGTCGTTGTGGACGAGAATGCCGGTCCCGCCAGAACCCACGTAATAGGTGTGCAGACCCTCGACGGTCAGGTTGTAGACGGTTTCGGTGCGCTTGTAGCGGTGCCGGTCCACCACCATGGCGTCCCGCCCGCCGACGGTCGCCAGTTCATCGCCGAAGAACAGCTCGCCCCCGTCGATCCAGTCACCCGTGCCCGGCACCCAGAAGGGGTGGTTCACGGTGGCGGTGATGGTGGCGGTGGGTCCGCCGAGGGTGGCGTCGGGGTCGATGGTGAGGTCGACCAGGTGTTTGGTGCCGGTGCCGGTGATGCGTGCGGTGACGGTGCGGGGCCCCGAGCGCGCGGTGGCGGGGTCGGTGGCCCAGACGGTGTCACCGACCCGGACCTGCTCGATCGGTTTTCGGGTGCCGTCGGCCATCAGCACCGGGGTGCCGGCGGTGAAGCTGTTGGAGTTCTTCTTCCTGTTGCAGGCTTCCAGGGCGTCGTCCAACCGGTCCCGGGCGTCCCTGCGGGCCTGGCGGGCCCTCTCCAGGCGGCGTTTGAGGTCCAGGTACCGGTCGATCAGCCTGGCGATCTTGGGAATGGACCTCAGTACCTTGGTGATCTTGGTCCAGGGCACCACCGACACGATCGCCCACAGGCAGTCCATGAGGCTGGGGTCCTCGATGCAGTCGATGATGTCGCCGGCGATGAAGTCCAGTCCGAGCTCGGCGATCTCCTCGAGCAGATCGAAGTTGTTCCACTCGTCCTCGACGCTCTGGGCGTCGGAGTTCGCCTCGTTCAGTTCGGCCAGCGCCTCGCGGTATTCGCGCTCCTCGGGCGTCTCGCCCCCGGCGGGGGCCGTCGTCGAGCCCGAAGCCCCCGGCGACGGCGACGAAGAACCACTGGCCTGCGGGTCGTCCCCGGGCCCGCCGCAGTCCTCGCCCTGGCTGACCCGGCACACCCCCGACCGGAGCCCCGCGGCGACCTTGTCGCCCACCGTGACCACCGACACCACCGCGGTGACCGAGGCGACCAGCAGGATCACCGTCAGATACGACAGCGACCCCTCGCCCCGGTCCCCCAACCGCCGCAGCATCCGCTCCCCCTGGCACGCCGACACACACTGACAGCGAGCTAACCAACCCGTCAGCACACGCGCACAGGCCCACGGACCCAACAAAGGACCCAAAAGCGTTCTGTAACGGCAGGTGGTGATGTGTTTCCGGCGGAGCGGGGCTTTCGCTTTGCTAGCGTGCGTGCTCGATTCGGCCGGACGCATGACCGATGGGGGATTGACATGAACTTCCGGACTTTCGGGTTCTGTGCTCTGGCCGGCGGACTCGCGCTGGTCGCGGCCGGTTGCGGGGACTCGGGCGGCGAGAAGAAGCAGGCCGGCACGTCGTCCCCCGCCCCCCGGACGAGCGCCGCGAGCCCCGCGACCGGTGAGTTCGCGGGCGGCGGGGAGAAGCTTGCCGGCAAGGAGGTGAACGTGACACTGCCCTCGGGGTGGAAACAGGTGGACCCGCTCACCGACGGCTCCGAGGTCGTGCGGACGTCGTTCAGCCTGACCGGGGAGATGGGGCCGCTCATCGAGAAGCTGCTCGGCGAGCAGAAGAAGCAGGGCGTGGTCTTCGCGATCGACGGGTCGGTGAAGTCCGGCTACGCGCCGCACGCGCAGGCCGGATGCGACCGAGGCGGCCTCACGGGGGCCTCGCTCGCGCAGCTGAAGCGCAAGCAGGTGGCGTTGGAGCCGAACTCCAAGCTCACCGATGTCAAGGTCGGCGGAAAGCCGGGTTTCAAGGCGACCTACAGCTCCCAGAAGCGCGACGTCGAGGTGGAGGGGATCACCGTCCGGGTGCCCGTCTCCACCGATCGCTTCTGCTTCGTCGACATCGAGGCGAAGAAGGGCACGATGCCGCCCCAGGCGGAGAAGCTCGCGGCCTCGTTCACATTGGCCTGAACAGGGGCCGCTCTGACGAGGAGCGACGCTCCGCGCGGGGGGCGGCCGGCACTAGCCGCCGAGGATGTGCACCTTGGCGGCGGGCGGCGCCTCGATGGTGAGAGGCTCGCCCCACTGCTTGTACGTGACGGCGTGCACGGTCTTCGTCCCCTGCGTGGCGACGTCGACCTGGAACTTGCGGGGCAGGCCCTTGTCGTCGACCCACAGCCTCCAAGGGATGTCCCCTACGCCGATCTGGCTCAGAGCGGCGAAGGCGGGATCGGTCTTCTTCATCGAGGACGCCGGCGTGGTGCCCGAGTAGAAGTGGACCGGAACCCCGTCCAGTTTCTCGGTGCGGGCCTCCCCCTTGAACGAGCCGTTCCGCACCAGGGCCAGCCCGGTGTCGGTCGACAACTGCGCCAGCGCCTGGTCGACGGAGTCCAGCATGCCGGTGAGCAGCTTGGCGAACGGCTTGAGCTCCGGGTTGGACGCGTCCTGGCGGGACAGGCGGACCCACGGCTTGCCGGGCGCCTGCTCCTGCCCGTCGACGCGCGTGTAGACCGTCCCGCCCGTGACGATCGCCTCCGTGGTGCTGGGCTCGGACGGGTTCGCGTCCACGATCGTCAGCTGGGCGGACGGCGAGCGGACCCCCGTGCGCATCTGCGCGGTCGTCTTCTCGTCCACCTTCTGGGCGCCCTCGCCGCCGGTGGTGTAGATCTCGGCGTGCACGGTGCCCGCCGACCGGGACTGCCGGGCGACCAGGTCGACCAGCGGCCCCGGCTGCCCCGGGAGCGTCACCGCGGCCAGCGAGGCCGCGGGGGTCGGCGGGGCCTGCCGCTCGGCGGCGGGCCCGCCCTTGGGACGTTCTCCCTTGTCCGAGCCGCCCGAGCAGCCGGCGAGCCCGCCGACGACGAGGACCGCGCCTACGGTCACCGCGAGAAGCCTCATGCCGGGGACTCTATGCGGCGCTCGTCCCCGGGTCCCCCCTCCGGCGCGTTTTTGGGTCCTTTGTTGGGTCCGTGGGCCTGTGTGCGTGTGCTGACGGGTTGGTTAGCTCGCTGTCAGTGTGTGTCGGCGTGCCAGGGGGAGCGGATGCTGCGGCGGTTGGGGGACCGGGGCGAGGGGTCGCTGTCGTATCTGACGGTGATCCTGCTGGTCGCCTCGGTCACCGCGGTGGTGTCGGTGGTCACGGTGGGCGACAAGGTCGCCGCGGGGATCCGGTCGGGGGTGTGCCGGGTCAGCCAGGACAAGGACTGCGGCAAGCCCGGCGGTGACCCCCAGGCCGGCGGGTCCTCCTCGCCGTCGCCGGGGGCGACCAGCCCGGGCGCGGTCCCGGCCGGGTCGGAGACTCCCGAGGAGCGCGAGTACCGGGAGGCGCTGGCCGCGCTGAACAAGGCCAACTCCGACGCCAAGGGCGTGGAGGACGAGTGGAACAACTTCGATCTGCTCAAGGAGATCGCCAAGCTCGGGCTGGACTTCATCGCCGGCGACATCATCAACTGCGTCAAGAACCCCAACTTCCTGGACTGCCTGTGGGCGATCGTGGGGCTGGTCCCCTGGGGCAAGATCGGCAAGGTCATCAAGTCCATCCCCAAGATCGCCAAGCTGATCGACCGGTTCCTGGACCTCAAACGCCGGCTGGACAAGTTCCGCAAGGCCCGCAAGGACGCCAAGGACCGCCTGGACAAGGCCGTCGAGGCGTGCAAGAAGAAGAAGGACCCCAACAGCTTCACCGCCGGAACCCCGGTCCTGATGGCCGACGGCACCCGAAAACCGATCGAGCAGGTCCGGGTCGGTGACACCGTCTGGGCCACCGACCCCGCCACCGCGCGCTCGGGGCCCCGCACCGTCACCGCACGCATCACCGGCACCGGCACCAAACACCTGGTCGACCTCACCATCGACCCCGACGCCACCCTCGGCGGACCCACCACCACCATCACCGCCACCGTCGGGCACCCGTTCTGGGTCGACGGCGTCGACGACTGGATCCACGCCGGCGAGCTGGTGTTCGGCGACACCCTCACCACGTCCGCGGGCGGGCACGCCATGGTGGTGGACGGGCGCCGCTACAAGCGCACCGAGACCGTCTACAACCTGACGGTCGACGACCTGCACACCTACTACGTCAACGCGGGCTCGCAGGAACTCCTCGTCCACAACTGCGGAGACCTCGACAAGCACGAGGAGCCTCCGCCTGGTACGCCGCGTGGCCCCCACCAGCTCGGCCACACGATTAAGGATCACGTCGACCTCACCGACGACCAGCTGCGGGCGAGGGCCGCCGATCCGAGAAACACCAAGGGCGTGGCGGGACGCTGGACGGACAAGGCGACCGCGCAGCGGGCGGTCGACGACGCCCTCGCCAACCTCGACGCCCCGACCCAGCAGCGGATCCAGAAATGGTTCCAGGACCTCGGCAAGCAGAAGCCGGGTGCGAAGGACACGCTGGAACTCGGGCCCTTCACGTACGGGAACGGGCCGCTGGGCAAGGTCGCGAAGAAGGGGCAGCAGAACCTGGACGATGCCAGCAACCGGTTCACCATTGTCCTCAAGCGGGCGCAGTCGCCGAAGCACAAGCCGGGCTACTACGTCTACACCGCCTACCCGCTGCCCTGACACGCCGATACGCTGGGCCGGCGAGACGGAGAGGGGGTGCGATGTACGGCTACAGGTGTGACAACTTCGGGATCACCGAGCTGGCGAGTGCCCACTTCATCTCCTCCTGGTTCAGCCACTACGAGACCGGGCTGGACATAGTCCGGGAGCTCGCGCGGGAGCAGAACGCCGGAGCGAGCCAGGAGTACCTCTTCGACGCCGAGCTGCTCGACGCGTCCCCCCTGACTGCCGAGCAGCTCGGCGCGCTGTGGCGGTCTTCCTGCGACGGCTGGCACCACCCGAGGGTCGACGGCCTCGACGGGCGGGGCTGGATGCGCGCGGTCGCCGGCATCATGCGGCCGCCGGTCGAGGCCGCGGGGCTGGACGTGCTGCCGAAGGGGGAGATCGACCGGCGGGCGGACGTCGCCGAGCGCGTCACCCGTGCGGTGCGGCGGTTCTCGATCACCAAGAACTTCCATCTGGACCCGCACGACGAGGAGTACCTGCGGCGGGCGATGCTGGACCTCGTCGAGTACGGGCTGCCGGAGCTCGCGTTCCGCTTCTTCCTGATCTGCGCGATCCACCACTTCATGCCGATCGACCGGGCGTTCTTCGATGAGCTGCACGAAACGGCCCGGATCTTCGAGTACGAGCCGTTCTTCGTCCACCGGCTGGAGTTCCTGCTGCCGGCGGACGGGGACGCCCCCGCCGGCGAGGCGTGACGCCGGACCGGACCGGTCCGGCGGCGCGAGAGGCGTCCGGCCCACTCCTCTTTGGGCCCAGCTTTAGGTCCCTGGCTTCATGCCGCCCGGCCGGGCGCTGTGTTTGGATCGGCCGCACACGGCAGCGGTCCCGGCCCGGGCCGAGGCCGGCTCGAACACCACGGGCTTACACGGGGGAGGAGGCCCGGACTTCCGAACACAACAGCAGGCAAAGATCAGGTAAACACCATCCACCTGGACGATCCTCGTCGGGAAGAGCCGTTAGCACGGAACGCCACCGCGTGTCGGAAATCACGTGTGTACGGTATTCTTTCCACGGAATCGTCGATGACTGCTGGCTCGCCCGTTGATCACTTAGATGGGCCACCTTCCCTGGCTACGCCGACGCCGCCCCCCGCCATTTGGGCAGGTCCGAAACCCGGGATTGTGGTGCAAATAAAGATCTTGATCTCGGGTCTGGGCGCCGGTTATCGTCTTTCAAGTCTGAAGGGGCCTTTGTAGCTTTTCGGGCGCTTCGTCGGGGGACTGGAGCGAACGGGGAAGGGAACGTACGTGAGGCCATGGACGGCCCGGGGGCGCGCATGACCGTCGTTGTGGTGGTCGGAGACGTTCCCAGCACAGGCATCACGCCCGGTTCCGTGGCGCAGCGGGTACCGGACGCGGCGGATCCGGCTGCCCTTCTCACCTTCCTCGACGGGACGAGCCACGCCCTCGCGCGGGCCGGAGCCGTGCTCGTCGTCCACCCCGCGTGGCGGTCGGAGGCGGCCGTCAAGCTGGTCAGGCAGGCGCGGATGCTGCTCGCCACCGACCGGATCGCCCGCATGCCGCTCGACCTCCCGCCGCTCGCGCTGTCCCTCGTGGCCGACCAGCTCGCCTACACGGCGCCGCACGTCCCGGCCGGGGTGCTGGCGAGCATCGCGCCGCACCTGGCCGACCGGCTCGTCGCCGGAGCGTGGCTCGCCAGCGTCGCCAAGCTCGAACGCGGGCAGGCCAAGCTGGGCCAGCACATGCTCTCCTACCTGCCGGGCAGCGGCTTCATGGTGACGTCGTCCGCCGAGACCACGGTGCACCGCATCACCGGGGCCAAGCCCGTCCAGGACATCACCCGCAGGCCGCTCGACCCCGTGCTCATGCTCGCCGCGAACGAGCAGGGCGACCTCGACTGGCTGGAGCAGCGCCTGCGTCCCGCGCTGCAGGCGGTGCGCGTGACGAACGTCGCCGCGCCCCCGCTCAGCGCCGAGTTCTGGGGCAGCAGGAAGTACACGGAGTTCGTCGCGTTCAGCGGGCACCCGCACGACCTGCACCAGGTGCTGCAGGCGGTCCGCTGCGTGCGCTGCCCCTGGTGCGGCGAGCCGACTGCCCTGCCCGCATGCCCCTTCTGCGGCGAGACGCAGCCCCGCGCGGACGCGCCGCACCAGCCTGGAGCGCAGCCCGGACCACAGCCCCGACCGGAAGCACGGCCCGGACCGCAGGCGCCGCCGGGCGCCCCGCCCGCGCCCGCACAGCCCGCGCCCGCACAGCCCGCGTCTCCCGCGCCGAACTCACCCCCCGCAGCGTCCCCCGCAGCACCCCCCGCGTCCCCCGCGCCCTCCGTCCGGCCCGTGCACCCCGCCCAGCCGGCGGTGCCGCGGCCGGCGGACCCCCACCCGCCGTCCCCGCCGGGCACGGCACCCCAGGCGTTCGGAGAGGCGGACGCCCCCGGGCCGCGTAACACCCAGCCCGATCTGCGCAAGCCTCTCCCCGCCGACCCCGAACCCGCCAGCCCAGCCCCCCTGGTCTCCGGTGAGCCCGAAGAGGAGGAGCGCTGGCCCCGGACGGTCGAGTTCCGTCCGGCCCGGCACCCGTGACCGGATGACCATGTAGAAGGAGCGAGATGAACCCCCGGCAGCGACGCGGTGTCCTGTTGATGATCACGGCGGCCATCGGGGCCGTGTTCGTGTTCATCATGGTCATCGGCTACGTCCAGAGCGTTCAGGCCGACGCCGACGCGGCGGTCGGCGAGATGACCACGGTCCTGCAGGTCCAGTCGGACGTGGAGGCGTTCCAGCCGATCCCCGCCGCCTCGGTGCGCGAGGCGAAGATCCCGAAGAAGTGGGCGTCCGGCGCCTTCATCACCCAGCTCGCCGACCTGCAGAACAAGGTGGCGGCGGGCCGTATCCCGCGCGGCGCCTACCTCCAGCAGGGCATGCTGCAGGACCGTCCGGCGCTGCGCCCGGGGCAGCGCGAGATCGCCGTCATGATCGACTCGGAGACCGGCGTCGCCGGGAAGGTCGTCAACGGCTCCATCGTCGACGTCTACAGCACCTTCGAGTCCATCAGCGGCTCCCGGCAGGGCCCCTGCGCCGTCCGCATCCTCGACCGCGTCCAGGTCATCAACGTCGGGCCGGAGCGCCAGGTGACCGACACCCGCGGCAACCAGTCGCAGGCCGGCGGCGGTGGCGTCACCAGCGGAGCCCTCCCGGTCACGTTCGCGCTGAGCGCGGAGGAGACCCTCCGGCTGACGTACGCCGAGTCGTTCTCCCGCAAGCTCCGGCTGGCGCTCGTCGGCGGTCCCGAGGACGTCAAGCCGCCCGCGAACCGGCTCTGCAACACCCCCGCGGCCGGCCGATGAACGACATCAGGATCCTCCTCGGCGGGGACGACCAGGAACTCGTGGCGACGTTCCGCGCCGTCATGGTCGAGCTGACCGGGTTCGAGCTGGTCTCGTTCGGCCGGACGTCCAACGAGGTCCTCGGGATGGTCGCCACCGACCAGGACGTCGACGTCGTCCTCATCGACGAGAACATCGGGCCGGTGCCCGCGCACGACCTCGTCCGCGAGATCGCGATGCGCCGCCCGAACTGCGCGGCGGTGCTGCTGTGCACCACCGTCGACGAGAGCGCGCTGACCCGGGCGCTGGAGGCGGGCGCGCGGGGAGTGCTGTCCCGGCAGCCGAGCCTTGAGGAACTCCAGTCGAGGCTGTCCACCGCCGCCGAGTGGTCGCGGGGCATGAGCCGGTGGATCGGCGGCGGGCACGTGGAGGCCGTCGGCGGGCGGCGCGGCCGCATCATCGCGCTCGCCGGGGCCAAGGGCGGCACCGGCGTGACCACGCTGGCCGTCCAGCTCGCCCTGGCCGCGTCGTCGCAGCGGCCGGACCGCTCGGTCTGCCTGGTCGACCTCGACCTGCAGGCGGGCGACATCCCGAGCTATCTCGACATGGTGCACCGGCGCAGCATCGCCGACCTGATCGAGGTGGCCGGCGAGATCACCGGCCCGATGCTCGCGGACGCCCTGTTCGCGCACGGCGAGGGCCCCCACGTCCTCCTCGCGCCGCACGAGGCCGAGCGCGGAGAGGACGTGACCGCGCTCGCCACCCGGCAGATCCTCGCGGCGCTCCGCTCCCGCTACGACATCGTCATCGTCGACTGCGGGACGTTCATGACGGAGGCGTCCGTCACCGCGGTCGAGCTGGCCGACCGGGTCGCGCTCACCGTGATGCCCGACCTGCCGTGCCTGCGCGCCGCCAAGCGCATGGTCGGGCTGTGGACGCGGCTGGACGCGCGCAAGAGCGAGGACATCATCGCGGTGCTGACCCGGCAGAGCCGCAAGAACGAGATCCAGCCCGACTTCGCCGCCCGCATCCTCGGGCTGGCCCTGGCCAAGACCACCATCCCGCCGGCGTTCCGGGCGCTGGAGAAGGCCATCAACAACGGGTCGCTGGGCCGGGTCGAGGACGACGGCTTCCGCCGCGCGGTGCTCCAGCTCGCCGGCGAGCTCGGCGTCCTCGGGCTGGAGCCGGCCGACGGGGGCGGCGGCGCGCGCACCATGACGGGGACGCCATGAACCGGCCCGCGATCCGAAGACTCCGGCTGCGTCCCGCGGTCCCGGACGCCGAGCGGGATCGCGGCCAGGTCGTCGAGTTCACCGGCATGCTGCCGCTCATCCTGCTGGTCCTCGTCGCGGTCTGGGAGGCGTTCCTGATCGGCTGGTCGATGACGTACACGACCCACTCGGCGAACGAGGGCGCGCGGGTCGCGGCGGTCGGCGGCGGCCAGAAGGAGGTCGAGGCGGCGGCGCTGAAGCGGGTGTCCGGGCGGTTCGCCGACGACGACAGCTTCCAGGTGAAGTACCCGACGGGCGCGCAGTGCGACGGCGCCGGCCCGCGCGACCCCGACTGCGGCTACGTCCGGGTGTCGATCAAGCCGCCGCTGGTGCTCAAGGGCTTCACCCTCCCGATGACCGTCAGCCACCGGTCCAAGATCGTCTACGAGGGGAAGGGGTGACCCGGATGCGCGAGCCGAGGGTGGCCCGGCTGGACGACGACGGGTCGGCGGCGGTCGAGTTCATGGCCTGGATCGGGTTCGTCCTGGCCGCCCTCTTCTGCGCGTACGAGGCCTACACCGCGTTCGCGACGGTCGAGCAGGTCGAGAACGCCACCCGGACGGGCGCGCGGGTCGCGTCGATGCAGGGTGTCGCGCTGAACGAGCCGGCGACGAAGAACGGCCCGGGGACCCGCGCCGCCAACGCCGCCCTGCCCAAGGTGATCACCGACAAGGAGATCACGGTCGAGGCGCTGTCGGGCGACACGGTCCGCTGCACGGTGCGCGCCAAGGTGCCCCTGATCGCGAACGGACTTCATCTGAACATCACGGTCCGGCGGCGCGTCGAAATGCCTGTGGGGTGAGACATGGGTCTGAAGAACCGCAGGGACGCCGGTCCTGAGCAGCAGGCGACGGGACCGGACGTCGGTCACTGGCGCCAGCGGCTGCTGGAGGAGGTCAACCTCGACGACCTCGCCACCCTGGACATGGCGCAGCGCCGCGCCCGCCTGGAGAAGGTCGTCGGGCACATCCTGACCCGCGAGGGGCCGGTCCTGTCGACCCGGGAGCGGGCGCAGCTGGTCCGCCGGATCGTGGACGAGGCGCTCGGCCTCGGGGTGCTGGAGCCGCTGCTCGCCGACCCGTCCGTCACCGAGATCATGGTCAACGGCCCGGACAGCGTCTACATCGAGCGGCTCGGCAAGCTGACCCGCATCGACGTGGGGTTCGCCAGCGACGCCCAGCTGTACCAGACCATCGACCGCATCGTCGCCCAGGTGAACCGGCGCGTGGACGAGTCGAGCCCGATGGTGGACGCCCGGCTCCCGTCCGGCGAGCGCGTGAACGTGATCGTCCCGCCGCTGTCGCTGGTCGGTCCGGTGCTGACGATCCGCCGCTTCCCGCGCGCGTTCCGGATGGACGAGCTGGTGAGCATGGGCGCGCTCGACGAGCACACCGCGGTGCTGCTCGGCGCGTTCGTCCGGGCCCGGCTCAACATCGTGATCGCGGGCGGGACGGGCACCGGCAAGACGACGTTCCTGAACGCGCTGTCGGGGTTCGTGCCGTCCAGCGAGCGCATCGTGACGATCGAGGACTCCGCCGAGCTCCAGCTCCAGCAGGACCACGTCATCCGGCTGGAGTCGCGCCCGGCCAACATCGAGGGCGAGGGCGCCATCACCATCCGGGACCTGGTCCGCAACGCGCTGCGGATGCGTCCCGACCGGGTGATCGTCGGTGAGGTCCGCGGCGCCGAGACGCTCGACATGCTGCAGGCGATGAACACCGGCCACGACGGGTCCATGGTGACAGTGCACGCCAACTCGGCCGAGGACAGCATCTACCGCATCGAGACGCTCGCCTCGATGAGCGAGGTCAAGATCCCCTACAACGCCATCCGCGACCAGATCAACAACGCGGTCGACGCGGTGATCTTCCTGGACCGGGCGGTGGACGGCTCGCGGCGGATCGGCGAGGTCGCGGTCGTGTCGTCGGGGCGGCGCGAGGACATCGAGCTCACCCCGATCGTGAAGTTCGAGATGGAGCCGGTGGGCCTCGACCGGGTCGTCCGCGGGCGCTACGTCCACCGGGCGCTCCCGCAGGAGCTCGTCACCAAGCTGGTGTTCGCCGGGGAGGCGATCCCGGCGGCCTTCGGCGGCGGCCACGCCGCGGCGGACCGGCGCCCCGCCGGCCAGGGCCCGGCGAACCGGGGCCCGGCGCCGCAGGGCCCGGCGAACCAAGGTCCGGCGAACCAGGGCCCCGCGACGGCCATGCCTCCGTGGCCGACCCCGCAGAACCCGCCCGGCAACGGGCGGGGACCCGGCCACACCCCCGGGGAGACCCCATGAGCTATGAGCTGATCCTGCTGTCGATGACCGTCGTCCTCGTCATCGGGGTGCTCGGCGTCTGGCAGTTCGGCAGCGGCCTCGACCAGCAGCGCGAGCTGGTCGCCCGCGGCGCCCGCGGCTTCACCGAGCGGTCGATGGCGACCCGGCTCGACCGCTGGGACGCCCGGCTGCGCCGGACCGCGCTCGGCCGGCAGGTCTACCGCAGGCTGGCCGCCTCGGGCCTGCGGATCCGGCTGTCGGTCTTCGTCATGGGGGCGACGGGCGCCGGCCTGCTCATCGTCGTCCTGCTCGGCCAGGTGCTGTCGCTGTTCCTCGGCATCGTCACCGCGCTCGGCGTCGGCCTGGCGTTCTTCGGCTTCCTGCGCCAGCAGGAGACGCGCCGGGTGGAGGAGTTCATCGGCCAGCTCCCCGAGCTCGCCCGTGTGCTGTCCAACGCGGCCGCGGCGGGCCTGTCCATCAGGACGGCCATCGAGATGGCCGCCGAGGAGCTCGACGACCCGGCCCGCACGGAGCTGTCCCGCACCGCCGAGGCGCTGCGCCTCGGCCAGTCGTTCGACGCGGCGATGAACGAGCTGCGCGACCGTTTGCAGTCCCGCGAGCTGGCGGTGCTGGTGAGCACGCTGGTCGTGGCGTCCCGCTCGGGCGGCTCGCTCATCACGTCGCTGCGCAACATCTCCAGCACCCTGGAGCAGCGCAAGGAGACCCGGCGCGAGGTCAAGACGATCGTCGGGGAGTCCGTGGCCGCCGGGTGGGCGATCTTCGGCATGGGCATGGCGACGCTGTTCGGCATCGCGTTCCTCGCCCCCGATGTGGTCGACAAGATGACCGGCTCGCTGCTGGGCCAGATGATCCTGCTGATCGCGATGTCCCTGTTCACCGGGGCCCTGTACATCATCCGCCGCATGACGAGGATCGACGTCTGATGATGCCGCTCGCGCTCTCCGCCGGCGCCGCGCTCTGCGTGGCCCTGTTCGTGTGGGGCCTGTACCTCCGGGTCTCCGGCCAGCAGGTGAACGAGGAGCTCGCCGCGGTCGTCAAGAAGCCCAAGAAGAAGGGGTTCGGCCCGCTCGGCAGCATCACCGAGCCGTTCGGCGGCCTGTTCGCGCCGCTGCTGCTGCGGTCGATGAGCCCCGCGGCGCGCGGCCGGCTGAACCGCCGGATCGAGCGCGCCGGCCGCCCTTACGGGCTCACCGTGGAGCAGTACGCCAAGAACAAGGCCGGCACCCTCCTCGTGCTGGGCTCGATCGGCGTCATCATGCTGCTGTCCGACCACCTGTTCATCGGCGGGGCGCTGCTGCTGTTCGGCTGGTTCCAGACGGACGTCGTCCTGTGGAACCTGTCCCAAGAGCGCCAGCAGGAGCTGCAGAAGGGCCTGCCCGACTTCCTGGACGTCCTGGCGGTCACGGTCACCGCCGGCCTCAGCTTCCGGCAGGCCGTCAGCCGGGTCGCCGAGAGCATGCCGGGCGCCCTGTCGGACGAGATGCTGACGACGCTCCGCCAGATGGAGGTCGGGACGCCGTTCCGGCAGGCGTTCGAGGACCTGCGCAGCCGCAACAACAGCGAGCAGCTCTCCAGCTTCGTCACCGCGATCCTGCAGGCCGAGGAGCTCGGCGCCCCGCTGGCGGGCGCGCTCGCCGACATCAGCGTGGACATGCGGCGCGAGGCGTCGCAGCTCGCCCGCCGCAGGGCGCAGCGCGCCGAACCGAAGATCACCATGGTGACCACGTTCATGATGGTCCCGGGCATGCTCGTGCTGATCATGGGCGCGCTGTACTTCGGCCTGAACTCGGGGGGTGGCGGTCTCCTTGGCCAGTGACCCGCCGCTCGCCCGGATCGGCGCGACCTTCCGCCTGCTCATGCAGGTGCGGGTGCTCGCGTCCGGCCTGGCGCTGCTGCTGGTCCCCGGCGACCGGGCCACCTTAGAGACCATCTTCGTGCTGTCGTGCGTGGGGGCGCTGTCCGCGCTCGCCCTGTTCGGCTGGCAGGAGATCGTCCCGCGGCTCATCGCGTACCCCGTGCTGCTCGCCCTCGACGCGCTCGTCGCGTACGCGGCGCTGGAAGTGGGCGGGGTGCTCGGCCCGTTCTTCCTGGTCACCGCCATCACCTCGACGCTGGCCGGCCTGCTCTTCCAGTGGTCCGGGACGCTGCTCATCTGCCCCCTGCAGGTGCTGCTCTACTACGCGGCGGCGGCGGACTCGGCGTGGGTGGTGAGCTTCCAGACCGTGCTCGGCATGCCGCTGTGCTACTTCATCGGGGGCTTCGTCGGTACGGCGATACGCCGGCTGTTCGACGAGTTCGCGCGGTCCGACGAGGCCCGGCACCGCGCCGAGGTGGCGGCGGCGGCCGCGGAGGAGCGCAACCGCCTGGCGCGCGAGATGCACGACTCGCTCGTCAAGACGCTGCGCGGCATCTCCATGGCGGCGGCGGTGCTGCCCGCCTGGGTGAGTCGCTCCCCGGACCGCGCCCGCGAGGAGGCCCAGCGCATCGTCGCGGCGGCCGAGATCGCCTCCCGCGAGGCCAGGGAGCTGATCGCCGAGCTGCGCACCGACACCGCGCAGCGGGCGCTCGGCGAGGTCGTCGAGGACATCGTCGACGCGTGGGCGGAGGCGACCGGGGTCAAGGCCGAGGTGTCCGCCGACTCCGGCGTCGAGCTGCCGATCCGCACCCGGCACGAGGTCGCGGCGATCCTCCGCGAGGCCTTGGAGAACGTGAAACGGCACGCGGACGCACCCTCGATCGAGGTGCGGCTCCGCGGCTGCGGTGACCGGGTCGTCCTCACGATCGCCGACCACGGCAAGGGGTTCGCGATGCCCGCGGACGTCGACGAGCTGGCCCGTGCCGGCCACTACGGCGTGGTCGGCATGCAGGAGCGCGCCGTGCACGCCGGAGCCGAGCTTGCGGTGACCTCGGAGCCGGGCGCGGGCACCACCGTCACCGTCACCGTGCCGTTCCCCGATGGCGCCGCGGCGCCCGCCCCCTATCTGGAGATGGCATGAGCGAGATCAGAGTGGTGGTCGCCGACGACAATCCCGTCGTCCGGTCCGGCCTCGTGTCCCTGCTGGAGGCGACGGGCGTCGCCACGGTCGTCGCCGAGGCGGGCGACGGCCGCCGCGCCATCGAGCTCGCCGAGCGGCATCGCCCGGACCTCGTGCTGCTGGACGTCCGGATGCCCCTCCTGGACGGCGTGTCGGCCCTCCAGACGCTGAGCGGCATCACGCGCGTGCTGATGCTGACCTACACCGATGAACCCGACGTCATCCGCGCCGCCGTCCGCGGCGGCGCGAGCGGGTACCTGGTGCACGGCACGTTCGACGTCGACGACCTGGCGGCGGCCGTCCGGCAGGCCGCCTCGGGCACCGGCAACCCGCTGTCCCCGGTGGCGATCACGGCGCTGATGAACGCGGTCAAGGAGCCGGCCCAGGACCGCCCGCGCAACGCCGACCGCGCCCGGTACGGGCTGTCGGCGCGGGAGGCCGAGGTCATGGACCTGATCGCGCAGGGCCGCGCCAACCGGGAGATCGCGAGCGAGCTGTTCCTCACGGAGAAGACCGTGAAGAACCACGTCAACCGCATCTTCGCCAAGCTCGCGGTGGAGAACCGCGCCGCCGCCATCGCCCGCTGGCTGGGCACCGCGGTGGGGGACCGCTGATGGGCCCCACGAATGGGTCCAGCTTGGGCCTTCGGACCCTGTGTTCCGCATTCCCCGATCCGTACCTTGAATGTCACAAGGCGAAGCGAAAAAGGGGAGCGAGCCGAGATGTTCATTGGAATGCGGACGCGTGCGGCACTGGCGAAGTCGGACCGGGGAGAGGGCGCGGTTTCCTACATCGCGGTCATCATTCTCATCGCCGGCATCCTGGCGGCGATCGCCGTCTCCGGCATCGGCGAGAAGATCCAGAACGGTATCGAGGGCGCGATCGACAAGGTCTCGGAGACCGAGCCGGGCTCGGGCGCGAGCGCCAGCTGATCGCACCTTTCGGGGCCGCAACGGAAAAAGTGGTCAAACGAGTCTTCGCCAATGTGGAGGACCGGGATTCCCGGTTCTCCACATTGGCGTGTTCGCACGTTTGCGACGCGGGAAGGGTTTCGGTATGCGTGCCTTGGTGAAGGCGGGGTCGGTGACCGCGCTCATCACGCTCCTCTTGGCATCCTGTGGTGGTGGAGACAAGGAGGATGAACCCAAGAGGACAAAGCCTCCCGCGGCCGGTCGGGGGTCGCCGAACGCTCCCATCCAGACCCGTCCCCTCGCCGTGGGGTCGGATATCAAGGTGGACCTGATGGCCCTCGACCGGGTCTCGCCGAAAGCGGTCGTCGCGCGGTGGCGGGTCCGGAACGACAGGGATCAGAAGTACTCCTTCGGGGGTGCCTTGAAGGTCCCCTGGAACACGCCGAAGCTCAATACGAACTCGATCGCCGGCGTCTCCCTGCTGGACGGAAAGAACTCCAAGCGCCACTTCCCCATGGGCTATCTCAACGGTGCGTGCCTCTGCACCCGCGGGTGGCCGTCCGTGCCGCCCAAGGGCAGCACGGACCTGGTGGCGGTCTTCCCTGCCCCGCCCGGCGACGTGACGCACATGGACGTGATGTTCCCGTCCGCTCCGCCGTTCCTCGACGTCCAGCTGGGCAGCCGCCCGGCCGAGCAGGTCGTGGTGGACGATGGCGGGGCGAAGGCCGACCCGAACACGGTGAAGGGCGGCGAGCCCCAGGTCTTCCCGCTCACGGTCCAGGTCGACGACGAGACCAAGTCCCAGGACGACGACGGGAACGACCTGCGGGTCCGCCTCTCGACGGACGTGCTCTTCGCCCTCAACAAGGCCGACCTCACTCCCAAGGCGCAGGCCGCGCTCAAGGACGTCGCGGCCAAGATCGACCAGTCCGCGGGCACCACGGTGAAGATCGACGGCCACACCGACAACAGCGGCAACGACGCCATCAACGACCCGCTCTCGGAGCGCCGCGCGCAGACGGTGAAGGCCGCTCTGGAGCGGCTCGTCACCCGGCAGGGGATCAACTACCAGGTGCGCGGGCACGGATCGAAGGATCCGATCGCCTCGAACGAGAACGAGGAGGGGCGCAGGGTCAACCGGCGCGTGACCGTCCTGTTCCCCAAGCCGAAGCCCCCGTCCCCGCCGCCCGCGGCGCCGGCGGCGCCGCCCACCCCGTCCGCGGACGGGAAGCTGCCCGTTCTCGGGACCGCGCCCAGCGGCAGCCCCCCGAAGGTGGTCGAGGGCAAATGGCCCGCGAAGGCCGAGGTGCGGATCAACGAGCTCAGGCGCGACCGCAACGGCTTCGTGTCCCTGGTCTGGACGCTCCGCAACGATGACGACAAGCCGCTCGACGCCTGGAGCTCCTCCCACGATTACAGCGGCATCTACGCGGAAGCCAGCACCAGCCTGGCCGCCATCGTTTCCGGCTCGCTTCGCTACCGTCCCGTCCGGGACTCCGTCAACAGGGAGACGCTGGGCCCCAACCTCAACGTCACGCCCTCGGACGACTACACGGTCGAGAAGGGTGAGGAATACACCCTGTGGGCGATGTTCAAGCTTCCCCCGGAGGTCAAGACCGCGAACGTGCAGATTCCGGGATTCCAGCCGGTGCAGAATCTGACGGTCAGCTGAGCGGTTCGCCGATCTGAGCCCCCGGGCCCGATTGGGTCCGGGGGCCCTGGGAAGCGGATGGACCGCGGGATAGCGTCCGAGAATGAGCGTCGATTCGGCCGGCGGGGGCCCTGGGGTTGAACTGGTAGAGGACGCACCGCGGCGCCTGGAGCAAATCCCGGACAACGAAGGCCGTACCCGGGGAGTACTCGGACAGTTCGGCCGCAGGGATTTCTGGATTCTCGCGGCGCGGGTGTCCGGTGTGCTGCTCCTCCTGTACGTCATCACGCGGAAGGTCGTCTTCTGGACGCCCGACGCGGTCTTCCTGATCCTGCTGGCGCTGTTCGCCATCTTCGGGCAGTCCCGGGTGTTCCTGAAGCGCCTCGGGCCCTTTCTGGCCCTGCTGATGCTGTACCAGGCCTTCGCGGGCATCGCCGACGACCTGAACGATCACGTCCACTACACGGCGATGATCGAGTTCGACCGGTGGCTCGCCGGGGGCGGGCTGCCGACCGAGTGGCTGCAGGAGCGGCTCTGGCGCGGCGGCGACCAGTGGTACGACTTCTACTTCTACGTGCTCTACACCTTCCATTTCGTGGCACCGCTGGTGCTGGCCACGGTGCTGTGGAAGAAGCGGCCGTCGATGTACTGGACGTTCGTGCTCTGCCTCGTCGGCCTGTCGCTGGCGGCGTTCGTCACCTACCTGGCCTATCCCGCCGCTCCGCCGTGGATGGCGGCGCAGGAGGGCCACATCGAACCCATCCAGCGGGTGACGGGCAGCGTGTGGAGCGCGATGGGCGGCGGCTCCTACGACACGTTCTACCGGCAGCTGTCGCCGAACGCGGTGGCCGCGGTGCCGTCCCTGCATTCGGCGTACCCACTGCTGTTCGTGCTGTTCGCGGCGAAGGCGTTCGGCTGGCGCTGGGTCTGGCCGCTGGTCGCGTACCCGGTGTCGATCTGGATCGGCGTGGTGTACTTCGGCGAGCACTACGTCCTGGACGTCCTGCTCGGCATCGCCTACGCGGTGGCCGCCTACCTCGTCCTGCCGAAGGTGATCGCGAGGTTCCGTCAGCGGCAGGACGGCGCGGACCAGACGACCCACCTCAGCCCGCGGCGCTCGGCCTCCCGGGCGCGCCAGCCCGGCGGGTGAGCGGGCCAGGTGGCCACGGCGGCGGTTCCCTCGGGCTGCCCGACGACGACGGTGCAGGCGCCCTCGGGCGGGCCGCCGGCCGGATCGAACTTCTCCAGTTCCGTCCAGGAGACCCGGAACGCCAGCCGTGAGTAGATGAGCAGCGAGCGGATGTGCTGCTCGTTCAGGGACGCCGCGACGGCGACTCCGCCCCGCTGCGCCTCACCGACCGGGGGAACGGGCTCGGCGCGCGGCTGGAGGAGCACGGCGGGCATCAGCAGCGCCGCGCTGAGGTTGACGGCGATCATGACCGCCACGAGGGCGACGGGCCCGAAGCGCCGGACTCCCCAGAACAGCAGGAGCAGGCCGCAGGCGGTGAGCGTCGTCCAGAGCGGTTTCAGCCCCGTCCAGAATCCGCCGAGCAGGCCGACCTCCGGGAAGTCGAACTGCAGGTAGATGTGGGTGGACGGCTTCATGCCGGAGATGCGCAGCGCGACCACCGCGCCGCAGCCCGCGAACACGAGTGCGCCGAGCACGACGGGTTTCGCCACCCGCGTCATGCGGACGAGCGCAGCCAGGCCGACCAGCACGTAGACGAACGCGAGGCACGACAGGTAGCGGCCGTAGGCGTGGTTCCCGTACCGCACCTCGTCGGGCAGGCCGGCGGCGGTCGCGTAGGCGATCCCGGCGGTGGTGGCGAGGACGGCCCCCGCCATGACGCGGTCGGCGGGCGGGGCGGTGCGCCGTCCCACCGCGTGCACCATGAGGACGAGCGCGACGCCGCCGAGCATCCAGGTCGCCGCGAGCATCGCCCACAGCTGCCCGACGGCGCCCGCGAGCGCCCAGCCCTGCCCGTCGAGCGTGGTCAGCCGCGTCCACAGCAGGTCCGAGCCCTCGAACGTGCCGTCCGGGTAGAGCCGGTCGCGCACGACGGAGTTGAAGAGCGTGACGGCTACGCCGCCCAGCACAGCGACGGCCGTGCCGATGAGCGCGGGGCGCCGGTTCCCGCCGCGCACGAGGCACCCCACCAGCACGAGAGCGTGCACGGCCATGACGACCATGCCCCGGCTGTGGACGGAGAGCGCGTAGCAGGCGAGCAGGCTCGCCCCGACCGCCGCGCCCGCCCCGCGCGACCGCACGAACCGGTCCAGGCAGAGCAGCCAGGCCAGGACGAGGACGGGCAGGAGCGCGTCCGACATCGCCACGCCGGACCAGAACGTGGTGGCCGGGAGGAACGCGGCCGTCCAGGCGAGGGGAAGGGCGCTCCGGCGGGTCAGCCCGAGCCGCCGCAGCGCCGCGAAGCCGAGCGGGAAGGCGGTGGCGCCGATCAGCGCGTTGATGGCGAGGGCGATCCTGTACACCACGGCCGGGTCGTCGCCGACCAGGTACGCGGGCGTCAGGAGCAGGGCGTAGCCGCCCTGGTAGAAGGTGGCGCCGGAGAGGTCGGTGCCGGGGCCGCCGGTGAACCAGCGCGCCGCGACGAGGTAGCCGGTCTCGTCCGGATACACGGGCGGGGCGTCGAGGCCCCGCGTCAGCATCAGCCGGACGACGACCTGGGCCAGCCACCCGGCGGGCAGCAGCCAGAGCCACGACCGCCGGGCCCGCGGCTCGGCGGGGACGGCCGGAGCAGGCGGTTCGGGCGGAGCGAGAGGCTCGGTCACCGGCTCACTCTAGGCTCGCCGGGCCCTGGGCTGAATGGGATGAAGCACCGCCACCTGCACTTTGGGTCCGGATTTGGGGCCGGGGGCCCAGCGCGCCGCACCCGCCGGAAGGGTCGGGCGTTGGGGTCCGGATGGGGCCTCGGGGCCCATGCGCCGGGCGGTCCGGGCGGGGTTCGATGCCTTCATCCCCGCTTTTACCGGCATCCCCGCTGTACCGGCCCTAGGAGAGGCATCGTGCGTCCAGGTCGAGATCGCGGTGAGGGGGCCGTCAGCCATATCGCGGTGATCCTCGTCCTCGCCGCCGTCGTCGCGGTGGTGGCCACCTCGCCCCTCGGCGGGAAGGTCGCGGGCGGCCTGGAGTCGGCGGTCTGCGAGGTGTCCGGGGACGCCGGCTGCGCCGAGCAGCCCCGCACCGAGGCCGGGCCGTCGGGGCCGGGCCTGACGTCCGCGCCGCCCACCGGCGGCACCGAGACGCAGGGGCCGCCCCGGGAACCGAGCCCCAGCCCGGGACCGTCGGTCGAGCAGCCGCCGCCACCGCCGAAGCCGAGGGCGCAGACCGAGACCGAGGCGGTCCTCAACGAGACCCAGATGGGCCGTGACGCGCTCCGGTGGGTGAAGGACAACGGGGTCCGCGTCGTCTACCGCAAGGGCGGCGGCTCCTACTGGAGCGACGATGACAAGGTGTTCTACATCGACACCTCGCAGACGCCCGAAGAGCGCGCGAACACCTTCATCCACGAGGTCAACCACGCCAAGAACCGCAACGTGCCCGACCCCAAGAAGATGGGCCGGGAGGAGTACGTCGACCGGGCCATCGACGAGGAGACCCAGGGCGTCCTCGACGAGATCAAGAACAACCAGGAGCTGCAGCGGGTGCGGGGGAAGAACAACGCCCCGCCGGATACGCTGCTGCAGGCCGAGTACGAGGCGGCCTACCGGGACGCCATCGCCGCGGAGAACAGGGCGCGGGCCCAGGCGCAGAGGCCGCCGCTGACCCCCGAAGGGGAGCGCCAGGTCGGCGAGGACGCGGGCCGGCGGCGCGTGAAGGAAGCCTTCGAGAATGGTGAGGTGGTCTCCTCAGTGGACGGGAACACCTACCCCGAGAACTACGGAGACGCGTGGGATGACGCGAACAAGAGCTGCTTCCTCTGGGTCTTCTGCTGACCGCTGGACGCGGCGAGCGGTGATCGCGTGGGTGGTCGTCGTGGCCCTGCTCGGCGCGGCCGGGTGCGCGGGCGACGCCTCCGGCGGTTCGTCGTCCGCGCCGAACCGGCGGCCGGACGAGCAGGTCCGCCGGGCGATCGCCGCCGCGCTCGCCCAGCAGGGCCGCAAGGAGGAGGCGTCGATCGTCACCCGCGGCGGCTCCCGGCTGACCCCGCTGCCCGCGCCGTTCCTGCGGAGCTGGCGGGTGTACCAGGTCGACTACCGGCAGGGCGCGCACCCGGTGCGGCTGCACGTCGCGAGCGGCGGCGCGCGGGCGCTGCTGCTGACCGGCGACCCGAAGGCGTTCACCGCGATGACGGAGGCGGACGGCACCGCCGTCGCGGACCCGGCCGCCGCGACGGCGCTCGCCCGCCTCTACCTGGAGACCACCCGCCCGCCCGGCAAGCTCACCTACATCGTCGGCTCGGTCGACGAGATCAGGTTCCGCCCGAACATCACCGGGGAGGCCGCGCGGCGCCGCGACCGCGTCATCGCCCGGTACCGCCCCGACATCGCGGCGCCGGCGGCGGTCGCCAGGGGGAAGGGGTTCGCGGTCACCGCGTACGTCGTCCGGGACCGGGCGCTGGAGCGCCGCGAGCTCACCGTCGCCAGGGACGGGAAGACCCGGGAGAAGGTCGTGACGCTCGTCAAGGACCTGCCCGTGCCCTACACGGTCTGACGCGATGTCCCTGGACGCGGACGCGGACACCGCCGTCGCCGCCGGGGGCGAGGCGGGCGCCGGCGCGGCCCCGGCGGGGGCGGTGCCGGCCGTCGTGCTGTACACGGCGACGTCCCTGGTCGCGTCCGGGCTGCTGTTCTCCGTGGAGCCGATGGTCGCCAAGCTGCTCCTGCCCGCCTACGGCGGCTCGCCGATGGTGTGGAACACCGCGGTCCTGTTCTTCCAGGGCGCGCTGCTCGCCGGGTACGCGTACGCGCACTGGTCCCAGCGGCGGCTCGGGCGCCGGCGCCAGCCGCTCGTCCACCTGGGGCTGGTGGCGCTGCCGCTCGCCGTGCTGCCCCTCGCGCTGCCGGAGTGGACCGTCGCGCCGGAGGGGGCGCCGGCCGCGCTGTGGCTCCTGCTGGTCCTGGCCGTGCTCGTGGGGGCGCCGTTCGCCGTGCTCGCGACGACCGGCCCGCTCGTCCAGCGCTGGTACTCGTGGTCGCGGCTGCCGCGCTCGGACGATCCGTACTTCCTCTACGCGGCGGGCAACGCCGGGAGCCTCGCCGCGCTGCTGGCCTACCCGTTCGTGATCGAGCCCGCGGCCGGCCTCGCGGCGCAGACCCGCTGGTGGTCGGCCGGGTACGTGCTGTTCGCCGTGCTGATGGCGGCGTGCGCGGTCGTGGTGCGCGTCCGGCGTCCCGCGGAGGAGACCCGCGAGGCGGCGGAACCGGGCGAGACCATCACCTGGCGGCGCCGCGGCGTCTGGCTGGGGCTGGCGTTCCTGCCCTCGTCGCTGATGCTCGGCGTCACCACGCACATGTCGACCGACATCGCCCCGGTGCCGCTGATGTGGGTGGTGCCGCTCGCGCTGTACCTGCTCACGTTCATCGTCGCCTTCGCCGTCCCGACCCGGCGGTGGCTGCCCCCGGCGGTGACGGCGGCGGCGGCGTGCGCCGCGATCCTGCCGGTGCTGTTCGTCCAGTTCAGCGACGCCCTGCCCGCCTACGGGCTGGTCCTGGACCTGTTCGTCCTCGGCGCGGGCGGCCTCGCCTGCCACGGCCTGCTGGCCCGGGACCGCCCGGGCCCCGCGCGGCTGACCGAGTTCTTCCTGCTGGTCTCGCTCGGCGGGACGCTGGGCGGGCTGTTCAACGGCCTCCTCGCGCCGGTGCTGTTCGACTGGGTCGCCGAGCTCCCGCTGGTGGTGGCGTCCCTCGGGCTGCTGCTGTGGGTGGGGCCGCGCACGTCCCCGAAGCTCGGACGCACGGGCAAGGCCGCGCTCCTCACCGGCCCCACGCTCACGCTCCTGCTGTGGACGCTGGCAGGCAGTGTGTGGGGCATCCTGCTCGGCGCGCTCCTCGCCGTGGCGTCGTGCGTGCTGCTGACCCGGACGCGCGGCCCGTTCGCGCTCCTCGTGGCGGCGGCGGTCCTGCTGCTCATCGGCGTCCAGTACCGCGACTCGCCGCACCGGGAGCGCACCTTCTTCGGCGCCTACAAGATCATCGACAGGGAGGCGCGCCGCGACTTCGTGCACGGCACCACGGTGCACGGCACGCAGCTCCGCGACCCGGCCGAGCACCGGACCCCGACGGCGTACTACGCGCGCAGCGGCCCCCTCGGCGACGTCTTCGCCGCGTACGGCGGCATCGGCCGGGTGGCCGCCGTCGGCCTCGGCGCCGGGACCGTCGCGGCGTACGGCCGGGCGGGCCAGCGGTTCGACTTCTACGAGATCGACCCCGCTGTGATCCGCGTCGCCCGGGAACGCTTCACGTACCTGCGGGACTGCCCGTGCGACGTCCGGACGTTCGCCGGCGACGGGCGGTTGCGGCTGGCCGCGTCCCCGGACGGCTCCTACGACCTGATCGTGCTGGACGCCTTCAGCTCCGACGCGGTGCCCGCCCACCTGCTCACCCGCGAGGCCCTCCGCCTCTACCTCCGCAAGCTCCGGCCCGGCGGCGTCCTCGCGTTCCATGTGAGCAACCGCCACCTCGACCTCGCGCCGATGCTCGGCGCGACCGCCGGGGCCGAAGGGCTCACCGCGATCTCGCGGATCGGCGGGGACGGAACGGACGCCGGCCTGAAATCGCAGTGGGTGGTCGTCGCGCGCGGCGCCGCCGATCTGCACCCGCTCCGCGCACGCCCCGGCCGCTGGCACGACGTCGCCCCCACCGGCCCCGTGTGGACGGACACCTATTCCTCCCTCTGGGGAGTCCTGCGGATGGCGGCGTCCTGAGTGCGTCCGGTCGGCGGCCGGAGGGGCCTGACGGCGCGGCCGGACGCGGTTGTCCGGGCCCAGTCAACTTGGGTCCCGCGAGCGGGCAGGGATGGGCTTCCAGGCCCATCCCTGCCCGATCTTCGGCCGGTATCGTCCCGCTACGGAACCAGTTGGGCGGCTGCGCACGCGGGGTGAGCGCGATGGCGGGACTGATCGGCATCATCGTCGGCACTGCCACTCTGCTGCTCCAGTTCTCCGTGATCCGGGTGTCCGGCCTGGACGTGTCGTCGGCCGCGGTGGCGGTGGTCCGGGCGTGCGCGGCGTCCGCCGTCCTGTCCTCCTGGATCGCCATCGACAGGACCGACCGGCGGATCGGCAGGCCGTCCTCGCGCACGCTCGTCGCCGTGCCGGTGACCGCCGTGCTGGTCGCGCTGTTCTCGGTAAAGGCGATGCCGTTCATCCTCGCCGAGACCGAGCCCGCCATGTACGGGGGCGCGATGGCGGCGGTCGTCATCGGCAGCGCGGCCGGCGTCCTTCCCGCCTTCGGCCGGGACTTTCTCGCGGCCGGGCTGACGGTCCTGCTCACCGCGGTGGGGGAGCAGGCGGTGTCCCTCACCGCTCCGCGGGCGGTGTGGCTCGTGCTTCCGGTCGTCTTCCTGGCCGTGCTCCTCGGAACCCGGACGGCGGGACGCGCGGGACCGCTTCCCGTGGCGCTGGCGGCCGGCGCGCCCGTGGCGGTGGCCGCGGTCGTGGTCGCGGTCGGGACGCGGGTCGCCGGCGACGCGCACCCGGCGCCGGTGCGGCTCGGGTGGATCGCGGCGGGCTGCGCGCTCGGCGGACTGATCGCCCTGAGCCTGCCCCTCGCCCGCCGGCTCGCGCCGGGACGGATACGGGCGTCCGGCGCCGTCCGCCCCATGCCGGGTGACGCGGACGGCTGACATGGACGCCTGACAGCCCGCAAAGGTTTACCGCATCGGTGACCGGATCGGGCCAATTGGGCCCAGAATGGGTCCCCGGGCTCACAACGGCGACCGGAAGCGGCGCCTACATTGCTCTCGTGCTCAAGCGTCACCTGCTCATCGCGCCCCTGCTCGCCGCTCTCGCCGCCTGCGGCGCGGTGACGGGGGACAAGCCCCCCGCCGGGCTGAGCCGCTACCACGGCGACCGCTTCCAGCTCGACTACCCGTCGGACTGGGGCGTGCGGGAGGGCAAGGCCGGCAGCCGCCCGTCCGTCCAGTTCAACGGCCCGTCCCGCGACGACGGCACCCGCTCCGCCGAGGTGCAGGTCATCGACTGGGGCGACTGGCGCAACTCCCTGCTGGACAAGCTCGTCCAGTTCCGCGGGGCCGCACCGCGCTCCGGCTACGAGATCGAGAAAGAGGAGCCGGTCATGGTGTCCGGGGCCGAGGCCGCGCACCGCTTCCACTACTCGACCGAGATCAAGACGGTGACGGGCGCGAAGGTGCGGATGCGGCTCACCGAGACGTTCGTCCTGACGGAGAAGCGGCGGCTGCTGGACGTCATCGCCCGGTCGCCCGAGGGCACCGCCGGCAAGGAGCGGCTCGCCACGATCCTCGGCTCGTTCGCCGTCGAGGAGAAGGACGGCTGGTTCGGCGACCGCTGACCCGCGGCCGCTTCGCCCAGGATTGGGCCCTGGGACCCTGTGACCCCGCGGCCCCCTCTCCTAGTGTTGGAGCGATCATGCAAGCTCCCGCGCATCCGGTGGTGACCTGGTGAAGCTCGCGCGCTGGCGGCGGGGCCGCGGCGACGAAGGATCCACGCAGATCGTCATGCTGATGGCCTGCGTGTGCACGGTCGCGCTCACCGTCATGCTCGTCCCGCTGGCGCACGCCAACGACATGCGGACCCGGGCGCAGAGCGGTGCCGACGCGGCGGCCATCGGCGCCGTCAAGCCGCTGCGGGACGAGGTCATCCGGGTCGCCATGCTCGGCATGCTGCCGAACGACGTCGGCCTCTGGGCGATCGCGCCCAACATCAAGGTCGACCAGGACAAGCTCCCGTACCACCGGTCGGCGGAGGACTACGCGCGCCGCAACGACACCGTCGTGACGGAGAAGGTCAGGCCGTCCGGTGCCAGGGGCTACACGATGAAGGTGTCGGTGCGCAGCGCCGACTGCCGGCTCAAGGACGAGGACGAGCTCACCGCCAAGGACCGCAAGGACCTCGCCGAGCGCCGGAACCTGTGCACCGACTCCGAGGGCAAGGAAGGCATCGCCAAGAGCTACGGCACGGCCTCCGCGATCGCCCAGTTGCAACTGCCGCCCTGCCGGGGCGTCACCTTCCCGACGCCCGGTGACGACGGCGACGGGGACGGCATGATCCTGTTCCACGAGCTGTACTGCGACGACATCAAGATCTGGACGTCCGGCGGTTACCGCGCGCCCCGCCGGGTCCTCCTGCGGCTGTTCAAGATCCGGCTGGTCGCCAAGGAGGACGAGGAGTACAAGGGCCGTCCCGTCATCCCGGGCGGCGAGGGCTTCAGCGCGATGCTCCCCGACGCGAGCACGTGCCCCGAGGGCGGCCCGATGGGCCCCGAGAACATCACCCCCCGGATGCGCTGCGTCCGCGACCTGATCAAGCAGAAGTTCACGGTGCCCAAGGGCATCGGGTGCTACCGCGCCAACGGCGGCATCACGGGCGGCGGGGAGCACCCCCTCGGCCGCGCCTGCGACTTCATGATCAGCGGCCCGAACGGCCCGTCCCAGTCGGAGGCGGAGCTCGGTTTCGCCATCGCCAACTGGGCCTACGCCAATGCCCGAGAACTCGGCATTTACTACGTCATCTACCGCCAGCACATCTACAACCCGCAGCGGCATGCGGAGGGCTGGCGGCCGATGGAGGACCGCGGCAGCATCACGCAGAACCATTTCGACCACGTCCATATCTCGGTTCTGTAGCCGGTTTCAATGGCACCTGTCTGATATTGGGCCCATGATGGGCCCGTGGGCCCGTTCGCCCCGTGAACGCCTCCCGTACCTTCGCTTGCGTGCCGACGGGTGGCGGGAAGATGAACGGCACCGGGACTTTTCGTGATCGCGGAGAGGGGCCGGTCAGCTATCTCGCCGCGATTCTGCTCATCGGCGCCATTCTCGCCGTCATCGCCGTTTCCGGGGTCGCCGCCGCGGTCACGACCGGCACCGAGGACGCCATCTGCAAGGTGCTGCGGGTGGGCGGGCTCGGCTGCGGGGACGAGGAGCCCCCGCCGGTGGCCGACAGCCCGGGCCCCACGTACACGGGCGGGCCGACCGGAGATCCCACGGGCGCCCCCTCGGACGGCCCGACCGGTGATCCTTCGGACGCCCCGACGGGTGATCCCTCGGACGGCCCGACCGGTGATCCTTCGGGCGGCCCGACGGGTGAACCGACCGACGAGCCGACGGGTGAACCGACCGACAGCCCCACGGGTACGCCGACCGGGCCCTCGCCGTCGCCGTCCGGGAGCCCGTCGCCGTCCGGGAGCCCGTCGCCGTCCGGGAGCCCGACCCCCTCGCCGTCGCCGACGCAGCCCGTCCGGCCGGTCACGAAACCCGAGCCGATCTGCTCCGGGGACCGCGACATCGGGTACCGCGACCTGACGGTGATCGTGCCCGTCCGGTACGTCAACGTCCGCGGCAGCGTCCGGGTCTTCTACACGATCACCAAGGTCATCGGAAACGACGGCAAGGCCCGCTGGGTCGTCGATGTCGGCGGCTTCGGGGAACTCGGCGCCGCCGCCCCCAACCTGCCGTTCCTGAAAGGCGCGTGGCTCGGCGGCAACGGCACCGGGACGCAGACCTTCTCGTTCGACAACGAGAAAGAGGCCAAGGACTTTCCGCGCAAGTACGCCACCGCGCTCGCCAAGAAGTCGGTGGAGTACAACCCGGCCATCGCCCCGCTGCTCAAAGTGCCGTTCGTCGGCGACAAACTGCGGGAATGGCTCGGCGACACCTCCCTGAAGACGCCGGACAAGACGTCGGTGGAGGTCGGGCCCGCCGGCGGGGCGACGCCGAGCATCCCGCTCCCGGGCGAGGTCGTCGACGCGAACGCGCCGACCCGGTTCTGGTCGATGGGGGGAGTCGCCCGCGACAAGGACGGCAACTGGATCCTCAACCTCCGCGACAAGGCGCTCACCGACCCGACGGTCCTGGTGGACCTCAGCAAGCTCCCCAAGCAGGTCACGCAGCGGGGCGCGAACGCTGTGGTCACCTATCTGGAGAAGCAGGGGCAGAAGAAGTTCGGGCCGGAGTTCAAGGTGCCGCCCAAGCTGCGTACCTACGTCTCCACCGCCGTGAAGAGAGGGCTCAAGGCGGGGATGACCGTCGAGTTCATCGGCCAGAACGATCTGCAGTACACGCTCGACAAGCACGGGAACCCGGTGGAGTTCACCCGCTCCGCGACGTTCTCCTGGACGGCGCGGCTGCGGGGCAACGTCTCGCCCGTCAAGAACGTCCCGATCACGGGCCAGGTGCCGCTGCCGGCCTTCAGCGGGGGGCGCACGACCACGAACTACGCGCTCGACCTACGAGATCCGCTGAACCGGGCCGAGGCGACGCGCCTGATGGCGCAGGGCGCCCTCACCTGGAAGACCGGGCTGGGGTCGGCCGTCAACCAGCTGACACCGCAGGGACGAAGACTCGACGAGCTCTTCAGGCAGCGCGGCACGGTGACAGAGTTGACCTACGACGAGTCCGCCGGAGGTCTCAGCGGCGGCATCGAAGGGCTCGGCAAGCGCAGGGGCGAGGGAGCGGTGCGTCTCGAAGGCGAGAACGGCCACTCCGTGCTGACCGGCGCGAAGATCTGGCGAGATGGACAAGGATGGGTGCCATGGACCGAATGCCATCGTTGAGCCGGGGGCCGGGGTGAGACCGGAGCTGCGCGCGGTCGGCGAGGGCGCGCTGGTGATGGCCGGCACGCTCGTCCTGCTCATGCTGGGCGTCGTGGTGGTCGGCGTGCTGCCCGCGGACGCCGTCCTCGGCTCGGGCTTCTTCTGGACGGCTACCGTGGTCGGCGGCGTCGTCCTGCTGCTCGGCGCGGCGGTCGCCGGGGGACTGGCCGTCCGCCGGCTGAGCGGCGCGGCCTGGGTCCGCTCGGCGCTGGCCCTCGCCGGACCGGTGGGCGTGGTCGCGCTGCTCGCCGTCCCCACCTGGGCGGGCGGTGAACGCGCCGCCGGGTCGCTTTACCTGGGCGCGACCCTCTGCGGGGGCGTCGCCGGCGTCCTGATCTCTCCGCGGCTCGGCGCCGCGCGGGGGCGGTGAGCGCGATGCAGGTCGTCATCGCGAGCCTCACCACCCTGGCGGCCGCGGCGCTCCTGGTCTCCGCGCCCGCCTTCCTGGTCCGCAGGCTCGGGTTCCTGGGCCGGGCCGAGCTCGCCTACGGCCAGGTCGCGGGCCGGAACGTGGAGCATTCCGGGGACGGCGTGTCCACCGCCCGGCTCCAGGTCCGCTACCGGGCCGCGGACGGGCGGGAGTACACCCTCGAACAGAAGTCGGAGCATGACCGGAAGGTCGGCGAGACCGTCGAGGTCCTCTACGATCCGGCCGAGCCCAAGCGCGCCCACCTGAAGTTCGGCATGACCTACGTGGTCGTGATGACCCTGGTCATGCTGGCGATCGGGGCGGGCCTCGGCTTCTTCGCGCTGATGATGTGGCAGGCATGAGCATGAGGAGCCTGATGTCCCGTCTCGCCGTCCTGCTGTGCGCGTTGTCGCTCGCCGCGGGCTGCTCCGGCGGCGGAAGCGGCGGAGGCGGCGGAGGCGGAAGCGGTGGAGACGGGGGCGGCGGAGACGCGGGCGGGGGCGGCGGTCCCGCGGCCCCGCCGAAACCGCCCGAGGGGTACACCCTCTACAAGGGCGACGTGTACGCGTTCGCGCACCCGTCCGGCTGGGTCTTCCGCACCTCCACCGACGACAACAACTGGCCGCTCGTCGAAGGGCATCCGCCGAACGCGGCGAACGACGGCAGCGGCGGCCAGGTCATCGTCTCCCGCGTCGACGGCTACGACGGCTCGATGCGGGACATGATGGTGCAGGCCCGCGCCGTCAACCAGGTGAACGGGCGGCGCGTGGTCAGCGAGACCGCGGCGAAGGTGGCGGGCGCCCGGGAGGCGCGCCGGATCGAGACCGAGTACGACGCCCGCTTCCAGGGCGGGCTCACCGTCAAGATCCGCAGCGTCGACGTCTACGCGCTCACCCGGAACCGGACGATGCTCGACCTGACGGTGCGGGGCGCGCAGGCGAAGTTCGACGCGGCCGGGCTGCCGCAGGTGGTGTCGAGCTTCACCGTCCTCGGATGACCGCTCCCCGGGGAGCCCGCTCCTCGCCCCGTCCGGCGCCTTGGCGCGGCGGCGGGCCGCTCGGTAACATCCCCGGATATCCCCGACCTGTGATGCGAGGCCAGGATGGTGAGGCGGGACGAGCCGGCGGGCGGCCCCGCGTGACCGGGTCCGCGGTCGAGGAGCCGTCCCCCTCGGCATGGTCCTGGCGCGCCGACTGGACCGTCCCGATCCGGCGCCACGCGGTCCCGGCGGCGGTGGGCGCGGCACTCGGAGTGGCGCTGCTCGCCTGGCTGACCGGCCCGCGCCCCGACCTCCCCGCGTTCGCCTACCTGATGGTCGTGGGCGTCGCCCTCGCCGTCGTGGACGTCCATCTGCGCCGGCTGCCCGACCCGCTGACGCTCACGTCCTATCCGCTCGGCATCGCCCTCCTGGGGGCGGCGGCACCGTTCACCGACGACGGCGGCCACCGGTTCACGTCGGCGCTCATCGGCCTCGCGGTCCTGTGGGCCCTGTTCCTGGTGCAGTGGTTCATCGTCCCGTCGGCGATGGGGCTCGGCGACGTCAAGCTCTCCGGCGTGCTCGGCCTCTACCTCGGCTGGCTCGGGGCGGACGCCTGGCTGCTGGGCGTGCTCGCGATGTTCCTGTTCGGCGGCCTGTACTCCGCCGGTCTGCTGGTCGCGCGCCGGGCGCGGTTCAAGTCGACGATCCCGTTCGGCCCGTTCATGCTCGCCGGAGCCCTCGCCGGAATCGTGCTCTACGCCTGAGCGGTCGTTCACGACGCCCAGGTGCCCTAGAGTGTGGCGGTGCCGCTGAGTGGGTGCTGGTGATGTCGAACTTCGCTTTCGGACTCCTCCTGCTGGTCTTCGGCGCGGGTTTCGGCATCGGAGGCGTTCACCGCTACCGCGCCGGCCGCTCATTCCTGGCCGCGGCACAGCGGGTTCCGGGCGTCGTCGTAGGGACACACCGGGTGTCGCGCACCGATTCCTACGAGTACTTCCCCATTCTGCGTTTCCGCACCTTGGACGGTGCGGACATCGAGACCGTCGGGCAGACGAACGCCGGATCCTACGAGCTCCTCAGACTCAAGGGCCACCAGGTGGACGTGCTCTACGACCCGCGGGACCCGCGGTCGGCGCGGATGGACACCTCCTCCGGACGCGGCCAGGCGGGCTCGGTCACCCTGGCCGCCCTCGGCTGCCTTCTGACCGGGGTCGCGCTCGTCGTGATGTTCATGGCCGTGACCTGACCCACGGCGGTCGTGCCGGAGTTCTACTGCCAGGTCGCCGTGTCGGGGTCGATGCCGTGGGCGCGTGCGCCGGCGTCGATGATCTGACGGAACCACGTGGCCAGGCCGGCGCGGATGCCGTCGTAGTGGGCCGCGAACTCCGGATCGGCCTCGAACCTGCGGCCCAGGCAGACCTGCATCTGCCTGGTGAGCGGAAAATACGAGGCGAAGACCTCGCGGTGCCGCTCGACGAGTCGGTCCGCTTCTGGGCTGCCGGGTGTGACGCCGGCGTCCATCGCGTCCGCGAGGGCGCGTTCGAGGTCGGCGACGGCGTCGGCGACGGCCTGCCATTCCGCCGGACCGCGGGACGCCGAACGTTCGGCGTACTGGAGCCATTGCGGCGTGTGCCCGTAGCGCCGGCGGGCCTCGGCGGGCCAGTCCGGGTTCCACCGGGGGCCGAAGATCGCGGCCTGCTGCCCGGCGGTCAGCAGCAGGCCGCGCTCGTGGGCGTCGATCATCCGGTCCAGCCCGGCGCCGAGCCGCCGGAGACGGTCGATCCGCTCGGCGACCTGGGCGCGCTGCGCCCGCAACGCGCCGGGCACGTCCGCGGTAGAGCCGTCCAGGAGGTCCCGGATCCTGCCCAGGCCGAGACCGAGCTCCTTGTAGACGACGATGCGGTGGAGGCGTTCCAGATCACCGGCGGTGTAGAGCCGGTAGCCGGCGGCCGTGCGCAGCGACGGGCACGCCAGGCCGATCTCGTCCCAGTGATGCAGTGCGCGGACCGTCACGCCCAGACGCGTCGAGACCTGACCTACGGTCAGGCCGTCGGGGTCAGTGGCATCAGGCATGCTCCTCATTGTCGTCGCCCGCGCCCGGTGGGGTGATCCCGATCGCTGCAAGGTCCCGCGCCTCCTGGCTGTCCGGATCGAAGGGCTTGGCCGCGGTGAGGACGACCCGCGCGTTCTCCGGGGTGATCACCTCCAGGTCCCGGGTGTTCCAGGGCGTGTCCCGCGGACCATCGACCGAGTCCGGGCGCATCGCGCGGCACGCCTCGGCAAGGTCATCGATCTGGCCGAGCACGCACGCGAAGCCGACGCTCATCGCCGGCGGTCGCTCCGGAACGCTCTCCGCCGTGACGAGGAGCACGTCCTGGAACGCCCACCGGCGCAGGTGCACGAGCCTGCCGGGGATGCTGAACAGGTCGAAGAACCCGAGCCCGCGGATCCAGAAGTCCGCCGAGGCCGCCAGATCGCTCGTGGGAACCGTCACGAACGCGGGCATTCCATAGATGCCGCGGAACGGCTCCGGCGGAACCGCGTCCGGGCCGGGAGCAGGCACGGGGCTGATCTCGAACGCGCTGTAGTGGTCGCTCATGCACCCACCTTCGAGCCTCACGCGGCGTGAGGGTCAAGCCGTGGGCCGAGCGTCTCAGCCGCAGAGCTTGCGGCCGGCCTTGACGCCTCCGCCGATCCTGTTGATGGCGGGCGGGGCGAGCCGGACGCCGTTCTTGCCGATGACGAGCCGGACACCGTCCCGCGGACCGGCGGGGTCGGCGCTGAGCATCGCGTTCGGGACGTCCCGCGCGAGCGCCGACGCCTGCGCCTCGGCGGACGGCGCGTAGACGAGGCGGCTCGCCGGCGCGTCGGCGGCCTTCTCCACCTTCTTCGCCACCTTGTAGCCGCGCTGCCGGAGCTGCTTCGCGACGCGCTCGACCCGTTCGTCCCGTGCGCCCGCGTCGACGACGGTGACGTTCACCTTGCCGGGCGCGGGCGGCGCCGGCTTCGCCGGGCCGGGCTTCGCCGGCGCGGCGGGCAGTTCGTCGTCGTGCCGGATCGCCTCGAACAGCGGTTTCGCGAGTGCCTCGTTCCACTGGACGCGGTTGGGGTCGGGGGCGTACCCCTCCACCGGGACGGTCACGAAGCGCACCTGCCCGGCGCTCATCCCCTTGAGCCCGTCCGCCAGCTTGCGCATCGCCGCGAGGTCCAGGTCGTCGTCGGTCGTCATCGACTTCGTCGCGGCCTTGAGGAACTTGTACGTCTTCGCCGGGTCGGTGAGGACGGAACCGCTGGTGGCCTTGTCGACGACCGCCGCCATGAACTTCTGCTGCCGCTCGATCCGCTCCAGGTCCGAGCCGTCGCCGAGCGAGTAGCGGGCCCGGACGTAGCCGAGCGCCTCGTCACCCTTCACGGTCTGCTTGCCCGCCGGCAGATGGAGCTCGGCCCGCGGGTCGTTGACGGGCTTGTCGACGCAGATCTCGACACCTCCCAGGGCGTCCACCATCCGCTTGAAGCCCGCGAAGTCCACCTGCACGAAATGGTCGATGTGGATGCCGGTGAGCGATTCCAGCATCTTCCAGGTGCAGGTCGGTCCCGCGAACGCGAACGCCGAGTTGAGCATCCCGAACTGCGCGGGGACGGTGCCGCCCTTCTCCTTCCTGCAGGACGGGATCTTCACCATCGAGTCGCGCGGGAAGCTGATCCCGACCGCCTGGTCCCGGTTCGGCGACAGGTGCAGCAGGATCGTGGTGTCCGACCGCGCCCCGGCCATCCCGGGCACCGCGTACTCGGAGTTCTCGCCCTCCCGCGTGTCGGACCCGATCAGCAGGATGTTGAGCGACTTGTTCAGCTTCGCCGGACGGTTCGCGCCGAGCCTGTCATCGACGCTCTCCTTGTCGATGCCGCCGACCAGGTCGTGGTAGAGCCAGGCCGCCCCGCCGCCCCCGACCAGCAGCACAGCGGCCGCACCGGCGGCCACCCACCGCCACACGCGCCGCCGCTTCCGACCGCCACCGCCGGCCTCCGCGCCGTCGCCGTCTTCGGTGAGCCCCTCGGAGGCCCGGCCTTCCTGCCCGGCTACACCGTCGGCGGCCTCGCCGTCGTCCTCGACCGCGTGCCCGTCCGGGTCTTCCTGCCCGTCCTCGCTCTCGGCGGTGGGTCCGGACGGTTCGGCCTGGTGCGCGGGGGCGCCGCCGGTCTCCTCGGGCCTCGTGCCCTCTTCGGACGTGTCTGTGGTGCCGCCGTCCTGCGGTGCGGGGGTGGAGTGGGCGGCGTTCTCCCCCGCGAGGTCGTCGCGGCGAGGGGCGTTGTCGCTCATCGGTCCCGTCTCGGGCGGGCCCTGTCGAGGGCGCGTGGTCTGCGTGGTGGTGGAGGGCGCCGATCACGAAGGAAGGAACGCCTCCTCTTGTTGGATGCCTAAGCCGCCTGTTCTGTTGACACGATGGCGCAAATGGCGGTCTCTCCGCGGGATGGTTTTCCGTACGATCGATGCCGTGAACGCGGGGTGGGTGATCGGCGATCGGTTCACCATGCTCGACCGGATCGGTTCGGGGGGCACGAGTCGTGTGTGGCGGGCCTTCGACCGTATGGAGCGGCGGTACTGCGCGGCCAAGCTGGTGCGGCAGCCGGGGCCGACGTCGATGCTGCGGGTCGTCCGGGAACGGGCGCTCCGGCTGGCCCATCCGCATGTGCTGACCCCGTACGCGTCCTGCATGGCCTACGAGGACGTCCTTCTCGCCATGGACCTCGTGCGCGGCGGGTCGCTGGAGACGCTCCTCGGCGATTACGGCAGGCTGCCGCCCGCGTATGCGGCCGAGGTTCTGGACCAGTTGCTGGCCGCGTTGAGCCACATCCACGGGGCCGGGGTGATCCATCGGGACGTGAAGCCCGCCAACCTCCTGCTGGAGCCGAGTCCCGTCGGGGCGCCGCACGTGCGCCTGGCCGATTTCGGCATCGCGCTCGGCGAGGACGGGCTGCGCTTCACCACGACCGGGTTCACCGTGGGGACGCCCGGCTACCTGGCCCCCGAGGTGCTCGACTGGAACCGGCCGGGCCCGCGCCAGGACCTGTACGCCGCGGGCATGGTCGCCTGGCGCATGCTGACCGGCGCCGGTGACCCCGAGCCGCGGCAGCGGGTCGGACCGCCGCCTCCCGGCGTGCCGCCCGTGCTGTGGACGGTGGTGATGCGCCTGTGCGCAGCCGACCCGGCGCAGCGCCCGGCCAGTGCGGACGAGGCCCGCCGCGCCCTCGCCGAGTGCCGTCTCGACCTGCGGTTCCCCGTCCGGACCTTGGACGGGGAACCCCTGCAGATCTTCGACCACCTGGGCCCGCCACCGGTCTGACCCCCGGCGCCCGGTGTCCCGATCATTGGATGGGGACGTTGGGGATCTGGCCGAACGGCCCCGCGTTGAAGGTGACGCTCTTCACGGTGGGCGGGGGAGCCGGGACGTAGAAGAAGCCGCGGTTGCCGGTGCCGGGCTCGGTCCTGAAGGCCGACCAGCCGGGATCGACGAAGGCGCCGCCCTCGCCGCCCATGCGGACGCCGCGGTAGACGGTCCGGGTGGCGGGGTCCGTGACGGTGAAGTCGCCGAAGGTGCCGCCGCCCGATGCCGAGTAGTTCTCGGTGGGGGCGGGGCCGCGCTCGGGGCCGAGGTTCACGATGTCGAACACGACGACGAGGTAGGCGCCGTCGCGGTAGAACGGCTTCACGTCGATGCGGCGCCTGTCTCCCTTGCCCGAGCCGAAGGTCGCGGAGCGGGCGGCCACCGTGCGGCCGTCGGGGCGGAAGGAGGCCGGCGGGCCGGCGGTGCCGCCGCGCCGTTCCTGCTCCGCGCGGGAGGTGGTGGTGCTCGTCTCGGTCGTCTGCTGCTTGATCTGGTACGAGATCTCGACGCGGCGGTTCCGCTGCCGGGCCTGCTCGTCGTCGGGGCCGTTCTCCTTGGCGACGGGCTCGGTCTCGCCCTTCCCCTCGGCCCGGTACCGGTAGGCGGTGCCCAGCCTGGCCTGGAGCTCCCTGAGCACGGTGTCGGCGCGCCTCTGGGAGAGCGACATGTTGTAGTCGTGGGCGCCCTTGCCGTCGGTGTGCCCGGTGATCAGGATCGGGGGCCTGGCCGGGTCGGCCTTCGCCCTCGTCTCGGCGGCGACCTGGTCGAGGACGCTCTTCGCCCGGCCGGTGAGCGTGGCCTTGTCGAACTCGAACAGCACGTCCGTGCGCAGGCCGACCTTCTCCTCCGAGCCGCTGCTGGAGGTCGACTTCACGTCGCCCTCGGTGAGGCCGTAGAGGTCGAAGGTGCCGCCTTTCGCGGGGGCGTCGAGGCCGCGCACCGGCCAGGCCACCCGGCTGCCCGGCGCCGGCTTGTCGGTGAGGTCCGGCGTCGGCGCGGTCGGCTTGATCGGGCCCCGGCCGTCGACGACGGGCACGCCGGTGAACTCGCCCGCCGTGGTCGGCGTGACGACCGTGATGCGGTCCAGCGACCGGGGCAGGGCCGGGAACTCCAGGATGGTCTCGTAATGCGCGCCCGGGTGGGCGGAGGTGATGAACAGGTTGCTGCCGACGGTCTTGTCGGCGTCGTCGTACAGGGGCGTGTACGCCTTGTGGCCGACTGGGTCGACCAGCTTGAAATGCAGGTTGCCGAACGCCGAGCCGGCGATCGTGGTTCCGAACGAGTAGTGCTGTGGCTTCTTGTCCGGGTTGGTCAGGTAGAAGCGCAGCACGGACCGGTCACCGCGGCGTTCGACCTGCTTCATCTCGATCCGCGAGTGGCCGCCGTTCAGCGACGACCACGCGTCCTTGACCATGGGGCCGGTGTACGGCTTCGGCTTGCCCGAAGCCGTACCTCGTCCCGCCCGGTTCTCCTCGGTGTCGCCGGAGCATCCCGCCAGGAGCGGCGGGAGCAGGAGTAAGACGCCGGCGATCCTTCCTGTACGCATCGGGCACCTTTCGAAGTCGGTCTGGGTGCTTCGGCGGGGTGCGGAGGGTCAGCGGGTGGCGGAGATGACCACGCGGCGGTTCTTGGCGCGTCCGGCGGGATCGTCGGAGCCGCCCGGCTTGGTGTTGGGGTGGGCCGGCTTGCTCTCGCCGTAGCCGGTGGCCTTCAGGCGGGACCGGTCGATGCCGCCCTTGGTGGCCAGCCAGTCGACGATGGCCTGCGCGCGACGTTCGGACAAGGTCTGGTTGGACGCCGTGTCGCCCTTGGCGTCGGTGTGGCCGTCCACCTGGATGGGGGCGTCGCCGGGGACCTCCTTGCCGATCGACTCGGCGATCTTGGTCAGCTCGGCCGCCGCGGCGGGCTTGATGTCGGCCTTGCCGAAGTCGAAGAGGACGTCGGCCTTGATGTCGTAGGCGATGCTGTCCTCGCCCTTGATGACCTGCCCCGGGCCGGCCGTGTACGCCTTGAGGGTCGCGCCGGGGACGCTGACCCCGGGGACGCTCACGCCGGGCACCGACACGCCGGGCACGCTGACCGAGGGGATGCATTCGCCCGCGTCGTTGCAGGCGCGCGGCCGGTAGACCGCGGTGCGGTAGAGGGCGCTGCGGTAGAGGGCGCTGCGGTAGAGCGCGGCCCGGTACACGGAGCTGACGTACTGCCCTTCCTCGGACGGCTTGCTCTGGCACACCTCCAGGCGGGTGACGGACAGGCGCGTCACGGCCAGGCGCGAGACCTCCGAGCGCGTCACCGGCGAGACGTCGATGCCCGGGGCCTTGACGCCGGGGATCGTCACGCCGGGAAGGGTGACGGGCGGGATCGTGACGCCCGGGATGGTGATCGCGCCGAGGCAGCCGCCCGGGGCGGGCTTGTGCTCGACGCACTGCGCCGGGATGTGCTGGGCGGGGATGTCCACGCCCGGGATCGTCGCGGCCGGGATCTTCTGGCCGCTGATCGTCGCCTCCGGGATGCGCACCGGGTCGCTGTGCACGGCCGGGATCTCGACCGCCTTGATCAGCTGCCCGCCGTCCGGGCAGCTCGTCGGCTCCGGCCCGGTGGGGGTGGGGGGCGCGGTTGGCGGGGCGGGGCCCCCGCTCGTCCTGCCCTGGCCGCCCGCGGTCTTCCTCGGCCGCTCGTCGCCGCCGCACGCGGCCAGGGACAGCCCGGCCGCCAGGAAGACGGCGAGTACTCGTGATGCTCGCTGCATGGTCAGCCTTTCTCGTAGGTGATTTCGACGCGCCGGTTCTTGGCGCGTCCCGCGGGGTCGTCCTTGCCGCCCTTCTCGTTGGGGGTGACGGGCTTGGTCTCGCCGTGGCCCGTGGCCTCGATCTGGAGGTCGGCCCCCGCCAAGGCCTTCTGCAACTCGGCCTTGACCGCCTCGGCGCGCTGCTCGGAGAGGCGGAGGTTGTAGCCGGGGTCGCCGATGGAGTCGGAATGCCCGGACACCCGGACGGTGCCCGTGGCGGCGCGCAGCCGGGGGGCCAGGGAGGCGATGCGGCGCCGGGCGGCCTCGGTGAGGGTCGCCTTGTTGAAGTCGAAGAGGACGTCCGCGGAGATTCGCACGGTGACCTGCCTGCCGTCGGCCTCCTCTTCCTCCAGCGGGAGGACCGCCTCCGACAGGTCGATGCCGTACACCGCGCCGTCGGCGCCGATGGAACGGACGCTCTCGGACAGGTTCGCGTCGGGCACGCTCGGGTCGGCGCCCGCCACGGCGGGGACGGCCAGGACGAGCGCCAGGACGCCCGCGATGACGATCGGACGGCGCATCCGGCTCACCGCTGGACCGGGATGTCGCGGAAGGTGGGCCACGATCCGATCTGCACGTCGAGGGTCTTCACGTTCTCCGGCGGTGCCGCGAAGGTGAAGTAGAAGGGGGTGGCCTGGTCGTTCGTCATGTGGGTGAAGATGTCGTCGGTCTCCAGCTCCTTGCCGGACGAGTCCTTCACCACGACGTAGCGCTTGAGGTTCACCGGGTCGATCAGCGAGGTGCCGAGGCCGTGGTCGCCGTTGAGCCCGTAGGCGTTGGTGCGGCCCGGCTCGGCGCCCGGCACGTGCGGGGTGAACTGGACGTTGAGCGTGGCGAGCTTCCCCTTGACCCGGAGACCCATGATGGCGATGTCGACCTTGGCCCCCTGTGCCGCGGGGCTGTCGAAGGTGCCTTTCACCACCGGCTTGTCGGCGTTGTCGAAGGCGGCCTTCCCGACCGCGCCCTCGGCGCCCGCGCGGGAGGGCGTTCCGGATCCGGACGCCTCACCGGTCGCGGAGCAGCCGGTCAGTCCGGCTGCCGCCAGCACCCCCGCGGCGGTGAGGGCGGCCAGGCGATGGGAGAGGGGCATGGTCGGGTCCTTTCGGGTCTGTCGCATATGCAAATGTGTGTTGTCGTGACACCATGACCGGAAGAGCCCGGTAGCATGTGCGTGTGTGAATGTAGCGTTTGCATGTGCGAATCGTCAAGGGAGTCGATGAGGTGAGCATCACCGAGGACGCCGTCGCCCGGAACCGCGCGCTCCAGACCGAGTGGTACGGCGAACCGCTCGGCGACCGCGTCCGGCCGCTTCTCGCCCGTCTCGGCATGTCCCAGTCGGGGCTGGCCGGCGTGCTGGGGCTGTCCGCGCCGATGCTCTCCCAGCTCATGTCCGGGCAGCGCGCCAAGATCAGCAACCCGGCCGTCCTGCACCGGCTGATGGCGGCCGAGGAGCTCGTCGCCGATCCCGCGTTCGACACGCTGGCGCCCGTCGAGGTCAAGGCGCGCCTGGAGGAGATCAAGGCGGAGTCGGCGGCCACCACGTCGGGGATGCGCATGACCACGCCCGAACGCGTGCCGTCCGGCCGTCCCTCATCGGGCGCCGCGCCGTCCGACGAGACCTCCGGGCGGGACGGTCACCGGCCGGGTGGACGCCGCGCGGCCGAATCGGCCCGGCTCGTCCAGGCGCTGCTGCGCGAGGTGGCGTCCGCCGCCGAGATCGAGGCCGCCGCCGCACTGATCGCCGACCGCTTCCCCGACCTCGCGGAGGTGCTGCGCGTGTACGGCAACGGACGGACCGGTGAGGCCGAGGCGCACTTCGCCCGGACGGTCCTCAAGGAGGCCCCGCACGACCAGACGGTCATGCCGTAGCGCACTCGTCTCGATTCTTCTGGACCATAACAACTGGTTATGAATGGCAGGCGGTGCCGGAGGGCTCCGGGACGGCTAAAGTCTGTGGTCAGACTCACATGCAGGTCTGCCTGTTATGTATGTCACAGCTCCCGGCGGGTGGCGTAGGGTCGCTTCGCTGGAAGCGCATACGTGGCGTCACCGCCCGCATGCGGCGCGGCCCGCAGGCCGCCCGCGTGAGGAGGCCCCGGCCGGGGCGCACGACCAACGGCCCGGGGCGCGGACGGCCGCATGGGTGCGCGCAGACCGTGGTACGGGGACACGACGACCCGAGCTCAGGAGAGCGATCGATGAGCACTGTGGAGGCGCCGGCCAAAACGCGCGCCCAGATCAAGGAACGCACGCTCCGCAAGGACAACTGGCGCCTGTATCCGGTCACGACCTTCGTGATCTTCACGGCATGGGTGGTGTACGCGACCGTCCGGGCCTTCTGGGGCTCGGCCTTCTACGTGCCCGAGTTCCACTACCTGACGCCGTTCTACTCGCCGTGCCTGAACGAGATCTGCAACGGCGTGACGGTGAACGGCCATACGGGCGACGCGGCGGAGTTCGGGACGTTCCTGCCGGCGGGCACCCGCGGCTGGATCCCCTTCGCGGCGGTCTCGCTCCCGTTCCTGCTGCTGTTCCGCTTGACCTGCTACTACTACCGCAAGGCCTACTACCGGTCGTTCTGGGCGTCGCCGTCCGCGTGCGCCGTCCGCGAGCCGCACGCCAAGTACACCGGCGAGCGGCGCTTCCCCCTGATCGGGCAGAACCTGCACCGCTACTTCTGGCTGGCCGCCGTCGCCATCTCGCTCATCAACACCTATGACGCGATCCTCGCCTTCCACGGCAAGGACGGCGGTTTCGGCATCGGGCTCGGCACGCTGATCCTGGTCGCGAACGTGGTCCTGCTCTGGCTGTACACCCTGTCGTGCCACTCGTGCAGGCACATCGTCGGCGGGCGCCTGAAGAACTTCTCCAAGCACCCGTTCCGGTACCGGATGTGGGGCTGGGTGTCGAAGATCAACGAGCGCCACGGCATGTACGCCCTGATCACCCTGGGCTCGCTGGTGGTGGCCGACCTGTACGTCGCGCTGGTCGCCAGCGAGACCATCTCCGACCTGCGCATCTTCAACTGAGGCCAAGGAATCATGACTGAGATCGAGAGGCACTCGTACGACGTCGTGGTGATCGGCGCGGGCGGCGCCGGGCTGCGCGCGGCGATCGAGGCGCGCCTCCAGGGCAAGAAGACCGCGATCATCTCCAAGTCGCTGTTCGGCAAGGCCCACACGGTGATGGCCGAGGGCGGCGCCGCCGCCGCGATGGGCAACGTCAACGCCAACGACGACTGGATGGTCCACTTCCGCGACACCATGCGCGGCGGCAAGTTCATGAACAGCTGGCGGATGGCGGAGCTGCACGCCAAGGAGGCCCCGGACCGCATCTGGGAGCTGGAGCTGTGGGGCGCGCTGTTCGACCGCACCAAGGACGGCAAGATCAGCCAGCGCAACTTCGGCGGGCACGAGTACCCGCGGCTGGCGCACGTCGGCGACCGGACGGGCCTGGAGCTGATCCGCACCGCCCAGCAGAAGATCGTCGCCCTCCAGCAGGAGGACCACGCCGAGCACGGCGACTACGAGGCCAACCTCAAGGTGTGGGCCGAGACGACGGTGACCCGGCTGCTGAAGGACGCCGACGGCAAGATCTGCGGCGCGTTCGGCTACGTCCGCGAGACCGGGAAGTTCGTCGTGTTCGAGGCGCCCGCGGTGGTGCTGGCGACCGGCGGCATCGGCAAGGCGTTCAAGGTCACGTCCAACTCCTGGGAGTACACCGGGGACGGCCACGCGCTGGCGCTGCTCGCCGGCGGGACGCTGCTGAACATGGAGTTCGTCCAGTTCCACCCGACGGGCATGGTCTGGCCGCCGTCCGTCAAGGGCATCCTCGTCACCGAGTCGGTGCGCGGCGACCGCGGCGTCCTGCGGAACTCCGAGGGCAAGCGGTTCATGTTCGACTACATCCCCGAGGTGTTCAAGGAGCAGTACGCGACCACCGAGGAGGAGGGCGACCGCTGGTACGACGACCCGGAGAACAACAAGCGCCCGCCCGAGCTGCTGCCGCGTGACGAGGTGGCGCGGGCGATCAACGCCGAGGTCAAGGCGGGACGGGGATCGCCCCACGGCGGTGTGTTCCTCACCGTCGTCGACCGGATGCCCGGCGGCGCCGCCGAGATCGTCAAGCGGCTGCCGTCGATGTACCACCAGTTCAAGGAGCTGGCGGACGTCGACATCACCAAGGAGGCGATGGAGGTCGGCCCGACCTGCCACTACGTGATGGGCGGCGTGGAGGTCGACCCCGACACCGGTGCCGCGCTGGTCCCCGGCCTGTTCGCGGCGGGCGAGGTCTCCGGCGGCATGCACGGCTCGAACCGGCTCGGCGGCAACTCGCTGTCGGACCTGCTGGTGTTCGGCCGGCGGGCCGGGCTCGGCGCGTCGGAGTACGTGGACGGGCTGGCGGCGCGCCCCGCCGTCCCCGACCCCGAGGTCGAGGCGGCGACGGCCGAGGCGCTCGCGCCGTTCGAGCGGGAGGGCGGCGAGAACCCCTACGCCGTGCACGCCGAGCTGCAGCAGACGATGAACGAGCTGGTCGGCATCATCCGCAAGGAAGAGGAGCTGAAGCAGGCGCTGGAGGCGCTCGGCAAGCTCCGCGAGCGGGTCGCGAACGTGAGCGTCTCCCCGGTCGCCGTGAACGACGGGCGCGGCTACCACCCGGGCTGGCACCTCGCCCTGGACCTGCGCAACATGCTGCTCGTGTCGGAGGCGGTCGCGAAGGCGGCGCTGGAGCGGCAGGAAAGCCGCGGCGGCCACACCCGCGACGACTACCCGCAGATGTCGGCGGAGTGGCGGAAGACCAACCTGGTCTGCTCGCTGGCCGGCGACCCGTCGTCCCCGCACATCGAGCTGAAGCGCCAGCCGCTCACGCCGATGCGGGACGACCTGCTCCGGCTGTTCGACAACGACGAGCTGAAGAAGTACCTGACCGCCGAGGAGCTTCCGGCCGGACTGGCCGACGAGGTCGAGACGGAGGAGGACCGATGAGCTACGAGGCCAAGTTCAGGGTCTGGCGCGGCGACGACGGCGACGGCGAGCTCACCGACTACACGGTGGAGGTGAACGAGGGCGAGGTCGTCCTCGACATCATCCACCGGCTGCAGGCCACGCAGGCGCCCGACCTCGCCGTCCGGTGGAACTGCAAGGCGGGCAAGTGCGGCTCGTGCTCCGCGGAGATCAACGGCATGCCGCGGCTGCTGTGCATGACCCGGATGTCGACCTTCGACCCGGACGAGACGGTCACCGTCACGCCGATCCGGACGTTCCCGGTCATCCGCGACCTGGTCACGGACGTGTCGTTCAACTACCAGAAGGCGCGGGAGATCCCCTCGTTCGACCCGGGCGACGCCAAGCCCGGCGAGCTGCGCATGCAGCAGGTGGACGTGGAGCGGTCGCAGGAGTTCCGCAAGTGCATCGAGTGCTTCCTGTGCCAGAACGTCTGCCACGTCATCCGCGACCATGAGGAGAACAAGGAGAACTTCGCGGGCCCGCGCTTCCTGATGCGGATCGGCGAGCTGGAGATGCACCCGGCCGACGAGGCCGACCGGCGCAACATCGCGCAGGACGACCACGGGCTCGGCTTCTGCAACATCACCAAGTGCTGCACCGAGGTGTGCCCCGAGCACATCAAGATCACCGACAACGCCCTGATCCCGATGAAGGAGCGGGTCGTGGGCCGCAAGTACGACCCGGTGGTGTGGCTCGGCAGCAAGCTCGGCATCGTCAAGAAGGGGCAGGACACCCCGTCCGCCTGAGTCCGCCCGAGTTCTTCGCGAACGTCCCCCGCCGCCCCGCGCGACGGGGGGCGTTCGCGTTTCTCCGCCGCTGGCCGCCGCGGGGCGGCGCGCTGGCGAGCGACGCACCCGAGGCACGGCGGGCGGCGCGCCCCCGGACCGCCGCCCGCCGTTCCGCCGTTCCCCGTGAACGCCGAGGCGCCTGGACGACCCCCGGTCGCACACGCCGTGTCCCAGACTCGCCCACGCGCGCCCGATGGAGTAGGGATTAGTACACACAACCGTGATTGATTCCCGGGGAGCGGGAGCGGACGGTTCCCTTTAACGTGGGGGCATGAGCCCCCTCGAACCGGGTTCGTTCCTTGCCGATCTCACCCCGGCGGAACGGGCGGATCTGGAGTCACGTGGCCGCGTCCGCGACTTCGACCGGGGGGACGTGCTCTTCGCCGAGGGGGAGGAGCCCGGCTGGGTGGCCGTCCTGCTGAGGGGGCGGGTCAAGGCGTTCTCCTACCGCGAGCAGGGCGGCGAGGCGCTGCTGGCGGTGCGCGGCGCGGGCGCGCTGCTGGGCGAGGTCGCCGCGATCGACGGGATGCCCCGGTCGGCGACGGTCACCGCGCTCGAACCGGTGCGGGCGATCGCCGTCACGGCGGACGAGTTCATGGCGTTCCTGCAGGCCCACGGCCGCGTCTCCATCATCATCATGCGGATGCTCTGCCAGCGCTGGCGCGACGCGGACCGCAAGCGCGTCGAGTTCGGCATGTTCGACGCGACCGGGCGCGTGGCGCAGCGCCTCGTCGAGCTGGCCGAGCGGTTCGGCGTCCCCTACGAGCGCCGGACGGGCGCGAACGCCGGGGGGGAGAGCGTCCGGATCACGCTCAACCTGTCGCAGGAGGAGCTGGCGGGCTGGGTCGGCGCGTCCCGCGAGGCGGTCAGCAAGGCGCTGCGCACGCTGCGCCGGCATGGCTGGATCGAGACGGGGCGGCGGCGCCTCATCGTCCACGACCTCCAGGCGCTGCGCCGGCACGCGCGCTGACCCGGTGCGGGGCGCGCGCGGCGGCGACCCGTACTCTGTGCAGGATGCAGTTGCAGCAGCTCGCCTACTTCGTCGCGGTCGCGGAGGTACGCCACTTCACGCAGGCGGCCGAGCTCCTGCGGGTTGCGCAGCCTTCCCTCTCCAAGCAGATCCGCGCGCTGGAGAACGAGCTGAACGTGTCGCTGTTCAGCCGCGCGCGGGGAAACATCACGCTGACCCCCGCCGGGGAGGCCTTGCTGCCACTGGCGAAGCGCATCCTGGCCGATGTCGACACCGCGCGCTTGGAAGTGCAAGAGCTGGCCGGTCTGAAGCGCGGCCGTGTACGGCTCGGTGCCACACCGTCCCTGTGTGCGGGCCTGCTGGCGGACGTCCTGCGCCGCTTCCATGACGCGTACCCGGGGATCCAGCTCATCGTCGAGGAAGGAGGGTCCCGCGACCTGGTCCGGGAGCTGACGCGCGGCTCCCTCGACATGGCGCTGGTCATCCTCCCCCTGCACGGTGACCCGCCGCTGGACACCACCCCGATACTGCGCGAGAACCTGGTGGTGGCCTCTCCGGCCGGGCCCGACCAGAGGGCGCCGGAGCGCTCCCTCAAGGCGGCGCCGCTGCCGCGCCGTTCCTACCTGCGCATCGAGGACCTGCAGAACCGCCCCCTGGTGATGTTCCGTCCCGGCTACGACCTGCGCGAGGCGACCATCAGCGCGTGCAGGGCGGCCGGGTTCGAGCCCAGGTTCGCCGTGGAGGGGGGCGAGATGGACGCCGTCCTGCGCTTCGTCGAGGTCGGCCTCGGTATCGCGGTCGTGCCGAGCATGGTCCTCGCCGGACGTCCCGGCCTGCGCGGCACACCGCTCGTCCTGGCCGACGAGGAGGCCCGCCGCGGCCGCCACGCCCCCGGCCTGATCCGCACCATCGCCCTGGCCCACCGCAAGGACGTGGAGCTCACCCACGCCGCCCGCGCGTTCCAAGGCACCCTGGAGACGTTCCTGGTGGAGGCCGGTCTGGCCGGCAGCCTCCCCGCGGGCGTCGAGACCCTGGTCGGCTGAGCCCGCGGGCTCCTCCCCTCAGCTCTCCTGGAAGGCCACGTAGTCGTCCACCGCCTGCTCGGCGGCCCGGCGCATGTGGTCCTGGAGGGGCATGGGCCTATGATCGCGGATCCAGGGAGCGGAGGCGGGCGAGGACGCCGGAGGTCTGCGGGGTCTGGAGGTCCTCGAAGATGGCGAGGGCGCGCATCCAGCAGTCGCGGGCGGCGTCCTCGCGGCCCAGGTGCAGGTCGGCCTGGCCGAGGTTGTAGAGAGCCTCCCCTTCGCCGGGGCGGTCGCCGATCTCGCGGAACACCTCCAGCGCATCCCGGTAGTAGGTCACCGCCTGGTCGAAGTCGCGCAGGCCGTGGTGGGCGTAGCCGAGGCCGTGCAGCGACCAGCCTTCGGAGCGGCGGTCGGTCTTCACGGCGATGGGGTGGGCCTCCTGGAAGCAGATGAGGGCGGCGTCGAAGTCGCTGAGCCCGGCGTGCGCGTAGCCGAGGGCGATGAGGGCGAGGCCGGCGTTGCGCCGGTCGCCGGCCGCCGAGGCGAGCCGCAGCGACCGGCGGAGGTGGACGACCGCCTCGTGGTGCCGCTGGAGGCGGCGGCAGGTGTGGCCGAGGCCGTGCAGGGCCCACGCCTCGCCCCGGGGGTCGCCGAGCCGCGCGAACACCTCGCACGCGGCGGTGAAGAAGCGGGCGGACTCCTCGAACCGCCACTGGCTCTGGCTGGCGTAGCCGAGGCCGGCGAGCGCGTAGCCGATGCCGCGGTCGTCGCCGAGGACGCGGGCGGAGGTGAGGCCGGTGCGCAGCGCCTTGATCCAGTCCGTCCACGGGCTGCGGAAGAAGAAGAACGTCCAGAGGGCGAGCGGGAGCCGCCAGGCGATGTCGTGGTGGCCCTCGTCCGCGGCGACCCGGGCGGCGGCGATCAGGTTGAGCCGCTCGGTCTCGCACCAGCTGCGGGCCTCCCCGGCGGTGCCGAAGGAGAGCGGGCGGCACGGCTCGTCCGGCAGCGTCAGCGCCGGGGTGATGCGCTCCGGGCAGAGCAGGCGGCGCGCGTTGTCGGCGGTGCCGAGGTACCAGGCGAGGACGCGGCGCAGGGCGGCGGTGCGCTCCTCGCCGTCCGGCCCGCCGCCGAGGGGCCCGACGCGGTAGCGGCCTTCGGCGCACTCCTCCAGGCCGAGCCCGCCGAGCACCGCGGCGGCCTCCTCGTCGGAGACGGCGAGCAGGGCGGCCGCGGCCGGGACGGAGATCTCGCCGCCCGGGTGGAGGGCGAGGAGCCGCGGGACGCGGCCGGCGTCGGCGCGCGTGCCCGGCAGCCGGATCCAGCCGCGCGTCCGGGTCTCCTTGACCGAGACGTCCACCTCGCGGAAGGAGGCTGCGGCGCACGCCGGGCTCTGCCGGACGACCTCCTGGTAGAACCAGTCGGAGGCGATCAGCGCGAGAACGCCGGGGCAGTCGCGCAGCGCCTCCTTGAGCGGGGCGGCATCCAGCAGCCGGAACGTCGTGGTGATCGACTTCCCGGTGACGCCGTGCCCGTCGTAGACGACCTCCCCGGCGTGGACGGCGGCGCGGACCCTGATCCGGGCGCCCGGGGGCGCGCCGCCGTTGTGCCGGCCGAGCACGCCCGCGAGCGCCATTGGGAACGCGCCGGCCAGTCGCTCCTTCGGCACGTCGGGCCCGACGAGGATCATGGCGCCGTCGCCGCGGTCCTCGCAGTAGCAGGACTCCGACGGGATGCCGGACTCGACCAGGGCCTCCCGTAAGGCCTGGTAGAGCCCGTCGCGGGCGACGAGCTGGTCCCAGTTCGTCCGGCCGCCGAAGGCCTCGATGTCGACGCAGAGGATCGACCGGTGGACCGCCTGCGACGACAACGGCCGCCCTTGCATCTGCTGATGCAGATGCACTCCCTTATGCACGTGCATGGCGGGATGCTAGTGCAAGATCGCACCTCGCCGAAGGCGTTGTGCGCAGGTGCGAGAAGCCGATCAGGCGGCCAGCAGATCCCGCAGGAGACGTGCCCGGACTTCGGCGTCCTCGCCTTCCGGGAGGTGCCACGGGCAGGCGACGCTCAGCGCGGCGACGCGGCCGGTGGCCATGATCCGGCGGACGGACTCGACGACCGTGTCGCGGGAGGGCCCGCCGCCGACCGGGAACTTGAGTCCGGGCAGGTCACCGGCGTCGATCACGTCCACGTCGACGTGCAGGACGATGGGCCCCTCCGGCAGGACGACGTCCTCCACACCGCAGCGCCGCACCTTCGACGACGCCAGGAAGTCCGCCTCCGCCGGGTCGAGGTCGCGGGCGTCCACCAGGACGGCGCGCTCCTCCGGCAGCGGGCGCAGCCCCAGCCGGTCGGCCAGGAGGCCGGAATCGGCCCCGAGGATCTGCCGCAGCGGCATCCCGCCGATGTAACCGGACGTCGAGCTCCGCACCGTGTGGACGTCACCGTGCGCGTCGAACCAGACGATGGAGGCGTCCACCCCCGCCTTCTGCACGCCCGCGAGGACGGCCTCGGCGGTGAGGCAGTCGCCCGACACCACGAGCGGCCGCGAGCCCCCGCCGACCTGGTCGGCGACCTCGGCCCTGACCAGCTCGAACAGCGCGCCGACCCGCTGCCACACGTCGCCCTCCGGCAGTTCCCGCGTGACCGGGATGACGTCCGGGCCGGGCACCGGGAAGGAGGAGTCGGGGAGTCGTTCGTCCTGGTGGTACGGCACCAAAGTGATGGTCATGCCGCCAACAGTAGAAGGCCCCGCCCGGTATTCCGAGCGGGGCCTGGAACAGGGGGTCAGCGCTTCTTGCCGCCCGCGGTCGCCTTCAGGTAGTCGTGGTTCAGGCGGCCGATGACGTCCAGCGGGATGCCCTTCGGGCAGGCGGCGGTGCACTCGCCGGTGTTGGTGCAGCCCCCGAAGCCCTCCTCGTCGTGGGTCTCCAGCATGGACACGACCCGGTCCCAGCGCTCCGGCTGGCCCTGCGGCATCAGCCCGAGGTGGGTGACCTTCGCACCGAGGAACAGCGCGGCGGAGCCGTTCGGGCAGGCCGCGACGCACGCGCCGCAGCCGATGCACTCGGCGGCCTCGAACGCGCGGTCGGCGTCCGGCTTCGGCACGGGCGTCGAGTGCGCCTCGGGCGCGGTGCCGGTCGGGGCGGTGATGTAGCCGCCCGCCTGGATCATCCGGTCGAACGCCGACCGGTCGACCACCAGGTCCTTGACCACGGGGAACGCCTTCGCCCGCCACGGCTCGACGTCGATGACCTCGCCGTCCCTGAACTTGCGCATGTGGAGCTGGCACGTGGTGGTGGCCCGCTCCGGGCCGTGCGGGGTGCCGTTGATGACCAGCGAGCACATGCCGCAGATGCCCTCGCGGCAGTCGTGGTCGAACGCGACCGGCTCCTCCCCGGACGCGATGAGCTTCTCGTTGAGGACGTCCAGCATCTCCAGGAACGAGGCGTCGGGGGAGACGTCGTCGAGCTTGTACTCGACCATCCGCCCCTTGTCCTGGGGGCCGCTCTGGCGCCAGACGCGCAGTGTGAGCTTCATGATTACCTGTACGACCTCTGTTACTTGTACGAGCGCTGCGTGGGCTTGACGTACTCGAAGGTGAGGGCCTCCTTGTGGAGGACGGGCTGCGCGCCCTCCCCGGCCCATTCCCAGGCGGCGGCGTAGCCGAAGTTGTCGTCGTCGCGCTTGGCCTCGCCGTCCTCGTCCTGGCTCTCGGCCCGGAAGTGGCCGCCGCAGGACTCGGTGCGGTGCAACGCGTCGATGACCATCAGCTCGGCCAGCTCGAAGAAGTCGGCGACGCGGCCGGCCTTCTCCAGCTGCTGGTTCAGCTCCTCGCCCTTGCCGGTGACCTTGACGCGCGTCCAGAACTCGTCGCGCAACGCGGGGATGAGGGTGAGCGCCTTGCGCAGCCCCTCCTCGGTGCGCTCCATGCCGCAGTACTCCCACATGATGTGGCCGAGCTCGCGGTGGAAGGAGTCGACGGAACGGTCCCCGTCGACCGACAGCAGCCGCTCGATCCGGGACCGCACCCGCTCCTCGGCCTCGCCGATCGCCGACTCCGAGACCGGGTCGAACGGATTGCGGGCGATGTAGTCGCCGATCGTGTTCGGCAGGACGAAGTAGCCGTCCGCCAGTCCCTGCATCAGCGCGGACGCGCCGAGCCGGTTCGCGCCGTGGTCGGAGAAGTTGGCCTCGCCGATGACGAACAGCCCCGGGATGGTGGACTCCAGGTCGTAGTCCACCCACAGGCCGCCCATCGTGTAGTGGACGGCGGGGTAGATCCGCATCGGCGTGTCGTACGGGTTCTCGCCGGTGATGCGCTCGTACATCTCGAAGAGGTTGCCGTACTTGGCCTCGACCTTGTCGCGGCCGAGCCGCTCGATCGCGTCGGCGAAGTCGAGGTAGACGCCGAGCCCGCCCGGGCCGACGCCGCGTCCCTCGTCGCAGACGTTCTTCGCCGCGCGGGACGCGATGTCGCGCGGCACCAGGTTCCCGAAGGAGGGGTAGATGCGCTCCAGGTAGTAGTCGCGCTCGTCCTCGGGGATGTCGCCGGGACGGCGGGAGTCCCCGGCCTCCTTCGGCACCCAGACCCGGCCGTCGTTGCGCAGCGACTCCGACATCAGCGTGAGCTTCGACTGGTGGTCGCCGCTGACCGGGATGCACGTCGGGTGGATCTGCGTGTAGCAGGGGTTGGCGAACAGGGCGCCGTGCCGGTGGGCGCGCCAGGACGCGGTGACGTTCGAGCCCATCGCGTTGGTGGACAGGAAGTACACGTTGCCGTAGCCGCCGGACGCCAGCACGACCGCGTCGGCGGTGTAGTGCTTGATCTCTCCGTTGATCAGGTTCCGGACGACGACGCCGCGCGCCCGCCCGTTCTCCATGATCAGGTCGAGCATCTCGTGCCGCGGGTACAGCTCGACGTTGCCGGCGTCGACCTGGCGCATCAGCGCCTGGTAGGCGCCGAGGAGCAGCTGCTGGCCCGTCTGCCCGCGGGCGTAGAAGGTGCGGGAGACCTGCGTCCCGCCGAAGGACCGGTTGTCGAGCAGGCCGCCGTACTCGCGGGCGAACGGGACGCCCTGCGCGACGCACTGGTCGATGATGTTCCGGGAGATGTCGGCGAGCCGGTAGACGTTGGACTCGCGCGAGCGGAAGTCGCCGCCCTTGACCGTCTCGTAGAACAGCCGGTACACGCTGTCGCCGTCGTTGCGGTAGTTCTTGGCGGCGTTGATGCCGCCCTGCGCGGCGATCGAGTGGGCGCGGCGCGGGGAGTCCTGGAAGCAGAACTGCTGGACGTGGTAGCCGGCCTCGCCGAGGGTGGCGCCGGCCGAGCCGCCCGCCAGGCCCGTGCCGATGATGATGATCTTCTTCTTGCGCTTGTTGGCCGGGTTGACCTGCTTGGCCTCGAACTTGCGGGTCGTCCAGCGGTCCTCGATGGCGCCCGCCGGGGCCTTGGTGTCGGCGATCGGCTCGCCGGTCGTGTAGAAGCCGTCACTCATGTTCAGCTCACCCATCCGAAGGTGATGGAAAGGGGGACCGAGACGAAGCCGAGCGTCACCAGGGCCGCGACCGTCGCGGCGAGGCTCCGCAGGGCGCGCTCGCTGCGCGGGGTCCGCAGCCCGAGCGTCTGGAACGCGCTCCAGACGCCGTGGTGGAGGTGCAGTCCGACGAGCAGGACGGCGACGACGTACCAGACGGTGATGTACCAGCGGGACGGGTCGAAGTCGGCGACCATCCGCTCGTACGGGGTGGCGCTCCTGCCCGCGGGGTTCACGACGAAGAAGGTGAGGTCCAGGAGGTGCCAGACGACGTACACGGCGATGATGACGCCGCCGTACCGCATCGTCCGGGTGGCGTAGCCCTGCGCGTGCGACTTCTTCCGCGACTGGTACTTCACGGGACGGGCCGCGGAGGCGCGGCGCGCGAGCGACACCGCCGACCACATGTGCAGGACGACCGACACCCCGAGCGCCACCTCGATGAGTGTCAGCACCGTCCGGTGCGGCACCGCGGGCTCGCCCATCGTGCGGAGCCAGTGCGCGTAGTGGTTGAAGTCCTCCGCCCCGAGGAAGATCTTCAGGTTCCCGATCATGTGCAGGACCAGGTACAGCACGAGCACGCCGCCGGTCACCGCCATGACGGCCTTCTTGCCGACGGTCGATCGGTAGATCGCAGGTATCGCTATAGCCACGGCCTGCACGCTATGTCCGGTTCGGCGATTCTTGCCAAGTCGGTCAGGCACTCGTTGCGATAGCCGCAGGCTATGCACACACGCAGGCCGGGACTTGTGGCCGTTCCGTGACGTCTGCCCAGGTGAGGGACTTCACAGGGGGTGCGGGAACCCTCCCGGACGGTGATCCAGAAGACATTGACGGAGGTCGGAGGAGTGTGATCGGCGGGCCGTGCCGGGGCCACCGGAGCCGGGCCGCCGGGTCAGAGCTCCCCGGCCTCCGCGCCCTCCGCGCGCCGCGCCAGCAGCAGGACGGCGAGGTCGTCGGTCAGGGCGTCGCCGTTGAGCCGCTCCACCTCGCCCACCAGCTCGTCGATGAGGCGGCGTCCCGTGGCGCCCTTGCCGCGCGCCGCCCGGGCGAGCTCGGTCAGGCCCTCGGTGCCGAGCCGCTCGGAGCCGGAGCCGACCCGGCCCTCGATCAGGCCGTCGGTGTAGAGCATCAGGGCCCAGGACTCGCCGAGATCGATCTCGGTGGTCGGCCATTCGGCGCCGGGCACGAGGCCGAGCGCCGGGCCGTGCGCGTAGTCGGGCAGCGCGGTGACCTCGCCGCCGGCGCCGGGCGCCCCGCGGAACAGCAGCGGGGCGGGGTGGCCGGCCAGGTGCATCCGCGCGGTCCGCCGGGACGGCGCGATCGTGATCATGCAGAGGGTGGTGAAGATCTCCTCGCTGCGCCGCTCGTGGCCGAGGACGGTGTCGAGGGTGCCGAGGAGCTGCTCGCCGGTGTGGCCGGCGAGGACGAGCGTCCGCCAGGCCATCCGCAACTGGACGCCGAGGGCCGCCTCGTCGGGGCCGTGCCCGGCGACGTCGCCGATCATCAGGTGGACCGCGCCGCCGTCGGTCTGCACGGTGTCGTAGAAGTCGCCGCCGAGCAGCGCGCGCCGCCGGCCTGGCCGGTAGCGGGTGTGGTGCCGCAGCGACGGGTCGTCGATGAGGGGGACGGGCAGCAGCCCGCGCTCCAGCCGCGCGTTCTCCCGGCCGAGGATGCGGGCCTCGACGAGGCGCCGCTCGGTCTCCTCCGAGCGCTTGCGCTCTATGGCGTAGCGGATGGCGCGGGCCAGCAGCGGCGCGTCCACCTCCTGCTTGACCAGGTAGTCCTCGGCGCCCGCGGCGACCGCCTGCACGCCGAGGTGGGCGTCGTTCAGGCCGGTCAGGACGACGACGGCGGCCGTCCCGGAGAGGTCGAGCACCTGCCGGAGCGCCTCCAGCCGGTCGATGCCGGGAGTGGACAGGTCGACGATGATGCACTGCGTGCGGCGGGTCAGCGCCCGCGCGGCGGTGGCGAGGTCCTGCGCGACGGTGATGCCCGCGTCCATGCCGCTCTCGGCGAGCATCTTCTCGACCATGAGGACGTCGGAGGGGTCGTCGTCGATGAGGAGCAGGTCGAGCCTGTCCTCGGCCCCCGGCGTGAAGGGGTGGGTCCGATGGCTGATGGTGCTCACAGGGCTTCCGAAGAGTCGGGCTGGCGACGGCACTGGCAACGGCCGTGGCGAACCGCTTTATTCCTGCGGCGGCAGGGAGGCGGTACCGGCCGCGCCGGGGCAGCGGCATCGGCCTAGCCGCCAGGGTCCCGGCTCATGGAGCGGAGTGGGGCTCGCTCCGTTACGGAGTTGACCCTAGCGTGTCCGCGCGGCGTGCCGCACCCCCTGAGCGCGTCCGTGGGCGAGATTTCGGGCTGACCGTAATGGGATCTGCCCTGCTGAAAAACCAGTCGAGATTCCGGCGATCCGCTGCATAACCTTCGACGCGTGAAGCCGTTGCCGGAGAAAGATCCTGGCAGCCCCGACCACAGCACCCCGGCCCGCTACCTGCTGTGGCTGCTGCGCGCCCAGTGGCGCAGCGTCACCGCCGGCGCGGCCCTCGGCGTGGTGTGGATGCTCAGCCAGGCCCTGATACCCGCCGCCGTCGGCCGCGCCATCGGCGACGGCGTCGCGGCGCGGGACGAGCGCGCCCTGGTGACGTGGGGCGCCGTCCTCGCCGGGCTCGGCGTGGTGCAGGCGGTGACGGGCGCCGCCCGCCACCGGTTCGCCGTGTACAACTGGCTCGCCGCCGCCTACCGGACGGTCCAGCTCGTCACCCGGCAGTCCACCCGCCTCGGCGGGACGCTGCCGAGGCGGCTGAGCGCGGGCGAGGTGGTCAGCATCGGCCTGTCGGACGTGGCGCACATCGGTGAGGCCCTGGACATCATCGCCCGCGGGTCGGGGGCCGTGGTCGCGATCGCCGCCGTGACCGGCATCCTGCTGACGACGTCGCCGCCGCTCGGGCTGATCGTGCTGGTCGGCGTCCCGCTGATCCTGGCGGTCGCGGCGCCGCTGCTGCGCCCCTACCGCGAGCGGGAGCTGGCGCACCGGGAGCTGGTCGGCGAGCTGAGCACGCACGCCACCGACCTCGTCGCGGGCCTGCGGGTGCTGCGCGGCATCGGCGGCGAGGCGCTGTTCTCCGGCCGGTACCGCGCGGAGTCGCAGCGGGTGCGCGCCGCCGGGGTGGCGGTCGCGCGTGCCGAGACCCGGATGAACGGCGCCGAGGTGCTGCTGCCCGGCCTGCTGATCGCGCTGGTGACCTGGGCCGGCGCCCGGTTCGCCGTGCGCGGGACGATCGGCGTGGGCGAGCTGGTCGCGTTCTACGGCTACGCGGTGTTCCTGATCGTGCCGCTGAAGACCCTCGGCGAGGCGGCCGGAAAGATCACCAAGGGGCTGGTCGCGGCGGGCCGGGTGACCGCGCTGCTGCGGCTCGACCCCGAGCTGCCCGACACCGGGACGGCCCGCCCGGCGGCGGACGCCGAGCTGGTCGACATCGCGTCCGGGCTGGTCGTGCGGCCGGGCCGGGTCACCGCGGTCGCGGCGGCCGACCCGCGCGACGCGCAGGCGATCGCCGACCGGCTGGGCCGGTACCGGGACGGCGACGTCGACTTCGGCGGCGTCTCGCTGCACGACGTCGCGGACGTCCGGACGCGGATCCTGGTCGCGGTCAACGAGGACCGCCTGTTCTCCGGGCCCCTCGCCGAGACGCTGGCGCCCGGCGGCGACGAGGCGGCGCTGCGGGCGGCGGTCCGGGACGCCTGCGCCGAGGACATCGTCGACGCGGTCGGCCTGGACGCCCATGTCGTCGAGGCCGGGCGCGAGTTCTCGGGTGGCCAGCAGCAGCGCCTTCGCCTCGCGCGGGCGCTCGCCGCCGACCCCGACGTCCTCGTCCTTGTGGAGCCCACCAGCGCGGTGGACGCGCACACCGAAGCGCGCATCGCCGACAGGCTCGGCCAAGCGCGCGCGGGTCGTACCACGGTGGTCTGCACGACCAGCCCGCTGATGCTGGACCGCGCCGACCACGTCGCCTTCGTCCAGGACGGCCTGGTCGTCGCGGAGGGAACCCACCGCGACCTCCTCCAGAGCGAACCGCGTTACGAGGCGACCGTCACCAGGGGAGAGGCGACTCCCAGAGAAGAGACCGCGGAAAGGGCGGGAACGTGAGTGCCGAGACGCTGCCGGTCGCGACGACCGCGCAGGTGCGGGCGTACGCGCGGCGGCTCGTGCTGCGCCATCCCCGCGCCCTGGCCGGGGTGCTCGTCCTGCACGCGCTCGCCGCCGTGACCGGGCTGGTCACCCCCCGGCTGCTCGGCGCGCTCGTCGAGGACGTCAGGGACGGCCGGGCCGACATCACCGCGACCGGCCTCGCCATCGCCGCGTTCGTGGTCGTGCAGGGCGTGCTGGTCCGGTACGCCTACCTCGCGTCCGCGACGCTGGGCGAGCGCGTGCTGGCCGAGCTGCGGGAGGAGTTCGTCGACCGCGTCCTCGCGCTGCCGCTGTCCACCGTGGAGCGCGCGGGCACCGGCGACCTCGTCACCCGCGCGTCCCGCGACGTGGACACGCTGAGCACGTCCGCCCGGTACGCGATGCCGGAGGTCCTCGTGGGCATCGTCGTCGGCGCGTTCACGGTCGGGGCGCTGCTGCTGAACGGGCCGCTCGTCGCGCTGCCCGCGCTGGTCGCCACCCCGATGCTGTGGGCGGTCATGCGCTGGTACCTGCCGCGCGCCCACGGGGGCTACCTGCGGGAGAACGCGGCCTGGTCGGAGATCGCGGACGGGCTGACCGAGACCGTGCAGGGCGCCCGGACGGTCGCGGCGCTCGGCCTCGCCGCCCGCAGGCACGAGCGGGGCGACGCCGACATCGCGCGGTCCTACCGGGCCGAGCGCTACACCCTGCGGTTGCGCATGGTGCTGTTCCCCGCGGCCGAGATGGGCTTCGTGCTGCCCGTCGTGTCGACGCTGCTGGTCGGCGGCTTCCTCTACATCCACGACATGGCGACGCTGGCGCAGGTGACCGCCGCGACCCTGTACGCGCAGCAGCTGATCCAGCCGGTCGACACGGTGCTGTCGTGGCTGGACGAGCTGCAGCTCGGCGGTGCGTCCCTCGCGCGCCTGCTGGGCGTCGAGAACGTCCCGCCGGACCGCGTGCCCGGTGGCCGCGTCCCGGACGGGGAACGGCTCACGGCGCGGGACGTCCGCTACGCCTACCGGCCGGGGCAGGACGTCCTGCACGGCGTGGACCTCGCCCTGCGGCCCGGGGAGCGGCTCGCGATGGTCGGACCGAGCGGCGCGGGCAAGTCGACGCTCGGCCGCCTGCTCGCCGGGGTGGACGCCCCGCGCTCGGGGGCGATCACCCTCGACGGCGACGCCGGTGCGGGGAGCGGCGGCGTCCCGCTGGTGGAGCTGCCGCTGACCGACCTGCGCGGCCACGTCGCCCTCGTCACCCAGGAGCACCACGTGTTCCGCGGCACGCTGCGCGAGAACCTCGTGATGGCCCGCGAGGGCGCGTCCGACGAGGAGATCGGCCGGGTCCTGCGGGCGGTCGACTGGGACGGCCCCGGCCTCGACACCGTGGTCGGCTCGGGCGGCGAGACGCTGACGCCCGCGCAGGCGCAGCAGCTCGCGCTGGCCCGGCTGGTCCTCGCCGACCCGCACACGCTGGTCCTGGACGAGGCGACGTCGCTCCTCGACCCGCGCGCCGCGCGCCGGCTGGAGCGCTCGCTCGCCGCCGTCCTGGACGGCCGCACCGTCGTGGCGATCGCGCACCGCCTCCACACCGCGCACGACGCCGACCGCGTGGCGGTGGTGGAGGACGGGCGCATCACCGAGCTCGGCACCCACGCCGAACTCATCGCCGCCGAGGGCTCCTACGCCGCCCTATGGAGCTCCTGGCACGGCGGCGAGACCCGGGAACCCGCCGGCCACTGATCCGGCAACCCCGCATGCGCGGGGAGCACGTCGCAGACAACCCGCTGCGACTCCAGGTCGACGGACCATCTCCGCCAGGGCGGAGAGCAGGTACTAATCGTCATCACTCAGTTGCACTAAGTGAGATTCGATTCGAGGAACTGGACCTGTGCGTACAGGAGGTTCTCGGCGACGACCTCCTGCGGGGTCATGTGGGTGACGCCCGACAGCGGCAGGACGGTGTGCGGGCGTCCCGCCGCGAGGAGGGCCGAGGACAGGCGCAGCGTGTGCGCCGCCACGACGTTGTCGTCGGCGAGACCGTGGATCAGCATCAGCGGACGCTTGAGGTCGGCGGCCCGCTCGATGAGGGAGTTGGCGGTGTAGTTGTCCGGCTCCTCGTCGGGGTGGCCCAGGTACCGCTCGGTGTAGTGGGTGTCGTACAGCCGCCAGTCGGTGACCGGGGCGCCCGCGATGCCCGCGTGGAAGACGTCCGGGCGGTGCAGGACGGCCAGGCCCGCGAGCCAGCCGCCGAACGACCAGCCCCGGATCGCGACGCGGTCGAGGTCGAACGCGGCGGGGTGCGTGCGCGCCGCCTCGATCAGCGCGGTGATCTGGTCCTCGATGACCGGCCCGACGAAGTCGCCGCGGACGGCGCGGTCCCAGGCGGGGCCGCGGCCCGGCGTGCCGCGGCCGTCGGCGATCACGACGGCGAAGCCCTGGTCGGCGAGCCACTGCGCCTCGCAGTACATGCGCTGGACGGCGAGGACGCGCTGCGCGTGCGGCCCGCCGTAGGGGTCCACGAGGACGGGCAGGCGGCCCCGGCCCGGCTCCCACCCGGACGGCAGCAGCACCGCGGTGCGGATCTCGCGGTCGCCGGAGCGCAGCAGCTCCACCCGCGGGGTGATCACGGGGGTCTCGGCGAGCGAGGCGACGGGGTGCGTGCCGGACGGCGTGCGCACCTCGACCTCCGAGCCGGGCCGGTCCAGCCGCGCGCCCGACACCACCGTGACGCCGCCGGAGCGGGTGCCCCCGAACACGCCCCGCCCCTCGGTGAGCCGGGTCACGTGGGGCGCGTCGAAGTGGTAGTCGAGGGAGTAGAGGTGGATCTCGGTGGACTCCTCCGAGGCGGTGAACAGGATCGACTCGCCCTCCACCCCCAGCACGGCGCGGACCTGGAGGCCGCCGGGCGTGACCGGGTGCCCGGCGACGGTGATCCGCCGCGTGTCCGTCTCGGGGTCCTCGGTGACCCAGACGAGGTCGCCGGACTGCGTCCGGGCGGGCAGGCCGGGGACGATGTCGGTCCACACCGGGTCGTGCTCGTTGTGCAGGAGGACGGTCGCGCCGTTGGACGGGTCGACCTTCAGCACCCGCTGGGAGCGCTGGTCGCGCGGCTGGACGACGATCAGCAGGCCGTGCCGGTCCCAGGACGCGGTGACGACGTAGGGGAACTCGCCGCGGTCCCACGCGACGGCGACGCGCCCCCCGTCGACCTTGAGCAGCACCAGCGACACCAGCGCGTTCGGCGTGCCCGCCGCCGGGTAGGCGATCTCGGACGGCGGCCGGTCGGGGTTCGCGGGGTCGGCGATGTGCCACCGCTGCACCGGCGTCTCGTCGACCCGCGCGACCAGCAGCGTCCCGCCGTCGGGCGACCACCAGTGGCCCCGCATCCGGTCCATCTCCTCGGCCGCGACGAACTCGGCGAGGCCGTAGGAGACCTGGTCGGACTCGGGCTGGACGAGCGCCCGGTCGCCGGTGCCGTCCATCTCGATGAGCCGGAGCGTCCGGCCCGACACGTACGCCACGCGCCGGCCCGCCGGGTCGGGGCGCGGGTCGAACACCGGCGGCCGGGCCGGCAGCTCCCGGACGAGGCCGGTGTCCATGTCGGCGACGTACAGCCGCCCGCCCAGCGTGAAGACGGCCTGCCGCATGGCCTGGTCGGTGGCGTACCCGACGATCCCGCCCGCCTGCTCGCGGGCGCGCTCCCGCCGGGCCCGCTCCTCGGCGGGCAGGTTCTCCTCGCCGGGGACGTCCAGCGCGGCCGGGTCGGCGACGCACCGCTCCTCGCCGGTCGCGGTGTCCAGCGTCCACAGGCAGGTGACCGGGTCGTCGCCCGCCCTGGTGCGCAGGAACGCGACGCGCGACTCGTCCGGCGCGATCTGGAAGGCGCGCGGGACGCCGAGGCTGAACCTGCGCGTGCGGGCGCTCTGCCGCGGATAGCTGATGCTCATGGCATCCGAGTCTGCCAGGACGGTGCGGAAGTACGGCGCACGGCGGTCTCCTGCCCCTATGATCACGGGTCGTCGCGTGGTGGACGGGGGAACGACCCGTGCCCGGGTCCGCGCTCGCGTAAGCTCAAAGCTTCCCCAAACACTTTTGTCGTCGCGGCTGAGGAGTGGTCAATGCCGGAGCTGCAGCCGGGAGATCCCCGGCGGCTTGGCTCGTACGAGATCGTCGACCGTCTCGGCGAGGGCGGCCAGGGCGTGGTCTACGCCGGCGTGGACGCCTCCGGGAACCGCGCCGCGATCAAGCTCCTGCGCGCCGACCTGGCCGGGGACACGATGGCGCGCAACCGGTTCGTCCGCGAGGCGCAGGCGGCCAAGCAGGTCGCGCGGTTCTGCACCGCGCAGGTGCTGGAGGCCGACGTCGCCGGCGACCAGCCCTACATCGCCAGCGAGTACGTGCCGGGCCCGTCGCTGTACAAGCAGGTCACCGAGACCGGTCCGATCAGCGGCGCGCCGCTGGACCGGCTCGCGATCGGCACCGCGACCGCGCTGGTCGCGATCCACCAGGCCGGCATCGTGCACCGCGACTTCAAGCCGCACAACGTGATCATGGCGCCGGACGGCCCGCGGGTCATCGACTTCGGCATCGCCCGCGCCCTGGACACCGGGCAGACGAACGCGACGAAGGCGATCGGGACGCCGTCCTACATGGCGCCCGAGCAGGTGGCGGGCGCGACGCTCACCGAGGCCGTGGACGTGTGGGCGTGGGCCACCACGATGGTGTTCGCGGCGACCGGGCACCCCCCGTTCGGCGACGACACCGTCGTCGCGGTCATCAACCGGGTGATGCACGAGCCGCCGTCCCTGGAGGGCGTCCCCGCGGACCTGCACCGGCTGATCGCGGCGTGCCTGGTCAAGGAGCCCGAGCGGCGGCCCACCGCGCAGCAGATCATGATGGCGCTGATCGGCAGCGGGCCGGGCGGCGGCGGGCAGACCCGGATGGACGACCCGGCGCAGGCCACCACGATGCTCGCGGAGGGCTCGACGCTCGCAGCGGGCGGCCTCGCGGGCGCCGGTCTCGCGGGCGCCGCCACGCACCCGGGCGGCGGGACGCGCCGGGTGTCGCCCGCCGAGTACACCGGGAACCTGCCGCCCGCGCGGCCCCCGGTCCCGCCGGGCCGCGGAACGCACCGCCGGTACGACGACTGGGAGCCCGAGCGCAAGTCGCGGTGGCCGATCGTCGCGGCGGTGGCCGCGATCGCCGTGCTGGCGCTCGTCGTCGGCGTGTTCGCGGCGACCCGCGGCGGCGACGACTCCAAAACGCCCGCCACGCCGACGGTGAGCGACTCCCCGACGGTCTCGGAGCCGCCGACGGAGGAGGAGCCCGAGGAGCCCACGCCGACCAGGACCCGGACCCGGCGGAACACGCCGCCCCCGCAGACCTCGGCCCCCACGCAGGAGCCGCCGACCACGGAGGAGCCGCCGACCACGCCCCCGACCACGGAGGAGCCGACCACGACGCCGCCGACCGGCGGTGGCGGCGGTGGCAACGGCGGCGGGGGCGACGGCGACGGCGGCGGCACCGGCGGTGGCGGCGGTGGCGGCGGCCCCGGTGGAGGCGACTGAGCCGGGCCGGTGACGCGTCCGCGATACGCGGGGGAGGGCGGTCATCGCCGCGATGCCGTGCCCTGAGTAGGCTCGTTGACTATGAAGGAGCCGCGGATCCTGTTCGTCCACGCCCATCCGGACGACGAGTCCATCGGGACCGGGGCGACCATGGCCAAATACGCCGCCGAGGGCGCCCATGTCTGCCTCGTCACCTGCACGCTGGGCGAGGAGGGCGAGGTCATCCCCGAGGAGTTGCGCCATCTGGCCTCCGACAAGGAGGACAGCCTGGGCGAGTACCGCATCGGCGAGCTGGCGGCGGCGTGCGAGGCGCTCGGCGTCCGCGACCACCGCTTCCTCGGCGGGGCGGGCCGCTGGCGCGACTCCGGCATGATGGGCGCGCCGACCAACGACGACCCGCGCTGCTTCTGGCAGGCCGACGTCACGACGGCCGCGCTCGGCCTCGTTCCGGTGATCCGGGAGCTGCGCCCGCAGGCCATCGTCACCTATGACGAGCGCGGCAACTACGGGCACCCCGACCACATCCAGGCGCACCGGGTGGCGTGGCGGGCGTTCGAGCTGGCCGCCGACCCGGCCCACGAGGACGGCGCCGAGCCGTGGCGGGCCGCCAAGTTCTACGCCTACGCCACCCCGCGGACCGTCCTCGCCCGCGCGATCGCGGTGATGCGCGAGGCCAAGCTGCCGTTCGCCCGCGTCGCCGGGCTGGACGAGCTGGGCTCCGGCGTCCCGGACGGCCAGGTCACCACGGTGGTGGACGCCCGCGCGCACCTGCCCGCCAAGCTCGCGGCGCTGCGCGCCCACCGCACCCAGATCGTCGTCGCGCCCGAGCGGGTCGGGCCGTTCTTCGCGCTCTCGAACAACCTGGGGCAGCAGGCGTTCGGCACCGAGTACTTCGTCCTGCAGGCCGGCGAGCTCGGCCCGCTCGGCCCCGGCCGCCGGGAGACGGACCTGTTCGCCGGTCTCCGGGACTGACCGTCCGGTTTCCCGGCATCGCCGGGGAGGCCGGGCCGGTACCCTGGCGTCCGTGGACAAGGACGACGACGCGCACGTGAGCCTCGCCAAGCACGGCGATCCGGCTCCGGCGGACGCCGGCGGGCCCGGCCTGCAACGGGCGGGCGAAGAGCGCCCCGGCGACGCGTTCCTGTCCGGTGCCGCCTACGCGGCCCTCGGCATCCTCGGCGGCGTCTTCGGCGTGGTCGGCTCCTTCGCCCAGGACTGGACGGTCGGGCGCGTCCCGCTCGCGGCGATCGTCCTTGTGGGACTGGTGTTCGCGATGGCGTGGCTGTCCGGCCGGGGGATGGGCGGGCGGCTCGGCGGGACGGTCCCCGCGGTCGTGTGGGGCATCGTGGTGTTCGTCCTGTCGATGCGCCGGCCCGAGGGCGACCTCGTCGTCCCCGCGACCCTGGCCGGCTACGTGTTCATCATCGGCGGCATGGTCGCCGCCGTCCTCGGGGTCATGCTGACGCCGCCGGCCCGCCCGCCGGGCGACTGGCTGCTCGGCAAGGCGGGCCGCACGCGCGGCTAGTGGCGTCAGGACGCGAGCGGAGCCGGTTCGGGGTCCTTCGCGGCCGGCGTCCCGGCCCGGTGGCCCTTGAGCGTCAGGCAGGCCGCGGCGCCCAGCAGGATCACGCCGATCGGCAGCCACATCGTCGGCTTCATCGCGTGCACGAAGCCGTGCGAGAACACCTGCCCGGCCAGTTCGTGGACGCGGTGCGCCACGCCGGGCGGGACACCGGGCGGGAGCTGCTGCCGGGCGCCGCTCTGCCCGGCGCCGACCTCCAGGCCGCCCTTGGCGGCGTCCGCGAACCCCCGCACGAAGCCGCCGCGGAGGTCGGCGGGGAGCGCCGCGGAGCGGGCGGTCGCCTCGTCCTGGAGCGCGGACGCCAGCCGGTTCTGCATCACGGCGCCGACCGCCGCGCTGCCGAGCACGGACCCGACCTGCCGGATCGTGTTGTTGACGCCGGACGCGGCGCCCGCGAGCCGGGGCGGGACGTTCCGGGTCGCCTCGGTGGCCATCGGCGCGAACACGCCGCCGATGCCGAGACCGGCCACGACGAGCGGGGCGATGAAGGCCGTCCAGTGCGTCCCGACCTCGGCGACGAGGACGACCCACACCATGCCGAGGGCGTAGAGGGTGAGGCCGGTCATCAGGATGAACTTGCCGCCGATGCGGTCCGACATCCGTCCGGCGATCGGCGCGAGGAACATCGACACGACCGAGGACGGCGCCATCACCAGGCCCGCCTCCAGCGCGCTGAAGCCGAGCACGGACTGCAGGTAGATGGTCATGGGCAGGAACATCCCGATCATGCCGACCGAGACGGCGGCGCCGACGAGGTTCAGGACGGTGAAGTTGCGGTCCCGGAACAGCGAGAACGGGACGAGCGGCTCGCCGTCCTGGCGTCCCCGCTGCTGCACGACGAAGATCACGAAGAGGGCGAGCCCGGCGGCGACGAGCCCCCAGATGCCCTCGTTCCACTCGTACTTCTGGCCCTCGGTGAGCGCGAAGGTGAGGCAGAACAGCGCCGCGGACGCCAGCAGGACGCCGGAGAGGTCGAACCGGTGCCGGACGGTGCGGGTGTGGCCCGGCAGGATCGGCACCGCCATGGCCAGCACCAGGATGCCGATCGGCAGGTTCACGAAGAAGATCCACCGCCAGTCGAGGGTGGTGACGAGCAGGCCGCCGACGGTGGGGCCGGCGATGGTGGAGACCCCGGCGACCGCGCCCCAGACGCCGAGGGCGGCGCCGCGCCGCTGCGGCGGGAACACGCTGATGATGATCGACATGGTCTGCGGCATCAGGAGCGCCGCGCCGAGGCCCTGCACGGCGCGGGCCCCGATCAGCTGCGCCGGGCTCTGCGCGATGCCGCACGCCAGGCTGGACAGCGTGAACAGGGCGACGCCGGCGATGAACAGGTTCTTCTTGCCCCACAGGTCGCCGAGGCGGCCGGCGGTGATGAGCAGGACGGCGAGCACCAGGATGTAGGCGTTGACGACCCACAGGACCTGGTCGAGCGAGGCGTCCAGCTTGTCGATCATGCTCGGGATCGCGATGTTCACGATCGTGAGGTCGAGCAGCGTCATGAAGAATCCGAGGGAGAGCGTCAGCAGGATCGCCCAGGGATCGCCGCGCCATTTGCTCATGAGGCCCCCTTGCCGTCGGTGTGGTGCGGTCGTGGCCGAGGCCGCGGGTGGCAGACCGCCCGCGTCTCGCTGTCCTTCCAGGTGAGCCGGCCCGCCTCCAGGTCGCCGACGAGCCCGCGCACGTAGTCGAGCTCGCTGCGCAGGCGCGCGATCAGCCATTCCTGGTCGATCAGCTTGTAGCGCTCGATGCCCTGCGTGCGGAGCGAGTCGTGGGCGGCCTGGTGCCCGGCCAGCGCCGCTTCGAGGGAGACGGTCCGGGAGCGCAGCAGGCGCGCGACCTCCCCCTCCGGCAGCAGGTTGATGAATGCCAGCCCGGTGCCGAACAGCGGGAACTCCTCGCTCGGGCGGGAGAGCAGTTCGGCGAGGCGGAACTGGGCGGCGTCGCGGCCGGCGGTGGTCACCGCGTAGACGGTGCGCTCGGGGCGGCGCCCTTCGCGGCTGGTCTCCAGCGGCTCGATGAGGCCGGCCGCGGCGAGCCGCTCCACCGAGTGGTAGAGCGAGCCGTGCGTGATCTTGACGGCCTGGTCGTAGGCGTGGTCGCGGATGCGCTGCTGCATCTCGTACGGGTGCATCGGGCTGTCGCACAGCATGCGCAGCACCGTCAGCGCGAGCGGTGTGAGGGGTCGGGACATGGCGCCGGCCTCATGGTCGGAAAGATATTAGTCCACTCAGACTAATCCATCCGGACTGCCATCGCCAAATGGCCCGTTATTTCCGATATTTCCGCAGGTTGTAGGTGGGTCAGCGCACGGCGTCCACCGAGTTGGCCGCCCCGTTGCGGGCCACGTAGTCGCCGACCCGGTCCTCCCGGACGGCGGTGAACAGCTCGCGGGAACGATCCTCGTCCAGGAGTACGACACTCTGGCCGTCCCGCTCGGCCGTCCCGGCGACGGGGGCGGTCACGTACTCCATCAGCGACGTCCTGAGCAGCCGCTGGGCGAGCCCGCGCAGCGTGCCGGCCGACACCGAGTCGTCCACGGTCACCGAGCGGGTCACCGCCCGGATGAACCGGTCGATCTTGATCGGGTTGCGGGTGTCCAGCGCCTTGGCCGCGAGCGCGTGCAGGAACGCCTGCTGCCGCTTGATCCGGTCCAGGTCGCCGCCCGGCAGGTTCCACCGCTGCCGGACGAAGTCCAGCGCCTCGACGCCGTTCAGATGCTGGCGCCCGGCCTCCCACGTCCGGTCGTGCATCGGGTCGAAGGTCTTCTTGGTGATGGTGACGTCCACGCCGCCGAGCGCGTCGGTCATCGTGACGAACCCGCCGAAGTCGAGCGCGGCGAAGTGGTCGACGCGGACGCGGGTGAGCTGCTCGACCGACCGGACCAGCAGCGCGGGGCCGCCGTAGGCGAACGCCGCGTTGATCTTCGTCCGGCCGTGCCCGGGAACGGGCACCCAGCCGTCCCGCGGGATCGCGACGACCGACACCCGGTCGCCGCGCCCGGACAGGTGCACCAGCATGATCGTGTCGGCGCGGGCGCCCATCGAGGGGATGTCGGCGCGCCGGTCGGACCCGATCAGCAGCCAGTTCTCGCCCCGCCCGGTGGAGGACGGGCGCCCCGCCCCGGTGGGCAGCGCGCCGGAGACCCGGTCGACCTCCCCGTCGTAGGCGCGTTGCAGCAGGTAGAGCCCGCCGCCCATCACCAGCAGGAGGCCCACCAGCAGCCCTCCGCATCCGAAGGCCACCCGGCGCCCGCCCCAGTTCCGCAGCATGCCGCCCACCCTGCCCCTGGGCGCGGGCCGGGCCGGCGCGCCGGGGCGGGCGGCGGTCAACCCTTTGACGAGATACGGGTTTGCGATGAACGAGGGAACGCCGCCGGGCGCCGTTGACCGGCGGCGTTCCGGATCGGGAGGACAGCCGCGACCATCACCCCGGCCACGCGACAACCGGGGCCGCCGCGATCGCGTCCGAAGGCAGGTTCGAGCTTGCGAGAACCTGATCGCGCAGCGAGCCGCAAGGCGAGTCGGAGCGATGCCAGCGATCGCCCGCGGTGCCCGACGATGGAGGGCCGCCAGGCCCGAAGGAGGAGGGCACTGCCATGAACACGGCAGGGCCGCTAGGCCCGAAGGAGGAGGGCACTGCCAAGATCACAGAGCGCGATCTCCAGCTGGTCGAGGGCCCAGTCGAGGTCGGCGCGCTCGATGACGAGCGGCGGGGCGAGGCGGAGCGTGGTCTCGTGCGTCTCCTTGGCGAGGACGCCGAGGTCCATGAGCCGCTCGCTGACCGGGCGGGCCCTGCCGTGCAGCTCGACGCCCGCCCACAGCCCGCGGCCGCGGACCTCGCGGACGAGGTCGCCGGGCAGCCGGCCGAGCCGCTCGTGCAGGTGCGCGCCGAGCGTCCGGGACCGCTCCTGGTACTCGCCGGTCTTCAGGATCGCGATGACCTCGCGGCCGATCGCGCAGGCGAGCGGGTTGCCGCCGAACGTCGAGCCGTGCTGGCCCGGCTGGAAGACGCCGAGGACGTCGCGGTCGGCGACCACCGCGGAGACCGGCATGATGCCGCCGCCGAGCGCCTTGCCGAGGATGTAGACGTCCGGGACGACGCCCTCGTGCTCGACCGCGAAGGTGGTGCCGGTGCGGCCGAGACCCGACTGGATCTCGTCCGCGATCATCAGCGTCCCGTTGGCCGTGCACAGCTCACGCACCGCCCGCAGGAACCCGCTCGGCGGGACGTTCACGCCGGCCTCGCCCTGGATCGGCTCGATCAGCACGCCGACCGTGGCCTCGTCCATCGCGGCCTTCAGCGCGTCCACGTCGCCGTACGGGACGGTCCGGAAGCCCGGCGTGTAGGGGCCGTAGGAGTCGCGGGCGTCGGGGTCGGTGGAGAAGCTGATGATCGTGGTGGTGCGGCCGTGGAAGTTGCCTTCGAAGGTGATGATGTTCGCCTGGTCCGCCGGGACGCCCTTGACCTCGTAGCCCCACTTGCGGGCCGTCTTCAGCGCGGTCTCGACCGCCTCGGCGCCGCTGTTCATCGGCAGCACCATGTCCTTGCCGCACAGCTCGGCCAGCTCGGACACGAACGGGCCGAACTGGTCGTGGTCGAACGCCCGGCTCACCAGCGTGACGCGGTCGAGCTGGCGCCGCGCGGCCTCGGTCAGCCGCGGGTTGCGGTGCCCGAAGTTGACCGCCGAGTACGCGGCCAGCATGTCGAGGTAGCAGTGGCCCTCGACGTCGGTCAGCCAGACGCCGTCCGCCTCGGAGACCACGATCGGGAGGGGGTGGTAGTTGTGCGCGCTGTGGTCCTCGGACATCGCTCGCAGCTGGTCGGTGGCCGTCACGACGCTCCTTCGCGGCTCGGCCCGGCCGGTCGGGCCGGGACATGGCTGGGACACCGGACGGCGGTCCGGTGCCGAGGGCGGAGGACCGGACGGGGCTGGGTGGCCGCCGGTCCGCTTCCCAGCGTATGTTCGGAGTTGACCGCCGACCAATGACGAAAACCGACTTCGGGGGTGTTGTTTGTTGCGTCTTGACGAGCTCGACCGTCGAATCGTTGCGCAGCTCCTGGAGGACGGACGCGCCTCCTACGCGCAGATCGGCGACCGGGTCGGGCTGTCGGCCCCGGCGGTGAAACGGCGCGTCGACCGGCTCCGCGCGGACGGGGTGATCAACGGTTTCGCGGCCGTCGTCGACCCGGCCGCGCTCGGCTGGACGACCGAGGCGTTCATCGAGATCTTCTGCACGGGCGCGACGTCCCCGGAGGAGATCTACTCCAGCGTCCGCGGCCACCCGGAGGTCGTCGCGGCGTACACGATCAGCGGTGACGCGAGCGCCCTCGTGCACGTCCGGGCCCGCGACATCCAGCACCTGGAGCAGGCCCTCGAACGGCTGCGCCGGGAGGACAACATCACCGCGACGAAGACGGCGATCGTCCTGTCCCGGCTGATCGGGCGCCCCACCGACGCCCCGTCCCATTGACTTCTCGGTCCCATTGACCCCTCGGTCGCACGGACCCGCCGGCCGCGGGCCGGTTACCGCTGCGTAGGCTTCCGCCATGGACTTCGCGACCGCCGACCTGATCGACGACTTCGGGGACGAGCTGCGCAGCTGCGAGACGCAGTTCCGGCAGTACGGGGCGCGGACGGTGTTCGCCGGACCCGTCTCGACCGTGCGGTGCCACCGCGACAACGGGCTGGTGAAGAAGCTGCTCAACGCGCCCGGCGAGGGCCGCGTGCTGGTCGTGGACGGCGCCGGGTCGCTGGCGTCCGCGCTGATGGGCGACATGATCGCCGCGGCGGCGGTGGCGAACGGATGGGCCGGGGTCGTGATCAACGGCGCGGTGCGGGACGTGGCGGCGCTCGCCCGGCTGGACCTCGGCGCCAAGGCGCTCGGCTCCAACCCGCGCAAGAGCGCCAAGGACGGCGCGGGCGAGGTCGACGTCCCGGTGGCGTTCGGCGGCGTGGAGTTCCGGCCCGGCGACTGGCTCTACAGCGACGCCGACGGCATCGTCGTCGCCGGACGCGAGCTGCCCCTGTGACCTGCGGGCATCGCGCGAACTGCCAGGGCGTTCCGCGCAAGATCGGCTAAGTCGGCCGTAGCCGGCCGCGGCGCACCGTCTTACCTTCGCTCAGCAACCCATCTGAGGCAGGGGAGACATGCGCGCCAAGAAGATGCTGCTGGTGCCTGCGGCGGCGGTCGGGCTGGTCGTGGGAGCCGCGGCCGTCCCGGCGGCCGCGCAGCCGAGACCCCCGATCCCGGAGCCGACCGCCAACCCGTGGCAGATGCGGCACTGGCCGCAGACGCAGCCGTGGCAGCGGGACGAGCCGGCCGCCCGCACGTTCGCGGCGGGCACGCCGCGTCCCATCGACCCGCAGAAGTACGAGCTTCCCGACACGATGACCTGGGACGACTACCGCTCCGTCCCGGGGACGTCGTGGGCGGACCCGTCCCGCAAGGGGTCGGTGAGGAACTTCAACGTCGCGGTCGTGCTGGCCGACTACCCGAACCAGCCGTTCGAGGTGACGCAGCCGAAGAACTCCTCCATCTTCGGCAACCCGACGGTCGTGGGGGACGTCCCTCGCGAGGAGGTCGCCGAGTTCTACGAGGACTTCCTCAACAAGCCGCAGGAACTGAACCGCGGCCACACGCTCCACGAGTACTGGATGGAGGACTCCGGCGGCCGGTACGGGGTGAACCTCACCGGTTTCGGCGCGTACCGGATGCCCGCGAAGGACCACGAGTACGGCGTCGACGGCATGCAGGGCGGGACGGGCTGCCCGGCCGGCGACACGTGCAACCGTGACCTGCGCAAGGACGCGCGGGACGCGTGGATCGCCGACATCGGCGAGGAGGCGGCGGGCAGGTTCGACTTCGTGTTCTTCCTCAGCGCCGGGCAGGACGAGTCGTCCACCTGGCAGGAGTTCGGCGAGATGAAGTTCGGCACGCCGGAGAACGTGCCGGCCGAGTGGGGGCCGGGCGACCCGGCCCTGCCGAACTGGGTGAAGACCCGCTACATCCCCTGGACGTCCTGGCAGGCGGGCTCGACGATCTGGCCGAACGCCATCCCCGGCGTCTCGTCCACCCAGGCGGAGAGCTCCGGCATGTCGGTGTACGCCCACGAGTTCAGCCACATCCTGGGCATCAGCGACAACTACAACAACCCGTACGGGGTGCCGCCGCGCCGCGCCTTCAGCGGCCCGTGGGACATGCTCAGCCGCGGCACGTTCAACGGTCCCGGCGGCCCGCACAGCCGGTGGACGATCCCGGCGACGGGCGGCGGCTCCATGGGCGCGCAGCACATGCTCCGCAACAAGCTGAAGCTGGGCATGGTCGACCCGGCGAAGGTGCTCCAGCTCGACCGGGACGGGCTCGCCGCGTCCGGCATGGTCGTGGCGCGGGTGACGGCGCGGGCCGCCGAGCCGGGCAAGGGCGGCCTCGCCGGCATCAACCTGAAGCTCGGCGCGGGCGGCGACAAGAGTCCGGCGTGCGACACCGGCGAGGACCCGCTGTGCGACGGCGGCGGCTACGACAACTACACCCTCGAGGTCGTCGACCGGATGGGCACCGACTCCTTCACCCCGGACTCCGGCGTCCTGCTGGCGAAGACGAAGGACCAGGACCGCTCCCCGTTCATCTGGGTCGCGGACGCCAACCCGCAGGACATCGACAAGGTCGACTTCGTCATGCCGGACGGCACGCCGCGCAAGATGACGATCGGCGACTACCGGCAGCTGTCGGACGCGCTGTACCACGCCGGGACGAACTCCGGCAGCGAGTACGAGTACGTCGACGAGGCGAACCGGCTGCACTTCTACGTCCTCGACCTCGAGCGGGACCGGAAGGGCGTCCTGTCCTACACGGTCGCGGTCCGCTCGCTGGACGGCGCCGGGCCGCAGCGGCGCGGCGTGCGGGTCGGCTCGGGCCGCGCCCGGCCGACCGGCGGCGGCTGGGCCAGGTGCACGGTGACGCTCAGCAACACGGGCCGCGGCGGCGGCGGCCACCACGGCTCCGACGTGTTCCGGCTGAAGGCCGCCGTGTCCGGCGAGGGCTGGACGACGTGGCTGCCGAACGAGCTGGCCACCGCCAAGGCCAAGGGCCGCACGCGCGTCGAGGTGTGGGCGAAGGCGAAGCCGGGCGCCGGCCGTCGCGCGACGCTCCGGCTGACGGGCACCTCGGAGAGCGACCCGTCGAAGTCCGACACCGGGACGTGCCGCCTTGGCTGACCTGACTGACGCGGGCTGACCTGACCTGCTCGCGTGGACGGGACGGCCCCCACCGCACGGGGCCGTCCCGTCCTGCATGTCCGGGAGATGACGGAAGTTTGCCTTACCCGAGATCGTGCCGCGGTCGTCCGTACCGTCCGGCCTGGGTAGGTGCGGACTGTGATGATCTTGCAGCATATGGTGACCATTGTTCGGTGGCCGGGGGCGGCGGCTCTCGCGGCCGGGGTCCCGCTCGCCGCGCTGGTGGCCGCTGCCCCGGGCGCCGCCGCCCACGCGGCGCCCGCGAAGAGGACGGTGGTCGCGAAGGGGACGGTGTGGGCGGCCCCGCTGAAGCCCCGCGACTTCGACCTGCGCCGCGGCGCCGACCGGAGCACGCCGCTGCGGGCGCTCGCCGGGCGGCTGCGCAGGACCGGCGTCGGCGCGCTTCTCGGCGCGTCCGGGGCGAGCAGGCTGGGCCGGGGCTGCGGCAAGGCCGCCGCGGTGCCGTCCGGTGCGCAGGTGTACTGCTTCGACCGCGCGGACACCGCCACCCGCGCGTGGGTCCCGCAGGGCGTGACGAGCGTGTCGGACGCCGTCGCGGGCGAGCGGTGGGCGGGCGGTGACCGGCCGCTCGTCGTGTCCTGGCACGAGAACGGCAAGGTCAGGATCACGTTCGTCGACCCGGCCCGGCGCCGCTACCGGCACGTCCTGCTGGTCGAGCCGGTCATGAAGGGCCGGCACGCCACCTACCGCGACATCCGGGTCCACGCGGGCGGCATCGCCTGGTACGGCGACAGGCTCTACGTGGCCGACACCTGGCGCGGGCTGCGCGAGTTCGACATGCGGCAGATCTACGACCTGGGCAGGAGCAAGGCGGGCTCCACCGGTCATGCGGGCCGGGTCGGGCTCCACCGCGGCAAGTACTACGCCCACGGATACCGCTTCGTGATGCCGCAGACGGGCGACCGGAGGTTCGTGCGGGGGCGCGCCCGCGCGTGCAAGGGCTCGGGGCCGCTGCGCATGTCGTGGGTGGGCGTCGACCGGACCCGGTCGCCGCACGTCCTCATCGCGGGCGAGTACTGCCGCCCGGGCCAGGCGCGGGGACGCGTCGTGACCTGGCCGCTGGCGGCGCTGGCGGGGAGCGGGACCGCCCGCGCCACCTGGGGGGCGCCCCTGCCGGGCGACCGGATCCAGGGCGGGGTCCGGACGCGCGGCCACTGGTGGTTCACCCAGGGCCGGGGCACCGCGCGCGGCCGGCTCCTCATGACCCGGCCGGGCCGGAGCGGATGGGGCCGGGTGAAGTATCGGACGATTTCCCATGGCCCGGAGGATCTGTCCTGCTTCCGTGGCCGGCACCGGATCTGGACGATCGCGGAGCGTCCGAACCGGCGGGCCCTGTGGAGCTTCCACGCGAGCCCGTGCGGTTGAGGACCCAGACCGCCCCGACCGCCGCGGCGCCCAGCGCGGCACCGATCCAGGCGGTCGACCTGTAGCCCGCCCCGGCGTCGATGGCGAGCCCGCCGAGCCAGGGCCCGGCGGTGATACCGACGTTGAACGCGACGACGTTCCCGGCCGCGACCAGCGTCGGCGCGCCGTCCACCATCCCGAACGCCCGCGAGTTGAGCGTCGGGTTCGTCCCGAACCCGGCGAGGCCGAGCAGGAAGACGAGCACCACCACCGGGAGGGGGGACCCGGCCGTCAGCGCGAGCAGCACCGACACGACCGTGAGGCCCCCGAACCCGGTGTACAGGGTCGGGACGCCCCACGCGTCGGCCGTCCGCCCGCCGGCCGTGATCCCGATGAGGGCGCCGACGCCGTAGAGCGCGAGCACTCCGGGGACCCACCGCTCCGCGATGCCGGTCGTCTCGGTCAGCAGCGCCCCCAGGTAGCCGAAGGTGACGAGGAGCCCGCTCGTGGCCACCGCGGTCGTCCCGTACAGGAGCCACAGCCGGGGGACGGCGAGGCCCCGCACCTCGTCCCGCACCCGGGGCGGTTCGCCCCCGGAGCGCCCCGCCGTGATCGTCGCGGCGACCCCCGCCATCGCGGCCGCGGACATCGCGGCCACCGCCCAGAACGCCGCCCGCCACCCGAGATGCTGCCCGACCACCGTCCCGGCCGGGAGCCCCACGATCGCCGCGACGGTGAGCCCGCCGGCGACGACGCCCATCGCCCTGCCGCGCGCCCTCGCCGGGACGAGGTCGACGGCCGTGGCCGCCGCGACCGCCCAGAACCCGGCGTAGACGAATGCCCCCACGACCCGCATCGCGAACAGCGTCCAGTAGCCGGGCGTCAGCGCGCTGACCACGTGCGTCAGTGCGAACACCGCGAGGAATGCCAGGAGCGCCCGCCGGTGCGGCCACCGCAGGGTCAGCACGGCGAGGATGGGCGCGCCGACGAGCATGCCGATCGCGAAGGCCGAGATCAGCAGCCCGGCGGCGGGCACGGAGACCCCGAGGTCGTGCGCCATGCCGGGCAGCAGGCCGGCCAGCATCAGCTCCGACGTGCCCTGCGCGAAGATCGCCAGCCCCAGCACGTAGACGGCCAGTGGCATCGGTGTCCCCTTCAGTATTGGATAGGTCAGTACAAAATGTGCGCGGAAAGAGTCGGCGGCGTGAGGGTCGCCGGGGTCTAGACCGAGTGCATGGCGGTGTCGGCGATCGCCGTGAGGATGTGCCGGTCCGCGCCGCCTCGGGCGGCGACCTGGATGCCGCTGACGGTCGAGATCATGAAGTGCGCCAGCGCGTCCGCGTCCTTGGCGGGATCGATCTCGCCGGCCCGGACGGCGCCCTCGATCGCGGCCTTGAGAGCGGCGAACCTCCGGCGCCGGTCATGTTCGAGCCGCTCGGCGATGTCGGGGTCGTGCGGGCCGAGCTCGACGGTCGCGTTCACCACGAGGCATCCGGACGGGTCGTCCTCGTCCGGCGCGACCGCCCACTCCAGGACCGTGCGAAGCCGTTCCCGGATCGGTTTCGTGTCGTCCTCCAGCACGTCGACGAGCCGGGTGGTGTGCTGGTCCATGTAGTGCGACAGCGCCTTGACGAACAGCTCGTGCTTGCTGGCGAACGTGTTGTAGATGCTGCTGCGCCCGAGCCCGGTGGCCGCGCACAGCTCCTGCGTGGACGTCGCCTCATAGCCGGCCGTCCAGAACGCCCGCATGGCCGCCTCGACGGCCCGCCCCTCGTCGAACTTCCTGGGCCGTGCCATACCCGCACCGTAACACGTTATGGACAGCTCGATCCAATACGCTCAGGTGAGCTCGTCCAACGAGACGAATCGTCGCCGGTCCGGGTGAGCGAGGAGGGCCAGGCCATGAGTCAAGTGGCGGTGCAGCTCGGGGGGCACCCACCATAGCTTCGCCTCGTGCCCGCCGACATAACTGGTCAGCAGCACGGGTGCGCCCAGCTCCCGCATGGCCATGACAACGGGATCGGTCGGTTCGCCGAGTGTCATTTGATGTCGCACGAGGACGAGGTGGAGACCGTGATCGCGGCTACTTCTCAGCTGGGGGAGGAGCTCGGAGAGCGGGTCGTCCAGGAGCAGGCGCTGGCGGCCTGCCACGACGACGTAGACCGAGGGACCGGTGCCACCCATTAGCTGCGCCCTCGCTCGCCAGATGGCCTCGTCCAGCAGCGGGGCGAACTGGACGGCCGACGTCGTGTACCGCACACCGGCCTGCGCCCAGCTGCTTCTGGGCGCCGTCCGGGCATCACCCTCGTCCAGGACGTAGACGGCTTGGTCGCGTGCGTCGCCGGTCGCCACCAGCTGGTCCACGATCCGGTGCGCCATGGTCCTTCCAGGACCGTACGGGCCGCTGATCAGCAGATGCCGATCGATGCCGAAGTCCTGGAGCACCGGCTCGCCGGTCTCAGGGTCGCTGCCGAGCCTCACCTGGAGGGACGCTCGCGCTTGGGGGCGTGCGGGGGGAGCTTCGAAGGCGGAGACCCATCGGAATCGGTCGGCGAAGCCGGGGACCGTCCGGAGCAGTTCGCGCAACCGGTCCGGGTCGCCACAGAGGATCATCAGCGGGCCGTCGGGGTTCTCGTCCCACGATGAGATCAGGGGCTCGATGGTCTCGGCCCCGAGGTAGGTCATCTCCGGACCCTGGGCCGGCCGGTCCCGGACGAGGAAGAATCCTGTCACCGCGTCGGCGGGATCGCTTTCGGAACCTGGTTCGTCGCCGGTCTCGAACGTGACCATGTTGTTTCTGGGGAGCGCACCGAGGTCCGCGAGTATGTTCCCGTACTGCCGGGCCGTCGCGTTCATCTCGGGAGTGTGAGGTGCGGGAAAGAGCAGGTGGTGCGGCCCGCCGGGGACGCCGAGGCGCAGGTCGTCGGCTTCCGCGCGCAGGATCTGCCGCAGCGCGGTCCGCACCTGTGCGCCGTCGACCGGGTCGCCCTCGCGCGTCTGCGACTCGTCTTCGATCATCTCGTCCAGGTCGGCGATCAGGTGGTCGAGCACGGCCGGGTCCACGGCCTCCGGCCACCGGCGCACACCGGGGACGGAGACCAGATCCTCGGGGGAGGTGACTTCCGTGGAGATCGAGCGCCAGTGATCCCAGACGCGGGCGATGAAACCGTCGACCACGGGAGCGGGAGGCTCCTCCGCCACGGTGAACGGCTGCGGGGTACCGCCGCCTGCGAGGAGGTATGCGGACCTGTCTTCGGAGAAGGGGAGGTTCGATCGCCCGAGGACGCGTCCGAGTTCGGCCGGAGGCAACGGGCTCGCCACGATCCGCCACCCAAGGAGAGGCAGGAAACGGTCCCAGATCATGGTGTTCTCGACGGTGGACGAGGTGAGCAGCAGTTGCACGCCAAGGGCTCTGCCTCGCTGGGCCACTGCGAGGAGCGTCTCGCCCACCTCGCGCCTGCTCTGCGGGAACGTGAGTGATATGTCGGCCACCACCAGCAAGCGCGGCTGCTCTTCGAAAAACGCTGTGGTGGTGGGTTCGGAGGCTCCAGGGACATTCCGCGGTGGCCTGGCGGACCGGATGTTGAGCTGGTGCGTCAGGTAATCGAGGAAGCGCTGGAGCTCACCAGGGTGCCCGAGCAACTCGTCCTGCGTGTAGCGGACGTGCGGGAGGTCGCGGGGGTCGCCGAGAGGATGCCGGCCTAGGCCGGCGAAGGCGATGTGCAGGTTCTCGGGGGAGTACCCGGCGGCGAGGGTGAGGGTGATGGCGCGGACGATGCGCTGCCTGGCTTCGGGACTACCGACGATCAGGCCGTGCGGGAGCCCGGCGGAGGCGTCCAGCGGGTAGAGGCTGACGACGTTTCCCGTGGGGTCGAAGCCGATCGCCGGGTTGCGCGGAGTGGAGGCGGGCTGCGCCCACGCCTCGCGGAACACCCCGCTGGAGCCGCCGCCGTTCAGCCGGAGCACGTCGAGCCGCGGGACGACCGTTGGTGTGACGTCAGGCTCGGGCACGGTGCTGGGCGGGGTGGTCTCGTGCCTTTCGGAGAAGTGCCTCCGCATCTGTTCCCCGAGAGGGAAGACCTCGTCCACGGAAATGCGGGCGGGGCGGAACCCGGGGCGGGCCTGCTCGCCGAGGACGTGCAGGAAGGCCGCGTCGTCGTCGTGCGTTCCGAGAATCCAGCCGATCGTGTCAACGAACAGATTCAGGGGCGAATCCGACGGTTCGCAGAACACGAAGATGATGCCCTGGGCCCGGGCTTTCTCGCACAGATCCCTGAGCGGGAAGCCCAGATCGCGATCGGCCTCCAGCAATGCCTCGACGCCGAAGATGAACACGATGAGGGCGGGCAGCGGATCCAGCGGGCGTCCGTTGGCGACAGCGATCTGGTATCTGTCCCATGTGCGGACTCCGGCGGTCCGGAGGACGGCCTTCCGGCGCTGTCGCTCGGCCTCCAGATCCTGGGTCATCTCGGTCACCGCCGTATGACTCACCTCCATGGCTTGCATGGCATGAGTCGTGTGCGGAATGCTTCCGAGGCCGGCGAACGGCATGGGCCCGCTGAAGTTGTAGAAGTTGAAGTTGACGACGTTCGGTGAACGGCTCAGCGCGAGGCTCATGACGAGCGTCCGCATCAGGTCGTCGCGTTCGGGGCGTGGGCCGGTGATCTGCCCGTGCGGTAGTTCCGGATGGCTGCGGAGGACGTCCACCGAGACCGGGCCGAGACTGTCCACTCCGATCGGCGTGGGGTGCGAGGGGCGGTCCCAGTCGTCACCGAGGAGTTCGTCGACCGGCCTGCCGAAAAGTTCCAGCAGGTCGGGAGCCGCAGGCGGGCCAGGGACGAGGTGGCCGCGGGCCTCCGAGGTGAGGACGGCGAAGTGGTCGGTTTCGGCTGCGAGGGTGACCGGGCCGCCGTCGGCGGGGATCAGGGCGCGGAACGTCTCGGCGGCCGTGCCGGCGCGGCGTTCGATCTCGGCGGAGACGGCCTCCAGGACGTGCCGGGTGTGCAGCGCCTCGGGGCGCGGGAGCGTGTCGAGCAGGGCCTCGCGGGCGCCGGGGACGAATTCGTAGTGGACGCCGCCCGCCGGGCGGAGCAGGCCGCTGAGCAGGACCTCGGCGAGCTGTCCCGGTCCCGAGCCGCCGAGGATGCGGTGCTGGATGAGCCGCATCACCGGAAGGGACGGGACGGAGACGGCGACGTGCGCGGCGAGTTCGGCGGCGTCCGGGGACGCGGTGGCCAGGAAGCGGCGGACGCGTTCGGCGACCGGCAGCTCCCGTTCGCGGCGCACCGGAGCGGCCGTCCTGGACGGGCGGGCAGGCAGCGCGGCGACGGCGGCCGGCTGCGGTTCCGAGCCCGCGACCAGCCGGGCCCACGTCCCGAACCAGCGGGGCGCGATCTCCAGGACGGGCACCGGCACCCCGTCCCCGGCGGCGCCGTCGTACGGGGTGAAGCGCAGGTCGGTGTTCGGCGCGCCGGGACGCGGGAGGTGGGCGAGGCCCGGCGCGGCGGGGGCGGCGGTGCGCCGCCAGAGCCGCTCGGCGAGGGGCTGGACGATGGCGGTCGGCCCCGCCTGGGCCCAGTGCCGGACGGCCCGGACGGCGCGCCCGTCCCACCAGTGCGGGCCGGAGCAGTCGCTGAGGACGAGCACGGCCTGGCGGCCGGAGGCGTCCAGCAGCGTGCGCGGGTCCCGGGGCGGGGCCTCGGGCGAGGAGGTGATGCGGCCGGTCGCGTCGAGGTAGCCGACGTGGACGTCCTGGAACGCGCCCTGCCGGACGAGCGTCTCGGCCAGCTCGCGGGCGAGGGGACGCCACAGCCGCATCGTCGGGCCCGCGTCCACGACCAGGCTGAGGCCGAGCCAGCGCTCGGGCGACGGGACGAGGACGGGCGTCCACAGGCCGGTGTCGGCGATGCGCGCGGCCGTCGCGTCCTCGTCCAGCTCGCGCCGGTGCCTGGACGGGACCCGGCGCTTCAGCGGGCGCAGCGCCCGCTGCACGCCGAGCGGGTCGGTGAGCATCGGCGCGGTCGGGACGAGTACCTCCGACGCCTCGCCGGCCGGTTCCGCCCCGGCGGTGGGACGGGGGTGGAGCCCGGTCGGCGGCTCGGCGGGCGGAGGCGGTGCGGGCGGGGCCGAGGGCGTCGCGAGCCCGGGTTCGTCCGCGCGCTCTTCTGGGACGGGCGGCAGCACCGGCGGCCCAGGGGGAGCCGCCTCGCCGGGAGGGGAGATGTGGCAGGCGAGCCACAGCATCTCGCTCAGCTCGCGGGCGTCCGGCGGCGGCCCGATCGCCGACAGGGCGTCCCGGAGGCGGTCAATCGTCATCGACGGGCCCGGTCAGGTAGGGCATGATGCGGTCGGCCAGGGCGCGGCGGTCCTCGGCGTCGGCGTGGCGGCACAGGTAGACGGCGTTGAGGAGCTGGTCGGTGGCGAGCGTCCCGGCCGTGGAGCGCTCGAAGAAGCGGCGGACGAGGTCGTCGCTCTCGTCGGCGAGGTCGCCGAGGTGCTCCCGGACGATCGCCGACAGCTCGGCCTCCCCGGACGGCTGCCGCAGCTCGACCGTCACGCAGCGCCGCAGGAAGGCGGGCGGGAACTCGCGTTCCCCGTTGCTGGTCATCACGACCAGCGGGAACGCGCGGCACCGCACGGTCCCGGCGGTGACGGTGACGCGGTCGCCGGGACCGTCGGCGGTCATGACCTCGGCGGACGGGTCGGCGCGGCGGGTCAGCTCCGGCAGCTCGTACTCGCCCTTCTCGAAGATGGTGAGCAGGTCGTTGGGCAGGTCGATGTCGCTCTTGTCGATCTCGTCCACCAGCAGGACGCGCGGCCGTGCGTAGGGGAGCAGCGCCGTGCCGAGCGGCCCGAGGCGGATGTAGCGGCCGATGTCCTCGTCGCGGGGGGCGTCGTCCCGTCCGGCCGCGTAGAGGCGGGTCAGCGGGTCGTACTGGTAGAGGCCGTCCCGCAGGGTGGTCCGGCTGGTGACGGGCCAGTGCAGGACGGGTCCGAGACCGAGTTCGTGTGCCACCGCGTAGGCCAGCGTCGACTTCCCGGTACCGGGCGGCCCGGTCACGAGCAGCGGACGGCGCAGGTACAGCGCGGCGTTGACCTGCTGCACGGCGTCGTCCGAGGGACGGTAGGTCGTCGCCTGATGTTCGTTCCCCGAAGGGCGGTCAGGGATCTCCAGGACGGGCTCACCGTCGAACGCGCGCCATGGCGGCGGGGGAGGCAGCCGGTCGATGCCGTCATGCCTGATACGGCTCCCGGTGTAGAGCAGCCAGTCGGGCACCTATACCTCCATGGCGAGCGGGGGGTCGGGCAGCCGGGACGGGTCGTCCCACAGCAGCGTCAGGTCGCGGCCGGGATGCGGCGCGTCCTTGGGAGCGAGGAGGGCGGCCTTGCGCAGGGCGAGCGCCACCTGCGGCAGGTCGCCCGGATGCTTGTCGCAGACCGCGTCGGTCAGCGTGTCGAGGACGTGGTGCCCCCGGCAGTCCTCATGGGACGGCGCGTCGCACGGCGTGCGCGTCCAGAGCATGACGGGGATGCCGTTGTTGAGCGCGGCCGTCAGCCAGCTCCTCACCGGCCGCGACCCGTAGACGAGCACGCAGAAGTCGATGTTCGCCTCAAGCCAGTCCTGGAACTCGCTGCCCTTGCGCGGTGCGTCGCACGCGATCGGACGCGGCTCGCTGCGTCCCCGCTCGTTCAGGAGCCGCCAGCGGTGGTGGGCCTGGTCGCGGCGGATCGAGTCGGGCCGCAGCCGTTCCACGTCCCGCACCACCACCGGGTACTTGCGCATCGAGATCCTGTTGCGCGGGTCGACGTACCACTGCTCGAACGGCTTGCCGAGCCAGCTCTCCGGCACCGCGAACTCGATCATCCAGGCGCGTCCGAACAGCGCGGGCGCCAGCGCCGCGACGCCCGCCTCGACCACCGGCCGCACCCGCCGCTCGGGCACCCGCTCGGTCGGGCGCCGCGGGCCTTCCGCCCCGTCGATCCAGGTGTGCACGGTCACGTCGAAGGCGTTGTCGAACGTGACCCGCTCCAGCCGGACGATCACCGACGCGGGCCCGGACCTCGGGGCCGCCGGCGCCGCGCCGGGCAGGTACCGGACGGACCACGCGGTGAGCCGCCGCCGTCCGGCCTCGGGCAGATGCCGCCCGAGCGCGGCGACGTACCGGACGAGCCGCTCCTCCTCCCAGCCTTCGGCGACGTACCGCACCGACCCCCACGCCGACCGGAACCCGCCGAGCGGCGGGCGGCCGGTGACGCGTTCGAGGTCGGCGGCCAGCGGGTCGGTGAAGCGCAGGCCGTCGAGGAGCTCCCGCAGCTCGCGCCGCGCGCCCGCGGTGAGCCACCGCAGCGGCAGCAGATCGTCCAGCTCTTCCCAGTACGTCCGGATGTGGGTGATGGGGAGCATCCAGCCGAGGTCGGCCCGGTCGCCGTGCCGCAGCTCGGCGTTCGTGACCATGCCGATGACCTCGCCCGTCGCGGGGTCGTACACGGCCGACCCGCTGTAGCCCTCCTCCAGCCAGTCGCCCGGCCCGGTCTTCAGCTCCCACCACTCGCGCCGCATCCCGCGGTGCGGGTGCGCGGTGACGGACGCGTGCCGCTCGTTCTGGTCGGGCCGCCACGGGAACCCGCAGGCGCCGAACGTCCGGCCGCCGGACGTGCGCTCGCGCAGCCCGTCGGGCGCCGCCAGCCGCGCGGGCGTGTACGGGACGGGCTCGCGCAGTTCGAGGACGGCGACATCGCCCGGGTCCCCCTCCCGGCTCCAGTCGCCGCACCGGACCACCGTGACGGGAAGGTCCTCGCGGAGCCCGGGGAACCCCACCCGCGCCTCGTCCATCCCCTGGACGGTGTGCGCGCAGGTCAGCAGCCTCCTACTGGTGACCAGGAACGCCGCGCCGAGCTTGCCGCCGGACGCGGGGCCGACCCAGGCGCGCCACTGCCAGTCGTCCACGATGCGGCTACGCCCCTTCCGCGCCGCCCATCGGCCGCCCCCAGGTCAGCTTCACCTTGAGGTGCCCCTCGACGGACGTCTTCGCGATGACGGCCCCGGCCGCCGCGTTCAGCTTCACCCCGAACTCCAGCTCGACCGCGTCCGGATCCAGATCCCCGCCGCGCAGCGAGGCGAGCGCCGCCTCCGCCGCGTCCCGGACGTTCTGGAACGCGTCCTCGAACTTGGCGGCCGCGTCATGGACCAGCTCCCCGGCGCGGGACACCGACTGGAACCCCGGCTCTCGCGCGTCGCTTTCCACGACGATCGTGCCGTTCTCGGTCTGCCACCGCACCAGTTCGTTCACCCGGCCAATTTAACAAGGTCATGCCTTCGGGGTGGTTTGCTGAGAGGACCACGGCCAAGGGAGGACACCATGATCACGGTCGACCAGGTACGGGCGCTCACCAGGACGCTGCCGCGCACGTCCGAGCACCTGATCAGGGACCAGGTGAAGTTCCGCGTCGGCTCGATCGTCTACGTCGCCTTCTCCCAGGACGAGACCGTGATGGGCTTCGCCTTCCCCAAGGAGGAGCGGGCCGCGCTCGTCGAATCGGAACCGGCGAAATTCCACCTGCCGAGGGAATCCGACATGCGCTTCAACTGGGTGCACGCCTGGACGGCCCAGCTCGACGAACCCGAAATGCGGGAGCTGGTCATCGAGGCGTGGCGGATGGTCGTCCCCAAGAAAGTCGCCGCCGCCCGCCTCGGCCTCTAATGCGGTGGTGGGAGCGGGGAGATGGCATTGGAGGCGCTGCAGCCGCCTTCCCCTGCCACCCGCTGGACGCGCGGCGGCGTCCACACGTTCGTCCGGCCGGGTGCGACACGGGCGAGGACGCAGTCGAAGACGTCCGAGCCGTACGGCTTGACCGTGAGCGCCACGCCGACCACCGGTCCCTCAGTCCTCAACTCGCTACGGATCGCGCGGTCGAGCCGTAGTGACGCGACCGCTTTCCGTACCTTCGCCTCGTCCGCCCTGCCGTTTTCGGGGACGCGGGGGAGCGCCTTCTTCAGCTGTTCGTACGGGATCTCCGGCGTCTTCGGCCACGGCCCGAGCGTCAGCGGCTTCCCGGACGGGCACGGCACCTGGCGAGTGCCGTAGTCCTTCCAGTCGGTGGTCGTCGAGAACCGCATCTCGAAGCACCGCTTGACGGTGATCGTCCCGCTCGGGAACCAGCCGTCCTCCGCCGCCGTGCCGGTCGTCCGCACCACGAGCCGCACCCCGTTCGCGGCGGTCGAGGTGCCGGTCACCGCCATGACCTCCACGCCGTCGAGGTCCGCCGCCCGGTGCGCGACGTCCTGCGCGGGCTGGACGCGGGAGGTGTAGAGCCGGTCGCCGGCCCGGTCGGCGGCCTTCCGCGCGTCGTCGGCGGCTCGATCGTCGGCCGTCGCGCATCCGGCCAGGAGCAGCACGGACGGCAGGACGAGCAGGGAGCGGCGCATGGCGTTCATGATCCCGGCCGGGCGTGGGGCCGGTGATCCGCTGTCGTACTCAACCCGGTCTGGGTATCAGGCGTCGGCCGGCTCGACTTCGGCCGTCGGCTCCTCGATCGGCTCGGGCTCCGGCCGTGCGGACGGAACGCGGCGGCCCCACGCCATCGCGGCCGCGAAGCACGCGAACGGGAGGGCGGGCAGCATGTAGCGGTAGTCGAAGTCGACCGTGATCGGCGGGACGGCCAGGAGGACGACCGCGGACGTCCAGAAGAGCGCGGTCCGCGCGCGCGCCCGCCGCCACACGATCCCGGCCGCGCCGAGCAGCAGAACGCCGCCGAGCACGCTGCCGGGGACGCTCACGCGTTCCTGGTAACCGCGCATCACACCGGCATAGGGGTCGACGATGTGCGTGCGGCCCGTCCCGTGCGAGTACTCGTCCACCACTTCGCGCCGGTTGCCGCCGCCGAGCACGGGCAGATCGGGCTTCCGCGCGGTGGGTTTCGTCGGGAAGTGATACCGGGCCTCGGTCCCGATCGTCGGATAGCGCGACCGGTGCCACGAGAACGTCCGGACGAAGAAGTCGTACGAGACGACTCGCAGATAGTCCATCGGCTGGTTCTTGATGGCCCAAAACGCGAACCGCTGCGCCTGCGCATTGGTCTCCGCGTCGAACGCCTTGCCGTTCGACCAGCCGGTCGGGGAGTTGTCCTCCCAGATCTGGTGGGACGAGGCAGGCCGCTCGTTCTTCGCGCCGTACGGGCACAGCTTCGCGATGTCGGGCGGGGGCGTGAACCGGTCGCAGTCGGCGAACGCGGCCGTGCGTCCCCACAGGAAAATGCCGTCCACCCCGGTCATCTGGAACCGGCCGTGCTCCTGCTGGAACCACGTCGCGTACGCCCCGACCGGCAGGACGAACGTCACGGCGAGAGCCAGATGGACGGGCCAGCGCGTCCGCCTCACCAGCAGATACAGCACGGCGATCAGGAACAGCGGCAACCCGATCGTGCGCGTGACGGACGCGAGTCCGAGCAGCGTCCCCACCAGCGCGGCCCGCCGCCATCCGGCCGCCCCCGGCTTCGCGAGCAGGAGCATCGCCCCGAACACCAGAACGGCGAAAAGGGTGTCGGACAACAGCAGATGCTCAAGCTCGATCTGGAAGGAGTCCAGCAGAACCGGTGTGATCGCCAACGCGGCCCACGTGCGCCGCACCTCGAAATCGCGCACGAGCATCCGGTAGCCGAGCGCCGCGATCCCGAGGATCGCCGCATGCTGCAGCGCCGTGATCAGCATGAGGCTGTGGAACGGCTTCAGCGTCCAGAGGAAAAGCCCGTATCCGGACGGCCTCAGCGGATGGGGAAACGGATCGTCCGCGATCCTGATGAAGTCGTAACTGTCGTTGAACCACAGCACGCCCCGGAACCCCAGCATGGCGATGACGCGCAGCACGATGCCCGCGAGCAGCACCGTGCAGAACAGCCAATTGCGGCGAACGGCCAAGGGGGAGAACGACACAGGGACCCTAACTGTGGACGTGCGGGCGGACAGCGTCACGCCGGGGCGGCCGACCACGTCACCGCCCACGCACCGGCCGCGATCCTACCAGCGCCGCTCGGACGTCAACCGGACCGCTGCAGGCCCAGCAGGAGCAGTTCGATCAGCCGGCGGGGATCGTAGTCACGGCCGCCACCACGCCCGATGCAGAGGTTGCCGATGCCGCGCATCAGTTCGTAGGTCTCCACACGGGACCCGATCTCGCCCGCCTCGACCGCGGCCTCGACCAGCTGCGTCGCGACGGGCTCCAGCCGGTCGAGGAAGTAGGTGTGCAGCGCTTCGAAGCCGCCGGCGTCGGACTGCATGGCCTCGGCGAGCCCGTGCTTGGTGACCAGGAAGTCGACGAAGAGATCGATCCACTGGCGGAGCGCCTCGAAGGGGGAGCCGGCGGTCTCCAGCAGTTTCGGCCCGGCCTCGGCGCAGGCCTCGACCTGGTGGCGGTAGACGGCGACGACGAGATCCGCCCTGGTCGGAAAGTGGCGGTAGATCGTCCCCACCCCGACACCGGCCCTGGCCGCGATCTCCCGGATCGGCGCGTCGACGCCGGAAGTGACGAACACCTCGGCGGCCGCGGCCAGCAGCGTCTGCTGGTTGCGCAGAGCGTCGGCCCGCTTCTTCCGGGCCGTCCCCTCACCGGACACCGCACTCCCTTCCCATTGACGAACCGGAACAACGTTCCGTATATTTTCCGGAACAGCGCTCCGCTTATAACCGTAGCGGCGGCATTCCTGGAAGGAAACCACACGTCATGAGCGCAGTCCCCGTCCTCTCGGTCAGCCCGGTCGTGATCCCGGCACCCGACCGCCCCGTGGATCTCGAAGTACGGGTGTCGGCGCCCGTCACCGGGAGCGACCTGCCGGTCATCCTCCTCTCCCACGGCCAGGGGTACTCGAACCACCTCTCCTCGCTGAACGGCTACGCCCCGCTGGCCAACTACTGGGCGGCGCACGGGTTCGTCGTCATCCAGCCCACGCACCTGAGCTCGTCCACCCTGGAACTTAGCCCCGACACCCCCGGAGCGCCCCTGTACTGGCGCTCGCGAGCCGAGGACATGACGCGCATCCTGGACAGGCTCGACGCGACCGAGACGGCCGTCCCGCAACTCGCCGGGCGCCTCGACCCCAGCCGGGTCGCTGTGGCCGGGCACTCGATGGGCGGGCACACCGCCGGCCTCCTGCTGGGAGCCCGGCTCACTGATCCGGACGACAAGTCAGAGGTGAACCTGGCCGACTCTCGGATCAAAGCGGGCGTGCTGCTCGCCGCACCCGGCAGGGGAGGCGACGCCCTCACCGAACACGTGGCCCAGAACTGGCCGTTCTTCCTGACCACCGACTTCTCCACGATGACGACGCCCACCCTCGTGGTCGCCGGCGACAAGGACGACTCCGCGCACCTGACCGTCCGGGGCCCGGCCTGGCACGCCGACCCGTACTTCCTCTCACCGGGCCGCAAGTCCCTGCTCACCCTGTTCGGCGCCGAACACGGCCTCGGCGGGATCTCCGGCTACGACGTCGCCGAGACCACGGACGAGGACCCGGAGCGCGTGGCCGCCGTCCAGCACCTCACCTGGTCCTACCTCCGCTCCGGGCTCTACCCCGGCGACCCCGCCTGGCAGACGGCAGGCGACACCCTCGCCCCGGCACTCGGCCGCATCGAATCCAAGTAACCGGCGCCGGGGGCGTCGCGCTTCCGTCGGCTAGAGGGCTCCAAGGTCGATCGAGCGGGCGATGGCCTGGTAACCGGCGTCGTTGGGGTGGAGCCCGTCCTCGTACACGTAGGCGAGCCGGGGCCGGTCAGGGTCGGCGGGGTCGGCCATGATCCGGTCCACGTCCACGACCGCGTCGTACTCGCCGCCGCTCCGGATCCAGTGGTTGACGGCGTCGCGGACCTTCTCCACCTGCGGCGTCCACACGGGGAACAGGGCTCCCTTCATCGGCGGGATCGTCGCGCCGACGACCTTCACGCCTCGGGCGCGGGCGGCCCGGATCAGCCGCCGCTGCGCGTCGATGACCTGCCGGGCGGTCGCCGGGCCGCCCGGACGCAGGCAGGGATCGCCGGGCGTGTCCCGGATGTCGTTGGCGCCGAGATGAACGAGCACGGTCCGGACGCCGGGGCGGCCCAGCACGTCGCGCCCGAAGCGTGCGGTGGCCCTGTCATCACCGCACGAGTCGTGACGCAGCCGGTTCCCGCCGATCCCGGCGTTGACCACGCCGAGTGCGCCGCGCGACGCCGCCAGCCGTTCGGCCAGCGCGTCGGGCAGCCGGCCGTCGGCGCCGGGCGTGGAACCGACACCGTCGACGAGCGAGTCACCGAAGGCCACGACGGTGCCCCGGCCTGCGCCCCCGCCCGTCACGTCCACGCCCGTCAGGTAGTACAGCGCGCCGGTGGACTCGCGGTAGGCATCGGAACCGGCGTCCGACAGGTGATCGCCGGAGGCCCGGTAGGCGCTCTGGGGGCTGAAGCGGTGGAAGGTGGCCGGCCCGGTCGCGCCGGTGAAGCGCAGCGTGACCACCAGCTTCTCCAGCGGTGAGGTGGACAGCGGCTTGGGATCGCTGACCAGTTCGCCTCCGGGCCGCACGACGGTGGAACGGCCGCCGCCGAACGTCAGGGGCACCATGGTCCCCGGCCACATCTTGGCTCCTCCCGCGGAACGGCCGATCGTGGCCCCGGCGACCTTGAGCGGCCTGCTTCCGTACAGATTCGAGAGCCGGATCCGGACGCGGGTGCCGCCCGTGCTCACCCGGATCACCTGGCGCAGCGAGTGGTTCCCGAACCCCTCCGTCGACCAGTTCGGCCCGCTGTCCGGGTCGCCCGCCAGGGGCCGCTGCATCGCGGCACCCCAGCTCTGGGACCAGTTCGAAGACGGATGGGACGCCAATCGGGCAGGCGGCGCCGGAGCGGCAGAAGGCGCATACACGAAACCGCCGATCAGCACGAGGCCGGCGAGACCGGCGAGGGGGACGGCCTTGCGGGCGGACAACTTGAAATCCATGGTGGGAATCCCACCGCGGCGGCGCCGTCGCGCACATCACGGCTGCCCTCCAACTTCGAGGTATGCCTGTCCCTACCTCTGGAGCGAATGCCGAGGGGAGCACCGAGGCGTCGGTTAACGTACGCCTGTGCCAGCCGACCCGCCCTCCACCCCGCTCGCCGCCATCGGCCGGCGCCGGTTCCTGCTGACGACCTGGCCCTGGCGGTCGGCCGGCTACCTCGCGTCGGGCGTACCGGTGGCGTTCACCGCGGGCCCGCCGCTGGCGGTCCTGGGCCTGCCGTGGCTCCTCGCCCTGTCCCCGGACGCGGCCTTCGCCGAGCGGTCGTTCCTCGCCGTGCTCGGCGCAGTGCTGCTCGCGGGGCTCGGACCCCTGGTGACCATGCCGCTGGGCCGTCTGGAGAGCCATCGCCTGCGCTTGGTGGACGACCGTCCCGTCCTGACGGGCCACCGCCTGCCACCGGACCGGCGCATCCGGTCGTGGCTGCGCACCCGCTACCGCGAGCCGGTCACGTGGCGGGAACTCGGCTACTTCCTGCTCATGATCAGCGTGATTCCCGTCGCGTACGCGGCACTGCTGACCCTGCTGGCGTTCCTCGCGGCGTGCATGGCGAGCCCGCTGGTACTCCTCGGGGACGACGGCCCGATGGCGCTCGGTCCGGCGAGAGTCGAGAGCACCGCCGAGGCGTTGCCGTACGCGATCGCCGCCGTGGTGCTGCTGCCCGGCGTCCCGTACCTGCTGGCGCTGTCCGCGGGGACGCACGGGGCGGTGGCCAGGGCCCTGCTGCAACGGGGCCCCGGTGAACGGCTCCAGGCCGAGCTCGTCGAGGTCGCACGGTCCCGGGCCCGGCTGGTGGACGCGTTCGAGGCCGAACGGCGCCGGATCGAACGCGACCTGCACGACGGCGCCCAGCAACGCCTGCTCGACCTGACCATGCGGCTCGGCCTCGTCCAGCTGGACCTGCCGCCCGGGTCCCCGGCGGCCGGTGGCGTCGCCGATGCGCACCGGCAGGCCAAGCGGCTCATGGAGGAACTGCGCGAGCTGATCCGCGGCATCCACCCCCGGGTCCTCACCGACCGGGGGCTGACCGCCGCGCTGCTCGAACTGGCCGACCGATCGCCCCTGGACGTCACGGTCGACGCGGACCTGCCCGCGCGTCCTCCCGATCACGTGGAGAGCACGGCCTACTTCGCCGCCGCCGAGGCGCTCACCAACGCCGCCAAGCACAGCGGAACGAACCGGACACGGGTGACGGCCCGGTGGGACGGCGACGTCCTCACCGTCGAGATCGTCGACGACGGCGTCGGCGGGGCCGACCCCGGCCGCGGGACCGGCCTCACCGGAATGGCGGACCGGGTGGCCGTGATCGATGGCAGGCTGCTGGTGTCGAGCCCGGCCGGCGGCCCGACCGTCGTACGCGTGGAGCTTCCGTGCACCCTGAACGCTCACTGACCCGGGTGGTCCTCGCCGAGGACGGCGTCCTGCTCCGGGAGGGCCTCGCTGGCCTGCTGTCCCGGTTCGGGTTCGAGGTCGCCGCCGCCGTGGACGACGCGGACGCCCTCCACGCGGCCGTGGCCGAGCACGCCCCCGACCTCGTGGTGACCGACATCCGCATGCCGCCGGACTTCTCCGACGAGGGACTGCGCGCCGCCGTGGAACTGCGCCGCGCCGATCCGGGCCTGGCGGTCGTGGCGCTCAGCCAGTACGTCGAGCTCAGCTACGCCTCGGACCTACTCGACTCCGCGGACGGCCGCCGGGTCGGCTACCTCCTCAAGGACCGCGTCGTGGACGTCGCGGAGTTCGTCGCGGCCCTCCGCCAGGTCGTGGACGGCGGCACCGTGGTGGACGCGCAGGTCGTCCGCCAGTTGCTGCGCCGCCGGCGGGACCCCCTGGCGGACCTCTCCCCGCGCGAGCACGAGGTGCTCGCCCTGATCGCCGAAGGCGGCTCCAACGTCTCCATCGCCAGGCGGCTGGTCATCTCGGAGGCCACCGTGGGCAAGCACGTCCGCAGCATCCTCGCCAAGCTCGACCTCCCCCAGACCGAGGACACCCACCGCCGGGTCATGGCCGTCCTCACCTACCTGCGCGGCCACACCCCTCGGCAACCGCGCGACTTCTGACCGGCGCGGCGAGCCGCCCGCCTCGCCGGGCGTGACGCTGAGTACAACCTTTGTCGCCGAAAACGCATCTGACGTATTGATCTTGGTGGACGGCAGGACGAGGAGGACAGTTGACCGAGGCATGGCAGGTCGTCGGGTTCGTGGAGCTGCGCGAGCTGGGGGCCGGAGCCCAGGGCCGGGTGGTGCTGGCCCGCCATGAGGAGTCGGGCATGCCCGTAGCGATCAAGTACGTGCGGGCGGACGCCGAGCAGAAGGAGCGGCTGCGGGACGAGGCCGTGCTGCTCGGCCGGGTGGACGATCCCCTTGTCGCTCGGCTGTACCGGCTGGTGGAGAGCGAACAGGGCGCGGCGATCGTGATGGAGGCGATCGACGGGGTCTCCCTCAAGCGGGTGCTGGAACGGCACGGCGCGCTGGAGCCGGAGGCGGCGCTGCTGGTGCTGAAGGGCTCGCTGCTCGGCCTGGCCGCCACGCACGGCGTCGGCGTGGTGCACCGCGACTACAAACCCGCCAACGTGGTGGTGCGCGCCGACGGGCTGAGCAAGCTGATCGACTTCGGTATCGCGGTCCCGGCCGGCGAGGGTGACCTGTCGGGCACGCCCTCCTATATGGCGCCCGAGCAGTGGCGCGGCGAGCCGGTCGTCCCGGCCACCGACGTCTATGCCGCCACCTGCGTGTTCTTCGAGTGCCTGACCGGGCGGCGCCCATTCCGCGGGGACCTGGCGGCCCTGCGGCAGGCGCACCTGAACGCGCCTCCTCCGTTGGAGGACGCACCCGAGCCCGTCCGCGATCTGCTCGCCCGCGGCATGGCCAAATCCACTGAGGAACGGCCCGGTGAAGCCGCCGGGTTCGTCCAGGAGTTGGAGGCCGTCGCGACCGCGGCGTACGGGCCGGACTGGGAGCACCGTGCCGTCCGCGCTTTGGCGGGCGCGGCAGCCGCCCTGGCGTCCTTGTTCCCGCTGGCCGCGGCGCTGCTGCCGTCCACGGGCGGCGCGGCGGTCTCCGGTGGCGCCGCAGGCGGTGGCGCCGCGTCCGGCGGGACCGTGGGCGGGACGGCCGCGTCCGAGGCCATAGGTGGGACGGCCGCGTCCGGCGGTGGAGTCGCGGGGAGCTCCTCGGCCGCGGGGACCGTCCAGGCTGCGGGCGGCCCTTCAGGTGCCGCGGTCTCCTCGACGACCGGCCACGCTGCAGGATCTGCCGGGACGGCCACGAGCGGTGGCGCAGGCGGGACGGCGGCGGGCGGCGGGGGCACGACGACCGCGGCCGGAGCCGCGGGAGCGAAGGTCGGCGCCGGCATGGCGATCGCGGCGGGCGTAGCCGGGGTCGCGCTGGTGGTGGGAGGCGCCGCCGTGGTCGTCTCATCCCTCCAGCGGGACGGGACGCCCGCCGACCGGCCCACGGCCACGGCACAGCCCGTCGCGGCCACGATCGCCGAACAGCGGCAGACACTCACCGGGCAGCGGGTCGACGTGCGCGCGCAGTACGCGCGGCTCGCCGGCCCCGCGGATCCCGCCGTCCGGCAACGGGCGGACAAGGCGTTGCGCGCCCCGCTCGACTGGACGATCCAGCGCGTCCAGCCGCACAGCGCCGAAGAACGCGCCGCCTGCACGAGCAAAAACTCCCTGGCGTCGATGACCGCCCGCATCGGCGTCAACGGGCCGTCCCTGGTCTCGGTGCAGTACTCCAACGCCAGCAAGATCTGCTGGCCGGGGGACGGGTCGCCCCCCGGGTGGGCCGTCACCGTTGATCTGAAGACGGGCCGCGCCTACACCGCCGAGGACATCCTCAAGCCGGAGACGCTCACCGGATCAGGTATCCGCACCCTGCGGAGTCGGATGACCGTCAAGGGCTGGCCGGTGTGGGGCCCGCGGGGATGCCTGGGCGGATACCCGGAACGCTCGGACTTCTTCCCCCAGCAAGGCGCCCCGCTCCCCGGATACCCGGCCCAGACTCCCCCGCTGATCACCGTGTTCTTCGCCCCCGACCACGTCGAGGTGAACACAGCCCAGGAAGGCAGCGCCTGCACGACCGAAACGCTCACCGCCCCGTACGCCAAGGTCCGAGACCTCCTCAACCCCAAGATCGTCGGCGAACTGCCCGCCTGACCAGCGAAACGGCCCATTGCGGGTCGGCCGGGGAGAAACCTCAGGTTTCTGTGGAGTCGAGCTGGGGAGATGGTGGCGTGGGGCGTCCCCTGGAGGCGTCGGTCCAGCAGGTGTTCGGCACCGTGGCGGGGGAGGCGTTATCGCCGCTTGATGTCGGCGAGGAACGCGCGGAACGCGGCGGAATCGAGCAGGAGCTTGGGGCCGTTCGGGTCCTTGGAATCACGCACGCCCACGCCATGAGCGGTCGGCGCCAGTTCCACGCAGTTGCCGCCCAGGTTGTCGCTGTAACTAGACCTACGCCAGTTCAGCTCCATCGTTCCCTCAAGACCTTTCGATGAGACTCCGGGATGCAGGGTTGCCCGGGGGCTGCCGTGTGGTCGTGGCTGCCGTCACGTGGAGGCCTTATTGCTGCTTACGGCTGCTCAAGAGTGTGCGGAACGCTGCGGGATCGAGCAAGAGTACGAGGCCGTCCGGGTCCTTGGAGTCCTGCATGGCCACGCCCTCGGTAAAGGTAGCGACCTCTACGCATGCACCACCTTGATTGCCCGGGCCGAGCGGCCGGGGCGCCCTGGCTGGTAGAGGTTCAGTACTCCTTAAGGGCGGTCAGGAGTGCGCGGAATGTGTTCGTATCGAGGAGGAGCCGGGGCCCGTGTGGGGCCGTAGAATCCCGTACGCCTACCCCTTCGGGGAGAGCGGCCAGTTCCACGCAGGCACCGCCTTTGTCGTCGCTCCGCCGCGACTTACGCCAGGTGGCGGTCACATTCGAGTCCACTCGTCCATCACCTTCTTTATGTACACGCGCGTGGCATCTACGCACAATGCCTTAGCTTGCAGCATGGTGAACGAGCTCACAACGTCGAGGAGTTCCTTGGTGTCGTTCGACGTGACACCACCCGTTGCTGTCTCCATGTAGAGCAACTCATCGCCGGTCGGCTGGGTCGCGATGTTGAACGACCCGCTCACCCCGCGGTAGTACCGGGTAGGCGCTACCTGCAGGCAGATGTGCTCGCGGTATGTGATCTCGAGTAGGTATTCGAGTTGCTTGTGCATGATCGCCGAGTCGCCGACGCAACGATGCAGGACGCTCTCGCCGAGGACCACCCCGATTGTGGGAGGCGTCCGCACCTGCAACGTTGCTTCCTGTCGACGCATCCGAGCCGCGACCGCGTCGTCCGTCAGCAGCAAAGCCCGAGCGTATGTCTCGATCTGAAAGAGCCCGTAGACGAAGGTCGCCTCGTAGGCGCGGAGGAGGTCGGCGGTCGCTTCGGCCTCCGAGAAGTCGGCGAAGAACTTGGGGTAGCTCGCGGAGCGAAGGTGCCTGGTCCAGGCCGCCGCGAGTTGTTCGCCCCCGCCGAGCGCCTGGTCCAGACGCTCGGCGAAGTCCTTGCGGCAGCGGGTGTTGCCGCTCTCGACCTGCGAGACGTACGACGGCGTCACCACTACCCGCTCGGCGAGTTCGGTCCTCGTGATGCCCGCCCCTTCCCGTAAGCGTCTGACCTCTGCGCCGAACGCCTTGAGAACGGGGGACGGCTTGCGCTTAGCCATGGCGGGGGGCCTCCAGCACGTCTGAACTGCTTTTAAGTGGTTTTGAGTCCTCGATGTGCGTCTCGCGACTTGCATGGTCACATTACGCCTTGAAGTGGATCCTGTGCGAGGAGTCACAGAAGTTGGAGGTGATCGTTCATGCAGGGCCCCGCGGCGATCGTTGTGCCGGTTCAGGCCGAGTCGATCAAGGTGGTTCGGGACTGGGTGGAGGACGTCCTGAAGAAGTGGGGGCAGGACGCGTATGTGGCGAAGGTCGTGGTGTCGGAGTTGGTGACCAACGTCCTCCGGCACACCGAAAGCACGACGGCGACCGTGCGGGTCGTTCAGGCCGACAAGGGCACGGTCGTGGAGGTGCTCGACTCCTGCGGCGTCCTGCCGGTGGCCGGGGCGCCGGACCTGCTGAGTGAGGGCGGGCGCGGACTGGCGATGCTGGGTGCCCTGGTGAAGGAGTGGGGTGCCCAGCCGGTCGGAGGCGGCGGCAAGGTCGTCTGGGCGCTTCTGCCCGACGTCGTGACCGAGAACGCGGGTCTGGGCCGTCGTCGCGAAGGGCGCGGGGGTGGGCGGCCCGGGGTGCCGTCGCCGGCCGGGCCGCCCTCGCGGGTCAGCGGTGGTCGTTCTCCTTCAGTTCGATGACCCAGGCGCGGCGCTCGGCGATCTTGCCGTCGCGCATGACGAACACCTCCGCCATGGACATGCGCATCTCGCCGCCCGCGGCCCGCCGGACCGTTCCGGTGAGTTCCGCCATGACGACGTCGTCCTGCTCCACCATGCGCACGACCTCCAGGTGGGGCGGGTTGATGAACTCGGGCGGGCCGTCGATGGCCTTGTCGTAGGCCTCCTTGCCGGTCAGGCGGAAGCCGCCGAAGACCGTCCACTCGATGTCGTCGGTCAGGCAGGACAGGATCTGCTCGTGATCGTTCTTCCGGAATCCGTCCAGGTAGGTGTTGACGGTCTCGATGTTGCGTGACATGTCCGCTCCTTCGCTTCGGGTGCTGTTCACCGGGCGAACCGGTGGTCCCGGAGACAGGTCGGAGCGGGCGGAGAGTTCTCGACATCTCCCGGCAACTCGTCCCGGAAACGGTGCCGATGCCGACTGAAGGGCCGTCAGGGGCGGAGGACGATCTTGCCGTGGGTGTGGCGCTGTTCCAGCTCGCGGAAGGCGTCCTGTACCTGCTCCAGCGGGTAGGCGCGAGCGATCGGCACGTCGAGTTCCCCGCGGGCGGCCAGACGGGCCAGTTCGCCCAGCACCACCGCGGACGCTGCCGTCCCTTCCCCATAGGTTTGTGCACCGACCTTGGCCGCGGCTGCCCAGTCGCGGATGGTGTTGATCCGCTCGGGGCGCACGCCCAGCTCCACCGCCAGGTCCACGTAGCCGTCCCCGAACGTGTCGATGAAGGCGTCGATGCTTCCTCCGGAGGCCTGCCGGATGCGTTCGGCCGCTCCATCCCCGTACTCGACCGGAATGACGCCGTGATCCTTCAACCAGGCGTGGTTCGGCTCGCTCGCCAGGCCGATGACCGTGGCGGCGTGCGAGCTGGACGGCGGTGGAGCCGACGCCTCCTGCCGCCCCGGACACCACGACCGTGTCGGACGGTTCGAGGTCAACTGCGAACACGGTGGCGTATGCGGTCGTGCCTGCCACGTACAACGACCCGGCCACGTCCCAGGACAGCCCCTCGGGGCGCGGGGTCATCTGCACGTCGTCTACTACGACGTACACCTGACCGGGGCCGGGTTCCGGACGCTCCACCTCCTCCACCCGCAGGACGTCGATCCCGCCATATTCGTGGAACCGCACCGCTTTCATCGCGTGACCACCGCTCCTTTTCGTTCTGGACCGGCCGGATGGGGCCGTGCCTCCGACCATGCCTTCGCATCAGCAGGCTGAGAACCGGAGCCCTTTCCCTAGGAGCGGCACTCCGAGGGTGCGTCCGCCGGATGCTGGTATCACTGGCGATATGGGGATGAACCGTGACGACCTGGCCGATTTCCTGCGTCGCTCCCGGGAGCGGATCGGGCCACGGGACGTCGGTCTGGTCGAGGGGCCGAGGAGGCGCACACCCGGCCTCCGCCGCGAGGAGGTCGCGGCGCTCGCCGGAATGTCGGCCGATTACTACATGCGGCTGGAGCAGGCCAGAAGCTCCCAACCCTCGGACCAGATGCTGGCCGCGCTGACACGCGCGCTGCGGCTGACCGCCGACGAGCGGGACCACCTGTACCTGCTCGCCGGGCATCGCCCGCCGGAGGCGGCGCGGGCGGGGGACTACCTGCGGCCCAGCATGCTCTATCTCCTGGACCAGCTGGACAGGGTTCCGGTCCAGGTATTGAGCGACCTCGGCGACCTGCTGGCGCAGAACGACCTGGCGCAGGCGTTGTTCGGGTGCGTGTGCACCGTGGCGCGGAAGGACCGCAACATCGTCCTGCGCTGGTTCACCGAGCCGGACGTGCGCAGTCACTTCGCGGCCGAGGAGCACGAGGAGCGCTCCCGGCAGATGGTCGCCGACCTGCGCGCCGCGGTCGCCCACCGCGGAGACGACGCGGCCTCCCGCGCACTGATCGCCCGGCTCCGCGCCGGCAGCGCCGAGTTCTCGGCGCTCTGGGATCGGCACGAGGTCGCGGTGCGCCGATCACACCGGTACCGGCTCTTGCACCCTGAACTCGGCGCGATCGAGTTCGACTGCGAGGTCCTTGCGACACCTGCGGCGGACCAGCGACTGCTCGTCTTCACCCCGCCGCCCGGCGGCACCGAGGCACTCGACATGCTGCGCGTCCTCGGCCCCCAACACCGCCACGCCGCGGATTAGGCGCTTGCTGTCAAGCGGCCCCGAGGCCGGGCGGGCGCTGGAGGCTGACTTGGCGTTCGGTCTCGGCGAATCCGAGCGACCGGTAGATCCTGATCGCCTCGGACTCCGGTTCGGCGACGATCACGAGCGTCCGGGCTCCCTCGGCGAAGGCCCGCATCCCGGCGAAGTGGACCAGCGAGGAGGCCAGGCCGCGCCGGCGGAAGGCCGGATGGGTCTCGACGTGCTGGTAGCGGGCCAGCCCGTGGCCGTCGAGGACGACACCGAGGCCCGCGCGCATCTCCCCGTCCACGAAGGCGCCGAACCAGGTGGCGTCGCCCGCCTCGCACAACCGCCGTTCCTCAGCGAGTTTCGCCGTCACGAACGCGGTGTTCTCCTCGGACGGCTCCGACTCGTCGCACGCACGCCGCAGTCGTGCCGCCTGCTCCCAGTCGTCCCCGGTCAGCGCGCGCAGGTCGGCTTGCGCAGGCCGCGCGGGCGCTTCGAGGGAGGAGGCCGTCAGGACCGGGTCGATCGCGACGTCGATCCCCAGCCGCTCCCACTCCGCGAGCAGCCCCGCCTCCCCATTGACCCCGTCGACACCGATCGCCACATGGGACGCGTCCGGGAACTCCGCATGGAAAAGGCCAGGAGCGTCCGGGAGCGCATCGGGCGCGACGAGCACGAAGTTGCCCCACCAGAAGTCCGGGTTGGCCGGCGTCCGGACCACCAGGTACGACGAATGATCGGCGATGACCGACCCCGCCAACCTGCGAAGCAACAGATCCGTACGAAACCCCAAAGACCGAACCTCCACCCGCCGATCCTAAATCGTCCCCGCGGCCACTCCCGTGGGGCGGCCTCGCATCAGTCGTCCAGGATCTCGATCACCGGCGCCGCCCCCTGGTTGACCGTCCCCATGGCTTCCTGGGAGACGCCTTCCCTCGTGCCCGTTATCCGCATTGGGGAGATCGACGTCACGAGATAGGTTCCGGGTTTCAGAACATCCGGCCCTGGGATCCGGAGGGTGGCCGTGTCCGTCTGACTGCTCAGGTAGGCGCACTCAGCCTGCACGTAGGGTTGCGCCATTTTGGACCCGGCGAACTTCGCCGGGATGAAGATGGCGCCCGTACCGGTGGGGAGTTGCTTCGGTTTCGCTGGTGGGACGCTGTAGAAGGCGAGGTAGTCGCCGTCGAAAGGCGCATCGTCGCCGTTCCAGCCGAACTGGAAGTCACCTACGGTGTCCGTGCGTTTCGAGTTCTCGCCAAAGCACTGGCGGCGGCCGCCTGGAAGGTACCTCGCACCTTCCGGAGTTCGAGCCCGGAACTGTTGAACGAACCGCAGGGTCGTCCCGCGTTTGACTCTGGCCGGGGTCACCGTCATGGTCACGTCCATGTAGGGCGTATCCGAGGCGGGCATGTTGATCTGCCCTGTCAGGATGCCCGGCCGCGTCCAGTACGCGTGGATACCGCCGTGGCTCACTCCGCCGACGCCCTGCCCTGAAGGCCAGAGCACCCAGGCGGCGATCACGGCGCCCACGCCGACGGCCCCGATGCCGGTCGCGCCCTTGGCTCCGCCGACTTTGCCGAGGAAGCCCTTGGTCGCGGACGTTCCGGTCTTCGCCATCACCTCGGCCGAGGCGGTCCCCTGCGTGAGGCCCGTCGCCGCGTGACCGGCCGCCGTCGAGGCCGCCGCGCCCGCACCGGTCACGGATGTTCCGGGTGCCAGAAAGGCGCCGCCGAGCACCGCCAGGGGAACCGACGTCGCAACGGTCGCCGCAACCGCTGCGAGGGCCACGAACCCGCGCTGTTCCCAGTCCGGCCCATAGCTCTGGACGGCTATCGCTTCCAGGTCGCTCACGAACTCGTAGGCGTTCCAGAACCGCTCGGACGGGCTTATCGCCAGACCGCGCTGGACGAGCGGCCGCAAAGGGTCAGGCACTCGTTCCAACGACGCTAAGCCTTGGGTGTGCGCCGTTTTCAGTTCGGCGACCGTCGTCCCGCGAAACGGTTTTTCGCCGGTGGCGCACTCGACGAAGACGGCGGTGGCAGCGTAGAGGTCCGTTGCAGGGGTGGCGGGTTCGCCGGCCCATTGTTCCGGCGCCATGTATGCGGGCGTCCCGGCATGACCGCTTTGGCCGGTGAGGACGGCGACGCCGAAGTCGATCAGCTTGCTCTGGCCGTCGTCCTGAACCAGCACGTTCGCCGGTTTGTAGTCGCGGTGGACGACGCCGACCGCGTGCGCAGCGGCCAACCCTAGGAGGGAGCCCTTGAGCGTTGCCAGGGCGGCTTCGGGCGCCAGCGGCCCCTCGTGTTCGTCCAGCACTTTGCGCAGCGGGCGGCCGGGCACGGCCTCCAGGATGATCGCGGCGCCCCAGGGAGATTCCAGATAGTCCAGCAGCCGTGCCACGTGCGGGTCGTTCACCCGCTTGAGCATCTCGGCCTCGTCCCGGAACGTGGTCCGGGCGTTCGTGTCGCCGAGGAGGCCGGCGGCGAGGTACTTGATCGCCACCGGGCCGCCGCCGGACCGGTGCCGCGCGAGCACGACCTCGCCCTGCGCGCCGGACCCCAGTTCCGCCAGTTCGACGAAGCCCGGTAACCGGTGCTGGGCCGAAGTCATTGGCCCGTGTTGGTCTGGATCTCGCTGACGACGAGTGGCGTCGGCAGGGACGTCATGGTCTGGTCGCCGAGGTCGCCGCCGGGGGCGTCACAGTCGGCGCCTTCGCACGTCCAGGTGACGTGCCAGGTGATCGTGGCGGTGATCTCGTATCGTCCGCCCGGCTGCCCGGCGGAGGCTCGTTTGTACGTGTAATTGCAGGACTTGCCGTCCTTGCTTCCCGCGTTGTTGCAGACCAGCTTGCCTTCGCCCAGGTTCCACGTGACCGACTTGGGTTGCGCGGTCGCCTGGACCGTCTGGTCGCCCGCGCTCACCGGCGCCGTCTGCACGACCGCGAAGTTGTCCACCCACAGGGCCGTCCGCATGCGCACGTACGTCTTCGCCCTCGGCGCCGTGTGGACTTTGGGGACGGGGAACGCCTTCTCGCTCAGCGCCTGCTGGACGAGTTCAAGGGTGTTCGGTGGGGCGGCCGCGAGGGGTGCGGCCCCGGGGCCGTCCACCGCGTCGACCGCCTGGTTGTCGATCAGGCCTTCGGGGTCGGGCGGCGCGACGGGGCCACCGCCGCCCCCGCCTCCGCCCCCGCCGCCTCCGCCGCCCGGCACGGTCGTGCTGGTCTTCGGGTTGCAGGAGAGCTTGCCGGGGACCAGGCAGGGCGCGGCCAGCGCGGGAACGGCCGTGAGGACGGGCGCCGTGACGATCGCCGCGACGATCGCGGTGGAGGCCGCCCGGCGATGACGGGGGAGTGTGGGAGACATCGCGCGTCCTTCCCTGCGGGCCGTCAGCATGCCTTGTCCCGGGCTGTGGCGGCCGCCTTCCAGGTGCCGGAGTCGTACTGGAGTGTCGTCCGATACACGTAGGCCCCGCCCCGCCCGCCGTCGAGGCGCTTGCCGGTCTTGGCGGAGTAGCGGTAGCCGGCGAGGGTGCGGACGCAGTCGATGACGTAGACCTTCGTGCTGTCCTTGGAGCGGGCGTAGACGCGGGGGTTGAACGTGTTGGTGAAGCGCCAGATCTCGCCCTTGGCCTTGGTGGCCTCGACGTCGTTCGTGACCTCGGTGAGCAGGGGGTCGGTGGCGACGTCGGCGAGGCCCGCCGGGTCGTTGGTCTCGTAGGCCTTCTTGTAGGCGGCCTGGTAGGCGCGGTAGCGGTCGAGGACCGTCTTGTAAAGCTGCGCCGTGGGGATGGAGGACGGGGCGACGGCGGTCTGCGCGGGGGCGGCGCCGCCGGTGTCGAACTGGCCGTTGGGGGCGAGCTCGCCGCTGGAGGACGAGCCGGACGAGCCGCAGCCCGCGGCGGCGCACACGGCGAGGAGGACGGGCAGGCAGGCGGCGCGGCGGGACCCCAGCGGGGTGAAACGGACCAACCGGGTGCGCATCGCCATCCCTGAGCGGCTGCCGACAACGGGGCGGAATACGCGCGAAAGCTTACAGAGATGCGTGTGGGGAGAAAAGGGATTCGTTGCGACCCGCTTGACCTCGACCAAGCTTGAGGTAGGAGGCTGTGGCGACTACCGCTGTCGGAGGGGGTTCGGATGCGTGCCGTGTGGTTGCGAGAGTTCGGCGGGCCGGAGGTGCTGGTCCCGGGAGACGCCGAGGATCCGGTGCCGGGCGAGGGGCGGGCGCTCGTCGACGTCGCCTTTGTCAACATCACGTTCGTGGAGACGCAGATGCGGTCGGGCACCGGGCCGGCGCCGGTGCGGCTGGAGCCGCCCGTCATTCCCGGCAACGGGGTGGGCGGCGTCGTCTCGGCGGTCGGCGCGGGCGTTGACGAAGGGCTGGTCGGACGGAGGGTCGTCACCAGCACGGGAGGCAGCGGCGCCTACGCCGAGAAGGTCGCCGTGGACGCCGGGGGCCTGTTCGAGGTGCCCGACGGTCTGGCGCTCGATGACGCGGTCGCGCTCCTGGCCGACGGGCGGACGGCCACGATGATGGTCACCGCCGCGCGGCCGCGCGAGGGTGAGCGGGTGCTGGTGGAGGCGGCGGCGGGCGGTGTCGGGTCGCTCCTCGTCCAGCTCGCGAAGGCCGCCGGGGCGACGGTCGTCGCGGCGGCCGGGGGCGCGCGCAAGACCGAGGTGGCGATGCGGGTCGGTGCCGATGAGGCCGTCGACTACGGCGAACCCGGGTGGGCGCGCAAGGCAGGGAAGGTGGACGTCGTCTTCGACGGTGTGGGGGGTGAGGTGGCCCGCGAGGCGTTCGGCCTGCTCCGGGACGGCGGGCGGATGGTCAGCTTCGGCCTCGCCAGCGGTGAATGGGCGGACGTCCCCGAGGAGGAGGCGCGGGAGCGCGGCGTGACGCTCGTCCGGCCACAGGCGACACCCGAGCAGCTGCGCGAGTACACGGCGAGCGCGCTGGCGGAGGCCGCCGCAGGACGGCTGAAGCCGCTGATCGGGCAGCGTTTCCCGCTCGACGACGCCGCCGGCGCGCATGCCGCGATCCAGGAGCGCCGGACCATAGGCAAGACCCTCCTGGAGGTCAGCCGACCTTCTTGAGGAAGGCCGCCAGCGCGCCCTCGTAGGCGGCCGGGTCGACGTTCCAGGCCTCGGTGTGGTCGCCCGGCGTGGTGATGTGCGTGACCATGCCGGGCGGCGCCTTCTCGGCGAAGGTGAAGGCGGGGCGGTTGGCGACCATCTCGTCGTCCTCGGTGGTGAACAGGAGCACCGGTGTCCTGAGCCGGGGCGCGTACCGGTGCTGGACGAAGTCGGCCAGGTCGATGCCGATCCGCCACTGCAGGATGCGCTTGGCCACGTCGGTGACGAAGACGGGCAGGTGGCGGGCGTCGCCTTGCTTGTCGAGGGTGGCGCTCCAGTCCATGACGGGGGAGTCGAGGACGACGCCGCGGACGAACGTCGGGTCCTTGCGGAGCGTCGTCATCGCCATCGCCCCGCCCATCGACCATCCGTACAGGACGACGCCCGTCGCGCCGTGTGCGCGCGCGTAGCCGATGGCGGAGACGACGTCGTGCCATTCGGTGTTGCCGAGATGGTTCTTGCCGTCCTTGGACGGTGGCGCGCCCACGTCGTTCCTGTAGGCGATCGACATCATCGGCATGCCGAGCTGGTGGACCGCTCGCATGACGCGGAACGTCTCGGCCTTGTCGGCGTTCCGTCCGTGCACGCCGATCACCCAGGTGCGCTGGAAGGACGTCCCAGGCAACAGCCACGCAGGCATGGGCCCGACCTCGGACGGATAAGTGACGTCCTGGAAGGGCAGCCCGAGGGCCGTTTTCGGGTCGCCGTCGTAGAGCCAGTGGTCGATGGCCGCGGGCGCGCCCTTCTCCAGGGTGCCTTCCACGAGGGACGACACCTTCCGGACGACGTGGTCGTCGTCGCCGCCGACGATCGGCCCCAGCATCGCGCGCCCGCCCTCCCAGACCAGCGCCCATGTGCCGGCGCGCTCCGTCGCAGGTTCGCGGGGCAGGGTGACCGTGCCGTTCTCCGCGTCCTCGATGGTGAGCGGGTACTCGGGGGCGTGATCGACCTCGATGGCGACGCCGGCGAAGTAGTAGCCGATCCCGCCGACGACCGCGCACAGCAGCACGGTGGCCGCGATCGCCCCCGCCATCAGCCGGCGGGCACGGCGGCGCGGCCGGTTCGGGGGGCTCGTGGGGCCCGGGGCCTCCGGCGTGGATGACTCTGGAGCTGCGGTCGACACGACATCGAAGTTAGCCTCCCGCGAGCGTCGCCAACGTCCGGGGCACTCCGCAATAGATTGATCCGTGCGGTTAACCTGCCGGGCAGGTGCCATCGGGGGAGCCATCAGGACGGGGAGGACGGGGCCGTGACGGGGCGCAGCGACCGCATCGCGGAACTGGAGGACCAGGCCGCGGCCTACGCGCGGCGGCTCGCCCCTCCGGGCTGGCGGCGGATCGACCTGCACTGCGTCGCGACGGTCGCCGTGAACGACGTGGCGCTGACGGTGCTCACCGGCGACGGCAAGATCGTGATGGCGGAGAGCGTCCCGGAGGAGCTGAGCGGCCTGCTGATGGACCTGCGGCGGGCGCAGTACCTGTCCGAGCAGGGCACCTGGTTCTCGATGTCGGCGATCATCGAGCCCGGCTCGGCGCGCTGCCTCTACAACCACGACTTCGACCCGCTGTGGGACCCGCCGATCCCGGTGGACTGCTGGCGGCGCGACCAGATCGTCATGCCGCGGGACGGCGCCAACATGCCGGACTGGCTGCGCGACCGGATGGAGGGCCGCGAGCCGGCCGGCCGGCCGGCGCCCGACCCGGGGCCGCTGGACCCGGTCGAGCAGATGGAGCTGCTGTCGAACCAGCTCCCGACCCTGATCGTCGACCACGCGCCGCCGCTGTGGGAGAGGATCTCCGGGCACTACCAGGCGGTCGGCGGGCATGTGGAGTACCCGGCGATGGCGTGCCTGCGCGCCGGCGGCTCCCGCATGGACTGGACGGCGCCCGCCGCGGCCGCCGGGCTCCTCGACCGGCTCCGCGCCGGCACGCACGCGTTCCAGGGCTCCACGTGGTCCCGGATCGACGTCGAGGTCGTGTACGAGGACGGGGCGGTGCGCTGCCGGGCGAACTTCACCTACGACGACGAGCCGCCGTGGGAGGCGGAGCCGTCCGCCGACGACGTCCGGCGCGAGCTGGAGCGGTTCCCGCGCGAGGACGTGCCCGGGTGGATGGCGCGGCGGCTCGGGCCGCGTCCGGTGCCGGCCGCGATGGCCGACACCCCGCCGCCGATGCCGCGGTCGGGGCTCCGCCGGGCGAGGATCTTCGACCATGCCGGCCCGGACGGGGCCCGTCCCGCCGTGTCGCGCCCGCCCGTCCCGCCGGAGGAGGCCGGCCGCGTGGCGGAGTACCTGCGGCAGGCCCCGACCGTCATGGCCGCCCGCTCGAACGCGCCCGACCGGCTCGACCCGTCGCGCGGCGCCTCGGTGCCGCTGACGTTCCACACGGACGGGACGTGGGTCTGGTCGGGCGCGGTGGCCTACTACCTGAGCGAGCACGGCCTCCCGCCGGAGCCCGATCTGGTCGCGCACATCAGGGCGAACGGGTTCCGCGTCCCCGCGGTCGACGACGACACGATGAACGCGGCCAACGCTGCAGTGACCGGACGCGCCGTCCCCGAACGCGTCCGCACCGACGCCGAACCCGACTGGACGAGCAAGCTCCAGCACCGCCTGGACCAGCTCCGCGTCGATCGTGCCGCGTACCGCATCAACGACACTGCGGAAGGCGTCTGGTGCCTTCTGTCTCAGGCAGACCGCTGGTCCGTCTTCCAGATGCGGGACGGCGAACGCGCTAAAGAGGCCACTTTCGACGACGCCGAGCAGGCATCCGTGCATCTGCTCGGACGGCTTCTGATGGACCCGCGCCACACCGTCCAGGACGGGCCGTTCGAGCCGTTCAAGGGCGAACCCCCGCTGTCCCTTCTGCGCGACCGCCACGTGACGGAACTGGCCGCAGGAGCGGAAGTGGACCGTTACGGCGGCTCGGACGGCAACGTGACCTACACGGCCCGCACGCCGTATCCGCAGCGGTCGCTGCCGCCCGAATGGCAGGACCGCCCCTACCACGCCTACCGGCTCCAGCGGCCTCTGGAGACGCTGACCGGTATGGCCATCCCGTGGTTCGGCCAGCCGGGCGGCGGGACGGCGCACGTGTTCCGGCGGTCGATCGCCGACCTGCTCGCGGACGGCAGCCTCATCGAGATCTGATCAAGCGGTGCTGATCAAGCGGTGCCGATCGCGGCGACGAGCCCGAGCCCCAGCAGCAGGTCCAGGTGGATGGCGGTCTCCAGCTTGGCGCCCGGCGGCACGTCCGGGTCGGCGGCGAGCCGGTCCAGGACGGCGAGCGCGGCCGGGCCGCCGAGGTCGTCGGCCAGCGCCGCCTCCGCCTCGCGCGCGTACTCCCGGTTCAGGGGACGCCCCGGGGAGGTCGCCCAGCCGGCGACCCCGCGCCGCCACCCGTCCAGCCGCTCGCGGGCGGACGACACCCGCGCGGGCGACAGGTCCAGCGGCTCCCGGTAGGGCGTCTCCAGCATCGCCAGGCGCGCGGCGAGCGCGTCCGGGGCCGCCCAGCCGCCGGTCTCGTCCGGGACGACGAGGCACAGCGCGTCCGCGTCGGCGGCACCGGAGACGTACACGTCGGCCTCCGGCAGCGAGATGTCCTCGAACGGCTGGACGTTGTAGTCCGCCAGGTCGTCCGCGGGGGGAGGGGTGCAGCAGACCCGGACCCGGCGCCCGCCGCGCTCGGCGACCCGCCGGAGCAGATCGGCGACGACCGCCCGCCGGTAGCGGGCGCCGCCCGAGGCGTCCGTCAGGACCTGGACGCGCAGGCCCTGCCCGCCGGGCAGCGGCTCGGCCCGTCCCGTCCTGTGGTCATGCAGACGCAGCATGACTCCACCCTAGGGCGGGGCCTAGAGCGGGCGGTCGGAGGCCAGGGGCCCGAAGGTCGCGGGCGAGGGGCCGTCCGACCGGCGGACGGCGGCGAACCGCAGCCGCACGTAGTCGGCGACCCAGCCCGACTCGCGGCGCAGTGCGGGCGCGGCCAGGTCGTTCACCCGCTCCAGGAGCGGGTCGACGAGCTCCGGCGGGACGTCGGCGAGCGCGCGGGCGGCGTAGGCGCGGACCCAGTCGGCGGCGCCGTTCGGCCCCTCGGTCATCCGGGTCGGCCGCTCGGCGTGCTCCAGCAGCCGCAGCGTGAACCCGGCGTCCTCCAGCTTGGTCGCGTACTCGGCCGGGGACGGGAAGTACCAGGGCAGCTCCGGCTCGCCGAGGCCGAACACCCGCCACGCCGTCTGCATGGCGACGATCAGCTCGGCGCAGTTCCCGGCGCCGCCCATCTCGCCCACGAACCGGCCGCCCGGCCGCAGCGCAGCGTGCACGCGCCCGATGACGGCGTCGGGGTCGCGGGTCATCCAGTGCAGGGCCGCGTTCGAGGCGACCGCGTCGAAGGAGTCGCCCACCGTGAAGTCGTGGGCGTCGCCGACGATGAACGACAGCCCCGGGTGCGTGGCGGTCGCCTGCGCGACCATGTCCGGGCTGCCGTCGATGCCCAGCACCTCGGCGCCCCGCTCGGCGATCTCCGCGCTGAACGAGCCGGTGCCGCACCCGAGGTCGATGACCTTCTCGCCGGGCTGCGGATCGAGCAGGTCCACGAGGGGCGCACCGTGCGCGGACACGTACCCGAAGGCGGAGTCGTACGTCGTCACGGCCCAGTTCACTGTCATAATTTATCGGACAATGCCCGCGTAGGAGGTGGCGTTGCAATGGCGGACGTCACGTCCGAGGTCCGCGTCATGGGGGCCGAAGGGCCGTCGGGGCTCACATTGCGGACGTCCGGCCTGTCCGCCCGAGGGCTGCCCGAATTGCGCGCCGCCGGGCTTCCGCCGTATCTGGGACAGGGCTGGGCGCGCGTCCTCGCCGCGCTCGCGCAGCGCCTCGCGGCGACCGGTGAGATCCCCGGCGGGGTCGGGGACACTGAGATCCGTCTCACACTCGCCGAGGACGGAATGCTGGAACCCGTCCCGCCGCCGGGCTGCGAGCCGGCGGAGTGGTTCCGGGACGTGGTGGTCCGGCTGTTCCCCGAGGCGAGCACCTGACCTCCCGGTACCAGGACGTCCCGTGCCTTTATAGACCGTTCTAGAATGCAATTCTGGCCAGTCTCGGGCGCGAGGAGGATCACAGGGTGCCGTACCAGGAGATCGAGTACGAGGTCCGGGACGGGGTCGCCACCGTCACGCTGAACCGTCCGGAGCGGCTGAACGCCTTCACGTTCGTGATGCGGAAGGAGCTGCTCGACGTCTTCGACCGGATCGACGCCGACGACGACGTCCGCGCCGTCGTGGTGACCGGTGCGGGCCGCGCGTTCTGCGCGGGCGCCGACCTGAGCGGCGGTGGCGGCACCTTCGACAGGGAGCGGTCGAGGGACATGTACGCCGGCGAGGACGACGTCCTGGAGGACGGCACCCAGCGCGACGGCGGCGGCACGGTCGCGCTCCGCATCGCCCGCTGCCTCAAGCCCGTCATCGGCGCGTTCAACGGGGCCGCGGTCGGCGTCGGCGTCACCATGACCCTGCCGATGGACGTCCGGCTCGCCAGCGAGAAGGCCAGGTTCGGGTTCGTCTTCGCGCGCCGCGGCATCGTGACCGAGGCGGCGTCCAGCTGGTTCCTGCCCCGCATCGTCGGCATCGCCCAGGCCATGGAATGGGCGGCGACCGGCCGCGTCTTCGATGCGCAGGAGGCCCTCGACGGCCGCCTCGTCTCCCGCGTCCACGCGCCGGACGACCTCCTTCCCGCCGCCTACGACCTCGCTCGCGAGATCGCCGCCAACACCTCCGCGGTCTCGGTCGCCGCGATCCGCCGGCTCATGTGGTCGGGGCTGTCCGCCGCGTCCCCGTGGGACGCGCACATCGCCGACTCCCGCCTGATGGCCGCCCTCGGCGGGGGCGCCGACGCGATCGAGGGCGTCTCGTCCTTCCTGGAGAAGCGCGGCGCGGTCTTCCCGCTGCGCGTCAGCAAGGACCTTCCGCCCGAAGTGCCCGACTGGCCCGTCCGGTAGGCCCACCCCGGGTTCCCGCCCCGGACGGGGCGCCTGCATGATGGACGCACATCCCTCCTCGCGGTCAAGGACGATCTTGCGTTTCCGGACCTTCACGGCGTGTGTCGCTAGCGTGACGGAGGGTACACACCTCCACTAGGTAACACGCTCGGGGGTACGTGGTGCGGATCCGGATTTTCGCCGTCATCGGGGTTGGAGTCCTGCTCGCGGCGGGGTGCGGTCATCCGCAGCGGCACGCACGGCCGTCCGGGCGGCACACCGCGCCGCAATCCGCGGGACGGCCGGAGCGATCACCGTCCGCGTCTCCGACGGCGCGCCGCACCCCGCCTCCGCCCAGGCGGATCGACTGCGAGCGGGTCAAGTGCGCGGCGCTGACGTTCGACGACGGGCCCGGCCCTTACACGGCCCGCCTGCTCGACACGCTCAAGAGGACCCGGACGCGGGCGACGTTCTTCCTGCTCGGCCAGAACGTCCGCGAGCATCCCCACCTGGTGCGGCGGATGGCACTCGAAGGTCACGAGCTGGGCAACCACACCTGGTCCCACCCGGACCTGACCGGCCGCTCGGCCGCCGAGGTACGGTCGCAGATCCGGCGGACGCAGCGGGCCATCGAGGACGCCTCCGGCGTGCGGCCGGCGCTGGTGCGGCCGCCGTACGGGTCGACGGACGACCGGGTCGGCAAGGCGGTCGGGATGCCGCTGATCCTGTGGAGCGTGGACACCCTCGACTGGCGCTACCGCGACCGCGCCCGCGACATCAGGATCGGGGTCAGGAAGCCGAAGCGCGGCGGCATCGTCCTGTACCACGACACCCACCGGCCGAGCGTCGAGTCCATCCCCGCGGTGATCGCCGGGCTGCGCGAGCGCGGGTTCACCCTCGTCACCGTCACGGAGCTCTTCGGCGGCAGGGACCTCGAACCGGGCGAGTCCTACACCGAACGGAGCGAAGCGCCCGAACCGACCGAGCCGCCGGCCGAGGTCGTGGCGACCCGGTCGCCCGCCAAGCGCTGACCGGCAAGCGCTGACCGGCAAGCGCTGACCGGCAAGCGCTGACCGGCAAGCGCTGACCGGCAAGCGCTGACCGGCAAGCGCTGACCGGCCGGCGCTACTCGGTGGCGCGAGGGCGCCGGCGGGGCGGCGGCTGCGGCGGGACGACCTTCGCCGCGACCATGGTCCTCTCGGGCACCTCGACGAGTTCGCCGTCGCGGCGGCGCACCGCCAGCGTCCCGGCGGACCAGGATTCGAGCACCCCCACGACGTCGCTGTACTCTCCCGTTGGCAGGCGGCGGCGCAGCGAGATCCGCTGGCCCACGTCGGCGCTGCTGATGGACACCACCAGCCGCGCGGCAAAGCGGCCGGACATGTGAGGACCCCCATGTCGAATCGATTGCGCCGTGGCGGCCATACTATTCACAGCGAGCTTGCGGTGACCCGTGACGTGCGGCGGGGCCGGATATCCGAGAGGAGTCACTGACGTGACCTACGTCATTGCGCAGCCCTGCGTGGACCTGCTCGACAAGGCATGCATCGAGGAGTGCCCGGTCGACTGCATCTACGAGGGCAAGCGCATGCTGTACATCCACCCGGACGAGTGCGTGGACTGCGGTGCGTGCGAGCCGGTCTGCCCGGTCGAGGCGATCTACTACGAGGACGACACGCCTGACCAGTGGAAGGACTTCTACAAGGCGAACGTGGAGTTCTTCGACGACCTCGGCTCGCCGGGCGGCGCCTCCAAGGTCGGCAAGATCGACAAGGACCACCCGCTCGTCGCCGCGCTGCCCCCGCAGAGCCAGGAGGACTGACCGGGGGAGCGCGCCGGGAGCGCTCCACGGGGGCGCGGCCCCGGGGCCGCCTGCGTCGAAAACGGGCCGTGGTCGGGCACGACCACGGCCCGATGGGTTTGCTGAGGAGGATGGGGCCGTGTTCACGCTGCCGGACTTTCCGTGGGATCGGCTCGCGCCGTACAAGGAGCGGGCGCTGGCCCACCCGGACGGCATCGTCGACCTGTCGGTCGGGACGCCCGTGGACCCCACCCCCGAACCGGTCCGGGCGGCCCTCGCCGGCGCGTCCGACGCGCCCGGCTACCCCCAGACCTACGGGACGCCGCAGCTGCGCGAGGCGGTCGCGGGGTGGCTGCGCCGCCGCGTCGGCGTGTCCGGCGCCGACCCGGACGCGGTGCTGCCCGTCCTCGGCACCAAGGAGCTGGTGGCCTGGCTGCCGACGCTGCTCGGCGCCGGCCCCGGCGACCGGGTCGTCTTCCCCGAGCTGGCCTACCCGACCTACGACGTGGGGGCCCGGCTGGCCGGGGCGACGCCCGTCGCGGCGGACGGGCTGCTGTCGCTCGGCCCGGTCAACCCCACGATCGTCTGGGTGAACTCCCCGTCCAACCCGACCGGCAAGGTGCTGCCCGCCGAGCACCTGCGCAAGGTCGTCGCGTGGGCGCGCGGGCGCGGCGCCCTCGTGATCAGCGACGAGTGCTACCTGGAGTTCGGCTGGGACGAGGACCGGCCGCCGGTCTCGATCCTGCACCCGGAGGTGTGCGAGGGCTCCCATGAGGGGCTGCTCGCGATCAACTCGCTGTCCAAGCGCTCGAACATGGCGGGCTACCGCGCCGGGTTCCTCACCGGCGACCTCGCGATCGTCAAGCGGCTGCTGGAGGTCCGCAAGCACGCCGGGATGATCGTCCCGGCGCCGGTGCAGGCCGCGATGACGGTCGCCTTCGGCGACGACGCGCACGTGGACGAGCAGCGGGCCCGGTACGCGCGCCGCCGCGCCGTCCTGCGCGCCGCGTTCGAGAGGCACGGCTTCCGGATCGACCACTCCGAGGCGTCCATCTACCTGTGGGCCACGCGGGACGAGCCGTGCTGGGACACCGTCGCCCACCTGGCGTCCCTCGGCATCCTCGTCGGCCCCGGGGAGTTCTACGGCCCGGCCGGGGCCCGGCACGTCCGGATCGCCTTCACCGCGACCGACGAGCGCGTGGCGGCCGCCGCCGACCGGCTCTGAGGCGCGGAGAGCGCCCCGCGCACGGCGCCGCGAAATCCGCCGTTTCCCGCTGAAACCGCCAGGCCGTTTGATACGTCTGAATGCGGTATGGGCATGAGAGGCCACAGTCGGTAGGATCCGCAGGTCTGTTGCCCGTGTTGTGGATGAAACGACGGAGGTGCCCGTGGACAAAGCGGCGATAGTGATCCTGCTCGCGCTGATCCTGGTCGCCCTGGTCGTGCTCATCGCCGTCCTGCTGCGGCGCCGCTCGGCCCCCGCGGCGCAGGCCCCCGCCCCCGCCGCCCCGCGCGACCCGTTCGCCGCCGACCAGCAGGTCGCCGGCGACCCGCGCGCCCTCAAGGCCGGCGACATGGTCGAGTACCTCGGCACCCGCTACTTCGTCCGCGGCTCGCTGCGGCTGAAGGAGGGCGGCTTCACCTGGAGCGAGCACCTCCTGGACGCCGACACGATCGAGGGCACCAAGGTGTGGATCTCCGTCGAGGAGGACCCCGACCTGGAGGTCGTCTGGTGGACCGAGCACGACGTCGGCGACCTGCGGCCCGGTGAGAAGACCCTCGTCGTGGACGGCGTCGAGTACCGCCGCGACGAGCACGGCACCGCCGACTACACCAGCGAGGGCACGACCGGCGTCGGCGTCCAGGGCCGGGTCGAGTACGTCGACTACGAGGGCCCGCGCGGGAAGTACCTGTCGTTCGAGCAGTACGGCGGCGGCCAGTGGGAGGCGGGCCTCGGCGAGCGCGTCCCGACCGGGTCGATGACGATCTACCCGGGTGGCGGTAGCTGACCTTGCGCGCAACCCTCGAGACCCCCTACGCCGACGCGCGCGCCGACGGCCTGTCGTTCGCGCTCGGGCTGCCGCCGCTGGACGCCCTCGCCGTCCTGCCGGTGGAGCGCGCGGGCCTGACGGTGGAGTTCCGCCTGCTCGGCGCGTCCCACCAGGTGATCGCCGGGCCGCTGAGCGAGACGGTGGCGTGCCTGCCGGACGCCACCGAGCCGCTCCCCGGCCGCGCGAGCACGACCGTGCCCGGCTGGACCTACGATTTCGCCGCGACGACCGCGGCGCACAGCGACGCGACGGCGTTCGCCCGCGCCGTCGAGGCGGTGTGCGCGCGGCTCGCGGACCGCGGTGACGCGCTGACGGGGGCCTTCCCCGGCTCCCCGCACGCCGTCACCGCCCTGACCCTGGAAGAGACAGCGCGGGAAGAGGCCGGGCTCGGCTGGCGGACCTGGCACGCCTACCCCCAGACCCGGGAGATCGTCATGACGCGAAGCCGGTTGTTGACGTCCTCCCCCGGACCGAAGGCGGGGGATTCCAACCCATCGGCCTACGGGAGGAGGATGAGTTGAGGTTCGCGGTGCACTGGCCCGGCAACCCGTGGCCCTTCCCGCGCGGATACGGCATGCCCTGCCGCGAGTTGGATGTTACGTGCCGCGTTGACGTCGGCGTTGGCCCGGTACCCGCAGGCGACGCACCGGAACACCGCTTGGCTCTTGCGGTTGTCCGGCGCGCGGTGCCTACAGGCATGGCAGGTCTGCGAGGTGTAACGCGGATTGACCCGGATGACCCGGCCGGGGGCCTTGTGCTCCAGTCGCCTGACCAGGCAACCCCACCCGCCCGCGAGGATGGCGCGGTTCAGCCCGGCCTTCTGCCGGACGCCCGCGCCGGGGGCGTCCACGGTTCCTTTGGCGGACCTGGTCATGGCCCGCACGCTCAGGTCCTCGACCGCGATCACATCGAAGTCGGAGGCCAGTCGGGTGGTGGTCTTGTCCACCCAGTCGCGGCGTCGGTCCACTTCTCGGGCACGCAGGCGGGCGATGGCGGCTTTGACGCGGGCGCGGCGATTCGAACCTCGCTTCGCACGGGCCAGTTTGCGATGCAGCCGCCGCAGTCGCGCAGCCTCGGCGCCGGTCAGGCAGGGTGCGTGCAGGAGTTCCCCGGTCGACAGCGCCGCCGACACGGTGACGCCCCGGTCCACCCCGACGCATGTGCCGTTGCCCGGCGCTGGAAGGGGGGCCGGGATCGCAGTGAACGCGACATGCCAGCGCCCGGCACGATCGCGGGTGATCCGGAACGACTTCACCTCAGGGGGGACGGGGCGCGACCACCGGAATCGAACCCACCCCACCTTCGGGACCTTGACTTGGCCCACGCGGCGGGAGACGCGCCGAACATCCCAAGCGCTCCCACGCTGGCCGACGATCCTAAACCCTTCGTGCCGACCGGCTTTACGCCACGTCGGCCGCCGATGGCTTCCGGCGAAGTAGTTCGCCATGGCTTGGGCGAAGTCCTTGAGCGCCTGCTGCTGAACCGTCTGCGAACCCGCGCGAAACCAGTCGAACGCGGCGCGGGCCTGGGTGAGTTGGCGGCACTGCTCGGCGAACCCCGGCGCCGAACGGCGGCCTGGTCGCCAGTGTCGATGTTGCTCGACAGCGAGGTTCCACACAAACCGGGCGTGTCCGCAGTGCTCCAGGAGCGCCGCCTCCTGACAGGCGGTCGGCTGCAAGCGGTAACGGGCCATGCACACGAAGCTAGCGGAAAGGGCCGACAGAACATGACCACTTGGAGGAGCCTCCTCCACGCGCTGAGGGACGGGGCAGCCGCCCCAGAAGCCTGGTGAGCAGCAGATACCGGGTGGCGGGCGCCGTGGCCGCCGCCGCCCTGACCGTCGCGACGCTCGGGGGCTGCGGCACCTCGCAGAAGTCGTGGATCGCCGACAAGTACACCAAGGTCGGCTCGGACACCTACCGGTCCGGGAAACCCCCGCAGACGGTCGCCTCGGAGATCGGCCGCAAGTTCAAGCCCATCGACCGGGTGGACGACATGGCCACCATGGGCGCGAACGGCGGCATCTTCATGCGCTACCCGAAGCTGGTCGTCGGCGTCCTGCCGGACGGGACCGGGAGCCGGATCACGGTCGACGGGGCCCGCCGGGGCTACAGCCGCCACTACTCCCACGTGGGCGGACGCTGGAGCAGCCCCGGCAGCAACGGATGGACGAGCAGCGGCGCCGCATCCTTCCGCGGCGGCGGCCCAGGGTCGGGTAAATGAGGAGCGACAGATGAACGACATCCTGCAGGAGATCGGCGCGACGTTCGCCTACGGCGCGGTGGGCATCGCGCTGATGGCGCTCGGCTACCTGGTGGTGGAGGTGACGACGCCCGGCAAGCTCGGCAAGCAGATCTGGACCGAGGGAAACCGGGGGGCGGCGCTGCTGCTGGCGGTCAAGCTGTTCGGCGTCGGCATGATCGTCACCACCGCGATCATCACCAGCGACAACGACCTCAGCGACGGGCTGATCGACACGGCCGTGTTCGGCGGCATCGGCATCGTGCTGATGATCGTGGCGTTCCTGCTGCTGGACGTGATGACGCCCGGCAAGCTCGGCGCGACGCTCGTCGGCGCCGACGGCGCGGGCGCCGCGATCCACCCGGCGGGCTGGGTCGTCGCCGCCGCCGACCTCGGCGTCGCCGCGATCGTGGCCGGGGCGGTCTCCTGACGCCCCGCGACCTGGACCAGGCCGTCCGCCCGACCGCCCCGGACACGTCCCCGCCCGAGGGGGACGGCCCGGGGCGGCCGCGCGTCCCGGCGCGGGCGGCGCGGGCGCTGGTCCTCGCCGCCGTGTTCGCGTGCGCGGCGTGCGGGCTGGTGTACGAGCTGGCCCTGGTCGCGCTCGGCAGCTACCTCGTCGGCAACTCCGTCACGCAGGCGTCGATCGTCCTGTCGGTCATGGTGTTCGCCATGGGCATCGGCTCGCTGCTCGCCAAGCCGCTGCAGGGCCGCCCGGTGGTGGCGTTCGCGGTGGTGGAGGGCGCCCTCGCGCTGATCGGCGGGGTGTCGGTCCTGGTGCTGTACGCGGCGTTCGCGTGGCTCGACCTGTACGTCCCGGCGCTGGTGGTGGTGGCGTTCGCCGTCGGCGCGCTGATCGGCGCGGAGATCCCGCTGCTGATGACGCTGCTGCAGCGGATCCGCAAGCAGGACGCGGGGTCCGCGGTCGCCGACCTGTTCGCGGCCGACTACGTGGGCGCGCTGATCGGCGGCCTGGCGTTCCCGTTCCTGCTGCTGCCCGCGTTCGGGCACATCAGGGGCGCGCTGCTCGTCGGCGCCGTCAACGCGGTCGCCGGGATGGCGGTCGTGCTGTGGCTGTTCCGCGGGCAGGTCGGGCGCGTCGCGCGGATCGCGCTCGGGCTCGGCATGGTCGCCGTCCTCGCCGTCCTCGGCGGGACGTACGCGCTCGCGGACGGGTTCGAGGTGTCGGCGCGGCAGGCGCTGTACGCCGACCCGATCGCGCTGTCGAAGCGGACCCGGTACCAGGAGATCGTCATCACGCGGCAGGCCGGCCCGGGGCCGTCCGACCTGCGGCTGTTCCTGAACGGGGATCTCCAGTTCTCGTCGGTGGACGAGTACCGGTACCACGAGTCGCTCGTCCATCCGCTGATGTCGGGGCCGCACGGGCGGGTGCTGATCCTCGGCGGCGGGGACGGGCTCGCGCTGCGCGAGGTGCTGCGGTACAAGAACGTCCAGAGCGCGACGCTCGTCGAGCTGGACCCGGAGATGATCCACCTGGCCCGGACGTACGGGCCCCTGGTGTCGCTCAACCGGCACGCGTTCGAGGACCCGCGCGCCAGGGTCGTCACGGCCGACGCGTTCTCCTGGCTGCGCGGGCTGGACCAGCAGTACGACGCGGTCATCGTGGACATGCCGGACCCCGACGACGTGTCCACCGCCAAGCTGTACTCCGTCGAGTTCTACGGCATGGTCAAGCGGGCCCTCGCCCCTGGCGGGCGCATGGTCGTCCAGTCCGGCTCGCCGTTCTTCGCGCCCAAGTCGTTCTGGAGCATCCAGAAGTCGATAGCCGCGGCCGGTTTCGCGACCGTCCCGTACCACGTGGACGTGCCGAGCTTCGGCGACTGGGGCTACGTGCTGGCGTCCCCCGCGAAGAGGCCTCCGGCGCTCGGCCTCGCGCCCGGGGTCCCCGACCTCCGCTTCCTCGACGCGGCGGTCCTCCAGGCGTCGGCGGTCTTCCCCAAGGACCGCCGCGGCCGCGACGTCGGCGTCAACACCCTCGTCCACCCGCGCCTGGTGGAGTACGAGGGCGAGGAGTGGAAGAACTCCTGATCGGGCCGTTCAGCTTTCGAGTCCGGCGAGGGAACGGCCCATTTCGGTGGCGACGCGCGCGCCGAGGCGTTCCAGTTCGGCGAGGGTCGGCCGCCGGAGAGCCGGGTAGAGGGCCGCGGAGATGCTGACCACCACGTTCCGCGCCCTGACAAGGGCGGTGACGGCTTCGCCTTCGCCGGGCTCGTCAGACGAGATGAAGGCTTCATCGCCCGCTCGGAGGGGCCGCGCCGCCGGGCCGAAGACCTTCCTGCCGTCGGCGAATCCGGCCGCCGCGAGCGCGGTGGCGGTCTGGCCGCCTTTCGGGTGATGCACTTCCAGCCGGATACGCAGCACGGCTCCGCGCGCGGAGTGATCCGCCTCGCTCTTGGGAAAGGTCACCTTCTTTCCTTGCGGCGGGCGCAGAGTGCAATCCCAGATCGTCACGGCGCTGCCGGCGTTGAACCCGAAGTTCCGGCACGTCGAACGGCGGTCCTCGTCCAGGCGCATGTCCTGGCGCAGGTCGGCCGTCAGCAGCGTGAGAGGGTCGGGCACCGATCGCAGCTCGCCCGGTTGGAACGGCACCGTGGAGGGACGGTCGCCCGTCGACCCGCAGCCACCGGCGGTGGCCGCCGCGGCGGCGCTCAGAACCGCGATCAAGATGCGGGAACGACCGTTCACTCGGAGGTCCTTTCGCGGGCGCTCGGATCCCTGCCGGCGGGCACCGACTGCCGGATCGCCTTGTCGACCGCGCGCTGGAACGACGTGACGAGCGACTGGATCATCAGCGGCTTGAGCTTCCCGGCCATCTCCATGAGCCGTTCCCGCTCCTCGGGCGCGCGCCCGCCCTCCCGGTAGGGCCGGACGACGGTGTCCTGGAAGACCTGCTGGAGCTCGGCGGCCAGCGCGGTCGTGTACCGGTCGACGGTCGCGTGCGACGCGACCAGCGTCTCCAGCGGCATCGGAAGCCGCGCCAGCTCGGCGCTGCTGCTGAGGAGGGCGGGGCTGACGACCCGCACGGCGCCGTCCGGGAGCGGCTCGACGACCCCGAGGGCCTCCAGCCGCTTGATCGTCTCGTCGTCGAGCCGGTGCCCGACCCGCCGGTCCAGCTCGTCCCGGTGGAGTTCCTCCGGGCGTTCGGGCGCCCACGGCGACAGCAGCGCCCGCTGTAGTGCCAGGTCCTCCGCGGGCGCGTCCAGCGGGATCTTCGTCAGATGCTTCTCGATCGAGGCGAGCGTCAGCCCGAGCGACTGGAGTTCCCGGACGAGTTCGAGCCGGGCGAGGTGGGCGGGGCCGTAGAGGCCCGTCCGGCCGCGCAGCCGCGGGGGCGGGAGCAGGCCGCGCCCGGCGTAGAACCGGACGGTGCGGACGGTGACCCCGGCGCGCGCCGCCAGCTCGTCGACGGTGAGCTCCATCCCGCCTCCCTCTATGTGACAGCACCAGTGTTACATTAATGCTGTATCAGCAGCCACTTACCGAGGGAGACCGCCGGATGGGACGGGACATCTACACCGAGGAGCACGAGGCCTTCCGCGACATGGTGCGCTCCTTCATCGCGAAGGAGGCGGCGCCCTTCCACGAGCAGTGGGAGAAGGACGGCATCGTCTCTCGCGAGGTGTGGCTGGCGGCGGGACGCGCGGGCCTTCTGGGCATCGACATGCCGGAGGAGTTCGGGGGCGGCGGCGACGGCGACTACCGCTACTACGTGATCCTCAACGAGGAGCTGGCGAAGGCCGGCATCCACGGCCCCGGCTTCGCCGTCCACAACGACATCAACGGCGGCTACCTGCGGCAGCTGTGCAGCCCCGGGCAGAAGGCGCGCTGGTTCCCGGGCTACTGCTCCGGCGAGATCATCACCGCGATCGCGATGACCGAGCCCGCCGCCGGGTCCGACCTCCAGGGCATCAGGACCACCGCGGTCAGGGACGGCGACCACTACGTCCTCAACGGCTCGAAGACCTTCATCTCCAACGGCATCCTCGCCGACCTGGTCATCGTGGTCGCCAAGACCGACCCGTCCGCCGGCGCGAAGGGCGTCAGCCTCCTCGTCGTCGAGCGCGGCATGGACGGCTTCGAGCGCGGCCGCAACCTCGACAAGGTCGGCATGCACGCCCAGGACACCGCCGAGCTGTTCTTCGACAACGTCCGCGTTCCCAAGGAGAACCTTCTCGGCGAGGAGGGCATGGGCTTCGTCTACCTGATGACGAACCTCGCCCGCGAGCGCCTGTCCATCGGCGCCACCGCGATGGCCGCCGCCGAGGACGCCTTCGAGCGGACCCTCGACTACTGCAAGACCCGCGAGGCCTTCGGCCGTCCCATCGGCAAGTTCCAGTACAACCGCTTCACGCTCGCCGAGATGAAGACGGAGCTGACCGTCGCCCGCTCCTTCACCGACGAGTGCATCCTCAAGGAGAGCGACGGCGAGCTGACCGCGGACGAGGCCGCGATGCTCAAGTGGTGGAACACCGAGCTGCTCAAGCGCGTCGTCGACCGCTGCGTCCAGCTCCACGGCGGCTACGGCTACATGACCGAGTACCCGATCGCCAAGGCCTACCAGGACGTCCGCATCCAGACCATCTTCGGCGGCACCACAGAGATCATGAAAGAGATCATCGGCCGCTCCCTCGGCGTCTGACGTGTAAGGCGGCGGTCAGCGTTTCCGCTCACCGCCGTGAAACCTCGTGGACGCCACGGTGGGGGCGTGGACATTCATGAGGAAGTGGTCGTGCGGCTCGATGCCGTGCGGAAGGCGTACGGGAGCGTCGCCGCGCTGGACGGGGTGACGCTGGAGGTCCGGCGCGGCGAGGCCGTCGCGGTGATGGGGCCGTCGGGCAGCGGGAAGTCGACGCTGCTGAACATGGTCGCGGGGCTGGACCGGCCGACGTCCGGGCTGGTGGCGGTGGACGGCCGGGAGCTCACCGGCATGGGCGAGGCGGCGCTGGCCCGGTTCCGGCGGCGGCGGGTCGGGATGGTGTTCCAGTTCTTCCACCTGCTCGACGATCTGCCCGCGCTGGAGAACGTCGCGCTGGCCGGGCGGCTGGCCGGCGTCCCGGCGCGCAGGGCGCGGGCCAGGGCGCTGGAACTGCTGGACGAGCTCGGCATCGCCGGGCGGCGGGACGCCTACCCGGCGGTGCTGAGCGGGGGCGAGCGGCAGCGGGTCGGGGTGGCGCGGGCGCTGATGAACCGTCCGGCGCTGCTGCTCGCGGACGAGCCGACCGGGGCGCTCGACAGCGCGACCGGCGAGCAGGTGATCGACCTGCTGCTCGACCTCAACGGGAGGGGCCAGACGGTCCTGCTGGTCACCCATGACCAGGCACTGGCCGCGCGGTGCGCCACGCGGATCGTCGAGTTCGTGGACGGGCGGATCGTCCGGGAGACGGCGCAGGAGCGGGTCCGATGAGCGCGGTCTGGGCGGCGTCGCGGGCGGGCGTGCGGCGGCGCAGGGTGCAGACGGTCAGCGTCGCCGTGGTGGTGGCATTGTCCACGGCGACGCTCGTGTTCGGGCTGGGGCTGCTGTCCGCGTCGAACTCGCTGTTCGACGACGCCTTCGAGAAGGCGAGAGGGGCGCACGCGACCGTGTCGTTCGATGCGTCCAAGGTGACCTTCGCGCAGGTCGCCGCCACCGCGCACGCGTCCGGGGTCACCGCTGCGGCGGGGCCCTACCAGACGGCCGGGCTGCCCCGCGGAGCCGGGCCGGTCCCGGTCGGCGGCGAGAGCCTGATCGTCGCCGGGCGGTCCGGGCCCGGCGGGCCGGTCGACCGGCTGACGATCACGTCCGGGCGGTGGGCCGAGAAGGCCGGGGAGATCGTGCTCCGGGGCAAGCCCATGGGGCCGCTGAGGCTGGGAAGCACCGTCTCGCCGGGCCTCACCGTCGTCGGGTTCGCCACCTCGGCGACCGACTCCGGGCCAGGCGGCTGGGTGACGCCGGAGCAGATCGGCGCGCTCCGGCCGGACGGGCTGCTGATGGAGTACCGGTTCGCGCGTGCCGCCGACGCGTCCCAGGTCCGCGCGAGCCTGTCCGCGGCGACGGGAGGGCTGCCGGCGCGGGGCTTCGAGTCCTACCTGACCGTCCGGGAGGAGTTCGAGAAGGAGTTCAAGCAGCTGATCCCGTTCGTCACGGTGTTCGGCGCCCTCGCGATGGCCGTGTCGGTGTTCCTGATCGCCAACGTGGTCGGCGGCGCGGTGATCTCCGGCTACCGGCGCATCGGCGTGATGAAGGCGATCGGCTTCACCCCGGCCCAGGTGACCGCCGTCTTCGTCATGGCGGTCCTGGCCCCGGCGGTGCTCGGCTGCGCCGCGGGCCTGGCGGCGGGGCACCTGCTCGCCGGGAGGATGGCGGCGGACCTGGCGTCCGGCTTCGACCTGCCGTCCGCCGGGGGTGCCGACCCTCTCCTGGACGCGGCGGCGGGCGCGGGCGTCCTCGCGCTGGTGGTGCTGGCGTCGGTCCTTCCGGCACTGCGGGCCGGACGGCTCCCGGCCGTCCAGGCGATCAGCGCCGGGGCCGTGTCGCGGCGGGGACGCGGCCGGCGCGTGCAGCGGTGGCTCGCGCGGACCCGGCTGCCCGCCTCGCTCGGGCTGGGCCTCAGCCTGCCCGTCGCGCGTCCCGCCAGGGCGGCGCTCACGCTCGCGGGGCTCTGCCTCGGCGTGGCCGCGGTGACCATGGGGACGGGGCTCCAGCAGACCGTCCTCGGCATCCTGACGGCGGACACCGAGGGGCACACGTCCGTCCAGGTGGGGCCCGACCCGCGCCGCGGCCCGTCCGGCACGTCCGAGCAGCAGATCTTCGCGGCGGTGCGCGCGCAGCCCGGGACCGCGCACGTGATGTCGTCCGGCACCACGGTGGTGACGGTGCCGGGCTCGCCCTCCAAGCTCAACGCCGAGACCTACAGCGGCGACTACCGGGCGTTCCTCGGTGACAACCTCGTCCGCGGGCGCTGGTTCAGCGGGCCCGGCGAGATCGTCCCGAGCGAGGCGTTCATGCGGCTCGACCACCTGGACGTGGGCGACGCCCTGACCTTGCGGGTGGACGAGGAGCAGGTCACCGTCCGCGTCGTGGGCGCGTTCTCCCACGACGACGCCAAGAGGTTGATGCTGGACGCGGCGAGCCTTCCCGTTACCGGGCAGGGCCCCGAGATCCGGCCGGTCTCGGTGATCGTGAAGCCGGGGACGGACCCGGCGGCCTACGCCGAGCGGATCAACGCGGCCTCCAGCGGGCTGTACGCCGAGGTCAGCGAGTCCGATCTCGGCGGCAGCGCGGTCTTCAGCGGCCTCTTCCTGCTGTTCTCGCTGATCATCTGCACGACCGCGGCGCTCGGGGTGCTGAACAGCGTGGTCCTCAGCGCCCGGGAGCGCGCCCGCGACCTCGGCGTGCTCAAGGCCATCGGGATGTCGCCGCGGCAGGTGGTGCTGATGATGGTGACGTCCATGGCCGTGCTCGGTGCCGCCGCCGGCGCCGCCGGGGTTCCGCTCGGCGTGCTCGCCCACCACGGCGTCGTGGAGCTCACCGGCGAGTTGCTCGGCAGCGGGATGGCCGCGTCATGGATCCACGTCTACTCGTGGGTGCTGCTGGCTCCGCTCGCCTGCGCCGGGCTGGTCGTCGCCGTCCTCGGCGCCTGGGTGCCCGCCGGCTGGGCCGCCGCGACCCGCACCGCCGCGGTGCTGCGCAGCGAATGAGCGGGCGCCGTGAAGGCCACGGCCACCGTCAGCCCGCCGCCGGGGTTGGCCGTGGCCTCCACGGCGAAGCCGTGCGCGGCGGCGATGGCGGCGACGATCGACAGGCCGAGGCCCGCCCCCTCGGCCGAGCCCGTCCGGTCGGCGTGCAGCCTCCGGAACGGCTCGAACAGCCCGTCCACCTGGTCGGCGGTGATCTCCGGGCCGGTGTTGCGGACGACCAGCCCGCCGCTCGACAGCTCGACCCGGACGTCCCCGCCGGGACGGTTGTGCAGGATCGCGTTCTGCACCAGGTTGGCGGCCATCCGGGTGAGGAGGACCTCGTCGCCGGAGACCGTGACCGGCCGCAGGGCGGTGGTGACGGCGATCCGGCCGGTCCCGGCGAGCGCCGCGTTGTCCTCCACGACCTGCCCGACCACGGCCTCGAGGTCCACCGGGGCGCGGGCGTCGAGCCCGCGCTCGCCCTGGGCGAGGACGAGCAGCCCCTCGATGAGCCGCTCGGACCGCCGGGTGTTGCGCAGCATCTCGGCCCGGATCTCGGCGAGCCTCTCCGGCGAGGGGTCGGCCAGCCCGACCTCGATGGCGGTCCGCTGGATGGCGAGGGGCGTGCGCAGCTCGTGGGACGCGTTGGCGATGAAGCGGCGCTGGCTGTCGACCGCCTCCTCCAGCCGGTCGAGCATGGCGTCGAAGGTGTCGGCCAGCTCCTTCACCTCGTCCTGCGGCCCGTCCAGCGCGATGCGCTCGTGCAGGGTGGACAGCGACAGCCGGCGGGCGGTGGCGGTGACGCGGTGCAGCGGCCGCAGCAGCCGGCCGGTCAGCCACCAGCACACCGCGAACGCCAGCACGGCGATCACCACGATGGCGCCGAGGATGACGACCTTCTGCGAGTCGACGAGGCCCTCCTGGAACTCCTCCCGCCCGAGGACCGGCCTCGCCTCCGGCGGGGGAGAGGGGCAGGAGCCGTCGGCGGCGCCGCGACGGCACTCGGCGGCCTGGGACACGAAGGGGACGTCCTGCACCCTGTCGTCCACGATCCTCTGCTGGATCCACAGCACGGAGCCGAGCACGCCCAGCGTGATCACGGTGAAGAGCCCGCCGTAGAGCAGCGTCATCCGCGCCCGGATCGTCATCGGCCTCACAGCCGGTACCCGCTCCCGGGCACGGTGACGATGACGGGCGGCTCGCCGAGCTTGGCCCGCAGCTTGCTCATGGTCACCTTGACGACGGTGGTGAACGGGTCGGTGTTCTCGTCCCACGCCCGTTCCAGCAGGTTCTCGGTGCTGACGACCGTGCCGCGCGCCTGCATGAGCACCTCCAGCACCGCGTACTCCTTGCGGGAGAGCGGCAGGTAGCGCCCGTCGCGGAACGCCTGCCGCCGCGCCGTGTCGAGGGTGAGGCCGCGGTGTTCCAGGACGGGCGGCAGCGGCGGCGCGTTCCGGCGGGCCAGCGCGTTCACCCGCGCCACCAGCTCCTCGAACGCGAACGGCTTGGCCAGGTAGTCGTCCGCTCCGAGGTTCAGCCCGTCGACCCGTTCGTGCACGGCCCCGGACGCGGTGAGCATCAGGATGCGCACCGGCTCCCCGCGCCGTGCCAGCTCGCGGCAGATGTCGTCCCCGTGCACCCCGGGCAGGTCCCGGTCCAGCACGAGGACGTCGTAGGCGTTGACGGCGAGCCGCTCCAGCGCGCCGTCCCCGTCGTGGGCGACGTCGACCGCCATCGCCCGCTCCCGCAGCCCCTCCGCCACCAGCTCGGCGAGGAACCGCTCGTCCTCCACCACCAGAACCCGCATCCCCCTATTGCCGCAGACCTCCCATAAGCCGGCGGTTAACGCCGCACCCGTACAAGGACTTGTCCACGAGGACGTCATCAGGGCGCCTGTCCGGCATCGCGGTGGGACGATTGGTGCCGCCGGACACCCTTGCCGAAAGGACCGTCGTGGACTACAAGCTGGAACTCGTCAACGTCCCCGTGTCGGACGTCGACCGCGCCAAGGCCTTCTACGTCGACAAGGCAGGGTTCGTCCTGGACCACGACCACCGGGTGAACGAGGAGATCCGCTTCGTCCAGCTGACGCCGCCCGGGTCGGCCTGCTCGATCTCCATCGGCACCGGCCTCGGCGTCGAGATGGCCCCCGGTTCGGTCCAGGGCCTCCAGCTGGTCGTCGAGGACGCCGACGCCGCACGCGCCGAGCTGGCCGCCCGGGGCGTCGACGTCAGCGAGGTCCAGGAGTTCCCCTGGGGGCGCTTCGTCTTCTTCCAGGACCCGGACGGGAACGGCTGGAACGTCCAGCAGCCGACCCGCCCGAGCTGACCGGCGAGGATCAGGTGAGGGCGGCGACGCCCTCGTACGCGCCCTGGGGTGCCCGGCCGGTCACCTCGTATTCGAGGAGCAGCACGCCGTTCGGTGTGGCCTCGTGGTGGACCAGGCGGAGTCGGTGCGCTCCTCCCAGATCCGGCGCTGCTCGGCGAGCCAGTCGTCGACGAGGCCGAGCCGCTCGCGGTTGAGCACGCAGGTGCGCACCCGGCCGGACTTGACCGTGCGGATGAGCCCGTTCGCTTCGAGCGTCCGCACGTGCTTCATGAACGAGGGAGGGTGATCGGGAACTCGCGGGCGAGGTCCCCGACGCTCGCCGGTCCGCGGCCGAGCCGCCGGACGACGGCGCGCCGGGTCGGGTCGGCCAGGGCGACGAAGACGCCGTCCAGCTGCGCCGAATACTGTGCCATGTGGCTAAGTATTGCGCGCGCGCCGAATGGTTAGCGCAAGGGCTAAGTGTTCGCCGGGCGGGAACTCAGGCGCCGGTGAGGGTCCGCATCAGGGCGGCGGCGAAGTCGGCCGGCTTCTCGATGTGGGGGCTGTGGCCGGTCTCGGGGATGACGATCTCCTCGTACCGGCCGCCGGCCGCCGGCCGCGGCTTAGGCGTCCAGGACGGCCCGGGTCTGGGCCAGCATGGGCTGCGCCGGACGGGACTCCTCGCCCGGCCAGCCCGGAACGGCGCCGAGCGCCCCCAGATGGGCGAGGTCGAACATCGACGTGTCGGAAACGATCTGGTCGGAGTCGCCGCGGATCCACCCGATCGGAGGCTTCGGCGCGATCGTGTGCAGGTCGTCCAGGCGGAAGTTGCCGGGCGCGATCGCGTTCAGGACGCCGCGCCGCCCCGCCGCCACCCCCGGCCAGCCGCCGGCCTTCACCGTGTCGCCGGGGTAGTGGTCGTCGCCGACCCGGGTGCTGAGCATCGACTCGACGAGCATGTCCTCGTCGGCCGGGGCGAACGGCGGCCTCACATAGAACGAGCGCAGGACCTGGCGCGGTGACAGCGGGGAGCCGGCCGTGCGGTCGCCCTCCCGTAGCAGCCGCACGAAGTCGGGGTTCGCGGTGCCGCCGCCCGATCCGGTGCCGAGGTCGTCGTACGGCGTGCCGGACGCCCCGCGCGTGCCGCCGAAGCCGTACGGGGACACGGGGTTCACCAGCGTCACCGTCCGGACCGAGCCGGGACGGTCGCGCAGGAGTTGCAGGACCACCCCGCCGCCCAGGCTCCAGCCGGCCAGGTGCACCGGATCGAGGCCGAGAGCGTCGACGGTCGCGGCGACGTCGTCGGAGTAGTCGCGCACGCCTCGCGTGGCATCGACGGGGAGGGGATCGGTGTCGCCGAAACCGCGCAGATCGACCGCCACCGGGCGGTACCCGGCGGGCAGGTCCAGCATCGTCCGCTGCCAGAACAGGCTGGACGACACGTTCCCGTGGACGAAGACGACCGGTTCCCCCGCGTCCCGTCCGGCGACCTCCAGGGCGTTCACCCGGAGCCGGCCGGCGGGGACGATGCGAGCGGTGATCCCGCCGAGAAGTGATGGCATGGCGCCCTCCTTGTCAGCAAGCACAAGCCGCGGTCAGCACGAGCCGCGGTCAGGACAGGGCCGCGGCGACGGCCTTCGTGCCGGCGTCGGCGAACAGGATCGAGTAGTGGTTCGTCCCGGCGACCGTGGTGACGTCGAGCTCCGCCAGGGCGGACGGGTCGGGGTAGAGCGGCGGCGTCTCGTCCAGGAGGCCGCGCTCGGCGCGCAGGAACGGCGTGCCGTGCGGCAGCGCCTCGTACGCCTTGTGCGGCGCCGCGCCCGAGTGCAGGTCGACGAAGTCGGCGGCCATGGCGTCCTCGGACACCCGGCTGCGGAATCCGCCGTCCGCGCCGGCCAGGTCGTAGTCGATGTAGGCCTCGGCGGCGGGCGTCCAGTCGGCGAACGCCGGATGCGCCCGCCAGTGGTCGCGGTAGGCCTCCCGGCTCGGGAACCGCATCCGCAGCCGCCGCGCGGCCGGGCCGAGCACCGTCTCCGGGCCGCCGGGCGGTGCGGGCAGCGGCGCGCCGCCGTCCACGAGCACCAGCCGCGCCACGCGCTCGGGATACCGGTGGGCGAGGACGGCCGCGACGAATCCGCCCATCGAATGCCCGGCGACGCGGGCCCGCTCGATCCCGAGCGCGTCCAGCACGGCGACGCAGTCCCGGGCGTGCGAGGCCATCCCGTACGGGCCGCCCAGGGTGCCGCTGCCGCCACGTCCGCGCAGGTCCGGGGCCACCACCGGGCCAGGAAGCCGCGTGGCGGTCTCGATCCACGCCATGCTCGACGCCGTGATGCCGTGGACGGCGAGCACGGGCGCGCCGTCCGAAAGGTCGCCCCACACGGCGACGGCCAGCTCACCGCCGTCCACCGGAACGGAGGTGTAGGAGGGCACGCGCAGGCCGGACATGCTCACACCGTCGCCCAATCGCCCCGGCACGGCAAGGTGACCAGCGCCTATGCGCCCGCCCCGGCCCATGTGGACGGGACACACGCGCAGGTCAGGCGCCCCGGCGTCTCATGTCCTGGACGGCGCGGAAGGCGAAGGCGATCGCCGATCCGATCGGGATGCCCGGCCCCGGATAGACGGGCCCGGTGAACGAGGCGCTGGTGTTCCCGGCGGCGTAGAGCCCCGGGATGGGACGGTCCGCGCCGTCCAGTGCGCGGCCGTCGGGGTCGGTGCGCAGCCCGCCCTTGGTCCCGAGGTCGCTCAGGACGATCTCCGCCGCGACGTACGGCGGCTCGCCGACGGCGACGAGGCAGGGCTTGCCGCCGGTGAAGTACAGGTCGTAGGGGTCCTCGCCGCGGTGGAAGTCCCCGTCCACGCCCTTCTGGGCGAACCCGTTGAACCGCTCGACCGTCCTGGTGAGCGCGTCCGCCGGGAGCCTGGTCTTCGCGGCCAGCTCGTCCAGCGTGCCTGCCTGGATCCACGCGCCTGACGCCAGCTGCTCCTCCGCCGCCAGTGGCGGGACGGAGAGCGCCGGAAGGCCGCGCGTCCGCGAGTCGAAGATCAGGTGGAAGGGGCCCTCGGACGCGCCCATCCGCCGCCCCATCCGGTCGTACGGGAGGGACTCGTTGGCGAACCGGCGTCCCGACCCGTCCACGATCAGCCCGCCCCGGAACCCGAGCGTGAACGCGGGCCGCCCGTCCGGGGTGAGGAGGCCGGGGCAGAACCACGCCTGGTCCAGCAGGCCGGTGGACGCGCCGGCCCGGACGGCGGCCTCGATCGCGTCGCCCGTGTTCGCGCCGTCCGGGGCCATCGTCCACCGCGCGTCGCCCGGGACGCCGCGCCCGGCCCGCAGCGCGGCCGAGGACTCGAATCCGCCGGCGGCCAGGAGCACGCCGCGCGCCGCGCGCAGCCTGAGCCCGCCGGCCTCCACACCGGCGGCCCGGCCGCCCTCCATGATCAGCCCGGTCAGCGGGGTCCGGGTGCGGACGTCCGCGTTCCCGGTCGCGGTGAGCGCCAGCAGCAGCCGCCCGATCAGCGCGCGCCCCTGCGCCATCGGCCTGGACGAGTGCCCGCGTCCCGTCCTGTCGCGGTCGACCGGCGGGCGGACGAGCCCCGCCCGCTCCCCGAGCCGCTCCACGGGCAGGTCGAGCGGGACGAACGAGCGGCCCATGTCCAGCCGTCCCGGCGCGTCGAAGTAGTCGGGGAACGGCCGGAACTCGAATTCGATCGCCGGGTCGTCCTCCAGGAAGTCCACCAGCTCGGGCGCCGTCTCCAGGAACGCCTCCCGGTGCGCGGCGGCGCCGTCGCCGAGCAGGGCCCGCAGGTAGGCGCGCGCCGCCTCGGCCGAGTCGCCGATGCCCGCCCGCTGCTGCACGCGCGTCCCGGGCAGCCAGATCGCCGAGCCCGAGTACGCGGACGTCCCGCCGAGCATGCCCGTCTTCTCAAGGACGGCGGTTCGCAGCCCGGTCGAGGCGGCGGTCAGCGCCCCGGCCATCGCGCCGGCGCCCGACCCGGCGACCACCACGTCATACTCGTCGTCCCACCCGGGTGTTCCCACGTGACGTCCCCTCCGGCCTCGGGATCTCGGCGCGGCCACACCGTAGGCGCGCCCGCCGGGACCCGGGCCGAACCGTCCCACTGACCGGTATCGCGCATCGCGGGGGCGGCCGCGACTCTGGATATTGTTCCTGGTGGCGGGGCCGCCACCAGGACCGGAGGGAGGACCGTGGCGAGGATCGCAGCGGCCAGGCTGTCCGCCGAGCCCAGCTCACCCGAGCAGCACGACCGGCGGCAGCGCATCCTCCGCGCCGCGACCCGCATCGGCGCCGAGAAGTCCCTCGAACGCGTGCAGATGCACGAGGTGGCGAAGGCGGCGGGGGTCGCGATCGGCACCCTGTACCGGTACTTCCCGTCCAAGATCCACCTGTTCACCGGGGTGATGGCCGCGCAGGTCGAGCGGCTCCGCGCGCAGGTCACCGTGCCCGCGCCCGGCACCGCCCCCGAGGACGCCGTCGCCGACCTGCTCGTGCAGGCCAGCCGGCATCTGATGGCCCAGCCGGTCCTGTCGGCGTCGATGCTGCACGCGTCGAACACCGCGCACGCCGCGACCGTCGCCGAGACGGTCCGCATCGACACCGCGTTCCGCGAGATCCTGCTGCGGGCCGTGGGCATCGAGGTGCCGACCGCGCAGGACGTCACCCTCGTCCGGCTCGTGATGCAGTGCTGGTACGGGGTGCTCCAGTCGAGCCTGAACGGCCGCGCGTCCATGGCGGACATCGAGGGCGACATCCGGCTGGCCTGCCGCCTCCTCCTCGCCCCCCGCTCGAACGCCGCGCGGTGACCGGGACGGGTGCCCGCCCCGGGCGTCAGTGCTTGCTGGTACCGGTGTCGTCGAGCGCGGCGACGCTGTAGGCGGCGTAGGTCCGGCGCGCGTCCCGTCCCTCGAAGTACGGCGTGATCTGCTCGCCGAACTCCTCGGCGGAGAAGACGCCGTCCGCCGCGGTGAACTTCCGCTCCACCTCCGGCGCGGCCATCAGCGCGACCATGTCGCCGTAGACGACGAACACCTGCCCGCTGATCTTCTCGGACGCGGGGGACGCGAGGTAGCCGACGAACGTCCCGACCCGCTCGGGTGCGAGGACGTCCAGGCCGCCGGGGGAGGTGCCCTCGGCGAACGTCGCCTCGGTCATCGCGGTCCGGGCGCGGGGGCAGATCGCGTTGGCGCGGACCCCGTACCGGCCGAGGCCCGCCGCGGTCGACAGCGTGAGCGCGACGATGCCCGCCTTCGCCGCCGCGTAGTTCGGCTGCCCCGCGGGCCCGAACAGGAACGCCTCGGACGCGGTGTTGATGACCCGTCCGTAGACCGGCCCGCCCGCGGCCTTGCTCGCCGCGCGCCAGTGCACCGCCGCCGCGCGGGACACCGCGGCGTGCCCCTTCAGGTGAACGTGGATGACGTCGTCCCAGTCTGCTTCGGACAGGTTGAACAGCATCTTGTCGCGCAGCACGCCCGCGTTGTTCACGAGGACGTCCAGGGAGCCGAAGGTGTCGACGGCGGCGGACACCAGCGCGTCGCCCATCGACCAGTCGCCGACGTCCCCGGTGACCGCGACCGCCTCGCCGCCCGCCTTCTTGATCTCGGCGGCGACCTCGCCGGCGGCCGGTCCCATGTCGTTGACGACGACGCGGGCACCGAGCGCGGCCAGGGCGAGGGCCTCCGCGCGGCCCAGCCCGGCGCCCGCGCCGGTGACGACGGCGGTGCGGCCCGCCAGGGAGAGGTCAGCGCTCATCGAGGCCTCCGTGTCGGTGTCAGATGGCACGCCGGACGCTAGTACCGGCCTCCAGGCCGCTTCCGCTCACGTCCCGCTGAGCGGGCACGGCCTAGCAATGTAGGCTGGATCTATGTAGATGTGATCTACATAGAGTGGAGTCACGGTGTTCATCGGCAGAAAGACGGAGCTGGCGCTCCTGGCCAAGCGCCTTGAGCGCGTCACCACCACGGGGACGGGCACGGCGGTCGCGCTGCGGGGCCGCCGCCAGGTGGGCAAGTCCCGGCTCGTCCAGGAGTTCTGCGACCGCGCGGCCGTGCCCTACGTCTTCTCCACGGCCACCAAGGGCGCCTCGCCCATCGAGGCGGTGGCCGCCTTCCTGCGCGACCTGAAGGAGTCGGCGCTGCCCGACGACCCGGAGCTCGTCCCGCTCCTGGAGAACGGCAGCTGGCCGGACGCCTTCCGCGTCCTGGCCACGGCGCTCCCGGGCACGCCGTCCATCGTCGTCCTGGACGAGCTGCCCTGGCTGGCCGAGCAGGACCCCGTCTTCGACGGCGCGCTCCAGACCGCGTGGGACCGGCTCCTGTCGTCCAAGCCCGTCCTCCTCCTGCTCCTGGGCAGCGACCTCCACATGATGGAGCGGCTCACCGCCTACGACCGGCCCTTCTACGGGCGCGCCGACACCCTCGTCCTCGGCCCGCTGAACCCGGCCGACACGGGCGAGGCCCTCGGGCTGGACGCCGCCGGCGCCGTCGACGCGCACCTGGTGTCCGGCGGCCTCCCCGGCATCGTCCGGACGTGGCCCCACGGCACGCCCGCGCTGGACTTCCTGAGAGCCGAGTGCGCCGACCCGGCCGCCGCGCTGTTCAGCGTCCCGGAGGCGTCCCTGCTGGCCGAGTTCCCGAACCCCGACATCTCCCGCCGCGTCCTGGAGGCGATCGGGTCCGGCGACCGCACCCACGCCAACATCGCGGCGACCGCCGGCAACCGCGACGCCGCCCTCCCCTCGGGCACCCTCTCGCCCCTCCTCCGCCGCCTCACCACCGAGAAGAACGTCCTCGCGGTGGACGAGCCGCTGTCCACCAGGCCGGGCAAGCCCGCCCTCTACCGGATCACCGACAGCAACCTGCGCCTCTACCTGGCGGCCCTGCGCGCGGCCCACGAGCAGGCCCGCCGGGGCCGCCCCGAAGCGGGCTTCCGTCTCATCGAGCGCCGCTGGACGTCCTGGCGCGGCCGGGCCGTCGAACCCCTCGTCCGCCAGGCCATGGAGCGGGCGGACCTGCCCTGGCCGGACGTCGAGGCGGTCGGCGGCTGGTGGAACCGCCGGTTCGACCCGGAGGTCGACCTGATCGGCGCGGACCGCGCCCCCGTGGCGAACCGCGTCCTGTTCGCCGGCTCGATCAAATGGCTCGGCACGCCGTTCGACTCCCACGACCTGGCCGCCCTCCGCCGCGCCGCCGTCCACGTCCCCGGCCTGGACCCGGCGACGACCGCCCTCGCCGCCGTCTCCCTCTCCGGTGCGAACACCGACGGCCTCGACCTCCTCTGGACCCCAGAGGACGTCATCGCCGCCTGGAAGGGATGATCATGCACACCCCCCCTCACGCCCGCGCCCGCGATCACCGTCACCGACGCCGAACTGGACGACCTTCGCTCACGACTGCTCCGCACACGGTGGCCGGCGGCATGGCCCACACCAGGATGGGACGCAGGCACCGACGCAGGCGAACTGCGCCGCTTGACGGACTACTGGGCCAACGGCTACGACTGGCGCGTCTATGAAGCCGCCATCAACGCGCTCCCGTCCCGGTACGCGGACATCGACGGCACACCGGTCCACTATCTCCGCTTCGACGGAGAGAGGGCCGGCGCCCTGCCGATCGTCCTGACACACGGATGGCCCAGCTCCATCCTCGAACTGGTCGGCCTGGCCCGCCGACTGGCCGCACCCTCGCGGTACGGAGGCGACGCGGCCGACGCGTTCACCGTCATAGTCCCGTCGCTGCCCGGTTTCGCGTTCTCGCCGCAGCGGCCCTCCTTCGGTGAGGCGCAGCAGACGCACCACCTGTGGCACCGGCTGATGCACGACGAACTCGGCTTCGAACGCTACGCCGCTCATGGCGGGGACCTGGGCGCCGGAATCAGCTCCCGCCTCGGCGAGGCCCACCCCGAAGCCCTGGTCGGCATCCACGTGCTGGCGGTGGCCGACCCACCGGCGTACGACGCCGGCGGCCTCACGCCGGAGGAGCAGGCGTACCTCGCCTCCCGCGCGGCGTGGAGCGCCGAAGAGGGCGGCTACCAGCACGAACAGAGCACGCGGCCCGTCACTCTGAGCTACGGGCTGGACGACTCACCGACCGGTCTGCTCGCCTGGATCGTGGAGAAGTACCGCGCGTGGAGCGACTGCGGAGGCGACCTGTCGTCCCGGTTCAGCGACGACTTCGTCCTCACGCAGGCGTCCCTTTACTGGTTCACCCGCACCATCGGGACGTCCTTCCGCCCCTACTACGAGTACAACCGGGGCTTGACGCGCCGCGTGGAGAAGGTGACCGTGCCCACGGCTCTTGCCCTGTTCCCGGCCGACCTCGCCCAGCCGCCCCGCAGTTGGGCCGAACGCACCTACAACATCACCTGGTACACGGTCATGCCCCGGGGCGGCCACTTCGCCGCCCACGAGGAACCCGACCTCCTCGCCCACGACCTAGCAGCCTTCTTCCGCCCGCTCCGCTGACCACCGCACTGTCAGAACGCCACTTTCGCCCAGACCCACTTTCCGCAGGGGTCGGTCCTGGTGACTCCGCAATCCGCGGAGAGCGCCTGGACGATCGGTAGGCCACGTCCGCGCATCCCGGCGTCGTGACCGGGTTCGAGCGCCCGCGCGTCCGGGACGAGGTCGTCCAGGACCAGTTCGACGATCGGCTGCGCCACCGGCATGGCGTCGGACGCGTCCCACACCGCGATCGTCACGGCTCGTGGCTCCCGGGTGAACCTGACCCGGATCTCCCTGCCCGGCGTGCTCTCCGCCGCGTTGGCGACCAATTCGCCGGCCACCTGCCGAACGTCACCGGCGATACGCGTGAGCCCCCATTCGCAAAGCCGGAACTCCACCAGCGTCCGCACCAGTCCAGCCGTCGACCGCGCCGCCAGAAACGACATATCCAGTTCGCCCGAATTCAAGGCATTAATCCCCACGGGTTCCTCCTTTCTCTTTCGAATTCCCGGGACAACACTGCGGCGGCGGGTTTAACTTGTCACCGTTGCTGGACACATTGGCAACTCCGGGCGAGGGCGAGGGAGTGTTCGATCATGGTCAACGCGTCGCCGGACCCGGAGATGTCACTCTCCTCGCTCATGGCCTACTACCTGCGGTTTCTGCGCCTCAAGCGCAGGATGACCCAGACTCAGGTCGGCGACATCATCGGGTGCACGAAGAGTCAAGTTTCCAAGTATGAGGGCGGCACCCGGCAACTCGACGAGCGAGAGTGCTGCGCGCTTGACAAGGCATGGGACACAGGGGGCCTATTCGCGATCTTGTTGCGCTACGCCAAGCTCGGCGTCGACCCCAATTGGCCCGAGAAGCTCCGCAAGTACCAGCGGGAGGCCGAAACGCTGAGGTTCTTCTACAACAACGTCATTCCGATGCCCTTCCAGGCGGAGAGCTACTCGCGGGCTCTGCTGGCGGCGGGACACGACGCCCAACTGGTGGACGACGTTGAAGCGGCGGTAACGAAACGGATGAAGCACCAAGAGGCCATGCTCGCCCGCGGCTCTGCGATCTGGGCCGTCCTCGATGAGGCCGCGCTCCGCCCTATGGGAGACGCGGGTGTGATGGAGGAGCAGCGCGACCTCCTGCTCAAGCTCATGGACCTCAGATACGTCTCGATCCGGGTGATTCCGGAAAGTGCGCTTCCGCACATTGGAGTGGATGGCGGGTTCAGCTATTTCGAGTTGCGGAATGGCCTGCGGGCGGCATTCGCAGGGACGAACCTCAAAGTCGGCCGGATCATTGATGATCAAACAGAGGCGGCGCGTGTGGCTGTACGCTTCGAGCGGATCGCGGCACGTGCCTGGAACGAGGACCAGTCCCGCGACTGGATTGCGAGGATGCGCGTATGACAACGTGGCGCAAGAGCAGCCACAGCGGTGCAGGTGGCACCGAAGAATGCGTTGAGCTGGCCGTTCTCCCTAACGCGATCGGCGTTCGAGACAGCAAGGCGCCCCAGTTCGGTCACGTCGTCCTCAGCCGGGAGGCGTTCGCGGTGCTGGTGGGTCGGGTGAAGCGCGGCGGCAGGGCGTTCTGAGTCGCTGGGGCCACGTGGTCCAGGGCGCTTCGTCGCCTCTGGGGAGGTGGGCTATGGAGCGAGCGGGGCGCCGATTGTTCTTGGGGTCTGCGGGGTTGGGAGCCTTGCCCGCCTGGCTGGAGGCGCTGCCCGCCATGCCTCGGCGGGCGGTGTTGATTCCCACGGCGGCTAATCCGCTGCCGTCCGCTCCGTTCGTTGATGCCCTCGCCGACCCGCTCAGGGCCGAGGGGCTGGGGGTCGAATACCTCGATCTCGAACGGGCCGTGGCTGAAGACGTCCAGCGGGCCCTGGGGAGGGCTTAGGCGGTGCTCGTCGCCGGCGGGTATCCCATGTTCTTGTTGCAACATGTTCGCGGCAGCGGATTCGACCGCATCGCCGTGGACGCCGTTGGCGGTGGGGCTCTGGCTTACGTCGGCATTTCGGCTGGGGCGGCTCTGGTAGGACCGGATCTGCGGATGCTGCGCGACGTGGATGATCTTGGGGCCGTCGCCTCCACTGCCGGGCTCGGTCTTGTTCCTTTCGTCGTGCTGCCTCATCGCAATCGAGGGCGTGCAGAACGCCATGACCGGTTGGCCGGGCAGGGTGGGTGGCCGGTGGTGTCGATCAATGATGATCAGGCCGTCACGGTCGGCGGGGCCCGCTTCGAGGTGGTGGGGTCCCCGTGAGATTGGTCGCCTCGTGGAAGGAGGCCCAGGCGTCGCCGACCGGGCCCAGGTGGCCGAGCTTGTCCGGGTTGGTTACCGTGCGGATCGTCTGGATCTGACCGTCGAGGACGTCGAAGGCCCAGGTGCTCAGGATCCTGCCGTCCCGGTCGCGGAAGATCGCGCCGGGCTGCCCGTTGACCCGGTGCGGCTCCACCCGCGCCTCGATCCGGGCGAACAGCGGGACGAGCGCGGCGAGCACCCGGGTCACGTTCCCGGCGCCGGCGAAGGCGTCCGCCCACTGCGGGGCCTTGCCGCCATTGTCGCCGACCATCCGGACGTCGGCGGCGAGGAGCGCGGCGAGCCCGTCGACGTCCCCGTCGCGGAAGGCGTCGAGGAACCGTCCGGCGAGCTCGTCGCGTTCGGCGCGGCCGGCCTCGAACCGGGAGCGCCCCGCGTCCATGTGGCGGCGCGCGCGGACCGCGAGCTGGCGGCACGCGGCCTCCGAGCGGCCCACGGCGGAGGCGACCTCGGGGAAGCCGAAGCCGAACACCTCCCGCAGCACGAACACCGCGCGTTCGAGCGGGGTGAGCCGTTCGAGCAGCAGCAGCGCCGCCATCGACAGCGAGTCCGCGAGTTCCGCCGAGCGCTGCGGGTCCTCGTAGGGGTCGGACAGCAGCGGCTCGGGGAACCACGGCCCGACGTACCGCTCCCGCCGCACGCGGGCCGAGCGCAGCACGTCGATCGCGATCCGGCTCACGGTGGCCGACAGGTACGCCTTGGCCGAGGCGGGACGGGCCGAGGACGTCTCGTAGCGCAGCCAGGTCTCCTGGACCGCGTCCTCGGCCTCGCTCACGCTGCCGAGGATCCGGTAGGCGATCGAGAACAGCAGGGGCCGCAGTTCCTGGAACTCCTCGACCTTGCTCACGCGAGCTCTTCCTTGAAGCCCTGCCGCCAGGACGCGTAGCGCGGCTCCCAGCCGAGCTCGGCCCTGGCCTTGGCGTTGGAGAAGCCGCGTCCCTCGGTCATCATCGTGACGGCGACGTCCCCGGCCAGGGGGCGGGCCAGCCAGGCGGGGACCCGCAGCGGCTTCTTCGCGCCCGCGCACTCGGCGAGGTAGGGCAGCCACTCGTTCACCGGGGCGGGCTCGTCGTCGACGATGTTGAAGACACCGGTCGCCTGCTTCTCCACGGCGAGGACGGTCGCGAGCGCCGCGTCGTCCAGGTGGATGAACGAGCAGTGGCCGGCGCCGCCCCCGACGATCGGGAACTGCCGCTTGCGGACGGGCTCGACCAGGTCGTCGGTGGCGCCCGGCCCGTAGAACCAGCCGTACCGCAGGACGGTGCCGCCCGCCCGGGTGACCGCGTCCTCGACGTGGGCGAGCGCCGCCATCCCGGGCTGCGCCGGCGTCCCCGCCATCGGGTCCAGCGGGTCCTCCTCGGTCTTCACCCAGCCGCCCTCGCGGATGCCGTTCCAGGACGCGTAGGCCTGCGCGACGAAGCGCGTCACGCCGGTCGCGTCCGCCGCGGCCAACAGGTGATCGGTCCCCTCGGTGCGGAGCCGGTTGGTGCCCGCGAACCACCGGTCCATGTGCTTCATGTCGGCCTTGCCCGCGTGGGCGACCGAGATCGCGGTCATCTGGTGGACGATGACGTCCGGCCGCGCCTTGGCGACGGCCTCGCCGACCGACGCCGCGTCCAGCCCGTCCATCACGACGCCCTCGGCGCCGAGCCGCGCCGCCGCGTCTAGCTTGGCCGCGCTCGTCGTGGTGGCGGTCACCTCGTGGCCGCGCTCCACGAGCAGTGGCACCAGCCGCCGCCCGAGGACGCCGGTCCCGCCCGCTACGAAGACCCGCATGACCATCCTCCTCCTGGCCGGGAATGTGCTGTCAGACCCGAGACGAGGCAGCCCGGCCACCTGTGACATCCGCACGAGGTGGCCGGGGGGAGCCCTCACCAGGGGAGCGGGCCCTCCTCGCTGAAGTACCCGGCGGTCGGGCCGTCCGCACCCAGCGTGGCCAGCCGCACCAGGACCTTGGCGCCCTCCGCGACCGTGAGGAACCCGGTGTGGTTGTTGCTGTCGGTGTCCACGAACCCGGGGGCGGCGGCGTTGACGAGGACGCCGTCCTTGCGCAGCTCGTTGGCGTACTGGACGGTGAGGGCGTTCAGCGCGCTCTTGGACGGCGAGTACGCCGCCGACGGCAGCAGCGCCGACATGGGGCCGTCCGGGTCGCTGAAGAGGGTCATCGACGCGGCGTGACTGCTGACGTTGACGACGCGGGCCGCCGGCGCCCGCCGCAGCAGCGGCAGCATGGCGTTGGTCACCGCGATCACCCCGAAGACGTTGGTCTCGAACACCGCCCGGACCATGTCCAGGTCGACGGTGCTCGGCACCTGGTCGTGGGCGTCCTCGGGCGAGACCTGCCCGGAGCCGGTGATGCCGGCGTTGTTGACCAGGACGTCGAGGCGGCCGAAGCGCTCCTCGATCCACCGCGCGGCCTCCTGGACGGTGGCCCGGTCGGTGACGTCCAGGACGATCGCGTGCACGTCGCCGCCCGCCGCGCGCAGCGCCGCGGCGGCCTCCTCGCCGCGCCGCGGGTCCCTGGCGCCGACCAGGACCGTCATGCCCAGCGCGGCGAGCTGCTCGGCGGCCCCGCGGCCGATCCCCTTGTTCGCTCCGGTGACCAGCGCGACCTTCCGGTCCGTCGGCTGCTCGTTCATGGTCGCTCCTCCGTGTCGAGAATGCAGGCCCCTCGCGGAACCCGATGACGCGACCCGAGACGAGACAGCCCGCCCGCCGGTGACATGTCACTTTCCGGGCGGTGCTTCCGTCCTTGGGGCAGAACGCGATGAGAGGGAGACATGACGGCATCGATTTTGGTCACCGGTGGTACGGGAACGCTCGGGAGCCACGTCGTCCCACTGCTTCGGGCGGCGGGGCGGGACCTGCGGGTGCTCAGCAGGCGCAGGCGCGAGCCCGCCGCCGGCATCGAGTACGTGACCGGTGACCTGGTGAACGACGAGGGCATCGCCGCTGCTGTGGACGGGGTGGAGACCGTCGTCCATCTGGCGGGCGGCAACAAGGGCGACGAGGTGGCCGCCCGGAACCTGATGCGGGCCGTGTCACAGGCGGACGTGAAGCACGTGTTGCTCATCTCGGTCATCGGCGCCGACCGGGTGCCGCTGGCCTGGCTCAAGTCGCAGGCGGACGTGGAGGAGGCCGTGATCGGCTCCGGGGTGCCGTACACGATCCTGCGCGCCGCCCAGTTCCAGGACCTGGTGTTGAAGGTGGTGCGGAGCATGGCGAAGCTGCCGGTCGTCCCGAAGCCGGGCGGGCTGCGCTTCCAGCCCGTCGACGCGCGCGACGTCGCGGAACGGCTCGTGGGACTGGCGCTCGGCGCGCCGGCCGGACGCGTCCCCGACCTGGCCGGGCCGCGGATCTACGGGCTGGGCGAGCTCGTCCGCGGATACCTGGAGGCGCGCGGCGGGCGGCGGCGTCCGATGCTGCCCGTCCGCATCCCGGGCAAGGCGGGCCGCGCCTACCGGGCCGGTGACAACCTGGCGCTCGACGGCGCCGACCACGGCACCCGCACCTGGGAGGACTTCCTGGCCGAACGGGTGGGACGCGAGGCCGGCGAGCCCGCCCCGGCCGCGGCGTCCACCGGCCGGTAGAGGCGGATCGGCGTCAGGCCGTCCAGCCCTCGGGGTTCGAGCAGGACTCGCGGGAGATGCCCGAACCGGTGTCGGGGAACGTCCCGAAGCGTCCCCCTGTACAGGTGGGCGAAGAATTGGCGGGAGCCAGCCGGGAACCCCGACAGTCGGGTCAAGTGATCCAGGCCTCGACCCGGTCGCGCAGGACCTTGCCGGTGGCGTTGCGGGGGAGCGGGTCTGCGGTGATGTGCCAGCGGCTCGGGACCTTGAAGTAGGCGAGCCGTTGCCGGGCGAAGGCCGCGAGGTCCTCGGCGGCCGGCGCCGGGCCGGCGAAGACGGCGACGGCCGCGGCCTCCTGGCCGAGGTCGGGGTGCGGGACGCCGATGACGATGCACTCGCGCAGGCCCGGGTACTCGGCGAGGACGTTCTCGACCTCGGCCGGGTAGACGTTCTCCCCGCCGCGGATGATCAGGTCGGAGCGGCGGGCGGTGAGCCGCAGCCGGCCGTTCTCGACCAGGCCGATGTCGCCGGTGCGCAGCCGGCGGTCCGCGTCGAGCGCGCGGGCGGTGGCCTCGGGATCGCGCCAGTAGCCGACCATGGTGTAGGCGCTGCGGGCGCAGACCTCGCCCTCGACCCCGTCCGGGACCGGCGCGCCGCCGGCGTCGCGGATCTCCACCTCGACGCCGATGATCGGGCGGCCCAGCGTCCCGGGGTCCTCCGCCAGGTCGGCGGGCGTGGCGGTGGTGATGGCGGTGCACGACTCGGTGAGCCCGTAGCTGTCGACCATGCCGCCCTTCGCGGGCGGGAAGGCGGCCTGGAGCCGCGCCTTGAACGCGGGCGAGGACGGGGCCGTGGCCAGCGCGAACGCGGTGAGGGACGCCAGGTCGTACTTCCCGGCGCCGCCGTGCTCGACGATCCGCCGCGCCATGGTCGGGACGGCGCCCCAGTTCGTCACGCGCTCCTTCTCGATGAGGGCGAGGACGGAGTCCACGTCGAAGCCGCCCTCGTGCATGACCACGGCGGTGCCGGTGGCGAGCCGCGGGACGGCCAGGTTGTGCAGGCGCGCGATGTGGAACAGCGGCAGCGCGAGCAGGTAGCGCCGCGCGGACGGGTCGTCGCCGTACGCCCGCAGGACGGCGTCGTTGAACCGGTGGTACTCGATCACCGAGGTGAGGTTCCGGTGCGAGTGGACGGCCCCCTTCGGGCGCCCCGACGTGCCGCTGGTGTAGAGGATGACGGCCGGGTCGTCCTCGGCGACCTCGGGGATGTCCAGAACGGCGCCGGGGTAGCGCCCCGCCAGCGACGGGACGTCCTTCTCGATGGTCAGCACGTCCTCGGAGATGAGGGCGGCCCGCTTCTCGTCGGCGATGACGACCTTCGGGTCGGTGTGCCCGAGGGCGTACTCGATCTCGCGCGGCGCCCACCAGGCGTTGTAGCCGACCGCGACGGCCCCGGCGGCGATCGCCGCCCAGAACGCCACGATCCACTCGGGGCTGTTCGCCGCGTCGATCGCGATGCGGTCGCCGGGGCGGACGCCGAGATCGTCCCGCAACGCCCTGGCCATGGACGCGACGGCCGCGGCGTGTTCGGCGAAGCTCAGCCGGCGGGACGCGGTGACGATGTAGTCCCGGTCGCCGAACCCGGCCGACCGGGCGAGGACCTCGCCGAGGCTGCGGGCGCGGTTGGCGAACACGGGGACCCGCGCGCCGAGCACGTCCTCCTCCCGCAGCTCGAACGCGCCCCCGGGACCGGTCAGCTTCCGGATGATCTCCATCGGACCCCTCCTCCTCGCCGCCGGGCTCATTCTCAGCCGCCGCACCACGGCGTCACCTGGGAATTCCGCTCACCGGGACGGCCCGAGGTGCCCGCCCGGCCCGCTGGTTAACGTCGGGACCGCGGAGGGAGCGGGAGTGCGAGACGAGACGATCGCGGCGATGCTGCTGGCGAGGCTGGGAGACGCCCGCCCCGGCCTGCGCGGCCGCGACCGGTCCTGGACATGGGACGAGGTCGTCAGGGAGAGCGCCGCGCGCGCGTCCCTGGCCCGCGAGCTGCGCCGGGACGGACCGTTCCACATCGGCGTGCTGCTGGAGAACGTCCCCGAGTACGTCCTGTGGCTCGGGGCGGCGGCGCTGAGCGGCGCGACGATCGTCGGCATCAACCCGACCCGCACCGGCGCGTACCTGGAGCAGGAGGTCCGGCACACCGACCTCCAGCTCGTCGTCACCGACCGCGCCGGGTTGAAGCTGCTGGACGGCCTGGACATCGGCGTCCCGCGCGACCGGTTCCTCCTGATCGACGAGGACGGCTACGAGGCGAGGGTCGCGGCCCATGCCCGCGAGCCGGAGCACGACCCGTCGATCACTCCGCTGACGCAGATCCTCCTGCTGTTCACGTCCGGGACGACCGGGGCGTCGAAGGCGGCGCGCTGCTCGCAGGGGCGGCTCGCCGAGCTGGGCCGCGACAACAGCGCCAAGTACGACATCAAGCGCGACGACGTCTGCTACTGCCCGATGCCGCTGTTCCACGGCAACGCGCTCATGGCGCTGTGGGCACCGTCCCTCGCCGTAGGTGCGACCGTCGTCCTGGCGGAGAGTTTCTCCGCCTCCGGGTTCCTGCTGGACGTCCGCTTCTACGGCGCGACGTTCTTCACCTATGTCGGCAAGGCGATCGGCTACATCCTCGCCACGCCGGAGCGCCCGGACGACGGCGACAACACGCTCACGCACGGGTTCGGCACGGAGGCGTCCCCCGAGGACAAGGCCGCCTTCCGGCGCCGCTTCGGCGCGACGCTGATGGAGGGCTACGGCTCCAGCGAGAGCGCGGGCATGATCCGGCGGGTGGCCGGGACGCCGCCGGCCGCACTCGGACACCCCGCGCACGACGGCGTCCGCGTCGTGCACCCGGAGACCCGCGAGACGTGCGCCCCCGCGATCCTGGACGAGCACGGCCGCGTCACCAACGCCGAGGCGGCGGTCGGTGAGATCGTCGACGTGCACGGCGCCGCGAAGTTCGAGGGCTACTACAAGAACCCCGAGGCGGACGCCGAGCGCGTCAGGCACGGCTGGTACTGGACGGGCGACCTCGGTTACGTCGACGCGGACGGGTTCCTCTACTTCGGCGGGCGCTCCGGCGACTGGATCCGCGTCGACTCGGAGAACATCTCGGCGCTGCTCACCCAGAACGTCGTCCGGCGCCACCCGAAGATCGTGGACGCGGTCGCGTTCGGCGTCCCCGACCCGCGCTCCGGCGACCAGGTGATGGCCACGATCGAGGTCCCGCCCGGCGTCCGGTTCGAGGACCTGGACTTCGCCGCCTTCCTCGCCGCCCAGGACGACCTCGGCACCAAGGGCGCGCCGCGCTTCGTGCGCGTCTCGCACGCGCTGCCGACGACCGGCTCCGGGAAGCTCAAGAGAAGGGAACTCCGGCTCGACGGCTGGCGCACCCGCGACCCCGTGTTCTGGTGGGCGGGGCGGGGAACGCCCGAGTACGTCCCGATGACCGAGGCGGACAAGGAGGCGCTCCGCGCGGAGTTCGCCGCCGCGGGCCGCCGCCGCTTCCTCCCCTGACAGGCGGTTCCTCCCGTGACAGGAAAGGCCAAGAATGAATCTGCGTGAGTCCGCGGCGCATCGCGAGCTGCGCGCGGAGCTGAGGGCGTACTTCGCGGACCTGCTGCCCCCGGACGTCCGGCGCCGTGCCGGAGAGCAGGGCGTCGGCGGCGACCGGTTCCGCGAGATCGTCAAGATGCTCGGCAACGACGGCTGGCTCGGCTACGGCTGGCCCGTGGAGTACGGCGGGCAGGGCAGGTCGATCGCCGAGCAGTACGTGTTCTTCGACGAGGTGCAGCGGGCCGGGCTGCCGTTCCCGTTCGTCACGGTCAACACGGTCGGCCCCACGCTGATGCGGTTCGGGACGGACGAGCAGAAGAAGCGGTTCCTGCCCGGCATCCTGTCCGGCGACATCGTCTTCGCGATCGGCTACACCGAGCCCGACGCCGGGACGGACCTCGCCTCGCTGCGCACGAAGGCCGTCCGGGACGGCGACGCGTTCGTCATCGACGGCAGCAAGGTCTTCACCAGCGGCGCCAACACCGCCGACCACATCTGGCTCGCCGCCCGGACGAACCCGGACGCGCCCAAGCACAAGGGCATCTCGATCCTGATCGTCCCGACCGACGCCGACGGGTTCTCCTGGAGCCCGATCCAGACGGTCGGCGGCATGATCGTCACTTCGACGTACTACCACGGCGTCCGGGTGCCGGCGTCATCGGTCGTCGGCGACGTCGACGGCGGGTGGCGCCTGATCACCACCCAGCTCAACCACGAGCGCATCGGGCTCGCCGCGCTCGGCGGCCGGATGATCCGGCTGTGGGAGGACGTCCGCGACTGGGCCCGCGAGAACGGCGTGATCGACCTGCCCTGGGTGCGCGCCGACCTCGCCCGCACCTACGCGCGGCTGGAGGCGATGCGGCTGATGAACTGGAAGATGACGATGGCCGTCGAGGCGGGGCTGCTGACGGGCGCCCAGGCCGGGGCAGCCAAGTCCTACGGGACCGAGACGCACATCGCCGTCCAGCGGACGCTGACCGGCGTCCTCGGCGCGGCCGGGAGGATCCGCCCGGAGTCGCCGGGCGCGGTGCTGTACGGGCAGATCGAGCAGCTGTCCCGGCAGGGCATCGTGAACACGTTCGGCGGCGGCGTCAACGAGGTGCTGCGCGACATGGTCGCCGTCCAGGGGCTGGGCCTGCCGAGGTCGAGGCGGTCATGAGCGAGTACGAGGAGCGGCTCCAGGCCTGGGTCGGGCGTTCCCTGGGCGTCCGGCGGGCCGCGCCGGACCCGGTGAACGTCCCGATGATCCGGCACTGGGTCGAGGCGATGGACGACGCCAACCCCGTCTACCTGGACGACGCCGCCGCGCGGGCCACCGGCCGCGAGGGCATCGTCGCGCCCGCGTCGATGATGCAGGCGTGGACGATGCGCGGCTACGCGGCGTCCGTCCGCGACGACCCGGCGGGGCCGGACGAGCTGACCGACCTGCTCGCCGAGGGCGGGTACACCTCCGTCGTCGCCACCGACTCGGAGTTCGAGTTCCACCGCGAGCTGGTGCCGGGCGACCGCGTCAGCGTCGAGGAGACCGTCGAGTCGATCTCCCCGGAGAAGAAGACCGCGCTCGGCGAGGGACGGTTCGTCAGCACGGTCAAGACGTACCGGGACGCGTCCGGCGAGGTCGTCGCGACGCAGCGGTGGCGCATCCTGCGGTTCCGCCCGGCGGAGAAGCCGGCCCCGAAGGCCCTGCGCCCGCGCCCGGCGGTCAACCCCGACAACGCGTTCTGGTTCGAGGCGGCCCGCGAGCACCGGCTCGTGATCCAGCGCTGCGCCGACTGCAAGTCGCTGCGGCACCCGCCCGGTCCGTGTTGCCCGCAGTGCGGCTCGTTCGCGTGGGACACCGTGGAGGCGTCGGGCGAGGGCCACGTCCACAGCTACGTGGTCAACCACCATCCGCGCCACCCGGCGTTCGACTACCCGCTGGTCGTCGCGGTGATCGAGCTGGCCGAGGGCACCCGGCTGATCACGAACATGACCGGGGTCGCGCCGGAGGACGTCGAGGTCGGCATGCCCGTCGTCCTCGACTGGATCGACCCGGACCCCGACCTGTCGCTGCCGGCGTTCCGCCCGGCCGGCACCAAGGAGCGCTGATGGACTTCACGTTGGGCGAGGAGCTGGAGGCGGTCAGGGACCTGGCCCGCCGGGTCTTCACCGACCGGGCCACCCAGGCGCGGATCAAGGCCGCCGAGGAGTCCGAAGACGGGTTCGACGAGGATCTGTGGAGGGAGCTCGGCGAGACCGGCCTGCTGGGCGTCGCGCTGCCGGAGCCGCTCGGCGGGGCCGGGCTCGGGGCGGCGGGCCTGGCCGTCCTGCTGGAGGAGCAGGGCCGCACCGTCGCGCCCGTCCCGATCTGGCCCGCCGTCGTGGCCGCGCTGACGATCGCCTCGCACGGAACGGACGCCCAGCGGGAGATGGTGCCGGACGTCCTGGACGGGACGGCCCGGCCGACCGTCGCGCTGGAGGAGTTCGGTGCCGCGGATCCCGCCGGGCCCGGCTGCGTCGCCGTCCGCGACGGCGGCGGCTGGCGGCTGACCGGCACGAAGGCCGCCGTCCCGACACCGTTCGGCGCCCGGCACGTCCTGGTGTCGGCCTCGTCCCCGGACGGTCCGGGCCTGTTCCTGGCCGAGACCTCCGCCGCCGGGGCGTCCTGGGAGCGCGCCGAGACCACCGGCCGCGACGCCGCGGGCCACCTGACGCTCGACGGGGCACCCGCGCAGGCCCTCGGCCCCGGCGCGCTCGGCGAGGCGCTGAGGCTCACCCGCGTCTCGCTCGCCGCCCTCCAGCTCGGCGTGGCCGACGGTGCGCTGCGCATCGCCGCCGAGTACCTCGCCGGCCGCGAGCAGTTCGGCCGCCCGCTCGCCGCCTTCCAGGCCGTGCAGCACCAGCTCGCCGACTGCTACATCGAGATCGACGCGCTGCGCGTCTGCCTCATGCACGCGCTCTCGCTCATCGCCGCCGGGGAGGACGCCGGGACGGCCGTCCTGGTCGCCAAGTGGTGGTCGGACGAGGGCGGGCTGAACGTCGTCCACCGCGTCCAGCACCTGCACGGCGGCATCGGCGTGGACGTCGACTACCCGGTGCACCGCCACTTCCTGTGGGGCAAGCAGATCTCCGGGACGCTCGGCGGCGCGTCGTCCGACCTGGAACTGCTGGGAGCCGCCCTATGAGCACGAGCACTGTGAAGCTCTTCGAAGACGTGGCGGTCGGCGAGGAGCTCCCCGAGCTGAGCATCCCGCTGACCCGCACGATGATCGTCGCGACCGCGCTGGCGAGCCGCGACTACCAGGACGTCCACCACGACCCGGCGCTCGCGGTCGAGCGCGGCTCCCGGGACATCTTCATGAACATCCTCACCACGAACGGGCTCGTCGACCGGTTCGTCACCGGCTGGGCCGGGCCGGCCGCCGTGGTGAAGGCCATCAAGATCAGATTGGGCGCGCCGAACTACCCGGGCGACACGATGGTCCTGACCGGCACCGTCGCGGCCAAGCACGCCGAGGAACGCCGCGTCGAGATCGCGGTGCGCGGCGTCAACGCGCTCGGCCCGCACGTCACCGGCACGGTCGTGGTCGAGCTGCCCGCCGTCGCGACGCGGGGGAGCGGGGCATGAGCGTGCTGCCAGGGGCGGCGGCGATCGCCGGGATCGGCGCCACCGAGTTCTCCAAGGAGTCCGGCCGCAGCGAGCTGCGGCTGGCCTGCGAGGCGGTGCTGGCCGCCATCACCGACGCGGGCCTCCAGCCGTCCGACGTGGACGGCATGGTGACGTTCACCGCCGACACCAGTTCCGAGATCCACATCGCCCGGAACCTCGGCATCGGCGAGCTGACGTTCTTCTCCCGGATCGGGCACGGCGGCGGCGCCGCCTGCGGCACCGTCCAGCAGGCCGCGCTGGCCGTCGCGACCGGCGTCGCCGACGTCGTCGTCTGCTACCGGGCGTTCAACGAGCGCTCCGGCACCCGCTACGGCCTCGGCCAGGCGGACCGTCCGATGGACGTCAGCGCCGACAGCGCCGCCTACGCCTGGATGAACCCGTTCGGGCTCTCGACCCCCGCCCAGTGGGTCGCGATGTTCGCCCGCCGCTACATGTACGAGTACGGCGCGACCAGCGAGGACTTCGGCCGGATCGCCGTCGTCGACCGCAGGCACGCGGCGGGCAACCCGGCCGCGTGGTTCTACGAGCGCCCGATCACGCTGGAGGACCACCAGGCGTCCCGCTGGATCGCCGAGCCCCTCCGCCTGCTGGACTGCTGCCAGGAGAGCGACGGCGGCCAGGCCCTCGTCGTCGTGTCGGCCGAACGCGCCCGCGACCTCCCGCAGCCTCCGGCCGTGATCTGGGGCGCGGCCCAGGGGTCCGGCAACGACCAGCACATGATGACCAGCTACTACCGCTCCGAGATCACCGGCATCCCGGAGATGGGCCTGGTCGGGCGGCAGCTCTACGCCCAGTCGCGGCTCACCCCGGCCGACGTCCAGGCCGCGATCCTCTACGACCACTTCACGCCGCTGGTGCTGCCGCAGCTCGAAGAGCTGGGCTTCTGCGCCAAGGGCGAGGGCAAGGACTTCGTCGCGGACGGCAACCTGGAGCTCGGCGGACGGCTCCCGTTCAACACCCACGGGGGCCAGCTCGGGGAGGCGTACATCCACGGCATGAACGGCATCGCGGAGGGCGTCCGGCTCGTCCGCGGGACGTCGGTGAACCAGCCGGGCGACGTCCACAACGTGCTCGTCACCGCCGGAACCGGCGTCCCGACCAGCGGGCTGATCTTGGGAGCCGACCAATGACCGAGCGGAGTGAGTCGGGGGGTGTGGGGGGTCGTCCCCCCACAGGGAGCGCGGGCGAATGGCGCGGCCGGGAGCTCGGGACGAGGACGGTCGCGTACGACGACACCCAGCCGATGCTCTACGCCCTCGCGGTCGGCGCACGCGCCACCGACCTCGACCTGGTCTTCGAGGAGCGGCTCCGGGTCCTGCCGACGTTCGCGCTGACGCTCGCTCAGTGGGCTCCGGACGCCCTGGGCTCGGCCGGCGCGTTCGATGTCCGGACGACGATTCACGGGACGCAGCGCCTCCGCGTCCTGAAGCCGCTGCCGCGCTCGGGGGCCGTCGAGATGACCGCCCGCGTCGCCGACGTCTGGGACAAGGGGTCGGCGGCCGTCTTCGACCTCGCGGTCGAGAGCGAGTACTTCGAGGCCGTCTGGTCGCTGTTCGCGCCCGGGCGCGGCGGCTTCGGCGGCGAGCGCGGGCCGTCGGCGCGACGCCGTCCCGAGCAGGCCCCGGACGGTGCCGCGACCCTGCGGACATCCCCGAACCAGGCGGCCCTCTACCGGCTGCTCGGCGACCGCCACCACCTGCACATCGACCCGGAGGCGGCGAAGATCGCCGGGATGCCGCGCCCCGTCATGCACGGCCTGTGCACCCTCGGGGCGGTCACCCTGCCGCTGGCGGAGTCCCACGGCGTCCACCCGGCCGAGCTGCGGGAGCTGGAGGGCCGGTTCGCCGCCCCGGTCTTCCCCGGAGACGAACTCCACCTGGAGACCTGGCAGGACGGCGGAGGCGTCCTGTTCGAGGCGGCCGTGGACGGCACGACGGTCCTGTCCGCCGGCCGCGCCCGCTTCGCCTGACCCGCCGCCCGCGGCCTCAGAGGTCGTTGCCGGCGTAGGAGAGGTTGAAGCTCTTGTTGGCCAGCGGGAAGTCGGGGACGATCGTGTCCCGGAGCGCGACGGGCAGCGCCGGCCAGTTGAAGAACGACGGGTCCACGACCTTGACCCGCGTCAGCCGGCGGTCGGCGGTGACCTCCACCCGGTGGACGATCCTGCCGCGCCAGCCCTCGACGATGCCGACGCCGCTCGCCGGGCCGGTGAGCGGGCGGCGGGGCGGCCAGCCGGTGGCGGCGCCGGGATACCAGCCGGGGGAGAGCCCGTCCACGAGCGCGGCGATGACGTCGATGGACGTCTCGATCTCCCGGACGCGGACGAGGAACCGCGCCATCACGTCCCCGCCGGCCTCGGTGTGGACCGCCAGCGTGCCGCCGAGGTCCGCGTACGCGTCGGTGAAGGGATGGTCCCGGCGCGCGTCGGCGTCGATGCCGCTCGCGCGGGCGACGTAGCCGAGCGTGCCGAGGCCGGCGGCCTCCCGGCGGTCCAGCACGGCCGTCCCCGTGAACCGGTCGCGAACGATGGTGCGCGACAGGGCGAGGCCGGCCAGGTCGCGGACCTCGCCGCCGAGGTCGCGGAGGCGCTCGGGTGAGGGCAGGGCGCGCAGCGCCGCGCCGCCGAGCACGATCCCGCCGCGCAGCAGCCGGTGCCCGGTCAGCTCCTCGTTGAGGCGGAGGAGCGTCTCGCGGAGGCGCAGCGCGTGGGCGTGCAGCACGGAGTGGCCGACGTCGTTGCACAGCGCCCCGAGGTCGGCGACGTGGTTGTGCAGCCGCTCCAGCTCCAGCAGGACCGCCCGGACCCGCTGCGCCTCCGGCGGGACGAGGCAGCCCGTCGCGTCCTCGACGGCCAGGCAGTACGCCAGGGCGTGGCCGACGGCGGTGTCGCCGCTGATCCGCTCGGCCAGCGCCAGCTTGTCGGCGGGCTGGGAGCCCTGGAACAGCCTCTCGGTGCCCTTGTGGGTGAACCACAGCCGCGCCTTGAGCTTCAGGATGGTCTCGCCCACGACCGAGAACCGGAAGTGGCCGGGCTCGATCACCCCCGCGTGGATCGGCCCGACCGGGATCTCGTAGACGCCCGGCCCCTCGACGGTCAGGAACGGGTACGGCTCGGGGTCGCCGAACGGCGGGGGCGGGTCGGCGGCGTCGGCGCGCATCGGGTACCAGCCGCGCGGCCAGTGCGGGTGCCGGACGAGGCGGCGCGGCAGCGGATGGCCGTCCGGGGTGATCCCGAACAGGTCGTGCATCTCGCGCTCGAACCGGCCCGCCGGGAAGCTCAGCGCGGCGAGGGACGGCACGGCGGGCGGGTCCCCGTCCGGCCGGACGACGAGCTCCACCCGCGCGTCGGACCCGGCCTCGACCAGCAGGTAGACGACGCGGAGCGACCCATCCGGGTCGTGGTGGGCGGCGGCGGAGGCGAGCCGGTACCCGGCGGCGTGCAGCGCCGCGAACCGTCCGGGCAGGTCGGCGGGGGCGGTGGCGGCGCTGAGCCGCTTCCAGCCCGCGGGACGTGCGGAGCCGAGCAGGTCGTCGATCATGTCAGGGTGCTCCCACGGCTGCGGCGGCTGCGGTCAGCAGTTCGTTCAGCGGCCCGAGCGCCAGGCCCAGCGCGGCGCACGCGACGAGCCCGGTCACGAGCGGGGCGAGCGCGGCGGGACGGGCCCGTATGGCGGGCAGGGCGGCGGATGGGGCGCCGTCCGGTGCGGGCGCGGCGCCGAGGATCATGGCGGCGCCGTGCTTGGCCAGCGCGGCGGCGATGACCAGGACCAGCGCGAACGCCGCGGCGGCGGCCCAGCCCAGCCCGGCGTCGAAGGCGGCGCGGGCGATGCCGATCTCGGACGCGAAGAGGCTGAACGGCGGCAGGCCGAGCAGCGCCGCCAGCCCGAGGCCGAACGCGGCGGCGAGCGCCGGCCATCGGGTCGCGAGCCCCCGCGCGCCGGCGATCCGGCTCGTCCCGGTGACGGCGAGGACATGGCCGGCGCCGCAGAACAGCACCGCCTTGCCGAGACCGTGGCCGAGCAGGTGCAGCAGGACGGCGCTCGTCGCGAGCGGGCCGCCCGCGGCGGCGCCGAGCGCGGCGAGGCCCATGTGCTCGATGGAGGAGTAGGCCAGCATCCGCTTGTAGTCGCGCTGCCCGATCAGCAGCGCGGCGGCGACGGCGAGCGAGAGCAGCCCGGCGGCCACCAGCAGCGCCCGCATGTAGCCGGGGCCGAGCGCGGCGTCGGCGAGGGCCTTGTACCGCAGGATCTGGGTGAAGGCGACGGCGAGCAGTACCCCGGACATGAGCGCGGACACGGGCGCGGGCGCCTGGCTGTGCGCGTCGGGCAGCCAGGCGTGCATGGGCGCGAGCCCCGCCTTGGTGCCGAAGCCGAGGACGGCGAGCGCGGCGGCCAGGCGCAGCACGTCGTGGTCGAGGCGGGCCGCGTCGCGGCTCAGCGCGCTCCAGTCGAGGGCGGCGGACCCCTCCGCGCCCGCATGCAGGGACGCGATGTTGAGGCAGACGGTCGCGAGGAACGCCAGCGCGATGCCGACCGAGCACAGCACCATGTACTTCCAGGCCGCCTCGGCCCCCGCCCGGTCGCGGCGGTGGCCGACGAGGAACGCGGTGACGATGGTGGTGGCCTCCAGGGCCACCCACACCAGGCCGAGGTTGTCGGCGAGGACGGCTGCGGCCATCGCGGCGAGGAACAGCTGCACCAGGACGAGATGCCGCCGGACGGCGGCCGGGTCGCCGCCGGGCGCGAGGTCGTGGGCGGCGGACCAGGTGGCGATGACGGCGACCGCGCCGATCACGAGCACCATGAACGCCGACAGCCCGTCGGCGCGCAGCGGCCCGGAGGCGAGCGGCCCGTCCTGGACGACGGCGGTGCCGAGAGCGATCCCGGCGGCGAGCTGGGCGAGCGCGGACGCCGTGCTCGACCACCGGGCGGCCCAGGCGGCCCACGCCGCCCGGCGGGGGTGCCCGGCGAGGGCGCAGAGGGCGGCCACGGCCACCGGAACGATGATCGGGGCGTACAGGACAGGGGTCATGAGTCGCGCAGCTCCCGGAGCTCGTCGAGGTCGGCCACGCCGTGCGCGGTCCGCAGCCGGGTGGTGAGGACCTGCAGGACCAGGACGGCCAGCAGTACGTCCAGCGACACCCCGAGCTCCACGATGAGCGGCACCCCGGAGGTGGCCAGGAACGCGGTGGCGGCGATGCCGTTGTCGACCAGCAGGAACCCGGTGATCTGCGACAGCGCGCGGCGGCGGGTCGCCAGGGCGAAGAACCCGATCAGCATGACGGCGAGGCCGGCGGGCGCGGCCCGCCCGCCCGCCGGGTCCGCGAGCCGCACCAGCGGCTGCGCGGCGGCGTAGGCGAGCAGGACCAGCCCGGCGGCGGCCAGCAGCGAGGCGGCCACGTTGACCAGCGGCGCGGTCTCGCGCGGCCGCCCGTCGCCGGCGAGCGTCCGGCGCAGCAGGCGCGGCACCACGACGGCCTTCAGGGTCGCGACGACGACCGCGACGGCGGCGAGTTCGGCGTCGCGCTCGTGGGCGGCCAGCAGCGCGACCATCGCGGCGAGCGCGGCGCCCTGCGCGGCGAGCAGCCGGATCAGCGCGGTCAGCTCCCGCCGCCACAGCACCCCGACGGCGGTCAGCAGGAAGGCGCCGGCCGCGAGGTCGAGGAGCTGCTCGAACAGTGCCTGGTTCACGTATCGGTTCTCCGGTCAGACGAGCATGAAGGAGGCCATGACGGCCAGGAGCGCGAGCACGAACGACCCGGCCAGCAGCTCCGGGACGCGGAACAGCCGCACCTTGGCCAGCCACACCTCGGCGGCGGCGAGGCCGGCGGCCAGCAGGCCCGTCTTCAGGGCGAACGCGGCGGTGGCCGTGAGGAGCGCGAGGGCGCCGGTGCCGGTGGCGACGCCCCACGGCAGGAACAGGGTGGCGAGCAGGCCGAGCAGCAGCGTCGTGCGGGCGGCGGCCGCCCACTCCACGAGCGCGAGGTCCCGCCCGGAGTACTCCAGGGTCATCGCCTCGTGGACCATGGTCAGCTCCAGGTGCGTGGCGGGGTTGTCGACCGGCAGCCGGCCCGCCTCGGCGAGCACCGCGATGGCGAGCGCGGCGGCGGCCAGCGCCCCGGCGGGGGAGACGACCCGGGACGGGTCGTGCACGCCGGCCGACACGATCGCGCCGAGGTTGGTCGTCCCCGCGCGGACCGACAGCGCGAGCACCGACAGCAGGAGGGTGGGCTCGACCAGCGCGGCGATGGTCATCTCGCGGCTGGCGCCCATCCCGCCGAACGCCGTCCCGGTGTCCAGCCCGGCGAGCGCGAGCGCGACGGTGCCGAGGAGCAGCAGCCCGACGACCGCGATCAGGTCGATGGAGCCGTCCAGCGGGGTGCGGGTGGACACCAGCGGGATCACCGCCGCGACCAGCAGGCTCGTCGCGGCGAGGACGGGCGGCGCGGCGGTGAAGAAGATCCCGGAGCCGGGCGGGCCGATCGGCTCCCGGCGGGCGAGCTTGCGCAGGTCGCGCCACGGCTGCAGGACGCCCGCGCCCGCCCGCCCTTCGAGCCGGGCCCGCACCTGCCGCATCAGCCCGATCAGCAGCGGCGCCCCGGCCGCCACCAGGACCACCTGGATCGCGAGCGCGACCGTGCCTGTCATCGGATTCGTCATCGGACCACCCCCGCCGCCAGCACGACCAGCAGTGCGGTGAACATGTAGACGAGGTAGCGGTGGACGCTCCCGGTCGCGAGCCCCCGGGCCGCGCCCCCGCACGCGCGGACGAACCGGAGGAGCGGCCGGTACAGGTGCGCCTCGATCCGGTCGGGGACGGCCCTCCTGTAGCCGACGCTCTTCACCAGGTAGTCCGATTCGACATGGTGGGTGACGTCGATGTCCTGCTCGGGACGCATCACGTCGTCGAACACCCGCTGCAGGGGTTCCGCGAAGCTCGTCGCCGTGTACTCCATCCGGGCCGTCAGTCCTTCGTAGCCGCAGTCCCACGCCCGCACGGCCGCCCGCCGCCGCGCGCCGAGCAGCCGCGCGCCGAGCGCGATCGCGGCGACCAGCACGGCGAGGGCCACCGCGATCCAGCCCGGGCCGAGCGTGCCTTGGATGCCGTCCAGCCGCAGGGTCGTCCCGGAGCCGTCCAGCGGGTCCCCCATGCCGAGCGCTCCGCCGATCCGTTCGAGGGCGGGGCCGGTCAGGGCGGGCGCGACCGCCAGGACGGCGCACGCGGCGGCGGCGAGGCCCATCCCGGCGAGCATCGGCGCCGGGGCCTCCCGGGCGGACGCGGCGGCGTCGCCGCGCGGCTTGGCGAGGAACCCGGTGCCGAGCGCCTTGACGAACGTCGCCACCGCGAGCCCCGCCGACAGCGCGACGACCGCGACGGCGACGGGCGCCGCGATCATCACCACGAGGTGCCGTTCGGACAGCCCGCCCAGGAGGGACTGGAGCAGCAGCCACTCCGAGACGAAGCCGTTGCCGGGCGGGAGCGCCGCCGCGGCGAGCGCCCCGGCGGCGAACAGGCCGGTGGTGGCGGGCATCCGCGCCGACAGCCCGCCGAGCCGGTCCAGGTCGCGCTCCCCGGTGCCGTGCACGACCGACCCGGCCGAGGTGAACAGCAGCGTCTTGAACGCGGCGTGGTTGAGGGCGTGCAGGAGTCCCGCACCGAGCGCGACGCCCGCGAGCGCCGGGCGGTGCAGCGCCGCGAACGTCCCGCAGGCGGCGACGCCGAGGACGATCAGCCCGGCGTTCTCGCAGGTCGAGTAGGCGAGCAGCCGTTTCAGGTCGGACGCCAGGACGGCCTGGAGGATGCCGTAGAGGGCCGAGACGGACGCGAGCGCGCCGAGGACGAGCCACCACCAGACGGGCCCGCCGCCGAGCAGGTCGAGCCCGACGCGGACCAGCCCGTACACGCCGAGCTTCACCATCGCCGCGCTCATCAGCGCGGACACGTGGCTCGGCGCCTCGCCGTGCGCCTTCGGCAGCCAGGGGTGCAGCGGCACCAGCCCGGCCTTCGAGGCGAACCCGGCGGCGGCCGCCAGGAACACCCCGGCCCGGACCGGTTCCGGCAGGTCCGGTGCGGCGGCGCGGATCGCGGCGAAGGACTCCCCGCCGCAGGCCGCCGCCAGCCACGCGAGGCCGATCAGGATCGCGACGAACCCGGCGTGCGTCATCGCCGCGTACCAGACGCCCGCGCTCCGCACCGACGGCCGCACGCGATGCTCGGCCAGCACCAGGACGAGGGACGCGACCGCCATCAGCTCCCAGAGCCACAGGAACGTCGACACGCTCGCCGCCAGCGGCACCGCGGCCATCGCGGCCGTGAACAGGGGCAGCACGGCGAGCTGGCCGCGCGAGGACGTCCCGTGCCCGCCGGTCCCGGCGTAGCCCGCGGTGTAGACGCCCACGGCCGCGGTGACCGCCCCGACGAGCAGCAGGAACCAGCCGGCGAGCGGATCGGCGGCCAGCCGGGCGCCCGCGAGCGGCAGCACGTCCGGCCACCACGCCGTCCAGGACCGTCCGGCCAGCGCCGCCGCCCCGGCCACCGCGGCCGCGGTGCCGGACAGCGCCACGGCCGCGCCCACCAGCCGGGCGCGGACGGTCCGCGGCGCCATCGCGGCAAGGGCCCCGGCGGCCGTGCAGGCCGCCGACACCGCCAGCGCTATCGGGACGGGGTTCAGGGCCGCGCTCACCGGCCGGTGAGGCCGCGCAGCGCGGCGATGATGCGGTCCGGCGGGGGCGGGCAGCCCGGCACTTCGGCGTCGACCGGGACCACGTCGCCGACCGCGCCCTGGACTCCGGCACCGCCCTTGAACACCCCGCAGTCACGCGCGCAGTCGCCGAGCGCGATCACCAGCCCCGGGCGGGGCATCGCGTCGTGGCAGGCCGTGAGGGCGTCGGCCATGTTCCGGGTCACGGGCCCGGTCACCATCAGGGCGTCGGCGTGCCGGGGCGAGGCGACGAGCCGGGCGCCGTACCGCTCCGCGTCGTAGACGGGGGAGAACGCCTGGCCGACCTCGATCTCGCAGCCGTTGCACGACCCGGCGTCCACATGCCGGACCTGGACCGAGCCGCCGAGCCGCCGGACGTCCTCGGGGACGGGGGAGTCGGGTGTGGGCGGTGCCTCCTCGGCGATCCGTCCCGCCGCTTTGATCCTGCTCAACAACCCCATCGCGCCCGCCGGCCCCCATACGTGATTCAGCACATTGACAGTTGCGAATATTAGCAAGTGCGCAGTAGTGCGACATCGGGCGCCTGCCGGGCGAGACGGGCGGTCCGCTTCAGCCGGCGGAAGAGCGCAGGTCTTCCAGCAGCTCGGCCTGCCCGGACAGGACCCCGGTCAGGATCCGGCGGGCGACGGCCAGGAGTTCGGCGACGTGCGGGCTGGTGAGGGAGTAGTACACGGCCGACCCCTCCTTGCGGGAGACGACCAGGTTCGCCCTGCGCAGCACGGCGAGCTGCTGGGAGAGGTGCGCCGGCTCGATGCCGACCTCGGGCAGCATCTCCGAGACGGCGTGCTCACGCTCGCTGAGCAGCTCCAGGACCCGGATCCGCGCGGGGTGGCCGAGCGTCTTGAAGAACTCGGCTTTCAGCTGGTACAGCGGGGTGCTCATGCCGGCCGACCCCCATCCGTCTGCTACTTCCGGCCGCGGCGGCGGAAACCCACGGGCGCTTGCCGATATTAGCAATCCGTTGATCGCCCCTCCCTTCGAGCCTATGGCAGCTTCCGACCAAGGGCGGGGGAGCCGCTGAGCAATCGGTGATATTTATCCGCTTTGCGGTAAATGTCACCGTCGCAGTGCCGCCGTTCCCGCTCCCCCGCCGGGCGCCCCGCCCCGCCCGGGAACGGCCGCGGAAGGGCTCCCCCGATGCGACGCCTGCCGCTGTTCCTGCTCCCGGCCGCCCTGGGCGCGGCGCTGATCGGCGCCCTGGGCGCGCCGGCGTCCGCGACACCGCCGAACATCCCGTCCGCCGCCACCGCCGCGAGCCGCCTGGCCACCCTCACCGTCGCCGCCGAGTCGCACGGCGACTCCTACGACCGCGACCTGTTCCCGCACTGGATCACCATCTCCGGCGCGTGCAACACCCGCGAGACCGTCCTGAAGCGGGACGGCACGAACGTCGTCACCAACTCGTCCTGCGCCGCGACGTCCGGCTCCTGGTACTCGCCCTTCGACGGCGCCACCTGGACCGCCGCGTCCGACCTGGACATCGACCACATGGTGCCGCTCGCCGAGGCGTGGGCGTCCGGCGCCTGGGCCTGGACGACGTCCCGCCGCCAGACCTACGCCAACGACCTCGGCGGGCCCGAGCTGTGGGCCGTCACCGACAACGTCAACCAGTCCAAGAGCGACAAGGACCCGGCCGAGTGGCAGCCGCCGCGCGCCGCGTTCCGCTGCACCTACGCCCGCGCGTGGATCCAGGTGAAGTGGTACTACGACCTCACCGTCGACAGCGCGGAGAAGAGCGCCCTCACCTCAATGCTCAACACCTGCTGATTCGTCAACCGCCGCCCGTCTCCCGTCCGGTGACCGGTAAGTGGAGACTTGTTCTAGAGAAGGTCTCTGGAAACCGCTAGGGTGCCCGGTATGAGCGAGGTGCGGGTCGCCGTCACCGGCGGGAACCGGGGTGTGGGACGCGCGGTGGCGGGCGAGGCCGCCCGGCGGGGGCACCGGGTGGTGATCGTGGCGCGGCGGCCGGGCGCCGGGGCGGCCGCCGCGCGGGAGATCGGCGCGGACCTGGTCGTGGGCGACCTGTCGTCCGTGCGGGCCGTGCGGGAGCTGGCCGGCGAGCTGGCCGAGGTCGACGTGCTCGTCCACAACGCGGGCGTCTGGCCCAGCCGGCGCGTGCTCACCGAGGACGGGTTCGAGCAGGCGTTCTTCACCAACCATCTCGCGCCGTTCCTGCTGAACCGGCTGCTGGAGGAGCGGCTGCGGCGGGTGGTGCAGGTCAGCGCGGGCCTGTACGTCGCCGGGCGGGTGGACGCGGACCGGACGCCGACCGGGGACGACTTCCACGCCGTCCACACCTACGCGAACACCAAGCTGGCGAACCTGATGATGGTCCCGCTGTTCGCCGAGCGGTGGAAGGGCGCGGGGGTGACGATCGACGCGGTGCATCCCGGAGTGCTGCGGACGGATCTCGGCGCCCGGACGGGGCTGTTCGGTGCCCTGCTGAAGACGGTCAAGTGGACGCTGAAGCCCGCATCGAAGAGCGGGCCGCCCGTCGCGGACCTCATCACCGCGGAAGGGACGGGCCGGTACTTCAACGTGCGGAAGGAGACGCCGCTGAAGGCGAAGGCGCTCGACCCGGCCCTGGCGGCCAGGCTCTGGAGCGACGCCGAGAGGCTGCTCGATGTCGCCTAAGCACCAGGGCACGGACGAGACCGTCGCGCGGATCCTGGACGAGGCGCTCCGCGTGCACGCCGAACGCGGGCACGAGGGCTTCACGATGAAGGCGGTCATCGCCGCCACGGGGATGAGCAGCGGCAGCCTCTACCACCATTTCGGCTCGTTCGACGGCCTCGCCGCCGCCCTCTACGCGCGCTGCATGGCCGAGTTGCTCGACGCACTTCTGGACGCGCTCGACGGGGTCACCGGCCCGCGCGCCGGCGTGGAGGCGGTGACGCGCGCGTACCTGCGGTTCACCCGGGAGCGCGGCGACGCCGCCAGGTTCATCCATGCGTCGGCGTACGCGGCGTTCCTGCCGGACCACGCGGCGATGCTCGCGGAGTCGAAGGCGCCCCGCATCGCGCGCCTCACCGCGTGGATGGCCCCGCACGCGGCCGCCGGCCGCGTCGCCCGGCTGTCGCCGGTGATGACGGAGATGCTGCTCATCGGGCCCGTCGCCGAGACCGCGCGGCGCTGGCTGTCGGCGCCGGAGGCCGTCGACCTGGACGAGGCCGCGGCCGTCCTGCCGCCCCGGATCTGGCGCTCGCTCCAGCCGTGACGCGCGAGCCGCCCCCGCCGCGGGGACGGGGGCGGCGACGCCGGTGACCGGAGGTGCGTTAGTACAGGCCCCACAGTTCGTAGCTGGCCCAGGGGGCGGAGCTGCCCTTGCAGTCGTAGGCCTGCCAGCCGGACTGCATGCCGGCCTTGCCGGCGGCGGCGCAGCTGGAGTACCAGTAGAAGGTCTGCCCGGTGTTGTGCCACGAGGCCGCGAGCGCCGGCGTGGCGGTCAGCCCGACCGTCAGCGCCGAACCCGCGACCGCCATGGCGACGGCGGCCTTCCGGATCTTCATGAACCCTCCCGTAGCGGAGTGCGACTGGACGGTCACAGTATGTGTTCGCCCAGATGGGAGGGGGTATCCGGGAAACCACGTACGTTCACCGCCCGCGCGGCGCTACCCGTTCTCGGCGCGACCCCACAACCGCAGGTACGCCTCGGCGCCGCGGGCCATGTCGTCGATGAGCCCCTGCCCGGCGACGGTGCGCACGTCGCCGATCCAGTCCGGGACGAGCCCGTAGTTCGCGACGCCGTCGGTGTTGAGGTCCCACGTGCGCTGCCCGGTGCGCTGGCGGTCGAGCGTCACCGACGGGTCGATCGGCGACGTGAACGGGTAGCGCAGCGGGTTCGCGCCGTTGTTCTCGCGCGGCGGCGGGAGGGCGCCCATGCCGTTCACGTCGAGCCCGTACCCGTAGCCGAACAGGTAGCGGGGGTCGCGGTGCTCCTTGGTGCGCCTCCACTCCGCGGCGAACCGGTCGGCGGCGGTGCCGTAGCCGGCCACCATGCCGCCGAGCGCGTAGATGCGGCTCAGGTACGTCTCGTCCGTCCAGCTGTGGGACGAGATGACGCCGGAGTAGCGCGCGTCCTCCAGGAGGCCGAGGGTCGCGTCGGCGGCCTTGACGCTCATGTGGTCGACCTCGACGATCATGTGGCGGTCCATCATGCCCCGCACCATGTGCTCGCCGAGGTCGCTGAGCCCGTGGACGTTGCAGTGCGGGCCGCTCGGATACACCGGCAGCGTGATCCCCGCCAGGCCGAGCAGGCGCAGCAGCTCCGCGAACGTGTCGCCGAGCCCGCCCGCGGGCACGAGCGTGTTGTCGTGCGCGGCGCCGGTGCACTTCTCGACCTGCCAGAACCGTCCGGTGCCGAGGAAGTTGCCGACGTTGACGAACGCCCCGGTGGTCCCGCCGTCGAAGCGGACCCCGCACAGCGCGTTGTCGTACTTGTGGCAGACGAACATGGAGGCGACGCCGAGGCTCTTCACCTCGTCCAGCCCGCGGTCGATGTCCTCGCGCGTGCACTGGGGCTTCCCGCCGATCACGCGGCAGCCGAACGGCTCGGACGCCTCGATGCCGAGGACGACGGCGAGCTTCCCGTCCTCGATGACCTCGCGGGCCTGCGCGGAGTCGCGCACGACCCGGAACCAGCCCTTGCCGGGGCCGCCGCTGCGCGCGTCGATGTAGGCCTGCATCTCCTGGATGCGCCGAGCCTGGAGCCGGATGACGTCCATCTCGTCGCAGGCGTTCCCCTTCAGCGGGTAGATCTCGCAGAGCTGGCGGTTGGCCACCAGGTGGTTGACGAGGATGCGCTGCCCGGCGCGCCAGGACCGCTCCAGCCACGTGTAGTAGGCCTGCTGGTGGGTGCGCGAGTCCCAGGCTGGCCAGTCCTTGAACGTCGGCCAGCCGGTGGGGTCATGCGTGCCGAACGGGGTGCCGTGCCTGGTGAAGTTCTCCCAGATGGCGAGCGCGCCGTTGCCCGCGTGGTCGGGGCAGTCGCGCAGGGCCGCCTGGATCCCGCGCGGGTCGAACGGCTTGCCGCACATCAGGCGTCCGCCGAACGCCTCGTAGGCCATCAGATGGGAGTGGGCGTCGAGGTAGCCCCGCACCTCCCCGGTCGCGGGCGCGCGTGCCGGCGCCGAAGCGCGCGCCGCGGGGGCCAGGCAGGAGACGAGGAGGGCGAGCGCGAGCGGCACTGACGCCGCGCGCCGGAGGGCATGACCGAAGGACATCTGGCACCTCGGGGGGCAGGTGGGAGCGGTCCAGAAGCTGAGGGAGATATGCCCTGATTTAAGGAAGGATGAACTTTCCTCATGTTAAATCCCGTTGCCGGCTCTCGCGCGGCGAGATCGTGTACCGGTCACCGGGACCGTGCGGCCCGGCGCCGGTCCGGATCGTCATGATGGGCTCTCATGAGCGAGCTGACGATTCCGGGTTTGCTGGCGCGCGCGGCCGAGGAGTTTCCGGACGCGGAGGCGGTCGTGGACGGGGACGTCCGGGTCACCTACGCGGGGCTGCGTGACCGCGTCCGCGAGGCGGCGGGCGCGTTCATCGGCGCCGGGGTCGCGCCGGGGGACCGGATCTCGATCTGGGCGCCCAACGGGCTGTCCTGGATCGTCACCGTGCTCGGCGCCATGGGCGCGGGCGCGACGCTCGTGCCGCTCAACACGCGCTTCAAGGGCGACGAGGCCCGCTGGCCGCTCTCCAAGGCCGAGGTGAAGGTCCTCTTCGTCGAGGACGGCTTCCTCGGCATCGACTATCCCGGCATGCTCGGCCTGGACGAGTCGGGCACCGTGCCGGGGCTGCCCGCGCTGGAGACCTTCGTCACGTTCAACGGGGCGGCGCGTCCAGGCGTCATCAGCTGGGACGAGTTCGCGGGCAAAGCCGTGTCCGGCGAGGAGGCCGACGCGCGGGCCGCGGCCGTCCGCCCGGACGACATCGCCGACATCCTGTTCACGTCCGGGACGACCGGCAAGCCCAAGGGCGTCATGTGCACGCACGAGCAGAACGTCCGCACGTACGAGGCGTGGACGGGACGCACGGGCGTGAAGGCCGGCGACCGGTACCTCATCGTCAACCCGATGTTCCACTCGTTCGGCTACAAGGCGGGCGTGCTCGCGTGCGTGCTGAAGGGCGCCACGATGGTCCTGCAGCGCACGTTCGACGTCCCGGAGACGCTGCGGCTGATCGAGCAGGAGAAGGTCACCGTCCTGCCGGGCCCGCCGACCGTCTACACCTCGCTGCTGGACGCCCCGGGCCGGGCCGAGCACGACCTCTCCTCGCTCCGGCTGGCCGTGACGGGCGCGGCGGACGTGCCGGTCGCGCTCGTCCGGCGCATCAGGGCCGAGCTGTTCCCGCAGGTCGTGACCGCGTACGGGCTGACCGAGTCGTCCGGCACGGTGACCGCGTGCTCGGTGGACGACGATGACGAGACGATCGCGACCACCTGCGGCCGGGCCATCGCCGACGTCGAGGTCGCCATCGTCGGCCCCGAGGGCGAGCGGGTGCCGCCGGGGACGGACGGCGAGGTCATGGTCCGCGGCTACAACGTGATGAAGGGCTACCTGGGCGACCCCGGGGAGACCGCGCGGGCGATCCGCGACGGGTGGCTCGACACCGGCGACCGCGGGCGCCTGGATGAGCGCGGCAACCTCACCATCACCGGCCGGACGAAGGAGATGTTCGTCGTCGGCGGCTTCAACGTGTACCCGGCCGAGGTCGAGGACGTCCTCGCCCGCCACGACGCCGTCGCCGAGTCGGGCGTGGTCGGCGTGCCGGACGCGCGCATGGGCGAGGTCGGGCGCGCCCACGTGCGGCTGCGCCCCGGACAGGAGGCGACGGCGGACGAGCTGATCGCGCACTGCCGCGAGCGGCTCGCGAACTTCAAGGTCCCCCGGGAGGTCGTCTTCGTGGACGACCTCCCGAAGACCGCGTCCGGCAAGGTCCGCCGCGTCGACCTCAGAGCGCGGACATGACCCTGGCCCGGTGCTCGGCGACCGTTCCCCAGGCCGAGTACAGGGCGCGCGCCTTGCGGATCCACAGCGACGGGTCGTACTCGTCGGTGTAGCCGATCGCGCCGTGCACCTGGAGCGCGGTCTTGGCCAGCCCGTAGGACGCCTCGGACGCGGCCACCTTCGCGGCGGACACGTCCCGCGCGAAATCGGGCGTCCCGTAGGACAGCGCCGCCCCGTAGACGAGCGGGCGGGCGAACTCCAGCTCGACCATCGCGTCCGCCAGGTGGTGCTTGACGGCCTGGTACTCGCCGATCGGGCGCCCGAACTGCCGCCGCGTCCTGGCGTACTCCACGGACACGTCCAGCAGCGCCTGCCCGAGCCCGATCTGCTGGGCCGCGCACAGCAGCGCGCCGAGGTCGGTGAACCCCGCGTCGCCGGGCACCCGGAACAGCCGCCGCGCCGGGTCGAGCGAGGAGACCGGCTCCCCGGCGGCCTGGCGCTCGGCACCGTCGGCGGTGAGCACCAGGTCGGCGACGTCGGCGTCCAGCGCGTGCGGGACGGCGAGCGACACGATCGCGTCGCCCTCCGCGATCCGGGACGGCCACGGCGTCCCGGCCAGCAGCTCGGCCGCGGCCAGCGTCTCCACATAGGGTCCGGGCGCGGCGGCGCGCCCCAGCTCCTCCATCGCGACGGCCAGCTCGACCGGCAGCGGCCCGGCGCCGCCGGCCTCCTCCGGCACGCCCACCGCGAACACCCCGGCCTCCGCCACCGCCGACCACAGCGCCCGGCCCGGCCCGTGGTCGCCGGCCGCCCACGCGCGGGCGGCCCGCGCGGTCCCGGCGCCGGCCAGCAGCTTGCGCAGCGTCTCACCGAACATCCGCTGCTCGGCGTCCAGGACGAACCTCACCGCGACCCCCTCGGCAGGCCGAGCAGCCGCTCGGCGATGACGTTGCGCTGGATCTCGTTGGTGCCCGCGTAGATCGGCCCGGCGAGGGAGAACACGTAGTTCTCCAGCCACTCCGACTCCAGCTCGCCGTCCGGGCCGAGCAGGTCGAGGGCCGTCTCGTGCAGCGCCACGTCCAGCTCCGACCAGAACACCTTGTTCAGGCTCGACTCGGCCCCGATGTCGTCGCTGCGGGAGATCGTCTCGAAGCCCTTGAGCCGGTACGCCCGCGACCTGATCCACACGTCCGCGACCCGGTCCCGCAGGGCCGTGTCGGACGGGTCGCCGCGCTCCTTCCACAGCTCCACGAGCCGTTCCGCCGCGGCCGTGAACCGTCCGGGGCTGCGCAGGGTGAGGCCGCGCTCGTTGCCGGCCGTGGCCATCGCGACGCGCCATCCGTCCCCGGCGGTCCCGATGACGTCCTCGTCCGGGACGAACACCCGGTCGAGGAACAGCTCGGCGAACGCGGGCTTGCCGTCCAGCCTCCCGATCGGGCGGACGGTGACGCCCTCGGCGTCCAGCGGGAACATGAGGTACGTGAGCCCCTTGTGCCGCGCTGACTCCGGATCGGAGCGGAACAGCCCGAACCCGCGGTCGGCGAAGGCGGCACGGGAGCTCCACGTCTTCTGGCCGTCCAGCAGCCAGCCGCCGTCCGTGCGCGTCGCGGTCGACCGCAGCGCGGCGAGGTCGCTGCCCGCGCCCGGCTCCGACCACGCCTGCGCCCAGATCACCTCGCCGGCCGCCATCGGCGGCAGGATCCGGGCGAGCTGCCCAGGGGTGCCGTGCTTCATCAGCGTCGGCGCCAGCAGGTTGATGCCGTTCTGGCTGACCCGCCCCGGCGCGCCGGCCGCGTAGTACTCCTCCTCGAAGATCAGCCACTGGAGGACGGACGCGCCGCGCCCGCCGTACTCCTCGGGCCACGAGACCACCCCGAGCCGGGCCGCGCCGAGCGCCCGCTCCCACTCCCGGTGGGCCGCGAACCCCGCCTCGGTCTCCAGCGAGGGCAGCGGCTCCGCCGGGACGTGCCCGCGCAGCCACTCCCGCACCTCGGCGCGGAACGCCTCGTCCGCCGCCCCGACCTCAAGATCCATGCGATGCCGCCTCGGCCGCCATGTCGCCACCCCATTTTCTAACAACTGTTTGGTAGGGTAGCGGCCCCCGCCGCGCCCGGCCGCCGCCTCCCGGACAGTGGGACGCGGGCGGGCACGGGTCAGGCGGGCACGCTTCAGGCGGGGGAGAGCAGGCCGTCGTCGCGGATGCCGCGCAGGACGTCCCGTGCGGCCTCCAACGTCCGGTCGACGTCCTCCTGGGTGTGGGCGGCGGAGATGTGGTTGCGCTTGAGCGAGAGCGGGAGCATCAGGAAGCCGCGGTCGGTCATGCGGCGGTGGAAGGCGACGTAGGCGTCGTCGTTGTTGCGCATCAGGTCGCGGTACCCGCGGATGGGGCCGGCGGCGAAGTAGAGGCTGAAGACGCCGCCGAAGCCCGCGGCGGTGGCCTCGATGCCGAGCTCCTCGCAGATCCCGGCCAGCCCGGCGCGCATCCGCTCGCCGAGCGCGTGCGTCCGCTCGTAGAAGTCCGGGTGGTCGAGCAGGTAGCGGATGGTGGCGATCGCGGCGGCGGACGAGACCGGGTTGCCGTTGAACGTGCCGGCCAGCAGGACGTCGCCGCCCGCGGAGCTGAACCGCTCCATGAGCCGGCGGGGCCCGGCGAGCCCGGCGATCGGGTAGCCGTTGCCCATCGCCTTGCCGAACGTGGTGAGGTCCGGCCGGACGCCGCAGACCTCCTGGTAGCCCCCCGGCGCGTGCCGGAAGCCGGTGATCACCTCGTCGAAGATCAGCAGTGAGCCCTGCTCCCGCGTCAGGGCGCGCAGCCCCTCGACGAACTCCGCGGACGGCACGAGCGCGCCGACGTTGTGCGGGATGGGCTCCATGATCACGGCGGCGATCCGCTCCGGGTGCGCCTCGTGCAGCGCGCGCACCGAGTCCAGGTCGTTGAACTCGGCGATCAGCGTCGAGCCGAGCGCCTCGGGCAGGATGCCCTCCGACAGCGGGTCGGCGCCGTAGGCGCGCTCCGGCGCGGAGATCACGTTGCGGGCGACGGCGTCATGCCAGCCGTGGAAGCCGCCCTGGAACTTGACGATCAGCGGCCGGCCGGTGACGGCGCGCGCCAGCCGGATCGCCTGGGCGGTGGCCTCGCTGCCCGACATCGCCGAGATCATCTGCTCGGCGGACGGGATCGTCTCGGCGACCAGCCGGGCCAGTTCGATCTCGGGCTCGGTGACGCCCCAGCCGACGAGGTCGATCCCGCCGATGGCGGCGCGGACCGCGTCGTCCACCTCGGGCGCGGCGTGGCCGAGCAGGATCGCGCCGAACGCCGCGTGGTAGTCGAGGTAGCGGCGCCCGTCGGCGTCGGTGACGTAGGCGCCGGACGCGGCGGTCAGCGCGTGCGGCCGCCCCACCAGGCGGGTGGCGGAGTTGACGCCGCCGGGGATCACGGCGCGGGCGGCGGCGAGCAGCCGCGCGCCGCCGGAGGTCTGCCCGGCCAGCTCGGCGGTGGTCATTCTGATGGCCCCCAAGGTCCTTGATGACTTTCGGCCGAATGGTTCATGGAAAGGTGTTCCATGTCAAGGTCGAACTTGAAGGAAGGTGGTCTGAGCTGCTGTGAGTCGAGATTTTTTTTGAACACCCCTTGACACGCGAATGGCCGGTCGCTCAGGATCCCTCGACATGGAATCCGATTCCGTGCCGATGCCGACGCTGGTCGTCGGCACCGGCTTCATCGCCGCGCAGCACGCCGCCGCGATCCATGCCGAGCCGCGGCTGGCGCTCGTCGGCGTGGTCGACATCGACCCCGGCCGGGCCGCCGCCGCGTCCCGCGCGAACGGCGGCGTGCCGTGGTTCACCGACCTCGACGCCGCGCTGGCCGAGTCCGGTGCGTCCGGCTGCGTGGTGTGCACCCCGAACGACACCCACGCGGAGCTCGCCGTCCAGATCGCCGAGGCGGGCGCCCACCTGCTGATCGAGAAGCCGCTCGCCGTGGACGTCGCGGGCGCCCGGCGCGCCGTCGAGGCGTTCGCCGCGGCCGGGCGGGTGCTGATGCCGGCGCACAGCCACCGCCACTACGACTACGCGCGGACGGTCCGGGACGTCGTCCGGTCCGGCGAGCTCGGGACGGTGGAGCTCGTCCGGCTGTCCATCCTCGGCGGGTGGATCTGGCCCGACTGGCGCGGCTGGATGCTCGACCCCGTCCGCTCCGGCGGGCACGCGCTGCACAACGGCGTCCACCTGCTGGACCTCGTCACCTGGTGGACGGGCGGCACTCCCGAGACCGTGTACGCGCGGGGCCGCCGGCAGACCGCCGCCGAACTCGGCATCCACGACTACCTGGAGATGACGGTCGGGTTCGCGGACGGCGCGACCGCCGTGTGCGAGATGAGCCGCGGGCACCGCCCCGCCTCCTTCGCCCGCCGCGACGTCATGCTCGCCGGCACCGGCGGGATCCTCACGATCCCGTGGGACGCCGAGGCCGGGACGGTCACCGACGAGTCCGGCACCGCGCTGCTCCCGCCCGGCGGCACCGACGGGTTCGCCGCCCAGATCGCGGCCTGGGCCGACGCGGTCGCCGGCGGGCCGCCCGCGGTGACCGGCGCGGACGGCCTGTTCGCCGTGGCGATGGGCGTCGCCGCGGAGCGCTCGATCGCGAGCGGCCGGCCCGTGCGGGTGGCCGACGTCCTGAAGGAGGCGCCGTGATGAGCGGGCGTGCCATGCGGGTGCTGAAGGTGCTGCCCTGGGGGGCCGGCGGGTTCGGAACCCAGGACCACCAGAACGACATGTACCTCCCCGCGTTCCGCGAGCACCCCGGCTTCACCGTCGTGGAGCCCGCCGCCTCGGACCTCACGGCCGCGGCCCGCGAGACCGGCGCCGACGTCGTCTGCGTGTGCGCGCCGCCCGCCGAAAGGGCCGCACGCGTCATCGAGGCGCTGCGCGCCGGCTGCCACGTCCTCGCCGACAAGCCCCTCGCCCTGGAGGAGGCCGACGTCGAGGAGATCGCGGCGGTCGCCGCCGAGACCGGGCTGGTCTGCATGCCCGCCCACCACCACCGCTTCGGCGCCGCCGTCCAGTCCGCCAGGAACGCGCTCGCCTCGGGGCGGATCGGGCTCCCCTGGAACGTCCAGGCCGACTTCCTCGTCGACGGCGGTGACCCGTGCCCGGACGGCGAGCTGGTCAACTTCGGCCTCTACCCGGTGGACGTGGTGCGCGCCCTCACCGGGCAGGCCGTCCGCCGGGTGCACGCCCTGCCGGGCCGCGACCGCGCCCGGCTCACCGTCCTGCTGCTCGACCACGAGCACGGCCTGACCAGCACGATCACGGTCGGCCGGCTGCGCGGGACCGCGGACGCGCCGGGCATGGCGCTGCACCGCTACCGCGTCAGCGGATCAGGCGGCGTCCTCGACGTCGACGCCGCCAGGCCCGGCGCGTCCGTCCGGACGGTGGCCGGGAACCGGCACGCCTGGCACGGCCCCGGCACCGTCGCCCGCATGCTCACGGCGCTGCACACCGCGATCGCCACCGGGCGCCCGCCCGAGGCCGGTCCCGCCGACGCCCTCGCCGCGCTGCGCGTCACCGACGCCGCGGCCCGCTCGCTCGCCCTCGGCACGCCCGTGCCGCTCGACTCCCCGGAGGTCTGAACGATGAAGCTCGCCACCTACCGCCTGCCGGACGGCGAGGTCCGGCACGGCGAGGTCACCGGCGACCGGGTCACCGACCTCGGCCCCGGCGACCTCGGCGCGGTGATCGGCGCGCTCGACGCGATCCCGGCCGGGACCGGCGCCGGCCGCCCCCTCGACGAGGTGGCGCTGCTCGCGCCGCTGCGGCGGCCCGGCAAGATCCTCGCGGTCGCGGCCAACTACCAGGAGCACGTGACCGAGACCGGCGGCGACCGGCTCGACAAGTCGCGGATCTCGCCGCGGCTGTTCATCAAGCCGGTGACCGCCGTCAGCGGCCCCGGCGAGGAGATCGCGCTCCCGTCCGTGAGCCCGAGCGTCGACTGGGAGGCCGAGCTGGTCGCGGTGATCGGCCGCGGCGGCAAGGACATCCCGGTCGAGGACGCGCTCGGCCACGTCGGCGGCTACACGATCGGCAACGACGTGTCCGCCCGGAGGATGGACTACGGCCACGAACGCGACACCGAGGATTCCGCGGTCGCGTTCTTCGACTGGCTGAACGGCAAGTGGCTCGACGGGTTCGCCGCGCTCGGCCCGTACCTCGTCACGGCGGACGAGGTGCCCGACCCGCAGAAGCTCGAGGTGACCCTGGAGGTCAACGGGCGGGTCCGGCAGCACGGCGACACCGGTCAGATGATCTTCAACGTCGCGGAGCTGGTGGCGTTCGCGTCCCGGCTGATGACGCTGGAGCCCGGCGACGTGCTGTACACCGGCACGCCGTCCGGGGTGGGGCTGGCATCGGGGGAGTTCCTGTCCGCAGGCGACGAGATGACGGTCCGCGTGACCGGGCTCGGAAGCCTGGTGAACCGCGTCCGCTGAGCGGACCAGTGGCCGGGCGGCGTCCCGGCCACCGCCGAGAAGAGGCAAGTCATGACCATTCGTTCCGGCAGAGCGAGGGCCGGCGGCGCGAGGGCCGGCCGGGGGGCCGCGCGGCGGGGCGCCGCGGCCGTGCTGGGCGGCGTGCTCGCGGCGGGCGCGCTCGCCGCCTGCAGTTCCGACCCCACGCAGAAGTCCTCCGGCGGGGACGCCGGCGTGCTGAACATGTACCTGTACCAGAAGCCGAAGACCTTCAGCCCGCTCGCGCCCAACAACGGGCCCGACCAGCTCGTGATGTCGTTCGTCTTCGACTCGCTGTACGGCGCGGACGCGTCCTACGGCCTGAAGCCGCACCTGGCCGCCGACGCGCCGCAGGTGTCCGACGACGCGAAGACGATCACGATCTCGCTGAAGCCCGGCCTGAAGTGGAGCGACGGGAAGCCGCTCACGGCGAAGGACGTGGTGTTCACCTTCACCGCCCTCGCCAACCCCGCGACGGGCAGCGCCCAGGCGGGCAAGTTCGGCGCCGTGACGGGCGCGAAGGCCCTCGCGGACGGCAAGGCCGACGCGCTCAAGGGCGTCACCGCGCCGGACGCGACCACCGTGAAGATCACGACGAGCCGGCCGGCGGCGGGGCTGCCCGGCCTGATCGGGAACACGCCGATCCTGCCCGAGCACGTCCTCGGCAAGGTCCCGGCGAAGGGGCTCGGCGACAACGCCTTCTTCACCAAGCCCACCGTCGGCGCGGGCGCGTTCACGTTCGTCGACTACAAGACCGACCAGTACGTCGAGCTGAAGGCCAACCCGAACTTCCGGGACCCCGTCTCGATCAAGAAGGTGTTCCTGAAGCCGGTCACCTCCGACGTCGCCACCGCCCAGCTGCGCACCGGCGAGATGGACCTCACCCAGGTGTCCCCGACCGACCTGCCGACCGTCCGGAAGATGGACGGCGTCAAGGTCGTCTCGGCCAAGAGCCCCGGCTTCACCCGGATCGCCGTCAACCAGTCGCAGAGCCGGTTCAAGGACGTGCGGGTGCGGCAGGCCCTGCTGACCGCGATCGACCGGAAGGGCCTGGTCGGCAAGGTGCTCGGCGGCGCCGGGACGGTCGTGAACACGAGCTTCTACGGCGATCTCGCCTCGTCCGCGGGGGAGCAGTACGCCTACGACCCGGCGAAGGCCAAGAGCCTGCTCTCCGCGGCCGGCTGGGACGGCTCCAAGCCCGTGACGCTGTCGTGGATCCCCGGGCAGCGCGACCGCGACACCGCCGCGACGGTGATCCAGAGCCAGCTCAAGGCCGTCGGCGTGAACGTGGAGCTCAAGCAGGTGCAGGCCGACGAGCTGCTCTCGTCCTACGAGAAGAAGAGCTTCGACCTGGCGCTGTTCGGCGGCGGCAACTACGCGACCGAGCCGTCCACCGTGGCCACCATCGACGCCTGCGACCAGGCCTATCCGGCGGGCGGGAACATCAGCCGCTTCTGCGACAAGGGCCTGGACGGCCTGCTCGCCAAGGCCGACTCGGTCGCGGCGCCGGCCGAGCGCACGAGCCTGTTCCAGCAGGCGGCCAAGACCGAGAACGCGCAGGTTCCCTACCTGTGGCTGTACAACCCGGACACGGTCTGGGCCTACCGGACCCGGCTGTCGGGCTTCGAGCCGTCCGGCATCCCGACGAACGAGGTCGGGTTCTGGGACTTCGCGAACTGGAAACTGAGCTGACCCGCCCGGTGGCCGGGGGGAGCCCCCCGGCCGCCGGCCGGTACGGACGGAAGGAGGTGAGGCGTGGCGGCCTACGTCATCCGGCGCCTGCTGGTCAACGTGCTGGTGTTCGTGCTGATCAGCATCGGCATCTTCGTCCTGGTGCGGGTCGCTCCCGGCGACCCGGTCCGCATGATGGTCGACCCCGAGCAGATGCGCGGCGGCGGCGCGGCGTTCATCGAGGCGAAGCGGCACGAGCTCGGCCTGGACCGGTCGGTCGTCGTCCAGTACTGGCACTGGCTGTCGGGCGCGCTGCACGGCGACTTCGGGTACTCCTACGTCGGGCACCGCCCCGTCTCCGCGGTGCTCGGCGAGCGGCTCGGGCCGACGCTGCAGCTCATGGGCGCCGCCCTGGCGGTCGCGCTCGTCGTGTCGGTCGCGCTCGGCGTGGCCGCGGCGCTGCGCCGCAACACCGCCGTCGACTACGGCGCGACCGTGCTGGGCCTGGCCGCCGTGTCGGTGCCGCCGTTCTTCCTCGGCATCGTCGGGATCTACCTGTTCTCCCTGAAGTGGCAGCTGCTCCCGTCCGCCGGGATGACCACGCCGGGCGGCGGCGGGCCCGCCGACCAGCTGCGGCACCTGGTCCTGCCTGGGCTGATCCTCGCGTTCGTCACCGCGGGGCCGTTCACCCGGTACGTGCGCGGCGGCCTCGTGGACGAGCTCGGCGCCGACTACGTCCGGACGGCCGAGGCCAAGGGCGCGTCCCCGGCCCGGGTCGTGCTGCGGCACGCGTTGCGCAACTCCCTCATCCCGCTGATCACCGTGGTGATGTACCAGATCCCGCAGATGCTGGCGGGCGCGGTGGTGATCGAGCAGGTCTTCGCCTGGCCCGGCATGGGCCAGCTCGCGGTCAGCTCGATCGGCCAGCACGACTATCCGGTCATCGTCGGCTTCGCGCTGTACGTGGCCGTCCTGGTGCTGCTCTGCAACCTGATCGCGGACGTCCTGTACGCCGTCGTCGACCCGAGAGTGAGCCTGCGATGAGCGCGACACCCGCCGGCACGGCGGTGCGGAAGACCGGCGGCCCGGGCGCGTCCGCCTCGCCGCGGGCGCGGGCGTTGCGCCGGTTCCGCCGCAACCGGCTCGCCGTCGCCGGGAGCGCCGTGCTCGCGGCGGTGGTGCTGCTGACGGTGCTGGCCCCGCTGATCGCGGGCCATCCGCCGAACGCCGTGGACCTGGACGCCGTCCGGCAGGGGCCGTCCGGCGCGCACTGGTTCGGCACCGACGCCTCCGGTCGCGACGTGTTCGCCCGGACCCTCTACGCGGGACGGGTCTCGCTGCTGGTCGGGCTGACCGCGGCCATTGGCGCGATGGTGGCCGGGACGCTGCTCGGCGCGGTCGCGGGCCTGTTCGGCGGCGTCGTCGACAACGCGATCATGCGGATCGCCGACATCGTGATGTCGTTCCCGACGGTGGTGGTGATCCTCGTCCTCGCCGGGATCGTCGGGCCGAGCGTGACGGTGCTGATCGCCGCGATCGGGCTGACGCAGTGGCCGGTCGCCGGGCGGGTGGTGCGCGGCGTGACGCTGTCGCTGCGCGACCGCGAGTACATCCAGGCCGCCGAGGCGGCCGGGGCGAACGGGTGGTGGCTGATCCGAAAGCACATCGTCCCCGCGGCGCTGGCGCCGGTCACGGTGACCGGCACGCTGGCGGTCGCGCAGGCGATCATGCTGGAGACCACCGCGTCGTTCCTCGGCCTCGGCGTCCGGCCGCCCCGGGCGAGCTGGGGGAACATGCTGAACGACGCGCAGAACCTGACGCTGATCCAGACGATGCCGTGGCTGTGGATACCGCCGGGCGTCGCGATCGCGGTGACGGTGCTCGCCGTCAACTTCGTCGGGGACGGCCTGCGCGACGCCGTCACGCCGGGAGGCCGGACATGACCCGGCCGCTGCTGGAGATCGAGGACCTGGTCGTCGAGTTCGACGGCGACGAGGAGACCGTCCGGGCCGTGGACGGCGCCGGCTACAGCGTCGCGCCGGGCGAGACGCTCGGCGTCGTCGGCGAGTCCGGGTCGGGCAAGAGCGTCACCGCGATGTCGGCGCTCGGGCTGATCAAGCCGCCCGGCCGGGTGGTGTCGGGGCGGGTCGTGTTCGACGGCTCCGACCTGCGCGCGATGCCCCCGCGCGAGCTGCGCGGCCTGCGCGGCGGCCGGATCGCGATGATCTTCCAGGATCCGATGACGGCGCTGAACCCGGTCGTGTCGATCGGGGCGCAGCTCCGCGAGGCGCTCCGGTTGCACCGGCCGGGCATGTCGCGGGGCGCGGCCCGGAAGCGGGCCGCCGAGCTGCTCACCCTCGTCGGGGTGCCGGGGGCGGAGCGGCGGCTCAAGCAGTACCCGCACGAGTTCTCCGGCGGGATGCGCCAGCGCGCGATGATCGCGATGGCCATCGCCAACGACCCCGACCTGCTGATCGCGGACGAGCCCACGACCGCGCTGGACGTGACCGTCCAGGCCCAGGTGCTGGACCTGCTGCGGCTGACGCGGCGGGAGACCGGCGCCGCGACCGTGCTGATCACCCACGACCTCGGCGTGGTCGCCGAGCTGGCCGACCGGGTCGTGGTGATGTACGCCGGGCGCGTCGTCGAGCACGGACCCGTCGCCGAGATCTTCGAGTCGCCCCGGCACCCGTACACGCGGGGCCTGCTGGAGAGCCTGCCCACGCTGGACGGCGACGCCGACGACCTGACGCCCATCCCCGGTTCCCCGCCGTCCCCCGGCGAGATCCCGCGGGGATGCGCGTTCGCGCCGCGCTGCCCGCTGGCCCGTGACCGGTGCCGCGAGGAACGTCCCGACCTGACCCCGGCCGGGGCGGGACGCGCGAGCGCCTGCCACTTCCACCACGAGCTGGCCGAGGAGGACATCGATGGCCGAGCCTGACGAGATCCTCTCCGTCTCCGGTCTGGTGAAGCACTATCCGGTGCGGTCGGGGCCGCTGCGCCTGCGGACCGGCGGCGTTCACGCCGTCGACGGCGTCGACTTCTCCCTGCGCGCGGGGCGCACGCTCGGGCTGGTCGGCGAGTCCGGCTGCGGCAAGACGACCACGGGACGCATGGTGGTGCGGCTGCTGGAGCCCACCGCCGGGCGGATCGTCGTCGCCGGGCGGGACGTCACCCGCGCCCGCGGCGCCGAGCTGCGCGCCCTGCGCCGCGACCTGCAGCTGGTGTTCCAGGACCCGTACGCGTCGCTGTCGCCGCGGATGACCGTCCACGACATCATCGCCGAGCCGTTGCGCGTGCAGGGCCGCTACGGCGACGGCGGCGAGAGGCGCGTCGCCGAGCTGCTCGACATGGTGCGGCTCGCGCCGTCGCACGCCCGCCGGTACGCGCACGAGTTCTCCGGCGGGCAGCGGCAGCGGATCGGGATCGCCCGCGCGCTCGCCCTCGGCCCGAAGGTCCTGGTGCTGGACGAGCCGGTCAGCGCGCTGGACGTGTCGATCCAGGCGCAGGTCGTCAACATGCTGCGGGAGCTCCAGCGCGAGCTGGGCGTGGCGTACCTGTTCATCTCGCACGACCTGTCGGTGGTGCGGCACGTCTCGCACGAGATCGCCGTCATGTACCTCGGGACGATCGTGGAGCAGGGCACCCGGGACGAGATCTTCCGGAGCCCGGCGCACCCCTACACGCAGGCGCTGCTGTCGGCCGTCCCGTCGCCGCGTCCGGGCGGGCGCACCGGCCGGGAGCGGATCACGCTGACCGGCGACGTGCCGAGCCCGATCGACCCGCCGTCCGGCTGCCGCTTCCGCACCCGCTGCTGGAAGGCCCAGGACGTCTGCGCGACCGAGGCGCCGCCGCTGGTCGTGCGCCCCGGCGCCGGGCATCCCGTCGCCTGCCACTTCGCCGAGGCCGACGTCCCGGCCACGGCCTGACCGCTCTCACCCGGAGGAGACCCGTGCACCACGACGCAGACCGACGACTGGCCGCCGCCCCCGCCGAACCGGGGCCCGCGGGGGAGCGGCCGCCCGTCGCCGCCGCCCGCCGCACCGGCGCGTCCCTGATCGCCTCGGGGCAGGTCGCCGCCCGCGACGGGAAGCTGCTCGCGGAGGGCCGCGTGGGGGAGGACGTCACCCTCGACACGGCGCGGTCCTGCGCGTGGCAGTGCGCCCGCAACGTCCTGACCGCCGTCCGGGACGAGCTGGCCGGCGACGGCGGGCTCGGCGCGGTCGAGCACGTGGAGGCGGTGTCGGTGTGGGTGGCGTCCGCGCCCGGGTTCACCGACCAGCACCTGGTGGCCGACGCGGCGACGGCGCTGTTCACCGAGGTGCTGGGCGAGTCCGCCGGGCGGCACGCGCGGGTCGCGCTCGGGGTGGCGGCGCTGCCGACCGGGAGCCCGGTGGAGGTGCAGGCGACGTTCCGGCTGCGGACGCAGGCGCCGTGACGGACCTGCTCATCGCCGGCGGGACGGTCGTCGACGGCACCGGGTCCGCCCCGCGCCGCGCCGACGTCGCGGTGGCGGGCGGGCGGGTGGAGGCGATCGGCGACCTCGCGGGACGCCCCGCGGCGCGGACGCTGGACGCGTCCGGGCACGTCGTGACGCCGGGGTTCGTGGACGTCCACACCCACTCCGACCTGACGCTGCTGTCGTCCCCCGAGGCCCACAGCGCGGTCCGGCAGGGGATCACGACGGTCGTGGTCGGCAACTGCGGCCTCGGCGTGACGCCCGTCGCCGACGCCTCCCAGGCCTACCGGGAAGCCCTGCGCTCGGCCGCGGGCTACCTGGACCTGGACCCGGCCGTCCGCTGGGACTGGACGGACCTGCCCGGCTACTTCGACGCGCTCTCCGCCGCCCGCCCGGCGGTGAACGTGGCCGCGCTCGTCGCGCACACGCCGCTGCGCGCGGCGGCGGTCGGGTTCGGCGACCGCCCGGCCGGCGCCGCCGCGCTCGACCGGATGCGCGGCCTGCTCGGCGACGCGCTCGCCGCGGGCGCCGCCGGCGTCTCCACCGGCCTGGTCTACGCGCCCGTCTGCTACGCGCGCGAGGACGAGCTGGAGGCGCTCGGCCGCACCGCCGCCGCACACGGCCGGCTGTTCGCCTGGCACGTCCGCGACTACGCCGACGGGCTGCTCGACTCCGTCCGGCAGGCGCTGCGGGTCGCGGCGGCGACCGGCTGCCGCACCCAGATCTCGCACCTGGTCGCCGTCGGCCGCCGCAACCACGGCTCGGTCGCGCGGGCGCTGGAGCTGATCGACGCCGCCCGCGGAGCGGGCCTGGACGTCGCCTTCGACATCTACCCCTACCTGGCCGGGAACGCGCCGCTGTCGCAGCTCCTGCCCGCCTGGGCGCAGGACGGCGGCGAGGGCCCGATGCGGGCCAGGCTGGCCGACAGCGCCGTCCGCGCCCGCATCACCGACGAGTGGCGCGACATGCCGAACACCTGGGACCAGATCGCCGTGGGCGGGCGGCCGCTCACCGACCTCGCCGCCGACGCCGGCACCGACCCGGCGCGGGTGGCGCTCGACCTCGTCGCCGAGCACGGCAACGGCGTGCAGATGGTGGCGGGCGGGCGCAGCGAGCGCGACCTGCTCGACGCGCTCGCCCACCCGGCCGGGGTGATCGGCTCGGACGGCCAGGCCCTCGACCCGGACGGACCGACCGGGAGCGGCACCCCGCACCCGCGCTCGTACGGCTGCTACCCGCGGCTGTTCGCCGAGTACGTCCGGGGCGCGGGGGACCGTCCCAAAGCGGACCGGCTCGGGCTCGCCGAGGCCGTCCGCAAGTGCACCTCGGCGCCCGCCGAGCGGGCCGGGCTCGCCGGGCGCGGCGTGCTCCGCGCGGGGGCGGCGGCCGACATCGCCGTTTTCGACCCCGCCGGGATCGCCGACCGGGCTACGTTCGCAGCACCCCAGCAGTATCCGGACGGGATCCGCGCGGTCGTCGTCAACGGCCGCGCCGTGGTCGAGGACGGCGCGCACCGCGGCGCGCGGCCCGGCGAGATCCTGCGCACCCCCTGATCGGAGACGAGGCACCCACCCATGGAGAGAACCCCAGGGGCACCGAGCACGCGGGCACCGAGTAAGCCGGCACCGAGTAAGCCGGCACCGAACAAGCCGGCACCGAGTAAGCCGGCACGGCCCCGCGGCGGCACCGTGGACGACGACCGCCCGGCCGCGGCCAACTACCACGCGAACGCGCTCGCCCGCGGCCTGGCCCTGCTGGAGCGGCTGGCCGAGCGGGGCGGCACGCTCACCCTCAACGACTTCAACGCGGCCACCGGCCTGCCGAAGAGCACCCTCGTCCGGCTCCTCGGCGTGCTGGAGGAGATGGGGTACGTGGTCCGCGCCGACGAGCGCCCCGCCTACCGGCTCGGCCACAAGACGCTGACGCTGTCGTCCGCGTACCTCACCGGCCTCGACCTGTCGCAGGTCGCGGGCGAGCACCTCGCCGGCGTCGCCGAGGACACCGGGCAGACCGCCAACCTCGGGGTGCTGGACGGCCGGGAGGTCCTGCACGTGTGCGTCCGCGAACCCGACCGGCCGATCCGCTTCCACACCACGCCCGGCACCCGCGACGCCGCGTACTGCACCGGGCTCGGCAAGATGCTGCTCGCCCGCCTCGACCCGTCCGAGCTCGCCCCGCACCTGCCGCCCGAGCCGTTCCCGGCCCGCACCGAGCACACCTTCACCACGACCGATGCGCTGGTCCGCGACCTGCGCGAGACCGCCCGGCGCGGGCACGCCGTCGACGACAACGAGGGCAGCGTCGGCCTGCGCTGCGTCGCCGCGCCCGTCGAGGTGGACGGGGTCTGCGTCGCCGCCGTCAGCGTGTCGGGGCCGTCCGCCGAGTACGACGACGCGCGGCGGGCCGGCTACCTGGACCGGCTGCGCGCCGCCGCGGCCGGCCTCGCCGCCGACGCCGACGTCGTCGCCGCGCTGGACTACCTCCGCTCGTCCCTGCGCCCCGGCGCGCCCCGACCCCGGGAGGATGCTTGATCGACTTCCACACCCACTGCCAGCGTCCCGAGCACTGGGGCCACGAGTGGGACGACCACTGGCGGCCCGTCTACGGGCGGGGCGCCCACGAGTTCGGCCGGGCCGACTACGACCGCGCGATGAAGCCGGTGACCGCCGCCTGCGTGTTCGGCATCCGGGCGACCGCGGCGGGCGTCCTCACCCCGAACTCCTACACCGAGGAGTTCTGCGCGGGCACCGAGACGGAGACGATCGGGTTCATGGCGCTGGACCCCACCGACCCCGACGTCCTCGACCAGCTCGCCGACGGCGTGGCGCGCGGCCTGCGCGGCATCAAGCTGTACCCGGTGCTGGCGCTGTTCGACCCGCGCGACGCCAAGTACGACGCGTTCTACCGGGCGGCGGCCGACGCGGGCCTCGTCGTGCTGTGGCACATGGGGGCGACGCCGAGCCCGGCGGGCGACCTGTCGGTCAGCAACCCGCTCGTCGTGGACGAGGTGGCGCGCCGGCACCCCGACCTCGTCCAGATCATCGCGCACCTCGGGCATCCCTGGCAGCGTGAGACGATCGTGACCTTGCGCAAGAACCGCCGCGTGTATTCCGACGTCTCAGCTTCGTGGGCGCGACCGATGGACGGCTACCTCGCGCTCGCACGGGCGCAGGAGTGGGACGTGGTCGGCAAGCTCGTCTTCGGCTCGGACTTCCCGCTCTGGACGCCCGACGAGGCCGTCGCCGGGCTGCGCGAGATGGTCGGTCGGCGCCCGTCCGGCTTCCCGGAGATCAGGAAGGAGACCGTCGAATGGCTTCTGGACGGCGACCCGCGTCCGGAGATGGGGCTGGCGTGACCCCGCTGCAGGACCTGGCCACGCCCGCGCTGCTCGTCGACCGCACCCGCATGGAGGACAACCTCGCCGGGATGGCCGACGCGATCGGCGCGGCCGGGGTGGCGCTGCGCCCGCACTTCAAGACGTCCAAGTGCGTCGCCGTCGCCCGCCGCCAGCTCGCGCACGGCGCGTCCGGCTTCACGTGCGCGACCCCGGCGGAGGTCGCGCTGCTCCAGGACGAGGGCGTCGAGGACGTGCTGTGGGCGCACCAGCCGGTGGGGCCGGCCAAGGTCGCGTTCGCGGTCGAGGCCCTCGCCCGGGGCGGGCTGACCGTCGCGCTCGACTCGGTGGAGGCCGCCGGGCCGCTCTCGGAGGCCGCCTCGGCGGCCGGTGTCGCCGTCCCGTTCGTGCTGGAGGTGGACACCGGCCTGCACCGCGCGGGGGTCGACCCCGACAGGGCCGTCCGCACCGCCGCGGACCTGGCCAAGCTGCCCGCCCTCGAACTGCGGGGCGTCCTCACGCACGAAGGGCACCTCGCCGCGCACGGCACCGACCGTCCGGCGCTGGAGGCGGCCGGAGGCCTCGCGGGGCGGACGCTCGCGGAGGTCGCCGAGGCCCTGCGCGCGGACGGCCACGCGTGCCCGCTGGTGTCGGTCGGCTCGACGCCGGGGGCGACGTCGGCGCCGTTCGCCCCGGGGGTGACCGAGGCGCGCCCCGGCACCTACGTCTACTTCGACGCCAACCAGGTCGGGCTCGGCAGCGCCTGCGTGAGGCAGTGCGCGCAGACCGTCCTGACCCGGGTCGTCAGCGTCCAGCGCCCCGGGACGGCGATCATCGACGCGGGCATCAAGGCGATGAGCTCCGACTCGCTCGCGAACGCCGGAGGCCTCGGCATCGTCTGCGACGCGTCGGGTGCGCCCATCGAGGACGTCGCCTTCCCGAACGGAAACGAGGAGCACGGCTACCTCACCGGCCCGGGAACCGCGTCCCTGCGCGTGGGAGACCTGCTGCGCATCATCCCCAACCACGCGTGCGGCACGACGAACATGTGGAGCGCCGTCCATTTCGTGGAGAAGGGCGCCGTCGTCGAGCGGCATCCGATCCAGGCCCGCCACTGACGGCGGTCGGCGAGCGGACGCGTCCGACCTCTGATCTACTGGACACCTACGGCTCCGTCTGGGGGAGTGTGACGCGTGGTCAGCGAGAACGCCGACAGGCTGGCTGTCCTCATCGACGCCGACAACGCCCAGGCCGCCATCGTCGAGGGGCTGCTGGCGGAGGTCGCGAAGTACGGCACGGCCCACGTCAAACGGGCCTACGGCGACTGGACCGGCACCAGCCTCCGAAGCTGGAAGGAGCAGCTGCTCGCCCAGTCGATCCAGCCAGTCCAGCAGTTCGCCTACACCACCGGCAAGAACGCCACGGACGCGGCGATGGTCATCGACGCGATGGACCTGCTGTACTCCGACCGCTTCGACGGGTTCTGCCTGGTCTCCAGCGACAGCGACTTCACGCGCCTGGCCGCGAGGATCCGCGAGTCGGGACTCACCGTCTACGGGTTCGGCGAGCGCAAGACGCCGAAACCGTTCGTGGCGGCATGCGACAAGTTCATCTACATCGAGAACCTGGCCTACGACCAGGACCCGGCCACCCCTGCCGCCGCGACGCTCAAGGCGGCGCCCCCGACCCCGGCCGCGAAGCTCAAGCAGGACACCGCGCTCGTCAACCTCCTCCGCAACGCCGTCGAGGCGGCCTCCGACGAGGACGGCTGGGCTCCCCTGGCGTCCGTCGGCCACATCATCACCAAGCAGCGCCCCGAGTTCGACTCCCGCAACTACGGCTACGCCAAGCTCAGCGAACTGATCAGCGCGACGATGCTCTTCGACCTGGACCGCCGCAGCCCCGGCGACGGGAAGGCCGGCATCATCTACGTCCGCGACAAGCGCCGCCAGGACAAGAAGCCGTCCTCCTGACTCAGCGGCCAGTGGGGGAGCCGCAGCATTTCTTGTACTTGCGGCCCGAGTCGCACCAGCAGGGGGCGTTGCGTTCGGGCGGCCAATCAAGGGTGACCGCACCTTCACGGACGCGGTCCAGGAGGTGGTCGGCGCGGGTCTGCTGGTCCTTCGGGTCGCGGCCCCGGTCGCTTGCGTACTTGAGGATGTCGTCCACCCTCGTCGGCAGGATGCGGAGCTTGGAGGCGCCGGCCTCGTCGCTGGAGGCGCGCCACCCGCGCTCGACCTCCCGGAAGTAGGAGGCCGCGTCGGTGGGCGCGGTGCCGTGGACGAGGCCCTCGGCGAAAGCGCGGGCGACATCGGGACGGACGAAGAACGAGCCCACGTTCGGCTGGGGCCGGGCTGCGGCCCTGTCCAGAAGCTCGGCCAACTCCGCCGGCTCGTCTTCACCGTGCAGATCGAGAGCGTCGGGCGGGAGGCCGAGGGACCGGCGGACGCGCCGGCGGCCCCGCAGCTCCGGCCGCGCGAACAGACTGGTCTCGGCGAGTTCGCCGTCGTCCGACATGAGGTCCCGGCAGGCGATGTTGAACCACGTGAGGGCCTCTTCCAGCCGTCCCCGCTCCTCGAGGAACTCCGCGATCAGCTGGGCCGGTCCCGGACGGAGCTTGGCCTTCCCGAGCCGGATGATCTCCGCGTCCGCCTCCTCGGTCCGGCCGAGGTCGGCGAGCAGCGAGATCCGTTCGGCCGCCGCGAACTGGGCGTCCTCTTCCTCTGCCGAGGCGACGACGCCATCGTAGATCCGCAGCGCCCGGTCCGGGTCGCCCGCTCGCGACCACTGCGTGGCGGCCTCTATCAGGATCTCCGCGCGTTCCTCGGGGTACTTCTCGGCGTCGCGTTCCAGATCCTCGGCGAGCCGCCGTGCTCGCTCACGTTCTCGGTCCGTCACCCCGGCGCCGTACAAGAGGCCGTCCCGGTCAGGAGGCCAAGCCGGCGAGGAGACCGGCCCTCCTGCTGGACACGGCGATGCCGTTGGCGACGGCGCGTTCCGTTCCGTCGGACGGCACGTTGCGGACGGTCACCGACGTCGCCCCAGGTATTCGCGACACGAAGGTCGAGGAGCCGCCGCCGTCGAGGTTCACGCCGTCGTCCACACCGGCCTTGTACAGGAGGGACGCCAGTTCAGCGAGGGTCAGGCCGGCGCTTTGCAGCGACCGTCCGTCCGCCACCACGAGGTACAGGTGCCACCCGTCGCGGCTGACACCGGCGGCCGTCCGCGGCGCGGGGCCGAAGGGGCTCAGACCGTCCAGCGGCCTGCCGTTCCTGAGAACCGGGAACCCGCCGACGGCGAACCGGAACCGTGGACCAGCGAACCGGTAGGACACCCGCACCTTCTCCCCAAGCCGCAGCCGCCGCAACGCGTCGGCGCCCTTCTCCCGCCCGACGAGCACGGTCGTGCCCTCCGGAATCGCACCCGCACCCGCGCTGTCGGACACACCCGTCACCACACCCCGCCGGACGGTCACCTCGGCGGTGTTCGTGCTGCACGGGGCGCCGCGCACCTCGTCCGTCCCGCACACCGCGCGCTGCCGCGAGACCGCACCCCACCGGGAATCGAACACCCCGGCACTCCCCACCGGCAGCGCGTACTGGTTGAGCCCGCGCAGAGCAATGGACGTCCGCCCCGCCCGGATGGTCCCCGTCAGGTGCAGCCGCCCGACGTGCCCGCGCCGGTCGGTCCCGATGCCGATGACGTCCTCGGCGGACGTGCCCGGCGGCAGCGCGGGCCCGAACCGCTGCCCGTCCGGCACGGCCCCCTTGATCGGACGTCCGCCGTCCATCTCGGGCCCGGACGACGCCCCGGTCGGCACCACTCCCGGATGGGTCTCGCTGATGTTGAAGTAGTCGCCGTTCACCCCGGCCACCGCCTGCTGCGCGTCCGCCATCTCCGACACCGTCCGCCTCGCCGCGACCACCGGCGGATGCAGCAGCCCCACGGAGACACCGGGCCCGCGCAGATCGACGTCCAGCAGATCACCCACCACCCGCCCCCCGACCCCGGACGTCTCGAAGGTCTTGAAGACCACCCCAGGCGCCGTCCGCTCCACCGAAGTGAACCGAAGCCCCCCGACCCCAGCCGACCTCCGCGCCCACCCGCCGACCCGCTCCCCGGACCCGGCCCCGTCGGTTCCCGGCGCCGTCTCCGCGAACGCAGGTAACCCCCCGACCACCAGCCCCGCAACGACGACCCCGGCCACGACCCAGCGCATCGGCAACGCCCCTCTCAGCGGAACAGCCCGCTGATCATGACGCGCGCCCGGTGAACCCTCCCACCCGCGACGACCAACACCCGCGCAAGATCACGTAATGCGCGCGGAAGTCAGGCGACCGTGCGGCCGCTCTGTCCGGTCGCCTGGTGCAGTGCCGCCGCCAGCCGGTCGCGTGCCTCGGTCTGGGCGGTGATGCGTTCGTCGAGGACGGCGAGACGATCCAGCGCGACCTGGATGGCCTTGTCCGAGGGCGACGCGGTTGCCACGTCGCCGTCCAGACAGGGCAGGAACGCGCGGACGTCTTCGAGCGTGAGGCCGGCGGCCAACAGGTAGCGGATGTTGCGGACCCGCACGACGACGCCCTCGTCATAGATCCGGTAGCCGTTGGGCGCCCGCCCGGAGGTGATCAGCCCTGCGTGTTCATAGTGCCGCAGCGCACGCGGTGTCGTCCCCGTGGCCTGCGCCAACTCGCCGATCCGCAATGGCCCCACCTCCCTCGCCAGTCGTATCACGCGACGACCGCCCCGCCATCGACCGGGAGGACCACCCCTGTGACGAACGATGCCTGCGGCGAGGCCAGCTGCGTGATCGCCCAAGCCACCTCTTGGGGACGGCCGATCCGCCCCAGCGGCGTGTGAGCGACCTGCCATTCCCGGACCGCTGCTTTCCGCTCAGGTGACAGTCCCTGGTGCTCCCCGATCGGGGTGTCGATCGCTCCAGGGGCGACCGCGACCACTCGAACCCCGCGAGGGGCCAGTTCCACCGCCCAACTGCGCGTGAGGAGTTCCAGGGCGGCCTTCGTCGCGGCATAGACCGCGTTGCCCGGCCAGGCCCGCTGCCCGACCGACGTGGTGACGTTCACGATCACCCCGCCGCCGGCTTCCAACGCGGGCAACGCGGCCTGCGCCAGCATGACCGGCGCGACCAGATTGGTCGCCAGTTGTGGTGCGATCAGATCCCGGGTGATCGTCCCCAGCGCCCCGCTGCCGACGATCCCCGCGTTGTTGACCAGCACGTCCAGCCGTCCATACGACTCCGTGACGGCGCGCACGATCTCCTCAGCGGCGCCCTCGGCAGCGACGTCGGCCGTCAGTGGATGGATGCCGTCATGACCATCAGCGGTTTCCGCCAGCGGCTCCGCTCTGCGGCCTACGGCCACCACCTGCGCGCCCATCCCGGCGAACAGACGCGCAGTCGCACGGCCTATGCCCGTGCCCGCGCCGGTAACAACAACCACCTTGTCCCGCATCGAGCCGTCCATGCGGGCAATCCTCAAACCCTGCCGCCAACGACAAGGTCAACCCACCCACCGCCACCAACCGCAAGCCAAGCTGGACGCGACAGGACTACGAGTGCAGCTCTCCTCGCTTGATAGCGGTGATGAGCCGGGCGAAGCTCTCGGGGGAGAGCGTGAGATGCCCGGCGTCGCGAGCCTTGCTGTCACGCACACCGATCACGGTGCTGAAATCCGCGACCTCAACGCAGTCTCCGCCCGTGGTGCTGGAGCGGCTTGCCTTACGCCAGGCAGGCTCGGTCATCGCGTGTTCTCCATCTGGTCGGCGATCAACCTACGGGTCAGGACCTCAGGCAGCGCCCGGGCCCCGATCCGCTCCCACCGTAACCGGACATCAAGCACTTTTGTCGGGTCGATGATCAATCTGCCTTCGATCGCAGCCTCGATGTAGACCACATCGCTCGCATTAATCGTCATGAGCTTGAATGCGCCATCTTGTCCCATATGGGCGCCAGCCTCCCAAGGAATGATGCGCACGATGGTGTGCGGCCAGTCCGCCACCTCGAGAAGCCGCGTGAGCTGCTCACGCATCACGTCCGGCCCGCCGACTCGGCGCGTGATCACTGCCTGATCAAGCAGCACGCAGAGTTGCGGGGGGTCGGGACGGTCCAGGACCGCTTGGCGGGCCAGCCGCTGTTCCCAAAGTTCGTCCGCCTGCGTCTTGCCGATACCCGCGGAGTCGAACCCCGCCCGCGCGTAACCCTCCGTCTGAACAAGACCCGGAACCAGAGAACTCTCGTAGGTCCTGATGACGGACGCCTTTGCCTCGTGCTCGATGTTCTGGTGACGCCAGTCAGGGTTGTGTGCCGACACGGCATGTCGGCGAATTCGGGAGAAGTGCCCACGAGTACCCCAAAGTTGGTCAAGAATTTCAGTCGTACGCTCGGGGATTCTCGTAGTGCCCGATTCGTAGTTCGAAACAGTGGAATCATCAATCCTCAAGATCTCGGCTAGCCGAGCCTGTGACAGGTTGCGCTCGATGCGCCATATTCGCAGGTCAGTGGCTAGCCAGTGCCATGGATTGTTGTCCGGGTCGAGACGGTCCGCCTTAGCCACTCAAGATCCTCAGACTTGATGTTTCTGAACGAAAGAAGACAAGCATAAGCGCGTGCGTCAGTCTGTGGTCAATTACACGGACTGAGAGAAGGGGAGTAGATGTCCGCGACCCCGATAATGGACATAGATCCACAAAACATGTTCAGCGAGAACTTCCGGGCCTACCTTGAGACCGTCTATCTGGCACGCGAACTCGTGAAGAGCGCGCTCGCCTCCTGGGGGCTTGGCGCCTTCGAGGGCGACGCCGTACAGATCGTGAGCGAACTCGCGTCCAATGCGGCCCGGCTCTGCGAGGGCAGGATCATCCGCGTGTGGGTCAGCCGGATCGACCAGGGTGTCGAGATGTGCGTGTGGGACGACCACCCCGGCCGGCCCGTCATCCAGCAGCCCCACCAGTCGAGCACCTCCGGGCGCGGGCTGATCCTGGTCCAGGCGTTCGCGTCCGGCGGCTGCGGGTGGTTCGAGCTGGGCGAGGGCAAGGTCGTCTGGTCGCGGATCGCGATCGACTACGGATACATGCTGGGCGCCGCACGCAGGGCGGGCACTCCGATCGTCAGCCCCCTGCGCCACGTGGCCAGACCGCACATCCCGCTGCACTCATAGACCGGCCGGGTCAGTGGTCTTGAAGCGTGGCCAGCGTGCGGGCCGCCGGTGTGAGCGCGGCGGCCAGGCCTCGGTGGTCGGAGTCGGGTAGGCCGCCCAGATCCTCATCAAGGTCGGCGAGCAGGTCGGCCACCACCTCGTCGGCCAACTCGGCGGTGTCGGCGGCCGGACCCAGCTTGCTGCGGGCCGCGTCCACGCGCGGTGGGGTGAGCCGCTCGACCGCAGCCGCCAGCAGCCATGCCGCTACTCCCGTCACACCACCGGGTGGTGGCACGAACGGCCGGGCGCCGTTGTAGCGGGCGTCCTCGGCGAAGTCGGGATGTTTGACCTTCAGGACCGGCCGTGGTCCCCGTTCGCTCGTATCCCAAGCTGCGGCGGGTTTGAGGACGTAACCTTCGGCGCGGTTGCCGGGCAGTTCGGGAAGACCCAGCGCACCGGGCACCAGCGTCAGGAAGTCGACCGCCAGCTCTCTCAGCTCTTGCCGACGGCCTTGACCCACCAGCGGCACGCACTGCAGGCCGACGCCGGCCGCCAGATCCGCCAGTTCGGCCCGGCTCATCCAGCGCGGTCCCGAGGAGGTGCTGACGGCGCCGTCGAACGCCAGCCACACCAGGTCAGGGCAGTACCAAACGCCGGTTTGTACAGGGCCGATGTCCTCGACCGGCGGTACCTGCGGGTGCGGATAGCCCCCGCCGGCCAGTTCCCCGTACAAGACCACGTCCTGTCCGACCGCCCGGGCCGCTGCCGCCGCCGCTGTCGCCAGGACCGGCCACAGACGCGTCACCCCGAAGAACGCCTCAAGCCGTTCCTCGTCCAGCAGACCGCGCCGCCCGGCGGCCCGCGCCGTCCGGCCATCGCTGACCAACGCGAGGTGGGCGCCGTGCACCTTCTCCTCGGCCACCCAGCTCCCGCCGGGCAACGGCCCGTCGCCGAACCGCTGCGGGATTTTCGGATACCACAAGGCCTGACCTCCATTCGACCCCGGAAGCCCTGCGGCCCAGCCGGGACACCCTGGCGGGTACCCTCTCCGACGCCCACCTGAAGATCAACTTATTTCCGAACGGCCGATGCAGCGGCACCCCCACCCCAAGCGTCCAGTTCGACACAAGCCCGGACTCGGCGAGTTCGGGGTCGCCGACGGGCCTGGCCGTTGCGTCCCATGCCCCTGCTTGATCGCCGTTGTCGCGTCTCGTGCCTCCGCTTGGACGTCCTGTCACCGGCGTCCGGTGCTCATCGGTCGGTGTCCTTGGGGTGGCGAGGGGACGCGTAGACGATCCAGACCGTTCGGCCGTCGTCGTTGATGACGTAGCGGACGCGCCCACCGCTCGTGACCTCGTACTCCCACTGCTCAAGGTCTTGACCGTTGTGTCGGTGTGTGCAAGGTCTCCGCGGAGTCGGTGCTGCCGCTCGTGGTTGGAGCGGGACCGCGGCTCGGATCGTAAGGCCTCCAGGCAACGGCGAGTATTCGACACTGCGAGGCGGCATAGCTCTTCCCGGCCTCGTACCGCCTCGCTGGTGCCGAACCTGACGTCCCATTCGCCGTCCGGCGGTGGGACGGTGACCCTGTCTCCTCGTTTGGGCTCAAGGCGTCACCTCGACGGGACCGAAGTCGCCGGAGGTCGGTCGGAGGGCTTCCTCGTGCTGGGTGCCGTCCGCCTTGATGCGCGCTGTGGCGCGCCAGCCGGTGATGACCTCTTGAGCGTTCGTGTCGTCTCGGCTCTGCGCCGTGCGGTGGACGACGAACTGACCGAACATTAGCGCACGATCTTCTCGGCCCTCGTGCTGGGCGGCGTGCCGGCGGACGCCTTGGCCGAAAAGCTGGGAGCCCCTGGAGCGGTTCCTCAGAACGGATCCGCTCGACGCGGGCTGCGCGGGCACCTTCGATCTGCTCGACCTCTACGGGGAAGAACGCCTCGCGGGCGGCGACCCCGAGGAACGCTTCCCCGGAGTCGCCGTTCACCTGCGAAGCTGCGACCCTTGCCTGGACGACTAGGAAGGCCTACTGGCCGCCGCCCAAAGCTGACACCACGAGCCCGCTTCGACGCCGGGGTCGCCGCGACCGGCTGATCAACCCGCCGGATCCTCGCCTTCCCCTTCCGTGCCCGCCCAGCCACAGGCTTCAGCGATGGCGGCCGGGTCCCAGTAGAAGGGACGGCATTCGAGCATGCGCCCATCCCGCACGCTGATCAGCTGCAAGATCAACGTCTCCACCTCGCGGCCGGTGGCCCGGGCACGGAACCGCACCCGACTGCGCACCACCACGGTGTCCCCATCGCCCCAGTGCTCCTGGTCCAGGAACTCCATCGACTCCCAGACCTCACTGAACCGGGCCAGGAACCGCTCCATGCCGTCTCGGCCACGCCACGTTCCGCTCCCCGTGAACGGCAGGCCCGGAGCCTGATGCAGCACCACCTCCGGATCCAGATATGCGGCAGCCTGCTCATAGTTCGCCGTGCCCTGCCCGCCTGCGGCCACGTACGCCGCCTCAGCGGCATAGAACTTCTCCATGACCGCCCACGCATCGCCTGCCCCCTGTCGGCCTTCCGCCGAGGATCCCATGGTCATCACCCGCTCCTCTCTCACCGGCAACCCCCTGGAAACCCCGCCCCACCCAACCTGGTTGCACCCAGCCGACGTCAGGTGGTGCCGCGAACTCACGGCCCGAGTTAGGTTCCCAGGACGACGAAAGCCGGGCGATCTGTGCCCGCCCGGCTCGAGCGGTCCGCTTGGCCCGCGCCCTCTGGAATCAGGCGCAGACCTCTGAGGTGCACAGGTGACGGATCCAGGGGAACACGTCGGCTATGGCAAGGAGCAACGCCCGAGCGCTCGGATCATGCTTCATGAGCCTAGGAAGATCCGTGACGCGGTCGTCAGGCTCTCATCGCGCCGCTCTTCCCGATCGGCGGCTGTGAGGTAGGAATCGGGAGCGTCGCGATGGTTGTCACGCAGCCGGCCGAGGCGTGCGGCGCGCTCGGCGACGGACTTGGGATTGCGTGACAAGTCGGAGAAGGTCACTGAATCCGCGGTAGTGCTCGTGCCGCCATAGCACTCAGATTATGTTCTGAAGTCGCGTCATCGAAGCCCGGCGGTCGGACCGTGAACTGTCCTCTGGCCTGCGCCGGAGTGGTCTGCGATGACGGCGGTGGCGACGTCGAGGGCGACCAGGCGCCTGCCGACGAGGAGCTGCGGCGCGATCAGCGGTGCGGCCGCGCGGCGTTCGGCGATCAGGAACAGGGAGGCGAAGGCGTCGTGGCGGTCGGGAGGCCGATGATCCGCGGCGATGACCAACCCCAGCCGCGCCCCTGGCCGACGGCGAGCAGAAGTGCGACCAGCGTCTCCGCCGGCAGAACCGCCCCGCGGGCGTCCACGGCTTGGCGTGTCACGGGGCGGCAGTATTCGTCCTGGACTAGGCAGGCGCTGGAGGACCAACATCGGCTGACGCTCGCGCACGGCGCTGGTGCCGAGCTGTGGTGGGGATGCCGGCCGACCGCCTCGACGTGGTCGGGCCCGCGCATCAGCGGGAGGCTCATGCCCGCATCCTGGCCGAAAAGCCCAGGTCCGCGCAGGGATTCCGGTCGAGTCGACGGTCCGATAGACCTGGTCTTGAGGTGAATCGCGGCAAAAATTCGTCCGCGGGCCGGTCACTCGTCGAGGGTGATGACGACCTTCACGTCGTCCGGGTGCGGGGTGAACGCGTCCTCGTAGTGCTCCAGCGGGACGCGGCGCGAGATCAGCCGGCCGAGCCAGTCCAGGTCGGCCTTCGCCAGGGCCCGCGCGGCGTCGGCGTAGTGGCCGAGGCCGGCGTTGACCGACCCGATGATCGCGTCGTTCCCCAGCACGATGTCGCGGTTGAGGCCGCCCGCGTCCACCCGCAGCGGGCGCCCGGACGGCGACACCCCGGTCAGGCACACGACCCCGAAGGCCGCGTTGTTCGCCATCGCGCCGAAGACGAGCGAGGACACCCCGGTCGCCTCGATCACCACGTCGGGTTCCGCCCCGGCGACCGCCCGCTCGATGCCGTCGTGGTGGTAGGTCGCGCCGAGGTCGGCGACGAGGCGCGGCTTCGGCCCGTCCGCCACCCGGTCGAGGACGTGCACGTCCAGCCCGCGCTGGACGCCGAGCAGCGCGGCCAGCAGCCCGATCGGGCCGGCGCCCGTCACCAGGACCCGGCGCGGCTCGAACCAGGCCCGCCCGCCGACCTTCTCGATCTGGTCCCATGCCTTGGCGACGACCGTCGTCGGCTCCATCAGCACGCCGACCTCGGCCAGCCGCGGGTCCAGCGCGACGGCGTAGCCCGCCTCGACCCGCCAGGCCCGGCTGGCGTACCCGTCGAGCTCCTTGATGCCGCGCTCGGTGTACCGGCCGTTGCGGCACATGTCGAACTCGCCGTGCGCGCACGCCCCGCACGGTTCCGGGTCCGGCCGCCGCACCACGCCCACGACGAGGTCGCCGGGGGAGAAGCCGCTGCCGGGCGGGGCGTGCCGGACCCGGCCGAGCGACTCGTGCCCGATGACCAGGCGGTCGCGGCCGGGCGGCGCCCACCCGTACTCCCCGGTGGCGATCTCCCGGTCGGTGCCGCACACCCCCACGGCGAGCCCGTCGACCAGCAGATCGCCGTCCCCGGGCTCCGGCTCGGGGACGTCGGTGACGGCCAGCGACCCGCGCTCCCCGGGCAGGACGGTCAAGGCGCGCATGACGCTTCTCCTCTCTGCTTCAGACCGGGCGGTCCGCGGGGCGGGTGCCGCTCAGGTGCCGGGCGGTGTTGACGAGCCCGACGTGCGAGTACGCCTGCGGCGTGTTCCCGATCTGCCGCCCCGCGGCGGTGTCGTACTCCTCGCTCAGCAGCCCGAGGTCGCTGCGCAGGCCGAGCAGCCGCTCGAACACCTCGGTGGCCTGCTTCGTCCGGCCGATGCCGTGCAGGGCGTCCGCCAGCCAGAACGTGCAGGCCAGGAACGAGCCCTCGTCGCCGGGGAGGCCGTCCACGCCGCCGTCGGAGCCGGTGTCGTAGCGCAGCATGAACCCGTCCCGGCACAGGTCCTGCTGCACCGCGTCCACGGTGCCGACCACGCGCGGGTCGTTCCACGGCAGGAACCCCACCTGCGGGATGAGCAGGAGCGCCGCGTCGAGCCCGCGGGAGCCGTAGAACTGGGTGAACGTGCCGCGTGCCGCGTCGTAGCCGTTCTCGCACACGTCCGCGTGGATCCGCTCCCGCAGCGCCTTCCACCTGTCCGCGGGGCCCTCCAGGCCGTGCTTCTCGACGGCCTGGACGGCGCGGTCCACGCCCGCCCACGCGAGCACCTTGGAGTGGACGAAGTGGCGCCGGTCCCCGCGCACCTCCCACAGGCTGTTGTCGGGGTCGCTCCAGTGGCCTTCGAGGAAGTCCATCAGGGAGCGCTGCAGGTCCCAGGCGCTCTGCTCCGCCTCGATGCGGGCCTCGCGCGCCAGGTGCAGGCCGTCCAGGACCTCGCCCCACGTGTCCAGCTGGAACTGGTCGGACGCCGCGTTGCCGACCCGGACGGGTGAGGAGCCCTCGTACCCGGCGAGCCAGTCGACGGTGTACTCGGTGAGCCGCCGGGTGCCGTCGATCCCGTACATGATCTGGAGGTCGGCGGGGTCTCCGGCGACGGCGCGCAGCAGCCACTCGCGCCACGCCCTCGCCTCCGTGACGAAGCCGGTGCCGAGCAGGACCTGGAGGGTGAACGTCGCGTCCCGCAGCCAGCAGAACCGGTAGTCCCAGTTGCGCGGGCCGCCGAGCTGCTCCGGAAGCGACGTCGTCGCCGCGGCGACGATGCCGCCGGTCGGGGCGTACGTCAGCGCCTTCAGCGTGATCAGGGACCGGCGGACCGCGTCGTCCCACCGCCCGTCGTAGTCGTAGTGGCGCATCCAGTGCGACCAGAACAGCTCGGTGTCCGACAGCGCCCGCTCGGCCTCGACCGCCTTCGGGCGCGGCAGGTGCGACGGCATGTACGTCAGGACGAACGGGACCCGGTCGCCGGGCGCCACGGTGAAGTCGGCGCACGTCGTCAGGTCGCGGCCCACGAGCTCGACCGGCGTCTTCAGCCATGTGGCGTCCGGTCCCGCGATCGCGTTGATCTCCCCTTCGCGGTGCCGCACCCAGGGCACGATCCGGCCGTAGTCGAACCGCAGCCGCAGCGCCATGTGCATCGGGACGCGGCCGCTGACGCCCTCCACGATCCGGACGACGTCGGCGGCCTCGCCGCGCGGGGGCATGAAGTCGATGAGCCGGACGGTCCCGTCCGGGGTGTCCCACTCGGTCTCCAGGATCAGCGTGTCGCCCCGGTAGCGGCGCCGCGTGCAGAGCCCGCCCGCCGCGGGCGCGATCCGCCAGAACCCGGCGTGCTCGTCGCCGAGCAGGGCGGCGAAGCAGGCGGGGGAGTCGAACCGGGGGAGGCACAGCCAGTCGACGGACCCGTCCCTGCCGACCAGCGCGGCGGTCTGCGTGTCCCCGAGCAGCCCGTAGTCCTCGATCCGCAGCGCCACGACGCGTCCACCCGCCCTCTGTTCGCCGGCTTCCTCCGAGCTACCCGTGATAGTGGATGTATTCCTCGGACGCCGCCGTTTCCGGGGAAGGCGTCCGGAAACGGCTCCGGCACGGCGGCATGGGAGCTGCCGCCGTGCCGGACAATCGGAGGTCAGGACGGCCTGCCGGGGTGCTTTCCTCTCAGGGCCGCGATGACCGCGCGGTAGGCGGGCTTCTTGGCGTAGTTCTCGTCGAAGAGGAGCGCGGCGCCCTCACCCGGGAACACGTCGGGGATCCAGGAGTACTTGTCGGTCACGCCCCACACGGTGAGGACCTTGCAGCGCGGCACGGCCACGCACGCGGAGACGACCTTCCGGTAGTCGTCCGCCTGGGTGGCGAGCTTCGCGCTGTCGGGCGGCGTCTGCATGCGGATGTCCAGCTCGGTGACGTGCACGTCCACGCCGAGCTTCGCGAACCGCTGCATGTTCTCCCGGATGTCGGACGGGACGTTCCCGAGCGTCAGGTGCGCCTGGAGCCCGACGCAGTCGATCGGGACGCCGCGGCGCTTGAAGTCCCGGACCATCGCGTAGACGGCGTCGCTCTTCGCGTTCCGCCCGTCGATGTTGTAGTCGTTGTAGCAGAGCTTGGCCTTGCGGTCGGCGGCGCGCGCCGCCCGGAACGCCTTCTCGATGTAGCCGTCGCCGATGACGCGCTGGAAGACCGTGTCGCGCCGCGCGCCGGTCCCGTCCTCGAACGCCTCGTTAACGACGTCCCAGTAGTGGAGCTTCCCGGAGTAGTGCCCGGCGACGTTCCAGATGTGGTTCCGCATGACGCCCAGCAGCTCGCGCCGCGAGGAGATGTCGCTCACCCAGGTCGGCAGCTGGCTGTGCCAGACGAGGGTGTGCCCGCGGATCTTCATGCCGCGCGACTGGGCATGCCTGACGAGCTGGTCGGCCGGGGCGTAGTCGAACGAGCCCCTGGTCGGCTCGGTCGTCTCCCACTTCAGCTCGTTCTCGGGCGTGAGCTGATTGAACTCACGGTCGAGCGTGGAGACGTAGGCCCGCTCGTCCATATGGACCTGTGTGATGGCGGCGCCGAAGACCCGTCCGGTGGCCGCGGCGGCCTTGCCCAGCGAGCCGTGGGCCGGGGGCGCGGGGGACGCCACGGCCGCCTGAGGTGCGAGGAGCAGTGCACCCGCTCCGAGCACCGCGGTGAGTGCTCTTCTCATGGTTTCGTTCCTCCTTGCAGGGTGGGGGTTGAGCGAAACCCGGCCCGCCGGCTTTCCGGGGGCCCGAGATACGAGGCCCTGAGTCCTCCGGTGTCGACCACGATCTTCTGCAGGACTACCGTCGGGTCGACCATCCAGAACTTCAGGGTGTGCGTCCCCGATCCGGTGATGGTGTGGGTGGTGGCGGTGCGGTTCACGTTGTCGGACGTGTTCCGCTCCCACTGCTTGTTCATGGTGGTGTCGTTGGCGCCCGTCGCCGTGGTGGCATTCACGACCTGGGGCTTTTCACCGTCGATGGAGACGGCGTAGGTCAGCCCCTCGGTCGAAAGGACGCTGTTGCGCGGCGAGAGGTAGGCCCAGACCTTCACCGGGCCCGTGGTGGTCAGCGTCATCTCGTATTCGAGACGCGGCCCCTTGCCGGGCTCCTGGACCGGCGCGGTGACGGGGTACGCCGCCATTCCCGCGTCGGTGCGCCCGATGCCCGGAAGGCGGTACCAGTGCGCTTGGGCGGTGCCGGTCGCGCGGCTGTAATGGCCGGCGTCCATGGAGACGTAGCCGCCGGCCTCCACGAAACCGCGCGCCTTGAACGACGCCGGCTTCTTCACGACGGCCTGGACGGTGACCTTGCGGCCGTTCGGCCCGGATATCTCGATGGGAACGCGGCTGGTGCCCTTCGGGGCGCGGGACCAGTCGACATGAACGGTCGCCCGGATCTGTTTACCGACGCGGCCATGGGCGCGGTCGACCTTCACCCACGGTTCGGCCGGGGTGATCCGGTAGGTGAAGGGGTCGGAACCGCGGTTGAAGACCTCGATGTACTGGGCCGGCGCGCTCTGGTAGGGGCTGAATTCCGGAAGGACGGCCTCGGACTTCGACGCCGGCCACCATTCGTCCGAGCCGTCGATCGCCACCCCCATGTCGGCGCCGTCCGGGACGGTGATGCGCTTGAGCTTGGGGAAGATCTCGTCCGGCAGGGCCTCGTTGTTCAGCTCCGGTTGCTGCCAGGGCGCGTTGGGGCCGTACCGTTCGACGTCGCCGTAGCCGATGTGCGGCTGGGTCTGGAAACCGTCCCATTTCCCGCCGGCGAGCCGGGTGTTGTAGTAGGTCGCCATCGCCTGGTCGTCGGCGAACCGCGCCTCGGCGAGATCGGCGTAGTCGTTGGTCGCCGCGCGTCCCTGCCCGGCATAGAGGATGTTGGTGAATTCGGCGTCGCGCAGCTCGTACAGGTTCGCCGTCGCCTTCACCTGGTAGTAGACGAGCTGGTAGAAGGCATCCTGGTACGCCTCCGGCAGGCGCTTGCGGACCCGTTCGGCCCTGGCGGCCAGCTCCCGCCACCGCGCGGTCACGCCGTCCATCTCCCGGTACTGGTTCAGGTAGAAGGGCGTCTGCTGGTCGTCGTAGACGACCGCGCTGGAGTCGGTGGGCAAGTCTTTTCCGGGGTCGACGGTGATGCGGCGGTTGAGCAGTTCCGGCTTGCGGAGGGCCTGGAGGTTCCCGTAGCCGTCGAGGATCTCGGCGATCTCGGCCGCGTGCTCGGGGCCGAAGTTCTGCGCCGCGTACTGCTCCTGCCATTCCTGGAGCTTGTTCAGCGGCCAGCGGCCGGGGTCCCACGCGTAGTCGAGGAAGAACTGGAGCGGCAGCTCGCTGTTCTTCATGTCGCCGACGTTCGCCACCCACAGGTTGCGGATGCCGTACTGGTAGGACTGGTTCAGCTGCTCCCACGTGTTGCCGAGCTGCGCCGTGTCGACCCACTTGTAGTTGCGGCCGCCGCCGACGTAGTCGAAGTGGTAGTAGAGCCCGTAACCGCCGGCCCGATCCGGCAGGCTCCGGTCGGGCATCTTGCGCATGTTCCCCCAGTTGTCGTCGGTGAAGACGACCGTCACGTCGTCGGGAACGCGCAGGCCCCGGTCCCAGTACCGCTGCACCTCCTTGTAGAGCGTCCATACCTGGGGAGTGGCGGACGGGTTCTTTCCGGTGACCTTTTCGAGGATGCCCCGCTCGCTGGAGATGATGTTCTGCATCAGCTCGATGCCGTCGCCGTCGGGCAGGCTGGTGTCGCCGTTGCCGCGCATGCCGAGCGTGACGACGCCTTCGAAGTCCTCGTCGACCATCCGCTCGATGCCGTCCGTCCAGTACTTCTTGATGGCGTCGGCGTTCCGGCGGAAACTCCATTCGCCCGTCCCGCCGTACGGGTCGTGGCCGGGCTTGGTGACGTTCCCGTCCTCGTCGCGCTCCGCGGGGACGGCGTGCCGGTTCCATTCCTCGATGCCCCGCATCATCGGCGCCTCGTGGGACGTCCCCATGACGACGCCGTACTTCTTCGCGGTGGCGTGGTTCTGCGGGTCGTCCTCGGCGAACGCGCGCCCCCACACCGCCGGCCACAGGTAGTTGGCCTTCAGCCGCAGCATCGTCTCGAAGACCCTGGCGTAGAAAGCGCTGTTGAATCCGCCGGGATGCCCGGGGGCCTTTCCGGGGCCGAACTGCTTCGGCGCCCACCGGCCGAGCGCCGGGTTCTCGTCGTTGATGAAGAAGCCCCGGTACTTCACCGCGGGAGTGCCCTGCGTGTGCCGGCCAGGCTTCACGTAGAGCGCGTCCCGGTGCCTGGATGGGACGTCGTCCCACCAGTACCAGGGGGAGACCCCGATGTTCTTCGAGACGTCGTAGGCGCCGTAGATCGTGCCGCGCTGGTCGCTCCCGGCGATCACGAACGCGCGGCGGACGCCCGGCAGCGGCTTCTCCACGACCTGTTCGAGGGTCGTCTCCCACTTCCCGGCGATGCCCCGCACGTCCAGCTTCCCGGACGCGACGAGAGCGTCGACGAGCGGGCTCTTGCCGATCGTGCCGATGATGACGACGTCCCGCCCGGACGGGGCCGTGTCCCGCGCGACCGCCGGTTCGACGCCGGTCACGCGCTCGATGTCGGCACGCAGGTCCCCGGCGACGCGGACGACGCCGGGGTGGTCGGACCCGCTCACCACGAGCGGGGCGGCCTTCCCGTCCTCGACGAGCGGGAAGTACCCGCGCCCGTCCCGGAACGAGACGTAGGAGTCGGGGCCGGGCTTTCCTGGGGCGCCATGGTCCGCCGGGGTCGCGGCGGCGGGGGTCGCCGTGAACGTGACGGCGACGGGGACCAGGGCCAGGAGAACCTTCCACGTCCGCGGGGATCTGCCCATCGGATGTCTCCTCAGTAGGGGAGCGGGCTTCGAAATATTTCGCTAGCTTTTCGATGGCCGACAGGAAAATATCCCCGTAGGTCTCATTCGTCAACCACTTGCGTGAGCTTTCAGAGGTCAGGCTGCCGGACGTGGCCAAGGGCGCTGTGCTCGGCCTTCGAAAAGTTTCGAACCCGCCCGCCCGCATCCCCGGCCGCCGTGCGTCCGAGGGGCGTTCCGGGGACCGGAACGTGAATTCGGGCCTCTCCAGGCCATTTCGCCCCCGGCTCCGAGGGCGCCTAAATAAGATCCTTCCAACGGCCGCAGGATCGTCGCGGTGATGGTCTGCGAGCCGAAGAGAGAGGCCCGACAGGTGACGGACGAGGAGAATCCCCCCGCCGACCTCAACGTGCAGGTGGCGCATCCCGCCCGGATGTACGACTACTACCTGGGCGGGAAGGACAACTACGAGGCCGACCGGCAGGCCGCCGAGGCGGCCCTGGAGGCCGCGCCCGAGCTGCGCGCCATCGCCCGGGAGAACCGCGCCTTCCTGCGCCGCGCCGTCCGCCACCTGGTGGAGTCCGGCGTGCGGCAGTTCCTGGACATCGGCGCCGGGCTGCCCACGCAGCGCAACGTGCACGAGGTCGCCCAGGAGATCGCCCCCGAGACCCGCGTCGTCTACGTCGACAACGACCCGATCGTCCTGGTGCACGCGCGGGCGCTGCTCTCGACGCACCCGCTGGGCAGGACGGCGGTCGTGCAGGCCGACGTCCGCGAGCCCGGGCGCATCCTCGCCGACGACCGGGTCCGCGCGCTGATCGACTTCGAGCAGCCGCTCGCGGTGATGCTGGTGTCGGTGCTCCAGTTCGTCCCCGACAGGGAGCCGCAGGACATCGTCGCCCCGCTGCGCGACGCGATGCCGCGCGGCGGGTACCTCGCGGTCTCGCACCCCACCCAGGACTTCCGCGCCAGCCAGGTCGGCCAGGTCGCCAGCACCTACACCCGCGCCAAGGCCCCCGCCGTGGCGCGCCGCAAGGCGGAGATCGAGCGCGTCTTCGACGGGTTCGAGCTGCTGGAGCCCGGCATCGTCCAGACCCCGCTGTGGCGGCCGGACGGTCCGGTCACCCCCAACCTCGACCTCATCTGGATGTACGGCGCCGTCGGCCGCAAACTCTGACCCTCCCCCTGGAAGGTGACATGGACGTCATCGAGGCCATGAAGACCACGGGCACCTGCCGCTACTTCCGCACCGACCCGGTGCCGGACGAGGTGCTGATGCAGGCGTTCGAGGCCGCCAGGTTCGCCCCGCAGGGCGGCAACCGGCAGCCGGTCCGCTGGGTCGTCGTCCGCGACAAGGACCGCAAGCGGCAGCTCGCCGAGTGGTACCTGACGCCGTGGAAGGCCTACCTGGCCGGCATCGGGGCCGGGGAGATCGGCGTCGGGGCGCTGCCGAAGGCCGTCACCGACGCCGACCACTTCGCCGAGCACCTGGACGAGGTGCCGGCCATCGTCGTGCTGTGCGCCGAGCAGGACGGGCTGCACCCCACCGACACCGAACTCGACCGCCTCAGCGTGGTCGGCGGCGGCTCCATCTACCCCACCGCGCAGAACTTCTGCCTCGCGCTGCGCGCCCAGGGCGTCGCGAGCGCCCTGACCACCCTGCTCGTCCACTACGAGCCGCAGGTCAAGGAACTGCTCGGCATCCCGGACGGCGTGATCACCGCCGCGCACATCGCGGTCGGCTACCCCGAGCACGGCTTCCCGTCCCGGCTCACCCGCACCCCTGTCGAGGAGATCGTCTTCGGCGAGACGTACGGCACCCCGCTCGCCACCGGCTGACCGGGCGTCACCGTCGATCTGGCCCGGTCCCGCCGGTCGAGCGGGTTCGGTATCGCGCTGCCCGGCTCCGTCCCGGCGGACCTGCCGTCCCAGAACCTCACCGACCCGGCCTTCGTTTTGAAAGAACTACGTAGTTACGTAATATTGGGGTCGTGAGTGAGGAGAGTCTTGCGGACAGGGTGGCGCGGCTGGAGGAGCGCGTGGCCGCGCTGGACGGCGCCCGCCCCCCGGCCGAGGCCCGGGACGGCGACGACACGTTCTGGGCCCTCGACGCCCTGAAGGACCGCACCGCCGACCCCGGCGCCGTGCTGTTCACCGGATCGGTGACGCTTCCGGGAGGCGAGCACTACGAGTGGCAGCAGGGCCACCCGGTGGACGACCTGCTGTCGGACGACTGGTCCCAGACCGCGGACACGCTGTCGGCGCTCGCGCATCCCGTCCGGCTGCTCCTGCTGCGGGAGATCCTGCACGGCGCCCGGACCACCGCCGAGCTGGCCGCCCACGAGAGCCTCGGCACCACCGGCCAGCTCTACCACCACCTGCGCCAGCTGGTCGCGGCCGGCTGGCTGCGCACCACGTCGCGCGGGCGCTACAGCGTCCCGGGCGAGCGGGTGGTGCCGCTGCTCACGGTCCTCGCGGCCGCACGCCGCTGACCCGACCCGCCGGAGGAAACAGATGTACCGGACGATCGCCCGCTTCAGGATGCTGTTCATCCTGCTCGGACTGGCCCTGTGCCTGACCATGCCCCTGCACGGCCTCGGCGCCCTCTCGGTGGTCGGGCTCGTGCTCATCGTGGGCGGTCTCGCCCTGGCCTTCGTGCCGGGCGGCGCTCCCGGACGGGAACCGGTCGTGCTGCGCAGCCCGGTCCGGGGCCGCTGGATTCCGGTCAACAGCCCCGCCGACAAGGTCCCGAGCCACGGGACGCACGAGCTCGGCCAGACCTACGCGATCGACCTCGTCCACGTGCCGAGCGGTGACTGGCGCCCCGTCGAGCGGTGGCCGCTCGCCGCGCCCCCGCACACGTTCCCGGCCTTCGGGCAGGACGTCCTCGCCCCCGCCGACGGCGTCGTCGTCCAGGCGGGCGACCGGCAGCGCGACCACTGGAGCCGCAACTCCTGGCCCGGCGTCCTCTACCTCCTGCTGGAGGGCATGGTGTTCCGCCAGCTGCTGTCCCTGCTGACCTTCTCGGCGGGCCGCTTCATCGTCGGCAACTCCGTGATCCTGGACCTCGGCGACGGCGTCTACGCGGTCTTCGCCCACCTGCGCCGCGGCTCCGTCCGCGTCCGGAAGGGCGACCGCGTGCGCGCCGGCGACGTGCTCGGCGAGGTCGGCAACTCCGGCAACTCCTCCGAGCCGCACCTGCACTTCCACCTGATGGACCGCCCCCGCCCCCTGACCGCCGCGGGCATTCCCTTCGCCTTCCCCTACGACAGCGACGGCACCACGCACACCGGCGCGCCCGGCTCCCGCCGCCCCTTCACCGCGTCCACCCAGCCCGTCCACTGACCCGGGGCGGGTGGGGGCCGGGTCAGTTTCGGACGGCCAGGCCGCCGTAGGCGGAGACCTCGGCGGGAGTGGGGGCGGGCGGTTCGTCGGCGCCGCGCCGCCATTGCGACACCAGGACCACGCCGGGCGGAATGAGGCCGAGCCCCTGCTCGGTGAAGACGAGCCGCTCGAACTCGGCCGCCGTCCTGGCCTGGGTGCGCACGCCGTCATCGCGATATCCGGCGGACGCGGGCCGCAGCCGCGGATCGTGTTCGGGCGTCACATGAGTGGCGAGAACGTAACTGCCCGGAGGCAGGGCCGCCACGAAGGCCCGCACGATGCCGCCGGGGTCCTGCTCGTCCGGAACGAAATGCAGAATGGCGCTGAGGACGAGCCCGATCGGCTCGTCGAAATCCAGGATGTCCCGCACGAGCCGGCTGCCGATGATGGATTCGGGGTCGCGGATGTCGGCGTCCAGATACCCCACCCTGCCCCGGGGATCGGACACCATCAGCGCGCGGGCGTGCACCAGCACGATCGGGTCGTTGTCGACGTAGGCGACCCGCGCCTCGGGTGTGATCGCCTGGACGACCTCGTGCACGTTCGGCGAGGTCGGGATTCCGGTGCCGACGTCCAGGAACTGCCGGATCCCCGCCTCGGCGGCGAGATACCGGACGCCGCGCAGCAGGAAGCGACGGTTCTCCTGCGCGCCGACGCGAATGGCGGGAAAGGACTCCGCGATCCGGTCCGCCGCGACCCGGTCGGCGGCGAAGTTGTCCTTGCCGCCGAGCAGATAGTCGTACACCCGTGCTGACGAGGGATGGGCGGCGTCGACGACCGGGCTTTGCGGTTTCGGGTCTTCCGGAACCATTGATTCCGGCGTTCCCTCTTCTCGTGGGGACGACACCTTTGGGCCTCCACGCTGCTCGCGGTGAAAGAGGGCGGTAGTTTAACGTGACGCTCGCCGACCGGCGATGCCGACGACCGATCGAGGGACGCCTATGAGGATCGTCATTGCCAGCGCGTCCGGGCACCTCGCCCGCGCCACCACGAAATACGTGCTGGAAAAGGCGAGCCCCGACGACGTCATCCTGGTCAGCAGAAATGTGGACGCGCTCGCGGAGTTCGCCCGCCAGGGGGTGAGCGTCCGGTACGGCGACTACGACCGGCCGGAGTCGCTGCTCGCGGCCTTCGAGGGCGGCGACCGGCTCTACCTGATCAGCCTGCACGACCTCGGCCACCGCGTGACCCAGCACCGCAACGCCATCGACGCGGCCGTCGCGGCGGGAGTGCGGCACATCGTCTACACGTCCTACATCATGGTCGACCCGGCCTGCCCGTCCACGGTCGTGCCCGACCACCTGCGCACCCACGAGCTGCTGGACGCCTCCGGGCTGGACATCACCTACCTGCGCAACGGCCTGTACGCCGAGACCCCGGTCACGCAGATCCTCCCGCCCGCCGTCGCCCGCGGCGTGCTGGTCGACAACACCGGTCACGCCCGGGGCGCGTTCGTCCACCGCGACGACTGCGCCGCCGTCGCGGCCGAGGTCCTGACGTCCTCCGGCCACGAGGGGCGCACCTACGACGTCACCGGGCCGGAAGCGCTCGGCTTCGCCGACCTCACCGCGCTCGCCGCCAAGGTCACCGGCCGCCCCGTCGCCTACCAGAGCGTGGACGACGAGACCTTCGACGCCCAGCTGCGCGCCGCCGGCGTCCCCGACGACGTCCGCGGCATGATCGTCTCGTTCGGGACGTCCCTGCGCGCGGGCTTCGGCGAACGCGTGACCGACACGGTCCAGCGCCTCACCGGCCGTCCCGCCCGCTCGATCATCGACCTGATGGAGCAGCACCGCGCTCTCCTCGCCGGCGCCTCCGCCTGAGCAGCCTCCGCCTGAGCGCGCGGCCGTCCGCCGGCCGCGCGTGCCGGAGAGATATCGCGACGGTCGACCGGCCGGTGGCGCGGGAAACCTCTGACAGCGTCACCAGGTCATCGACCGTCGGCCGATGGTCGCGCGCGTCCTCGACCTCGGCGGCCTGGCCCGCAACATCGCCGGGCCGCCCGCCGCGGGCGGCTGACGCCGCGGCCCGCTAGGAGGATCCGGACGAACGCTGCTCGCGGAGCTGCTCGTTGATGCGCTGGGCCTCGGCGAGCTGGTCCTCCAGGATGATGATCCGGCAGGCCGCCTCAAGGGCGGTGCCCTCGTCGACGAGGTCGCGGGCGCGCTGGGCCAGCCGGAGCTGGTAGCGCGAGTAACGCCGGTGCCCGCCGGACGAGCGCTGCGGGACGATCAGCTTGGCGGCGTCCAGGCTGCGCAGGAACGCCGGGGTCACGCCCAGCATCTCCGCGGCCCGCCCCATGCTGTAGGCGGGGTAGTCCTCGTCGTCGAACTTGTCGTCGAGCCTGTCGCCCGAGTCGTCCTGCGCGGTGATCTTCCCGTACTGGACTGCTGTGTCGCCGGCCCGAGCCGGCTGGGGTGCTTTCACGAAACCTTCCGTACTGCCGTTCGGTAGTGCCCGCTTCCGGCCCGCCGATGCCGCCGGCCGGAAAGCACAACAGGGGCCCCGGCGCCGAACAGCGGCGCCGGGGCCCAGAGGTGTAACACCATCTAACCGGCCCTCCGGCCGGTGTTCCGCGCGGTTCGCCCGGAAAGGCGAAGGCGCGGGGATCGCGGATGCGTGACCGCCGCCCACCGATCGATCGTGGGGGCCGCGGTACCCGCACGGCGTGACTGGAGCCGTTGACGGGCGATCCCGATGGCGCCGGTACCTCCCTTCCTCATCACTACCTGTACTGCGTGTTCCTTGCGTTCCTGCACTCCCGGCGGTCCGTTGACCGCCGGACCGCGGACCGGCTGCCGGAACCCCTTCCGCTGCGTTGGCCCCGGCACGCCCGGTCCGCGTCATCCATCTGCTCGGACGGCTCGTCCGCCGCCCCATCTCGTGGACTCTTCTCGCTTCGATGGAAGGAACACTACCCGACACCGCCGCGAAAATCTACCTCGCTCACTACAGAGTTTCGTAGATCACAGCACCTCGTTATCTTGCCCGAGCGAGCGGGCGATCCGCGCCAGCACGCCGGCGACGAGGTCGGGACGGCTCCATTGCGGGCAGTGGCCGGTCGGCAGGGTGACGACCTCGTGCGGGCGCTCGGCCGCGGCGTCGCAGAGCAGCTCCGGCAGCCGGTCATCGGCCGCCCGGACCCTGGTGAACGGCAGGCTCCGCCACGCCGCGCCCCGCACCGGCTGCGTGTTCACCAGCGGGTTCGCCGGACGAAGCAGCGCGACCGCCTCCGCCGCCCGCTCGGCGGGGCAGTCGTGGAAGAGCGCCTCCAGCGCGCTCCCCGGGGTGAGGACGACGCGGCCGTCCGCGAGCTCCTCGGCCTCCTCGCCGCCCGGACCGCCGTCGCCGTGCCGCTTGGCCAGCCCGGAGAGGCTGTCTCCGCCATCGGGGATCGCGGCGGCCAGATAGACCAGATGCCGGACGGCGCGATGCGGACCGGCGGCGGCCTCGCTGATCACCATTCCCGCGTACGAATGGCCGCACAGCACGACCTCGTCCAGACCGTCCAGGAGGTCCCGGACGGCGCGGGCGTCGTCGCGCAGATCGGCGTCCGGGGCGCGCATGCTCGGCAGGTCGACCGACAGCGCCCGCACGCCCTGCCGCTCCAGCTCGCCGATGGTCTCCGTCCAGATCCAAGGGCCGAGGAAGCCGCCGTGGACCAGCACCACGAGGGGCGCGGAACGGGGGAGGGGCTCGGCGGCCCGCTCCCGGCGTCGCGGACGCTTCCGGGTCTGGCCGAGGTCGACCGGCTCCTCCGGTCCGCCGCCGTGCGGCCTGCGCGCCGCGCCTCCGACCTGGCCACCGCGTTCGGGCATCGCTCTCACCTCGGTCCGCCGGACGCCGCCAAAGCGGGACATACCCGGCCGACCGTCCCGCCATCCGCGGCACCGGAAGGGTTGTCACCGGCCGCTGAAGCGGGGTGGCGATTGTGTGGCCCAGATGAGCAGCCGGGCGGAGGAACGCGCGCCTAACCTCGGGGGTGACGACCGGGGTGATCCGGGCAGGTACCGCGGCTCGCGGGGGCGGGGCACGCAGGAAGGCCGGTCATGACCCGCCCCATCGATCCGCTGCCGCGACGGGCGAGAATCCGCCTGATCGCCGGACTCGCGATGCTCGCGCTCGCGTTCGCGAGGATCGGCACGCCGATTCGGGTGACCATGCCGTTCACCTCACCCATGCGGGACAGAAGCGCGTGGCCATCCTGCGCCTGCCGGACGACTACGACGGCTCGCCCCGTCCCGTGCTCTTCCACTTCCCGGGGCTGATCGAGACCCCGTGGATGGCCGAGTTCTTCGGCCGGATGGCCCACTACGCCCGGACCCGCGGCTTCATCATGATCACACCGGAGCACCACGGGATCGGCTGGCAGGGCGTCGCCGGCGGGGCGCCCGCGCCCGACGTCGACGATCCCGGATTCGTCAACGCGCGGCACGGCGACGGCCGCCGCCCCGTTCTGGGCGCGCAACAACGGCTGCGCCGCGACCACGACCGACACCGATCTGCCCGGCACGCACCCTGAGGACGGCACCACCGTCACCCGGTACACCTACGACCGGTGCCCTTCGGAGGCTCCGGTGATCCTGTACCGGATCAAGGGCGGCGGGCACAACTGGCCCGGCGGCATCCCGTTCCTCGGTCCCGTCCTGGGTGGGACGACCCAGGACATCGCGGCCAACACCGTCATCTGGGAGTTCGTCTCGCGGTTCCGGTTGCCCGAGCGCGGGTGAACACGCCCCCGGCATCGCCGGTCCGGAGCGGGCGATGATCTAGCCTGACCTGGGAAGACGGGGACGGCTGCCGGGGGGACGCATGTCGGCCAGGGTCGCGCTCGCCTGCGTCGCGCTGGGGTACGCGGTGCTCCAGGCGGTGACGGGTGGGCTGCGGGTTCCGCTGGATCTGGACGAGGCCGTGTACGCGAGCCAGTTCTCCGGGGACGCCCCGCGGATCCCGTTCGCGGCGCACCGGTCACTCGGCGAAGGGCTGCTCGCCGCACCGGTCACCCCCTGGACCTCGGACCCGACCGTGATCCGCGTCTACTTCGCCGCGCTCTCGGCCGTCCTGCTCTTCCTCGCCTTCCGGCCCTGGCTCCGGGTCCTGGACGGGGCGGCCGTTCCCGTCGCGGCGGCCCTGTTCGCGGTGCCGTGGGTGTCCCTGCGGTTCGGCGCCACCGTCCTGCCGAACATGCCGGTCGCGCTGGGGGCGGTCGCCGCGGCGGGCGTCCTCGCCGCGGGAGGCCGCCGCGCCTGGGCGCCCCTGCTGCTGATCGTCGCCGGGATCGGGCTCCTGCGCCCGACGGACGCCCTGTGGATCGCGGCGCCCCTGTTCGCGGCGGCGCTTGTGGTACCGGGATGGCGGTGGCGGGCGATCGGCATCGCGGGCGGGCTGGCCGGCGGATGGGGCGCCTGGCTGGTGGAGTCGTTCGTCCGGTTCGACGGCCCGGCCGCGCGGCTGCGGGCGATCCGGTGGGTGAGCGGCGAGGGCGGGCTGCACTTCGTCCTGCCGCGCTACCTGGCGACCTTGACCGGACGGGAATCCTGCCCTCCCACCACGGTGGACTGCGGCCCGATCGGCGTCGCCGCCGCCCTCTGGTGCGCCGGAGGCCTGGCCCTGGTCGTCGCAGGGGTGTGGACGGCCCGAGGAGAGGCCCGCCGCGCCCTCCTCGTCGCCACCGCGACCGCCATCACCGTCGGAGGCGCCTACCTGGTGCTGTCGGAGCTCGCCGTCCCCCGGTACCTGCTCCCGGCGTTCGCCCTGCTGTCCCTCCCGGCAGGGGCGGGCCTCGTCGTCATCGTGCGCGCCGCGCGGCGCGGCCGCACGAACCTGGTGCTCGCCGGCGCCGTCATCGCGGCGGCACTCGTTCACACCGGCCTGCAGATCGCGGAGGCGAACCGCGCCTCACACCGGGCCGATGTGGCGCTGGCCTGGCCCGTGGAGGCCTCCGACGCCTTGGCCGCCCGCGGCGTGGACGGCGACTGCGCCGTCCTCGGACGGTTCGCGCCCCAGATCGCCTACCTGCGCCGGTGCCGGGCGGCGGACATGCGGGACGGCCTCGGAGAGCGCGACGCGTCCGCGCGGCTCACCCCCGCCAACGTCGAGCGACTGCGCGCCCGGGGACTGCGCGTGGCCCTCGTGGTCGCGAGCCGCCCCACCTTCCCCGGCCAGTGGAACGCCGTCCCCGTCCCGGGCACCGGACCCCGCCTGTACCTCTCAGGACCACCCGCACACCCGGCCCCCACCCACCCGCGCGCCCGCCCGTGACCGGCCCGCTCTCCAGGTTCTGGTCGGCGTCGCGGTCGCGGGAGTGGCTACGATCAAGGGCCACGATCGCTCTGGGAAGGGAATCATGTCCGATCAGTACGAGGCGGTGTTCGCCCGGTACGACACCGACGGCGATGGGCAGCTCACCGAGGACGAGGTCACCGCGGCGATCGCCAGCCTGTTCCCGGCGGCCGAGGTGGACGACCTGTCGGGGATCGTCCAGGCTCTGTTCGCCGAGTACGACACCGACGACGACGGCAAGCTGTCGGTGACCGAGTTCGTGCCCCTGGCCGAAAACCTGCCGGAACTCGGCTCCCAGCCCTGACACCGGGGACCTACTCGCGCTCGGAGGGTCGTTGCCGGCCGGCTGCGCTGACGGCGGGACGGACGCGAGCCCGCCCGCGGGGCCGCGGGTCGAGCCCACGCGCTACGTCTCCGCCGGGACGGGGGCGGCAACCCGTGGGCAACGGCTTCGACTTCGGGGGCGTGAAGATCACCCTTACCAGGCTGACGGTACGGCCCGAGGGCTCCCCCGGCGACCAGCGCGCCCTGGCGGGAAGCTACCTCCGAGGATGTTGTGCACCAAGGGGCCTCTTGCCTGCACAACCCCGCCCCTCGGCCTTCAGAGTGGTCGTGCGGGCGTGACCGCCTGGCGGTGGACGACCACGTCGAACCACTGCCGCACGGTGCCGCCGGTGGCGTAGGAGTCGTAGGGCAGGTCAGGGGTCTCGGTGGCGATGCCGCGCGTGGTGATCGGGGACCGCAGCCACTGGCGCACCGGCGCGGGCGCGTCCACGCGCAGGTCCATGAGCAGCTGGTCGAAGCGGGTGGCCTGGCCGAACGGCCGCTCGACCCATCCCTGGCGCGGTGGCGGCATCTCGACCGTCCCGCTTTCCCCGGCGATCGTCCCGTGGTCGAAGGTGAACCCGATCGACCGGTAGCCGTCCCCGAACCAGCGGCGCAGGTACGACCCGACGCTCGCGAACGCCATCTCGCCCTGCTCCGGGCTGACCAGGCGCATGCCCGGGGCGACGGCGGTGTGCGGGGTGGCCGCCCAGTACACGACCTTGCCGTGGTGGTAGCCGCGCCACCAGCGCAGGTTCTCCGCCGCGCGGGCGTCCCGGAAGGCATAGGACGTCTCGCGTGGAATGTAGTAGTTGAGGTAGAAGGAGCGGATCTGCTTGGCGGCGTGCACCGCCAGCGAGTACGCCCGGTCGCCGGGCCGGTGCGGCAGCCGCTCGACCATCTCGTACAGGTCGCGGGCGTGCTCGACGTACGGCTTCTTGTCCTTCACCTCGTGCATGTACCAGCCGGCGTGGGCCCAGGCGTCCGGCTTCGTCGGCCGGAGCCACTTCATGTGCCTCCGCAGTTCGGGGACGAGCGACGGTGCGGCCTTCGCGACGTGCGAGTCGACGATGTCGTAGGCCGGGAGCCAGGTCGTGTAGTACTCCACGCCGACGAACCTGACCTGGTCGCTCTTCTTGCGTCCCTTGTTGAAGTCGCGCAGCCAGTCCAGCGCGTCCGCGGTGTCGCGGTTGGCCCAGGCGCCGCTCGTCCGCCGCAGGAGCGCGTCGATGTCGCCCTCTCCGGTGCGGATGTACCGGTCGATCTCCAGGCCGAGCGTCCAGTCGTCCTCCCAGGCGATGGACCGGAAGCCCATCCGCTCCACCAGGTAGCGCAGGGTGCGGTGCTTGAGAGCGGTCACCTCCCGCAGCCCGTGCTGCGGCTCGCCCAGGCCGACGATCGAGGCGTTCCCGACCGAGCGCCGCAGAGGCTCCAGGTCGCCGAGCGGCGCGCCCGGATCGACCGTGCCGAGCCGATGCGCGTTCCTCTCGATCCACGCGGTCACCGCCCGCGTGTCCAGAACGGTCGACGTGGCCGCGGGACGCGAGGCCGTCTCGGCGGACGCCTGCACCGTGAGGCCGGCACCGGAGAGCAGGACGACCGTCCCGGCGGCGGATGCGACGAACCGCAACGCTGTGCGCTGTTGCATGGCGGATTCCTTCCAGCTGGCTGTGCTTGCGATGCCGCACACATTCGCCGCAGGGTCCGCCCCGCCACATCCACCCAGGGGAGGCTCCGCGAATACCTCCAACGCCGTACGCACTGCCTTTCAGCGGCGGTTTCTGGCGTCCCGCCAGACGGCCGGAGCAGGAGGCCGGCTAAAAGGCCGGCTCCGAATCGGTTCCGCACCCTGGTAGGCCGCCGGCGATGAGGGTACGGCGGACGGCGCCCGCGTCCGGACTGAGCAGTGCCTCGGCGAGCGGGACGTGAAGCAGGACGAGGTCGGCGCCGGTCCCGGGCTGTACGCGTCGAACCCTGCCGCCAGGGTCATCGGGCGGCGTCAGGTAGGACCGGAGTGCGGCACGCGCCGAGATCGCCTCGTGCGCTCCCAGGACGGCTCCGGATCGGGTGCGGCGGTGTGCGGCGGCTACGATGACCGTCCACGGGTCGAGCGGACCGTAGGGCGCATCGCTCGACAGCCCCACCGGAACGCCGGCGTCGGCCAGTCGCCGGCAGCGGTACAGATCGTCATGGTCATCGGCTGGGACGTTGCGCAGGTAGTCGTCGCCGCGGTCCGCGATGAAGCCCGGCTGCGTGACGACACGCAGACCCAGGCGGGCCAGCTCAGCGATCGTCCCCTCCGGGACCAGGGCGGCGTGCTCGATCCGGTCGCCGTCGCGGATCCCGGTTTCGTCGAGCGCGGCGAGGAGCAGCAGGAGCGCTTCACGGGTCACGCAGTGCGCGGCCACGGCTCGTCCTTGCGCATGCACGTGCCGGATGCGGCCGGTCAGGTCGTCGAGCGAGGGGAGGCCCGAGTCGGCCAAGACGACCTTGCAGGGGCCGATGCTCACCTTCGGATGGAGAGGGCCTCGGGCGTCCAGGGGCGCGCCGAGCAGATGGACCCGCTGGGGGAGGGCTCCTTCCGCGAACGCGGCGAGCCTGCCGGGGGTGAGATCCGGGGTGGCGTCGGTGACACCGATGATGCCGTATCGCGCCAGCTCACGTCCGATGACGTGCAAGTCCGGGGGGCGTGCGACCGGTAGCCGGGTGCGCAGCCATTCGTCGGCCCGCCACAGCCGGCCGGTGGGGACGCCGTCCGCGTCGCGCTCGATGCCGGGATGCCGCCCGGAGGCCAGGTCCGCCTCGCGTGCCGCGGCCGAGTTGAGTATCCAGAGCGCGCCGCTGCGGTGCTGAATCCGGACGGGCAGATCGGGGCGCAGCGAGTCGAGTCGAGCCGCGTCCAGGTCACCGGCGACGCTTTCGACGTAGCCGACGCCGCGCACCCACCCGTGCTCGTCAGGCACAGCAGCACGAAGGCCTTCCGCAAGGGCGTCCCGTCCTTCGACCTCCGGAGGTCCGCATCGGACGGACCGCCTCCACGCCCCCATGGCGTGCAGATGCACGTGGTGATCCCACAGGCCGGGGAGCAACGCACCGCCCCGGCACTCGACCACCTCTTCCCTGCGATCGGGGGTCAGGTGCGGGCCGACCTCGGTGATCCGGTCGCCCGTGACGCGGACGTGCGTCCTTGTGCGCCCGGCGATCTCAGCATCACGGAACAGAAGTGCGTTCACGGCCGCGTCCGTCGCTTCACGGGAGCGGAATGCCCAGCTCGCGCAGCACGTCCGTCGTGTCGGCGCCCATGGCCGGGGCTTCGTCGTCCGGTTCGCGCCGGACCGGCCCCGCGACCGGGACGAGGCCGGAGCCGGTTTCGACGGCCCAGCCGTCACCGCGGCGGAGGGCCGGGATGCTGGGGGACGGCGGGCCCGGATCGAGGGACGCCGCGACGACATCGGCCATCGCCACGTCCCAGAGGGCACCGCATCCCGGCGGTGCGGTGGCAGCCAGTACGGCCGCGGTGAGCCCGGTCAGCGGATCGGCGATCGCGTCGCCGCAGAACAGCGGCACCATGTCGGCGCCGCGGCAGACCAGCCCGGCACCTGCCGCCACGTCGTCACCGAAGCCGACACGGTCGGACGCGCGCCCGTCAGCGGTGATCGAGACCCAGATCGTCCCGGCCGCGACGGCGGCCTCGGCGTCCAGCCCGAAGCGGGCGAGGGCGCGCGGGCGGGACGCCTCGATGACGATGTCGGCCGCCTCCACGAGCGCCCCCATCGCCCGGCGGCCCGCCGCGGTCTCCGGGTCCAGCACGACGGATCGGTGTCCGGCGTGCAGGAGCCGGTAGAACCCAGGATCGCCGCGGCGTGCGCCGTCCGGGCGCGTCGGGGTTTCGACCTTGACGATGCGGGCGCCCGCGAGGCCGAGGAGATGCGCGCACAGCGGTCCCGCCCACAGCGCGCTGAAGTCGATGACCAGCGCCCCCTTCACCGGACGTGGCGACGCGGGGACCGGGACGCGCCGGGACGGTGCCGGCGTGCGAACCGGCCCGGCGGCGACACCGAGCAGTTCAGCGCGCCGGACCAGGTCGGCACCGGTGTGCTCGCGTAGCCAGGACGTGACCGCCGGCCACGGGTCGCGGCCGACATCGGCGCAGGCCAGTGCGCCGAGGAGTGCCGGGTCGTCCGGACGGGCGCAGGACACGGCCGCCCAGCCGTCCGCCGTGGGCAGGATTCGGCAGGCGCCGCCCGGCGAGACGCGCCCGCCTCGCCGGTGGCCCGTGAAGGCGGCGCGCTCGGACAGCAGGCGCTCACCGTCCAACCGGGGAGCGCCCGTGAGAACGGCGAACCGCGCGGCCAAGTCCCGGGCTACCACGGCCGCTCTGCCGGGAGGCACCAGCGGCGGGCCGCCCGGCCGGCCGGACAGGATCACCGTGCCGCTCGCCGCCCACGCCGATGCCGCGCCGGTGTCCGGCGGCACCCCGCTCACCTGCGCCGGCTTCCTGTGCGGCCGCTTCGTCTCGACACGATCCCGACGATACTCATGCCGCGTCCCGCGAGGTGAGGGCGGATGACGCTCCTGCCGTTCTGTGACTCAAGCCGGATGTGACGAAGGACGGTTCGGCACTGGCGAGGAAGAGTGCGGCGGCGGGTTCCGACGGCAGGCCCCAGCGGTTCATCGGCTGGATCCGCATCGGCATGTCCGGTCACGGTGACGGCCGCTCGGACGAGGCGCCGGCGAGGCTCCCCGGCCGCGCCTCGACTCCGCCGCATGTCCGAACGGTACACTCCGGTCGCAGGATGATCATCGGACGGATCCGCCGCCCGGCCGGGATACGGATCCAGGGCGGAAGGGACCCGATGGCCGGACCCATGCACATCTCGGTCGCCGATCTGGCCGGGGGCGCGGCCGCCGTGCCGCTGTTCGGACCGGACGGCGAGGTGCATGATCCGCTGCTCATCGTAGATCTGGAGAGCGCCGCTCCGCCGACGGTTGAACGGGCGGCGCGGCAGGCCCGGAGCAGCGATCGCCTTCTGGTCGGGTTGGCGAAGGGCGAAGCGCATCCGGAACTCGTCCGAGCGCTGGACCTCACCGTGGCCGGGCCCGTCGGTGGCGCCGGGAGAGGAACCGTCGCCGTCGCCGATCCGCAGGAACGGGTCGGGCTCCTGTATGAGGCGGCCGAGCGCAACCCGCAGGCGACCCTGGTGCTGCGCGACGTGCTGCGGACGACCGAGGGGATGCCCGTCCCGGCGGCCCTGGACGTCGAGTCGTACGCCTACTCGACGCTGCTCGGTGGCGCGGAGTTCGCACGATGGCTTGGCACACGCGGGCCGCGGACGCTGCCGCCCGAGGCCGCCGATCCGGTGCTCCTCGTCCGCGATGCCGGCCACCTTCGGATCACCCTGAACCGGCCGGAACGACGCAACGCCTACGGCCGCCAACTCCGCGACGCCCTCGCGGACGCACTCCGGCTGGCCGTGCTGGACGAGGAGATCGGACAGGTCGTGCTGGACGGAACGGGTCCCGCCTTCTGCTCGGGCGGCGACCTGGCCGAGTTCGGCACCACGCCCGACCTCACGACAGCGCATCTGGTGCGTACCCGAGCCGGAGCGGGGCGGTTGATCCACCAGCTCCGGCACCGTATGGAGGTGCATGTCCACGGGTCGTGCGTCGGTGCCGGTGCCGAACTGCCCGCGTTCGCCGGACGCATCGTCGCACGGCCGGACGCGAGCTTCCGGCTCCCCGAGATCTCCATGGGCCTGATCCCCGGAGCGGGCGGCACCGTGAGCATCCCGCGGCGGATCGGCCGCTGGCGCACTCTCTACATCGCCCTCTCCGGTGGTCCGCTGGACGCGCATGCGGCTCTCGCTTGGGGGCTCATCGATGAGATGGCTCCGTGACCCCTCCACGCTCTCGTGGTGGCGGAGCTTCGGGGGTTACCCGGGAAGTAGATCGAGCCGGTCCACGAACTCCTTGGCCCGCACGAGTTGTCCCGTCCACCGGAGTGAGTCTCCGCCGGTCACGAGACGCACCACCGCCCTGGAGGGGACCGTCATCTCCACCAGGCGAACCTGGTGCTCGGGGCTGAGGTCCTTCAGCCCGGCGACCCGCTCGGTGCGAACCGAGCCCGGGTCGAGGGCGACCACGGCCACGTTCTTGTCGCGCAGTTCGGCCGCCACGACATTGCCCAGCCGGTTGATCGCCGCCTTGCTGGCGGCGTAGGCGGGGGAGAAGAGACGCGAGCCCTCCAGGTCGTCGGAGAGATCCCCGGCTCGTGAGGAGAGGTTGACGATCGTGCCGCCTCGGCGGGCGACGAGATGAGGGGTCGCCGCGCGCATCATGGCGAACGTCCCGTGGACATTGGTGTCGAACTGCCGCGCCCAGTCCTCCCAGGACATCTCCTCCAGCGTGCGCCCGCCGGACCCGGTCGCGGCCGCGTTGTTCACGACCGCGTCCACGCCCCCGAACTCCTCCACCGCACGTTCCACGAGCCTGGACGCGTCCTCCGCTCGTGCCAGATCCGCCTGGACGCCGATCGCGTGGGCGCCCGCGGCCTCGGCATCGCGGACGGTCTCGCTCAGGCTTCCCGGCCGGTCGCCGGAGGGCTCCATCGTGCGCGCCGCGAGGACGAGGCGATGTCCCCGTCGCGCGAGGTCGAGGGCTATCTGGCGGCCGATCCCGCGGCTGGCTCCGGTGACGATGACGACTAGAGCGGACATCATGCCAGTCTACGCCTAATCGGTTAGCTTATTCAACTATTGGTTGGGTGAGCGGCCGTGTCGCCGGCGGCCCGCAGGAACGTACCGCGAGGGCAATATCGTTTACTGATTTAATTTAACCAACTTGACCAGCTGATTGTTACCTGCGACACTCCTCACCCAGGTCAGGTCCTGTTCGTCCTGTAGGGACCGCGACTCTGTGAGGAGAGATCCATGGCTATGAGACGATGGCTCGCCGCTCTCGGGGCACTGCTGTCGATGTTGGCCGTCGCCGCGTGCGGTGGCGGAGGCGCGGACGGCGCGGACCCCAAGGACGCGAAGCTTCGGGCAGCGTGGACGGTGGGCGCGAAGACCCTCGACCCGCACATGCAGTCGTCGGAGATCGTCGGTGACCGGTTCGGCCTCTTCTCCCTCTACGACCGGTTGTTCACCGTGAAGGCGGACGGCTCGATCGGTCCGATGCTGGCGACGAAGTGGAGCTACGGCGAGGACGGCGAGACGCTGCGGATCAAGCTGCGTGAGGACGCCACGTTCCACGATGGCACCGTCCTGGACGCCGACGTGGTGAAGGCCAATCTCGACCGCGCCCGCACCCTCGACAGTCCTGTCGTCAAGGGCCGGATGTCCGTGGTGAAATCGGTCGAGGTGACCGGGAAGTTCTCTGTCACCCTGAGCCTGAGCGAGAACACCTCGGTCGTGCCGTACGCCCTCGCCGAGGCCTCGGGGATGATGATGAACCCGAAGCTCTTCAAGGACGGCGATCCGGCGAAGAAGGCGGACGGCACCACCCCTTACAGCGTCGAGAGCTTCGATCCGGGGCGCAAGCTCGTGCTGGTTCGCGACCGTGATGACTACTGGGACCCCAAGGCCTGGAAGATCAAGCGGATCGAGCACAGCCAGATCTCCGACTTCAACGCGATGTCCAACGCGATGCGGGCCGGCCAGATCGACGTCGGCCAGTTCCAGCCGAACCAGGTGTCGTCGCTTGAGGGAGTCCCGGGGCTCGAGATCGTCAAGGTGCCGCAGGGGCAGGGGTTCGACATCGCGCTGAACTACGACGTGCCGCCCCTGAACGACATCCGGGTCCGGCAGGCCGTCAACCACGCCCTCGACCGCCAGGCGATCGTCAAGGTCTTCTACCCCGGCTCTGTGCCGAAGTACCAGTACTACCGTGAGGGGACGCCCGGGTACGACCCGGCCCTGGAGGGCGCCTATGCCCACGATCCGGCCAAGGCCAAGGAGTTGCTCGCGAGCGCGGGGTTCCCGAACGGTGTCGACCTCGGGACGATGCTCGTGGACACCTCGAACCTCCCGGGCGTGCTCGACGTCGTCAAGGAACAGCTCGGAGCAGCCGGGATCACCTTCGAGGCCCGGGTCATCGAGCCCCTCCAGTCGTTCGAGCGCTGGGCGCAGGGGAAGGACGCCGCGCGGATCCTGTCGGTCACGATGGGTACCAGCCCGGTCATCGGTGCCCAGGAGAACTGGCGGACCGGCACGCGCAACGCCGCCAGGACGACGCCCGAGTTCGAGCGGCTCTTCGAGGCCGCCGCGAAGATCGGGCTGTCCAGGGACGAGGCCGACGCGACCGCCCGGAAGCTGAACGCCTACGTCGTCGAGCAGGCGTGGCGAGCACCGATCGTGTGGCAGAACCCCGCGTACGTCCTCTCGGACAAGATCAAGGGCTTTAGTGCTGATCTCGACTTCGCGACGACGCAGGGACCGTACGACTGGCGTTACCTCACGACGACCGGATGAGCGGAGCTCGCGTCCCTCCGGCGGGCGGTGAGGGACACCGCCCGCCGGTTTCGCGGCGGGCGCCCGGAGTTTTCAGACCCGGAGTTTTCAGACCCGGAGTTTTCAGACCCGGCGTTGTCAGACCCGCTCCAGGCTCAGCCTGAGCAACTCGTCACGATCCGCGCGTCATGCGAACAGATCCACGACGCTCTTGTTCTTCAGGCTGTCCTTGAAGAGGTACGTCGCGGCGACCTCCATGTGGTTGCGCCAGTGCTTCTCGGCTCCCTCGGCGTTGCCTTCGGTCACGAGGTCGACGAGACGCTGGTAGGCGCGGATCACTCGCTGGAAGCGCTCCGGTGACTCGTCCTCGTCGAAGCTCAGCGAGACCCGGAGATACAGGTGCGTCGACACGATGTCCTGAAGCACGCCGCCCTGGACGGCGAGCGTCTTGTTGCCGCATCGCTGAAGCACCATGTCGTGGAACCGGGCCGTGAGATCCGACCAGCGCTCCGGCTCGGGGACGGCACGATGGCCCGCCTCGGTGATCTCCTTCAGCTCGTCGACGACGGCCTGGAGGTCTTCGATGTCCTTGTCCGTGCGGCGCTGGGCGAGCAGGGCCGCACCCGCCGGCTCTGACACCATGCGCGCCTCGTACACGTCGTTGATCGTGGTGCCCTGGATCTGCAGGAGCAGGCCCACCGTTCGCGCGGCGACGGAGATGTCGGGCGCGGTGACCTGCGCGCCGCCCCGGCTTCCCCGGCGGACGGTGATCAGCATCTCCGCCTCGAGAATCCGGTACGCCTCGCGCAGCGTCGGCCGCGAGACGCCGTACTGGTCCATGAGCTGCGTCTCGGGGGGCAGCGTCTCGCCGGAGATGAGCGTGCCTCGGACGATCTGCCTGCGGAGATCGTTGGCGATGAGCTCGGCGGTCTTCGGCGCACGCACCACGCGCCCTACACGCTGGCCTGCTACCGGGTGATGGGTCATACATACATATTAATTGATTGATCTCACTTGAGGGAACGATACGCGATCACTTTGGTGTCAGCGGGGGATCGCCGGTGCGGGGTCGAGAAAGTGTACTATTATTTAACTATATTCTATGACCACGCACTGTAGTCGACGGCCCAGTGAGTCCGTGGTCAACGGATCTCCCCCGAAGGAGCAGCTCATGACCACCACAGCCGGGCTCGAAGTCGAACAGCGGGCGAGCACGCTCTGGCTGACGCTCGATCGGCCCGAACGCCGTAACGCGCTCACGGTCGAACTCGTCGAGGCGGTGGGGGACGCGCTGGCCGCGGCCGACGGGGAAGGCGAGGTGCGAGCCGCGGTCATCACCGGAGCGGGATCCGCCTTCTGCGCCGGCGGCGATCTTCCCAGTCTGAGCAGGGTGGCCGATGGCGGGGCGGGGGCGGCGACGGACGCCATCTACAGCCGCTTCCACCGCATGGTGGGCCTGCTGGGCTCGGTCGGGTTCCCCGTCATCGCCGCCGTGAACGGTCCCGCGATGGGCGCCGGCCTCGACCTCGCCCTCGCCTGCGACCTGCGCATCGCCGCCGAGGACGCGCGCTTCGCCAGCTCGTGGATCAATGTCGGGCTGGTTCCCGGCATGGGGGGAGCGCACCTGCTCACCCGGGCGGTCGGCAGCACGAGGGCGGCTGAACTCGTCCTGCTCGGACGCACGATCGACGCGTCCACGGCGCACACGTGGGGCCTCGTCAACACCGTGGTATCGGCCGACGGCCTCCGCGAGGAGGTCGATGCCGTCGCGGAGCGCCTGGCCTCACTCAGCCGCCCCGCCGTCCGGAGCAGCAAGGCGTCCCTCCGGCGGGCCGGGCTGGGCTCGTTCGACGCGGAGCTCGCGGCCCTCGGTGCCGTCCAGGGCGGCCTCCTCGCCGGTGACGACTTCCGTGCCATGGCGGCCAAGATGCTGGGTCGCGCCCGATGAGCGCAGCGGAGCCGGGGCGGCCGGCTCGGGAACTGCGGGCGGTCCTGGAGCGGCTGCTGCCGGCCCACCGGACCGCGTGGGGCGAGGACGACTCGTTCGCGGCCCGGCTCGCGTGGCAGCGCTCGCTGGCCGCCGCGGGGTGGGCGGCTCCCGGATGGCCCGTCGCGCACGGGGGCAGAGGGCTCGGGGCCGTCGATCGCGTCGAGTGCGATCAGGAGATCGCCGAGGCGGGAGCGCCGCAGCTCGCCGGGGTGCTCGGCCTGCAGAACGTGGGGCCCGCTCTCATCATGTTCGGCAGCGAGGAGCAGCGGCGTTCACTGCCGCGCATCCTCACCGGCGACGAGATCTGGGTCCAGGGATTCAGTGAACCGGAGGCGGGCAGCGACCTCGCCGGCCTGCGGACCCGTGCCGACGCCCATGGCGACGACTTCGTCGTCAACGGGCAGAAGGTCTGGACGACCGACGGCATGGAGGCGACCCACATGCTCCTCCTCGCCCGGACCGACCAGGAGGCGCCCAGGCATCGTGGCATCTCGGCGATCCTTGTCGACCTCGCCGCCCCCGGAGTCGAGCGGCGCCCGCTGCGCAAGATCACCGGTGACCACGGATTCGCGGAATTCTTCTTCACCGACGTCCGGGTTCCGCGTGCTCGACTGCTCGGAGCGCTGCACGGCGGCTGGACCGTCACGACGAAGACGCTCGGCTACGAACGGACCGGCGTCATCAATCACGCCGCTCGACTCGAGCGCGAGGTGCGCGGGCTCGTGGAGGTCGTCGACATCGCCGATCCCGTGCTCCGCGACCGGCTCGTGCGGTGCTGGATCGACGCGCGGCTGACCGGGCTGATGGGAGTCAGGGCACTGGAGAAGCTGCGCGATGGCGACGATCCGGGAGCCGAGCAGTCGATCATCAAGTTCGCCTGGAGCCTGGCCACCTCGCGGCTGGGCGAGACGATGCTGGACGCCTCGGGCCATGCCGGACTGCTCGCCTCGTCTCCCGCCGCCCGGCGGTTCGTCGCCACGCGCTCGTCGACGATCGCCGCCGGGACCACCGAGATCATGCGCACGCTCCTCGCGGAACGCGTCCTCGGCCTTCCCCGGGAGCCCACGTGATCGCGGACGTGCCACCCCCTCCAGCCGGGCACTGCCTCCGGTGTGGTACAAACATATAACTGTTTATGCTTAATGAGCGGATGGAGGGACCGTGGGTGGTCTTCGTGGACGGCTCGCGCACCTGCTGGCCGAGGCTCCCGACGACGCCCGGGCCGTCGACTTCGACGATCGATGGCATCACTGGGCGCTGTTCCGATCGGTGGCCGCACGACTCGACGATCTCCTCACCTCCCGAGGGCTCGGCGCCGCGGCACGTGTGGGCTTGGTGATCGAGAACGGACCGGAGCACGTGGCGGCGCTGGTGGGCCTCATCGCTCAGGGATACTGCGTCGTCACGCTCAGTCCGTTGCAGCCTCCCGAACGTCTCGCGGGCGCCATCGAGGAGAGCTCCCTCCCTGCCGTGCTGGCGAGCCCCGGCGTCCTTCAGGACGAGAAGGTCCGAGAGGCGGTCACGGCGAGCGGCGTCATCCTCCGGCTCGAGCCGGACGGTGCCGTCACCGAACTCGGGGGCGGGGTCTCCGGCTCCGCGAACAGTGCCAACCCGGGGGTGATGATCGAGATGTTCACCTCGGGGACGACGGGGCCACCGAAGCGGATCGAGCTCACAGACCGCCAGGTGGACCGGGCGATCAGGACCGCGGTCGCACCGCCCGCCGACGGCCGGTTGTTCCGTGGCAGCGTCGGACTCGTCGTCGCACCGCTGGCGCACATCGGGGGGCTGTGGAGCGTCCTCTCCCCGCTCTACGCCGGGCGGTCGATCGCGATGCTGCCCAAGTTCTCGGTGGAGCCCTGGGCGAGGCTGGTCGCGAAGCACCGGCCGCGTGCCGCCGGACTGGTCCCGGCCGCGCTTCGCGCGGTCCTGGACGCCGATCTGCCGCGCGACAGGATCCAGAGCCTGGAGGTGGTCACCTGCGGCACTGCCTACTGCCCTCCCGAACTGGCGTCCGCGTTCTTCGACAAGTACGGCGTCCGGGTCCTCATGACCTACGGGGCGACGGAGTTCGCCGGTGCGGTCGCGCGCTGGACCAAGCCCATGCACCAGCGGTGGTGGGAGCGCAAGAAGGGCAGCGTCGGACGCGCGACGCGCGGTGTCGAACTGCGCGTGGTCGGCCACGGCGGGGACGAGGTCCCCGCCGGGCACGAGGGCGTCCTGGAGATCCGCACCGCCCAGGCCCCGCAGGGCGGTGACGCGTGGGTGCGGACCAGCGACCGGGCGATGATCGACGAGGACGGCTTCCTGTTCATCAACGGCCGTACCGACGACATCATCGTCCGGGGCGGGTTCAAGGTGCGGCCCCTGGTGATCCAGCAGGCGCTGGAGCGGCACCCCGCCGTACGGGAGGCGGCCGTGCTGCCACTGCCGGATCCGCGGCTGGGGCAGGTGCCCGTGGCCGCGGTCGAGGTCGGCGGCAACGGCGAGCGGCCCACCTCGGACGGGCTCAAGACCCTGTGCCGGGAGACCCTGACCGCGTACGAGGTGCCCGTCTTCGTCGCCGTTCTCGACGAACTGCCGCGGACGGCCTCGGCGAAGGTCAGCCGGGTCGACCTGCTGGAGAGGATCACCGCCGAGATCGGTTCGGGTTCCGCCGGGGGCGCGGTGACGGGAAGGAACACCGGTGTGAAGGACGGCGATGCCGTGAAGGACGACCAAGGGAAAGTGAAGCCATGACCCGTCGCGCACCCGACGTCGCGATCGTCGGTGTAGGAGCGACCCCGTACTACCGCCGCGGCGAGTCGGCGCCCCAGACGACCAACGAGCTCGCGGGCAAGGCGATCATCGCCGCCTGCGAGGACGCGGGTCTGCCGGTCAAGGACATCGACGGCTTCGCGTACTACTCCGGCGCCGGTGCCGGCTACGGCCAGAAGCTCGAGACCGGTGAGTTCGTGGAGATGCTCGGCATCCCCGAGGTGCGCTTCACCGCTGCTCTCACGGCGGGCGGAGGGGGCTCGGCCGGTTCCATCGGCCTCGCCCGTGCGGCGATCGTCGCCGGTGACGCGAACGTCGTCGTCACGGTGATGGCCCTCAAGCAGGACCAGATCCGGCTCGGTGAGGTCACGGCCTCGAAACCGGTCGACCCGCTGAACTCGTTCGTGGTGCCCTCAGGCGTGTCGGGGCCGGGCCACGCCCAGTCGATCCTGGCCCGGCGCCACATGCACCTCTACGGGACCCGGCGCGAGGCGTTCGCGGAGATCGCGATCTCGACCCGGCTGAACGCCGTCGACCGTCCGAAGGCGCGTTTCCGCGAGCCCTTGACGGCCGAGCAGTACTTCGCGGGGCGGATGATCGCCGATCCGCTGTGCCTGTACGACTTCTGCCTGGAGTCCGAAGGCGCCGTCGCCGTCGTCACGACCAGTATGGACCGGGCCCGCGACCTCCGGCGGCGGCCGGTGCCCGTGATCGCCGCGGCCCACGGCGGCGTCCGCCAATGGGGACGTGCCTTCAACTGGTTCGGCATGCCCGACGAGTACTTCGCGTCTTCGGGGCAGAAGCCGATCGCTGACCGTCTCTACTCGGCATCGGGGCTGACGCCCGGCGACATCGATGTCGCCCTCCTCTACGACCACTTCTCGCCGATGGTGCTGATGCAGCTCGAAGACTACGGCTTCTGCGCGAAGGGCGAGGGAGGGCCGTTCGTCGAGAGCGGCGCCATCCGGTACGACGGCGGGTCGATTCCGGTCAACACCCACGGCGGCCAGCTCTCGGAGGCCTACATCGTCGGCATGACCCATGTTCTCGAAGGCGTGGAGCAGTTGCGCGGGACCGCGATCAACCAGGTCGCGGACGCCGAGTTCGCCCTCGTGACCGGAGGACCCGCGACCCTGCCCGTCAGCGGGCTGATCCTGGGGAGGGACCAGTGAGCACCCTGTCGACCGTCCGGCCCGGCGACACGGTCCGGATCACGACCGACACGTCGACCGAGCCGTTCTGGCGGGCCGCCAAGGAGCGACGGCTGGTCGCGCCTCGGTGCGCGGCGTGCGGAACCTTCCGCATGCCGCCGACCCCGTTCTGCCCGGAGTGCCGGTCGACCGACATCGACTGGGTCGAACTGAGCGGTGAGGCCGAGGTCTACAGCTACTCCGTCGTTCACGGCTTCCCCGGCCACCCGGACCTGCTGCTGGTCGCCGCGGTCGTCGACCTCGCCGGCGCACCGGGCGCACGGCTGGTCACCAACATCGTCGGGATCGATCCCGGCACCGTCGAGATCGGGATGAGGGTCACGGTCGACTTCAGCCCGATCTCCGACGGCTGGATGCTGCCGGTCTTCAGGGCGACGGAAGGGCGATGACGATGTCTTTCACCGACGAGCAGCAGGAACTTCGGCACCTCGTCCGCCGGTTCCTGGAGGAGAAGTCCTCCCCGGAGCGGGTGCGGGAGCGGATCGACGCGGGCGCCGTCCGCGACGACGCGGTGTGGCGGCAGATGGCGGAGCAGCTCGGGCTGCAGGGCCTGGCGATCCCGGAGGAGTACGGAGGCGCCGGGTTCGGCCCGGTGGAACTCGGCATCGTGCTGGAGGAGATGGGGCGGCGGCTCTACGTGGGTCCCTACTTCTCGACCGTCGCCCTCGTTGGGCAGCTTCTGACCGAGGTGGACGACGAGGCGGCGCGCGAGACCTGGCTGCCGTCCATCGCGGACGGGTCGCTGACCGCCGCGCTCGCCGTCACCGAGGACGCGGGCTCCTGGGATCCGGCCACGTTCGCCACCCGGGGTGAGCCCGCCGGTGACGGCTGGCGGGTGAGCGGAGCGAAGTCGTTCGTGGTCGACGCGGTCTCCAGCGGCCTGCTCGTCGTCGCCGCGGTGGCGCCGGACGGCCTCGGGTTCTTCGGCGTGGACGGCGGCGCCCCGGGCGTGGCGATCACCGATCTCGACGGGCTCGACCTGACCCGGGGGCTGGCCCGCGTGGAGATGCGGGAGGCGCCGGCCATCCGCATCGCTCCGGGCGCCGACGGCGCGCGGCTCCTCGAGAGAGTGCACGATCTGGCGGTGGTGGCGCTCGCCTCGGAACAGGCCGGCGGCGCGGCCCGGGCCCTGGAGACGGCGGTGGAGTACGCCAAGATTCGCGAGCAGTTCGGGCGGCCGATCGGATCCTTCCAGGCGATCAAGCACAAGTGCGCCGACATGCTGCTCAAGGTGGAGTCGGCGCGCTCGGCCGCGTACTACGCGGCGTCGGTCGTCGCCGGAGGCGGCCCGGAGGCCCGGGTGGCCGCCGCGCTGGCGAAATCCTACTGCTCCGAGGCGTTCACGCACGTGGCGAAGGAGAACATCCAGGTGCACGGCGGCATCGGCTACACGTGGGAGCACGACGCGCACCTCTACCTCAAGCGAGCCAAGAGCGCCGAGGTGCTCTTCGGGTCGCCGGTCGAGCACCGGGCCCGCCTCGCCACCCTGATCGGAATCTGAGCGTGACGAGCGAGGCGGACGAGGAGTTCCGGCGGCGGTTCCGCGCATTCCTGCGCGAGCGCCATCCCGGGCGCGGGCCGAAGGCTCCGGACGAGCGGCTCGCGTGGCAGCGGGCATGGCAGGCCACGATGTACGACCACGGGTTCGCGGGCCCCGGCTGGCCGGTCGAACACGGCGGCATGGACCTGTCCTTCGCCAAGCAGGTGATCTACCAGGAGGAGCTGACCCGGGCACGGGTCCCGCGGCCGCTCGGGACCGGCCAGGGCATCGTCGCGCCGATCATCGTCAGGTACGGGACCGAGGACCAGAAGCGCCGGTGGCTCCGTCCGATGCTGCGCGGCGACGAGATCTGGGTTCAGGGGTATTCGGAGCCCGGTGCCGGCTCGGACCTGGAGAACCTGAGCACGGCGGCCCGCAGGGAGGGCGACGAGTACGTCGTCAACGGGCAGAAGGTGTGGACGACGCAGGGCGCATGGGGAGACGTGATCTTCGCGCTGGTCCGCACCGGATCGCGGGAGTCCCGCCGGGACGGGATCAGCTATCTGATGATCGACGCCCACGCCCCGGGCGTCGAGGTGCGCCGGCTCCGGGACATCACCGGCGGTCACGCGTTCAGTGAGATCTACTTCGACGACGTTCGCGTCCCGGTGTCGGATCGGATCGGTGAGGAGAACGGCGGGTGGCCGCTCGTGCGGACGAGCCTCGGCCACGAGCGCGCGGCCGGAGCGATGAACCAGGCCGCCACCTACCGCCGGGTTCTGGACGAGCTGATCGAGCTGCTTCGTGAACGTGACCTCGGACGCGATCCGCTTGTGCGCGACCGGCTCGCCTCCCTCGACGTGGAGGTCCGGATCATGCGCTACAACGCCGCACGGGTCATATCCGACATCATGACCAGGGGCGAGCCGGGGCCGGCATCGTCGGTGTCCCGCCTGCTGATCACGGCGTTCGAGCAGCGGCTGCACGAGTTCGCGGTCGACGTGCTGGGCCCGGCCGGACTGGTCGGGCGGGGGTCGGGACACGCCGTGCAGCGGGGACGCTGGCTCTACGGCTTTCTTCGGACCAGGGCGTCCACGATCGGTGCCGGCACCGCGGAGATCCAGCGCAACACGATCGCCGAGCAGGTGCTGCGCCTGCCGTACGAACCGGGGATGCCGTCCCGCGACCCGGCCGAACGCAGGAGGTGACCGTGAAGTTCACGATCGAGTATCCGGTCGCCGCCCGCGACTACGATCCCGCCCTCGTCACGGGGGAGGGGGTCGCGCGGGTGGCCGGGGCGATCGAGCGCGAGGGGTACGACGCGGTCGCCTTCACCGAGCACCCCGCCCCCTCGCTGAAGTGGATCGAGGCCGGGGGACACCACACCCTCGACATCGTCTCCGCCCTGTCGTTCTGCGCGGCCCGGACCACCCGGCTGCGGTTGATGACCTACCTGCTCGTGCTGCCCTACCACAACCCCTTCGCGGCGGCCAAGGCGCTCACCACCCTCGATCTGCTGTCCGGCGGGCGGGTGACCGTCGTGGCCGGGACCGGCTACCTGCGCTCGGAGTTCCTCGCCCTGCGGATCGACATGGACGCACGGAACGAGATCTTCGACGAATCGGTGGAGGTCATGCGAGGCGTGTGGACGCGGGTTCCGTTCCATCACGAGGGCCGGAACTTCGTCGGCAAGGGCGTGGCGTCGCTGCCGGGGCCGGTGCAGCCGGGCGGTCCGCCGATCCTCGTCGGCGGCAACAGTGCCGTCGCACGCCGGCGGGCCGCGGCCAACCAGGGGTGGAGCCCGCTTCTCATGGCGCCCGGTGCCAAGGCGGCGACCACCCGGACCCCGCCGCTCGCGACGATCGAGGAACTGGCCGTCCGCGTCACGGAGGTGCGCGAGCGCGCAGCCGAGATCCAGGGGCCGGATGCCGAAGTGACCGTCCAGGTGCAGACACCCGAGAGCGGTTTCATGAAGGCGGCGGGGTCGTACGAGGAGCACAGAGATCACATCGGTCGGCTGGCCGAGGCGGGAGTGGACTCGTTCGTCCTGCAACCCCCCGGAGACGACGTCCGCCGGCTGGAGGACGTGCTCGCCGCGTACGCCGCCGAGGTCGTCCGCCGATGATGTCGCACGGCCGAGAAGGTGGAGGAGTCGCAGGTGGCTGAACTCGGGACGATGGAGGGACCGCTTGCCGGAATCCGGGTCGTCGACCTGACACGGACCCTGCCGGGAGCCATGACGACGCAGTTTCTGGCGGACGGGGGCGCGGACGTCCTCATGGTCGAGCCCGCCGGGGGCAGCCCGCTGCGGTCGAGCGCCGGGTGGCCCGGGCTCGCCCGCGGTAAGGGCAGCCTCGAACTCGACATGCGCGACCCCCGGAACCGCGAGCGGATCCGGGATCTCGTCGCGGGCGCCGACGTGGTCGTTACCGCGATGCGTCCCGCGGCCGCCGAGCGGCTGGGGTTGACGCCGGAGCAGTTCGCCGCCTGCAACCACCGTGTGGTGAGCGCGGCGATCACCGGCTTCGGGTCCCGCGGCCCGCTGGCCCACATCAAGGGCTACGAGGGCCTGGTGATGGGAAAGTTCGGCTTCTTCCAGAGCCTCCATGACGCCACGCCGCGCCCCGGCCAGGCTTTCATCAGCACGCCGTACGCGTCCTGGGGGGCCGCGCACACCGCCGTGCACGGCATCCTGGCCGCGCTGTACGAACGCGAGACGACCGGTCACGGCCAGCACGTGGAGGCCGACCTGATCCGCGGCGTCGCCACGATGGACACCTACAACTGGTTCAAGGAACTGGTGGCGCGGAGGTGGCCGGGTGCCTTCGCGAGCATGGGCGGCCCCTGGGACGAGGAGGGACGCCCCCAGGCCCGCCTCATCTACGCGCTGCTCATCGCCCCGACCCGGGACGGTGTCTGGCTGCAGTTCGCCCAGACCCAGCCGCGCCTCTTCGACGCCTTCGTCGAGGAGCTCGGCCTCACGAAAGAGCTGGCCAAGCCGGAATGGGAGGGACTGCCCGACTTCCCGGACGTGGAACGCCGGGTCCGGCTCTGGGAGATCATGATCGAACGGGTCCGTCAGCGAACCTACGCGGAGTGGCGGCAGGCGTTCGAACGCAACCCCGATGTCAGCGCTCAGGTCTTCCGCACACCGGTCGAGGCGCTGGACCATCCGCAGCTGCTGCACGAGAACCGGGTCGTCGTGGTCGACGACCCGGAGGCCGGACCCGTCCGGCAGCCCTCGACCATGATCCAGGTCGACGGGCGGCCGCTGGTCCCGCCGCGGCCGGCGCCCCGGCTCGGCGAGTACCGGGACGTCGAGCCGCGCACGGTTCCGGACGCCGGCGCGGGCGAACCGCCGGTGGGCGGGCTGCCGCTCGCCGGCGTGACCGTGCTCGAGTTCGGGACGATGTTCGCCGCGCCCTACGGTGCGACGCTGCTGACCGATCTGGGCGCTCGGGTGATCAAGGTCGAGTCACCGGAGGGCGACGAGATCCGCCGGCTCGTGGCGTTCCCCGAGGCGGGCGGCTCGAAGGTGCTGGAGGGTAAGGAGTCGATCGCCGTCGACATCTCCACCCCCGAGGGGCGAGAGATCGTCCACGAGCTGGTGCGGCGGGCCGACGTCGTCCTGCAGAGTTTCCGCGCCGGGGCCGCCGCGCGCGCGGGCGTGGACGCGGACTCCCTGCGGCGTGTCAACCCGGACCTGATCTACCTCAACGCGCCCGGGTACGGTACGGACGGGCCGCTGGGCAAGGCCCCGGCCTACGCGCCGTCCATCGGCGCGGCGTCCGGCCTGGCCCTGTCCTCCGTGCCCGGTGCCGCGGGCTCGACGGACGGCATGGAGCAGATCAAGCGCAGTGTCCCGCCGCTCCACACGGCAGGGATGAACCAGAGCGTCCAGGCCGACGGCGTGGCCGCTCTGGGCGTCGCGTCGGCGCTGCTGCTCGGGTTGCTCGCGCGCCGGCGCGGGCGCCCGGTGGGGACCATGACGACCACGATGCTGGCGACCTCCACGGTCGCCCTGATGGATCGGAACCTGGACTACCCCGATCGCCCGGCGGTGCCCGAGCCCGATCCGGACCTCTACGGGCTGTCGCCCCTGTACCGCCTGTACCGTGCGGCGGACGGCTGGGTCTTCCTGGCCGCGCCCACCGCTCGGGAGTGGGACACGCTGACGGAGGCGCTGCGCCCGTGGGTGGACCTGGCGGCGGATCGGCGGTTCGCCGCGGAGGAGTCGCGGCGGCGGAACCCGGCCGCGCTCGCGAAGGTTCTCGGCGACACCTTCGCCCGGAGGCCGAAGCAAGGGTGGGAGGACGATCTCACGGCGGCGGACGTGGGCTGCGTCGCCTGTGCGGACGACGTCCCCGAGCGCTGCCTGCAGGACGACGCGGGCTTCGATCTGGGGCTGAGCGTGGCGGCGGTCAGCCCCGTGTTCGACGAGTACCGGCGGCTCGCCCCGGCCACGACGTTCTCGCGCTCGGCGGTGAAGGCCGACTCCAGCTGCCTGATCGGCCAGCACACCGATGCGATCCTGGCCGAGATCGGGGTGCCGGACGACCGGATCGCCGAGCTTCGCGCCCGGAGGGTGATCGGCTGAGCCGCCCGCCGGCCTCAGCCCGCCGATATAGTAAAATAATTCTACCCAAATATATTGACAGTCTCTTTGTCCCTTTGTCACGGTTGAGACGCGTGGTGACCATCACGCCCGATCCGCCGATGCGCGGCGGTTCGGTTCGTTCCGAGGGAGGCGAACCGACGGCATGCTCCGTTTCCTGGGAACGCGCGTGATCTCCGTTGTCCCGCTGCTGTTCCTGCTCACGCTGCTCGTGTTCGCCCTGGTGCAGATCGCGCCGGGCGATCCGGCCGCGACCATCGCCGGCCCCGACGCGTCGCCCGAGGCCGTGGCGGCGATCCGCGAGGATCTCGGGCTCGACCGCTCACCACTGGTGCAGTACGGGGACTACCTCGCGAACCTGTTCCAGGGCGACCTGGGGACGTCCTACTCGACCAACGAGCTGGTGCTCGACCGGGTGCTCGACCGGCTGCCGCGGACAGCCTCGATCGCCGCGCTGGCGATCCTCTTCTCGGTGGTGATCAGTATCCCGGTGGCGGTGGTGGCGGCGCTGAAGCGCAACACGTGGATCGACCGCCTGATCACGAGCACCTCCGTTGTGATGCTGGCGCTTCCGCCGTTCGTGCTCGCCGCGATGCTCATCGCCTGGTTCTCGCTCGGCGGATTGCGGATCCTTCCGCCCGGCGGCTACGCGGAGCTGAGCGAGGCGGGATTCGCCGAGTGGCTGCGCTTCGCCGTCCTCCCGGCGATCGCGATCTCGAGCATCAGCGTCGCCGAGCTCGCACGCCTCGGCCGAGGCTCGCTGATCGATGCCCTGGAGGAGGACTACATCCGGACGGCCCGCGCGAAGGGCCTCGCGGGGCGGCTCGTCGTCGGCAAGCACGCGGCGAAGAACGCGGCGATCCCGTACGTCACCATCCTCGGTCTGCAGGTCGGCCGGATCGTCGGCGCGGCGGTGATCGTGGAGGCCATCTTCAATGTCGGGGGCTTCGGCCAGCTCGGCGTCGAGGCCGTGCTCACCCGTGACCTGCCGACGATGCAGGGCGTGGTCCTCGTGAGCGGCCTCATCGTGATCGTGATGAATCTGGTCGTGGACGTCTCCTACGGCTACTTCAATCCGAGGATGCGAACGTCATGACCATCGTTACTCCCGCCCTCCGGGCCTTGCGCGTCTCCTACCGTCCCGGCCGGACCCTGAGGCGCTTCGCGCGGGACAGGGTGGGCGTGTCCTGCCTGGTGGGCCTCATGTTCCTGCTCTTGTTCGGGCTGGCGTCCCTCGTCTGGACGCCGCACGACCCCGCCGCGCAGGAGCTGACGAACCGCCTGCGACCACCCTCGTCGGAGTACTGGCTCGGCACCGACTCCCTCGGGCGCGACATCCTGAGCCGGTTGATGGCCGCCACCTGGACCGCGCTGGTCTCCTGCTTCGTCGGCATGGGCATCGCCGTCGTCGGCGGGGTGGCGCTCGGCGTCGCGGCCGGGTTCGTCGAAGGCCCCGTCGGCTGGGTGCTGAGCCGGTTGACCGACGTCCTCCTCTCGCTGCCTCCGCTGCTGTTCGCGGTGGCGATCGTCGGTGCTCTCGGTCCCAGCCTGACCAACGCGATGATCGCGGTCGGCGTGCTGCTGCTGCCGCGGTTCTTCCGGCTGGCGATGATCGAGACCTCGCAGAGCAAGCACGAGGACTATGTCGAGGCGGCGCGGGCCGCCGGTGCCGGGCCGCAGCGGATCGTGGTCAGGCACATCCTCCCCAACATCGCGTCCCCGCTCGTGGTGCAGATGTCCTTCGGCGCCTCGGTGGTGATCGTCGCGGAGTCCGGGCTGAGCTTCCTCGGGCTCGGGGCGCAGCCTCCGACGGCGAGCTGGGGGTCGATGACCCGCGAGGGCTTCGACCGGCTCGCCGAGAGTTCGTGGAGCATCGTCCCGCCCTCGATGATCCTCGTGGTGGCCATCCTCCTGGTCTCCCTGCTGGGGGACGCGCTGCGGGACGCGGGCGGACGACAGCAGGCCGAAAGATCGTGAGGAAGGGCGCCATGACGAAGCTGGTGAAGGACGCCGGTGCGGCGATGGCTACGGCCGCCACCGCACCGGTGCTCGACCTGCGCGATCTGAAGGTCGAGGTCTCGAACGAGGGGCGGTGGACGACGCTCGTCGAGGACGTGGACCTGACGGTCGGTCCCGGTGAGACCGTCGGGCTGGTCGGCGAGTCGGGATCCGGAAAGACGATCACGTCCCTCGCCGTCATGCGGTTGCTGCCGGCGAACGCCAGGCTGACCGGCTCGGTGAGGCTCGGCGGCCGGGAGCTGGTCGGCCTTCCCGACCGTGAACTCCGCCGTCTCCGGGGCGGCGAGATGAGCATGATCTTCCAGGAGCCCCGGCGCAGCCTGAACCCGGCGTTCAGCGTCGGCGACCAGGTCGCCGAGTCGGTCCGTCACCACGACCGCGTCGACCGCAAGGCGGCCTGGTCCCGGGCGGTGGAGTTCTTCGAACGGGTCGGCATCCCCGACCCGGCCAGGCGGGCGCGCGACTACCCGCACCAGTTCAGCGGCGGCATGTGCCAGCGGGTCATGCTCGCCATGGCGCTCGCGTGCAGTCCGAGCCTGCTGATCGCCGACGAGCCGACGACGGCACTGGACGTCACGGTCCAGCGCCAGGTGCTCGAGCTCATCCGCGAACTCCAGGAGGAGCTCGGGCTCGGTGTCCTTCTCATCACCCACGACCTCGGCGTGGTCGCGGAGGTGTGCGACCGCGCGGCCGTGATGTACGGCGGTCGCGTCGTCGAGCACGCGACCGTCGTCGACCTCTTCGACAAGCCGCGGGACGACTACACGAGCCGGTTGCTCGGTGCGCGGGAACTGGGGGAGCCGCCGGCCGCGCCCGCGACCGATGCCGAATCGGGCGACGCCCTCGTGGTGGAGGGCCTCAGGAAGGACTTCGTGCTCCAGCGGAACGCGTTCGGGCGTCCGAAGCGCGTCCACCACGCCGTCCGCGGAGTGGACTTCTCGATCCGGGCGGGCGAGACGCTGTCGGTGGTCGGCGAGTCCGGTGCCGGGAAGTCGACGGTGGGCCGGATGGTGCTGCGGCTGGTGGAGCCGGACGCGGGCCGGATCGAGATCCTCGGACAGGACATCGCGTCCCTGAAAGGGGACGACCTGCGGCGGATGCGCGCGAAGGCGACGATGATCTTCCAGGACCCGTACAAGTCGCTCGACCCGAAGCGGCAGATCGTCCACGCGCTGGCCGAGCCGATGCTGGTCCAGGGCGGTTACAGCAGGTCGGAGAGGTCCGATCGGATCGCCGCGCTGATGAAACGCGTCGGCCTCGGACCGCGGTTCCTGGAGCGCTACCCCTACGAGATGTCGGGCGGCCAGCTGCAGCGCGTGGCCATCGCCCGCGCACTGATGACCGACCCGCGGATCGTGGTGTGCGACGAGCCGGTCGCGGCCCTCGACATGTCGATCAGGGCGCAGGTCGTCGAGCTGCTGCGGGAACTGCAGGCCGAACGGGGTCTGGCGTACCTGTTCGTCTCCCACGACCTGTCGCTGGTCCGTGCGATCTCCGACCGGATCGTCGTCATGAGGCAGGGGGAGATCGTCGAGACGGGGACGCCCGGCCGGCTCTACGAGTCTCCCGAGCACACCTACACGAGGCAGCTGCTGAGCGCCATTCCGGCAACGCACCCGCGTGGCCGGACCTTCCGGGCGGTGCCCGCGGCGTGATCGAGCCGCCGGAAGGGGGCAGGACGGCTCACGCGGACGCGTCCGCGCCCGCGGAGCCGGCCATCGGCGGGCCGTCGGGCCCCGCGCCGCGCCGGCGTCCCGGGGCGGTCCGGAGGACCTCCACGATCGACATGCGCTGGCCGGCGGGACCGGGGGCGCGGTTGCGCCTCGACGGACGTGCGCGGGATCTGCTGACGCCGGCGGACGGCGCCGCGCCGAGGGTGCTCGACTCGGCCCGTCTCACCGCGGGGTTCGAACCGGCGTCCCGGACGGTCGAGTGGCTCGAGACCGTTCCGCGCCGGCCCGGGACCGACGCGCTGACCGGCGCGCGGGGCGGGCGGCACTCCCGGGGGCTGCTGGCCTCGGTGATGGCGGACGAGGCCGCGGCGGGGACGGGGCTGTACCTCCTCCTCGACGACATCGCGGGAGCGACGCTCATCGCCGGGTTCGCGTACTCGCGCTGGTTTCCCCGCGACGAGCTCGCCGTGATCCGCAGGCCGCCGCCGCGTCCCATGACGGGGGTGTGCACGGGCTTCATGCCGGGATCGGGGGCGCTCATGCCCGATGGTGCCCCGGTGTTGGAGCGCCACACCGAAGCGGTGCCGGAGGTCGATGAGGACGGCGACCCGTGGAGCTGGCACGAGGTGGAGCGGATCACGGAGATGTCGATGCGGCGGGCGCGCCGGATCGACGTCCGGATCGACGGGGGACGTATCTTGATCGACTCGATGTTCCAGGACAGCGCGACCGAGCCCGGGGGCGGTCGCGCGGCCGTGCACGAGTACCGGCTCACCGGCGAGGCCGGTCTCGGCAGCGGAGTCGTCGAGCGCCTGGACGCCGATCCGCGGGTGCTGCCCTACCGTGAATGCCCGCTCGCCTCCCGCAACGTCGACGCGCTCGTCGGAGTGGCGCTGCGCGACCTGCGCGGCGAGGTGCTCCGGCGCCTGCGCGGGGTCGCGGGATGCACGCACCTCAACGATGCGATCCGCGCGTTGGCCGAGGTTCCCGCCCTCGTCCGGAGTCTCCAGGGCTGAGTCGGAGGGCGGCCAAACCCCCCGGAGTCCGGCCCCGGGGCGGGGGCGGTCTGGCTCCTTCGCCAAGCTAAGAGTAAGATAATTGTACTCATGGGTCGCTGTCGGCCCGGTACAGAGGGAGGAACTCGACACCATGGTCGAAGCAGTCGTCGTCTCCGCACTGCGCACGCCCGTGGCGACCGCCCGCAAGGGATCGCTGAAGGACGTTCCCGCCGAACGCCTAGCGACCTTGGCCGTCGCGGCGTCCGTCGAGCGCGCGGGTCTCGCCGCGGAGGACATCGACGACGTGGTCCTGGCCGAGTCCCACTACGGCGGGGGCGTCCTCGCGCGGTACGCCGCGGTCGCCGCGGGCCTCACCCGCGCGCCGGGGCAGGCGGTGAACCGGCACTGCGCCGGGAGCCTCACCGCGGTCGCCAACGCGGCCGGTTCGATCCGGAGCGGGATGGACCGCGCCGTCATCGCCGGCGGCGTTCAGTCGACGTCGACCGCGCCGTCCCTGAGCTGGCGACCGCTGCCGGGGGAGCCGCCGAGGGAGGGGATGCCGCCCACGTACCCCTACTACGACGGATACACCGACGACGTCACCGTCACGGTGGGCTGGAACACCATGCGAGAGGCCGGTCTGTCGCGCGAGGAGGTGGACGGCTGGGCCCTGCGGTCCCACCGGCGCGCGATCGCCGCGATCGACGGCGGGCTCTTCGCGGACGAGATCGTCCCGGTGTCCGTCATCGGGGAGGACGGGGAGAAGGCCGAGTTCGGTGTGGACGAGCACCCGCGCCGGTCGAGTTCCGCCGAGAAGCTGGCGTCGCTGCGACCCCTGCACCCCGAGATCGAGGGCTTCGGCATCACGGCCGGCACCGCGAGCGGCGTGAACGACGCGGCCGCGGCGCTCACCCTGGTCAGCGACGAACTCGCGGCCGAGCGCGGCCTGGAACCGCTCGTCCGGGTGCGGGCCTGGGCGTCGATCGGGGTCGAGCCCCACCGGATGGGAATGGCCGCGACCGAGGTGATCCCGGTGGTGCTCAAGCGGGCATGCGTCGACCTCTCCGCCGTCGACCTGTTCGAGATCAACGAGGCGTTCGCCCCGGTGCCCCTCGCCTCCTGCCGCCTGCTCGGCATCCCCGAGGACCGGGTCAACATCTATGGCAGCGGCTGCAGCATCGGCCACCCCGTGGCCGCCTCCGGAGCGCGGATGCTGACGACGCTCACCCACGAGCTGCGGCGTCGCGGCGGAGGCCTCGGAGTGGCGGCGATGTGCGCGGGCGGCGGCATGGGCGGCGCGGTCGTCATCGAGACGCTCTGACGGGCGGGTCAGCCGGGCAGCAGGCCCGCGGTGTCCGTGGACACCGGTGCGGTGAGCATGCCGACCCAGCCGTCCACGTAGCTCAGGAGCCGGACCTCGCTCAGGTTGCGCCTGGTGCGGGCGTGCTCGCCGAGCAGGTTGAGAACGCTGTTGGTCATCTGGAACGAGCGGCTCCTGCGCACCCGCTCGGGCAGGTGCGGGACCGAGTCCTCGAGCAGGCGTTCGAGGTCGTCCGCGGTCGAATCCGCCTGCCGGGGCCAGTACCGCGTCCGCACCTCGGGGAGTTCCGAGAGGCGGGCAAGGAAGGCCGCGTACCGGCTGCCGGACCGGACGGTGTTGGCCAGGGGGCGGACGACGACCCACACCACGGACCTCGGGTCGCGCTCGGTGCCGCTCCGGACCAGCTCGCCGATCATCTTCGTCCGCTCTTCCTCGATCCGGCGGTGCCGGTCGAGCACCAGGGCCCGGAGCAGCCCGTCCTTCGAGCCGAAGTGGTAGGCGATCGCCGACGAGTTCGACTGGCCGGCCCGGTTGCGGATCTCGCTGAGGGAGACCCCGTCGACGCCGCGTTCGGCGATCAGCCACTCCGCCGCGTCCAGCAACCGCGCCCGGGTGGCGTCGCCTCCGGTGTGCGACCTCCGGCGGCGGACGGTGTCGTCCGGGGTCGCGGGGTCCTGTGTCATGCCGCACATCCTTGAAATTAATAGATAGCCATTATCTATGGGTTGGCCTAGCTGGGAGGACATGATATCAAGGAGTAGAAGCTAATCGATAGCTCTTAAATATAGCCCGGTAAGCCGGTGGAGACGAGTCACCGGCGGCCGCCGCACGAAGGAGGCGCGTGATGGGCAAGATCTGGACGAACTCCGGCGACTCGCACTTCCTCGAGCCCGAGGACCTCTGGCGCACCCGGCTCCCGAAGGAGTTGGCCGAGCTGACCCCGCGCAGCGAGAAGGACCCCGACGGGGAGTGGGAGACCGTGCACGTCGACGGTCAGTCGTTCCGGAGGAAGCTGCCCACCTCGGCCATGGCCGATTTCAAGGAGGACTCCTACCGGGCGGTGGGCGTCCGTGACGCGGGGGCCCGGATCGGGGATCTCGACAAGGAAGGGGTGTGGGGAGAGGTCGTCTTCCCCTCGCTCGGCATGTGGGCGTCGACGTTCCGAACGCCCGAGCTGCTGAGGGCGGCCCTCCGCGCGTCGAACGAGTGGGCGATGGGGGAGCTCGTCCCGGTGTCGGACCGGTACGTCGTCACGGCGCAGATCCCGACGCTGGTCGTCGAGGACGCCGTGGCCGAGCTGGAGTGGGCCGCCGAGAACGGTTTCAGGGCGGTGTTCCTGCCCACGACTCCGCATCCGAAGGCTCCGGACTGGCACCGCTACGACTGGGAACCGCTGTGGGCCGCCGCCGAGGCCGCCGGCATGGTGGTCGCGTTCCACATCGGCACGGACCCCGTCGACCTGACGGCCGGCGGGGCCGGCGTCGTCTTCCGTGGCCCGGGGGGAGCGGTGCTGAACTATGCCGAAACCACGTTCTCGGGCCAGCGGGCGGCGATGAAGATGGTCGCGTCGGGTGCGCTCGACCGCCACCCGGACCTGAAGGTGCTGATCTCCGAGGGCGGCGCCACGTGGATCCCCTTCCTCGGCGACCGGCTGCTGGAGGGGTATCGCCAGCACTACAAGATGGCGCGCCCGAAGCTGTCGCGGAACCCGAAGGAGATCCTGATGACCCAGGTCTACGCCTCCTTCCAGCACGACGAGACGGCCGTCGCCGCACACGACGCCATGGGCTACAAGAACGTCATGTTCGGTTCGGACTACCCGCACATGGAGGGCACGTTCGGTCACACCCAGAACACCCTCAAGGACCTGTTCGACGGTGTCAGCGACGAGACGCGGCTCCGCATCACCCAGGGGGCCTTCTACGAGCTGTTCCCCCACGTCCCCCCGGTGCCGGCCGAGGGGTGACAGCCGATTCGGATCCCGGCCTCCGGGCCGCACCACCACCGGGAGAACGGACATGGACGACCACGACGAGAACGCACTGCATGAGAAGCCGCTCGAGTTCATGACCTCGATCGCGAACTCAGGCGGGCACTGCGACGGCCAGGCGGTCCTGCCCCACGAGAACAGGACCGGGTACTACGCGTTCTGCTCATGCGGCGACTGGCGGGTCGACGTGGAGACCCAGGAGGACGGGCTGCACCTGGCCCGGGTGCACACGGGAAGCGTTCAGGCTTGAGAGGTGAGCCTCAAGTAAAATCATTAAACTCTTTGCGCTGGTGTATCCCCGCAGGTGTGCGCACAATGGGAGGTCAGGGCCATGGCCGAGAAGGTGTCGGACGAGGTGTTCGTCGAGCGTCGGGAGGGAGTCCAGGTCATCACGATCAACCGCCCGTACGTCAAGAACGCGCTCGACGGCGCCGCCTCCCGGGAGATGGCCCGTGCCGTCGACGAGCTGGACGCCGATGACGATCTGCGCGTCGGCGTGATCGCCGGTGCCGGCGGAACGTTCTGTGCCGGCATGGACCTCAAGGCGTTCGCGGCCGGTGGGGAGAGCCCCGGGATCCCCGGTCGCGGCTTCGGCGGTATCACCGCGCGGCGGCCGAAGAAGCCGCTGATCGCCGCCGTCGAGGGGTGGGCGCTGGCCGGCGGGTTCGAGCTGATGCTGGCGTGCGACATGGTCGTGGCGTCGTACGGCGCCCGGTTCGGGGTGCCGGAGGTCAAGCGGGGCCTCGTCGCGTCGGCGGGTGCGGCGGTCCTGCTTCCGCAGCGCGTTCCCCAGTGCGTCGCACTGGAGATGCTGCTCACCGGGGAGCCGATCGGCGCGCGTCGCGCGGCCGAGTTGGGGCTCGTCAACCGCCTCGTGCCCCAGGGTGAGACCCGCGGGGCCGCGATCGACCTGGCCGGGGCGATCGCCGCGAACGGTCCGCTGGCCGTGGCCGTGACCAAGCGGCTCGCATACGAGGGCCGGGACTGGACGTTCGCCGAGAGCATGGAGAAGTCGGTGACCATGACGCGCGTGGTCTCCGCGTCCGACGACGCCAGGGAGGGCGCGCGGGCCTTCGCGGAGAAGCGTCGGCCGGTGTGGACCGGACGCTGAGCCGTTCGCGGCTCCGGCGGACATCAGCGGCCGTGTTCCGGCCGTGCGAGGACTAGGAGGAAAGGTGCGGCTCAAGGTGGGGCAGGCGCTCAAGAGCGCCGTGGACGGAACCGCCGTCATCGTGACCAGGGCCCCCGCGGGTGACGTGGTGCTCACTTGCGGAGGCGTGGCCATGCATCCGAAGGGCGAGGAGCCGCCGACCGGTTCCCCGGACGACGATCAGATGGGTGGCACCCTGCTCGGCAAGCGGTACGCCGATGCCGAGGGGCGGCTCGAACTGCTCTGCACCGCGGGGGGAAGCGGGACGCTGGCGATGGACGGCGATCCCCTCGAAGTCCAGGGGGCCAAGCCGCTCCCCGCGTCCGACTGAAGGCGCGGGCATGCGACTCTCACTCATGCTCGACATGGCGGTCGACGGCTTCGGGCAACGGGAGATCATCGGGCGCGCGGGAAGCGCGCTCACACCGGTGGAACTGCGCAGCCGCGCCGAGGGCGGGGCCGCCGTCCTGCACGAGAAGGGCGCGGACGCGCTGCTGTACGTCGCCGTGAACGGCCCCGCGTTCCCGATCGCGATGTTCGCCGCCGCACGTGCGGGCGTTCCGCTGGTCCCGATCAACTACCGGCTGGGCGGCGACCAGCTCGCCGCTCTGCTCGCCAGGCATCCGGGCGCTTACGCGATCGCCGACGATGCCGGACGCGCGGCCCTGGCCGCGGCCGGCATCGAGGCCGCCGGGCCGGACGAGTGGTCGGCGATCACGGCCGAACGGGACGACGCCGTCGTGCCGGACGAGCCGTCCGACCCGGATCAGACGGCGGTCATCATCTACACCTCCGGGACGACGTCCGAGCCCAAGGGCGTGCTGCTCCGCCACTCGCACCTCGTCTCGTACGTCGTCGGGTCGGTGGAGTTCGCGTGCGCCGAGCCCGAGCACGCGGCCCTCGTGAGCGTGCCGCCCTATCACATCGCCGCCGTCGCGAGCGTGATCTCCAACGTGTACTCGGGGCGGCGGACCGTGGTGCTGGAGCGGTTCGGGCCGGAGGAATGGCTGGAGACCGCACGTGCCGAGAAGGTGACCAACGCGCTCGTGGTCCCGACGATGCTCGCCCGCATCACCGACAGTGACTGCGACAAGTCGGTGCCTCACCTGCGCGCGCTCGCGTACGGCGGCGCCCCGATGCCGGCGGCCGTGATCGAGCGCGCCCTGCGCACGTGGCCGGACGTGGGCTTCGTCAACGCTTACGGTCTCACCGAGACGAGCTCGACGATCGCCGTCCTCGGGCCGGACGACCACCGCACCGCGCTGGACGCGGAGGACCCCCGGGTCCGTGCTCGTCTCTCCTCCGTGGGGAAGGTGCTGCCGACCGTCGAGATCGAGATCCGGGACGACGACGGGCGGCCGCTTCCCGCGGGCGTCCCCGGGCGGATCTGCGTGCGGGGCCGGCAGGTCTCGGCCGAGTACGCCGGGATCGGCCGCGCGGTCGACGAGCAGGGCTTCTTCGACACGCGCGACCAGGGCCATGTCGACGAGGACGGGTACCTGTTCGTCGGCGGCAGGGTCGACGACACGATCATCCGAGGGGCGGAGAACATCGCGCCCGCCGAGATCGAGGACGTGCTGATGCGCCATCCCGCCGTAGCGGAGGCGGTGGTGATCGGCGTGCCCGACGAGGAGTGGGGGCAGCGGATCGAGGCCGTCGTCGTGACGCGTCCGGGGGCCGAACCCGGCGGCTCCGAGCTCCGCGCCCACGTGCGGTCGAGCCTGCGCTCCAGCAAGGCCCCGGAGCGCATCCGGTTCTGGCCGGAGCTGCCGCGTACGGAGACGGGCAAGCTGGTCCGGCGCGAGGTACTCGCGCGCGTCCTGGAGGACGAGATCCAGCCCGCCTAACGGGCCCGGGTCCGGCTCCGCCGCAGCGCGGTGGCAGGGGTGGGTCGCTGGGACGGGGCGATGGACCCGTGGGCGCCTCGGCCGCCGTCCGGAAAAAACAGTCAGACAAATATCTGTTGACGGTGGTCGCTCGGTCTGAAACGCCGGCCGCCACGCGTCCGGGAGAGGGTGAACGATGGCCGACGATGCCGCCGATCATGACGGGACCATCAAGGAGGAGGACGTCGCGCAGGCGCGCAAGCTGTGCGGCCACTACTTCGCGGAGAAGAACGCCGAGCTGTACACCGGCGCCCATCCGGACTCCCTGCGCAACTTCGCCCGCGGGTACGGCGACGACAACCCCCTCTACACCGACGAGGACTATGGTGCGAACACGGTGTGGAAGGGGCAGATCGCACCGCCGCTCATCGGCCTCGCGATCAACCGGCCGATGCTCGGGGACCCGCGGCCGGCCGAGCTGAGGCGCCCCGCCTTCCGGGGCGTGCACAACTTCGTCTCCGGGACGGAGTGGGAGCTCTACCGGCCCGTCCGTCCCGGCGACACCCTCCACACGTTCCAGGGTTACGAGTCGGTGGAGGAGAAGGAGTCGGAGTTCGCCGGGCGGACCGTCATCATCAGGCGCCGTCACGTCCGGATGAACCAGAACGCCGAGGTCGTCTCGGTGGCGCGGGTGATCCTGATCCACGCCGAGCGGAAGGCGGCTCGATCTCGCAGGAAGTACGTCGTCGAACCGGCCGTCCACTCCGCGGAGGATCTCGCCCGCCTGGACGGGATCTATGCCGCCGAGCGGCGCCGGGGCGCCGTGCCCCGGTGGTTCGAGGACGTCTCCGCCGGCGACGCTCTGGGGCCGATTGCGAAGGGGCCGCTGACCACGACGGACATCATCGTCTTCCACGCCGGCGGCTACGGATTCACTCCGTTCGCGCCGGCGACGGGCCGCCTCGCCTACCGGAACCGGCGGCGGATCGCGTCCTTCTACGTCAAGAACGCCCAGGGCGTGCCCGACGTCGCCCAGCGTGTCCACTGGGACTCCGCGTGGGCGCAACAGGTCGGCGCCCCGATGGCCTACGACTATGGCGTCATGCGCGACTGCTGGCTCTCCCACCTGGTCACCGACTGGATGGGCGACGACGCCTGGCTGCTGCGCCAGTCGAGCGAGATCCGGAAGTTCAACTACATGGGCGACCACCACGTCGTCACGGGCACGGTCGTCGCCAAGCGGATCGAGGACGGTCGGCCGGTGGTGGACCTCGAGCTCAGCGGCGTCAACCAGCGGGGTGAGAACACGTGCCCGGCCACCGCGACGGTGGCCCTGCCCAGTCGGGAGCACGGCGACGTCCGCCTTCCCGAGGTTCCCGGGGAACTCGCCGGACAGGCCGCACGGTTGATGCGGCGCCACAATGAGCTCCGCGCCGCGGCGCGGAGCTGAGCCCATCGATCGGGAGGACGGGGTTGTGGCGATCAAGGGCCTCGGCACCGCGAGCACGACGGCGCTGCTCATCAGCGAGTGCCAGAACGGGATGACCGATCCCGAGCACTCGACGAACGACCTTCTTTCGGGGCAGGTGTGCAAACGCGGCACGATCGAGAAGATCGAGGCGCTCGCCGCCGTGCTCCGGGCACGGGGCGTCCCCGTCTTCCACGCGACGGTCCAGGGACTGCCGGGCTTCCGGGGCTGGGGGGCGAACAGCCCGCTGACGGCGAGCATCCGCAAGCGGCCGCTGGTCGAGGGGCACATCAGCACGGCCGTCCACCCCGGCATCACCGTCGCCGGCGAGGACGTGGTCGTCGCCCGGCACCGCGGCCTGACCGCGTTCCACGGGACGGAGCTCGAATACCTGCTGCGCAACATGGGCGTCCAAAGCCTTGTCGTCACCGGGGTGTCGCTGAACATCGCCCTTCCGGGGAGCATCATCGAAGCCGTGAACCGGGGATTCTCCGTCGTGGTTCCGTCGGACTGCGTCTCCGGTGCGACGGATGAGACCCATGACTTCGTTCTGCGGCACATGCTGCCGCTGCTGTCGACGGTGGCGACCTCGGAGAGCATCATCGCGGAACTCGGCGCCTGACGGGCCCGGGGCTCGGAGGGCGCCTTGATGGCCATATCACTCAATTGGATTTCTCAGAGAGAGGGGTGCCGTGAACTACCAGACGATCGTGTTCGAGCGTTCCGGGGACGGCGTCGCGACGATCACCCTGAATCGGCCGGCAGCGATGAACTCCTTCAACCAGCGGATGCTGGACGAGTTCGCGGACGTGTGGCAGGTCGTCGACGGCGACGATGACGTGCGGGCGCTCGTGCTGCGTGCCGCCGGCGACCGGGCGTTCTGCACGGGCATCGACGTCAAGGAGGGGGTCCCCAAGCCGGACAACGTCTGGTCGCGGCGCGACCCCGGGGTGATCCTCGGTCCCAAGGCACGCAAGGTGTGGAAACCGGTCGTCTGCGCGGTCCACGGGATGGCCGCGGGGGGCGCCTTCTACTGGATCAACGAGAGCGACATCGTGATCTGCTCGGAGGACGCGACCTTCTTCGATCCGCATGTCAGCTACGGGATGGTCGCGTCGCTCGAAACGATCGGCATGGTCCACAAGATCGGCTTTGCCCAGGCGATGCGCATGGCCCTGATGGGGCTCGATGAGCGTGTCACCGCGCGGACCGCGTTCGACATCGGCCTGGTCACCGAGGTGGTGCCCCGGGAGGACCTGCACGCCCGCGCCCATGAGATCGCGGCGTTGATCGCGGCGAAACCGCCACTGGCCGTGCAGGGCACCGTCCGCGCCAACTGGGAGTCGCTCGACCTCGGCCGCGCCGCCGCCTTGGAGCGTGGCCTGTCCTACACGCACATCGGCAGCCCGCAGGGCATCCGCGGCGTCGACCGGTCCACTTACGACAAGCCCGAGCCGCGCATGCGCTGAGACTGGGCCGGGGACGGCGCCCCCACCGGACCGCGGTCGACCCGCGGCCGGTGGGGAGACCGTCAGCGGGCTCCCTTGGGCGTGAACCGGAGACCGCCGTCGAGCCGGATCGTCTCTCCGTTGAGATAGACGTTCTCGCAGATCTGCTGGGCCAGCAGCGCGTACTCCGCGGGGCGCCCCATGCGCTTCGGGAACGGCACGGCCGCCCCCCACATCGCGTCCAGTTGCACGGGGTCGGCATCCTTGAAGGCGGGCGTCAGGAAGGTGCCCGGGGCGATCGTGACCACTCGGACGCCGACCGGGGACAGATCCCGGGCGAGCGGCAGCGTCATCCCGACGATGCCCGCCTTCGCGGCGCCGTACGCGGCCTGGCCGATCGTGCCCTCGTAGGCCGCGATCGACGCGGTGTTAATGATCACGCCGCGTTCGCCGTCCTCGAGCGGCTCGCTGCGGGCGATGGCTTCCGCGGCCAGCCGGGCGATGTTGAAGGTCGCCGAAAGGAAGACATCGATCACGCGGGTGAAGTCGGCCTGTTCCTGAGCCCCGCCCTCCCGGTCCAGCACGCGCTTGCCGCCGGGACCGCCGTGCGCGGCGACGCTGACCCGTAGAGGTCCCATCGAGGCCGCGGCGTCCAGCGCCGACCGGACGCCGTCCTCGTCGGTGACGTCGGTGCGCATGAACCGCGCCCCCGCACCGAGCTCCTTCGCCACCGCGGCGCCCTTGTCCTGGTCGAGGTCCGCGATCATCACACGGGCTCCGGCGGCGTGGAGACGCCGGGCGGTGGCGGCGCCGAAACCTCCTCCACCGCCGGCGATGAAGGCCGAAACTCCGTCGAGCAACATGGGTCAGCTTCCTCTCTTGCCGACGTCACGCCCGTGCGGCGTCGGATACAGGGTCGTGCCGTGACCGGAGCGGCGCCGCCGCAGCAGCCCCTGCTGGTCGGCCGTGGCGAGCAGCGGACCGTGACGGTCGCAGATCGAGGCGCGGCACATGGCGCGGCACACGGCGCGGCCGTCGCCAGACCAGGGGCGGGGAAGGGGCAGCAGTCATGGCACAAAAGGTATAATTATTTAGTGATATTGTCACGCCGGCCGCCGCCCGGCCGGGTGGACATCGATTGAGTCATATGATTTAACTAGGTTACCGCGCGTATCGCAGACGCGCCTGAAGGAGTGGCATGGATCTGACGTTCTCCGCGGAGGACCGGGCCTTCCGGGAGGAGGCTCGCACGTGGCTGGAGGAGAACAGGCCGACCGAGCCCCGTCCGGCTGAGTGGCCGGATGCTCGCGACTACGACGTGGCCTGGCAGAAGACCCAGTACGAGGGGGGCTGGGCCGGCATCGCCTGGCCGGCGGAGTGGGGCGGCCGTGACCTCTCGATGCTGCGGCAGCTGCTGTGGTACGAGGCCTATGCGGAGGCCCGCGCCCCGGCTCTCGGCGTCAACTTCGTCGGGATGAGCCACGCCGGGCCGACGCTGATGGCCCGGGGGACCCGCGACCAGCAGGCCACCCACATCCCCAGGATCCTCGCGGGCGACGAGATCTGGTGCCAGGGCTTCAGCGAGCCCGGCAGCGGTAGCGACCTGGCGAGCCTCTCCACCCGTGCCGTCGTCGACGGCGACCACCTGGTGGTCAACGGCCAGAAGATCTGGACGAGCTATGCCAATGTCGCCGAGCGGCAGGAGCTCCTCGTCCGCACCGACCCCGAGGCCCGCAAGCACGCGGGCATCACCTGGGTCATCTGCGACATGTCCACGCCCGGGATCGATGTGCGCGCCATCCGCAACATCGCAGGCCAGGAAGAGTTCTGCGAGGTCTTCTACGACGACGTCCGGATCCCGCTCGGCAACGTCGTCGGCGAGCTCAACGACGGGTGGTCGGTCGCCATGTCCACGCTGTCGTTCGAGCGGGGCACCGCCTTCATGGCGGACATCGTCGAGCTCGCCGGTACGGTCGAGCGGCTGATCGAGCAGGCCAAGCAGGCGCCGGCGCCGCACGGAACGGGACGGGCCTACGACGACGAAGTGGTCCGGACTCAGGTCGGTGAGCTGAGAGCCGAGGTGAGCGCCCTTCGCGCGCTGAACTACGCGACCGTCTCCCGCATCGCACGGACGGGCAAGCCCGGTGTGGAGGGGTCCATCGTCCGGTTCTACTTCTCCCGGCTGCTCCAGCGTACGCAGGCCCTCGGCGTGGAGGTGCTCGGGAGCACCACGGTCGGGCACGACCGCCTCTCGCCGTGGGCGCACGGGCACCTCAACGCGTTCCGGGCGTCGATCGCGGCGGGCACCAAGGACATCCAGCGCAACATCATCGGCGAGCGACTGCTCGGGCTCCCGAAGGACAGATAGGCCCTCACATGGACATGTTGTTCACCGACGAGCAGGAGGCCATGGTCGCCTCCCTGGGCAGGTACCTCGCCGACGCGTTGCCGCTCTCGACGCTGCACGCCGCCGACCAGCCGGGAGCGGAGGCGGCTTCCCCCGCATCGGACAGGTACTGGCAGGGCCTGGCCGAGCTCGGCCTGTTCGTGCTCGGCCTCCCGGAACACGCCGGCGGCGCCGGCCTCGGGGTCGCCGACGAGGTCGCGGTCTTCCGCGAGGCCGGCCGTCACCTCGCCGCGGGACCCGTGCTCGGCACGGTGATCGCGGCCCACACGGCCGTCGCGGCGGGAGCGGCCGACATCGCCGGGAGGATCGCGGACGGCGTCCTGCGCGCGGCCGTGGCCTTCCGGCAGACGGGAGCCGACCTCGAGGTCGGCGACCGGGTGAGCGGCACCGTCCGGGTCCACGACCTGGAGACCGCCGACGTGATCGTCGTCGTCGACGGCGATGCTGCCGCACTCGTCCCGGCGGCGATCACCCCGCACGCCGTGGACGCCGTGGACCCGACCGCGCCGGTCACGATCGGCGCACTGGACGCGTCCGCGATCCACGTCGTCCACGATCCGGGCATCGTCCGGCACGGCCGGATCCTGCAGGCCGCGATCTTCTGCGGCATGGCGGAGGCCACGCGCGACGACTCCGCGGCGTACGCCAGGACCCGCGAGCAGTTCGGCAAGCCCATCGGCGCCTTCCAGGCGGTCAAGCACCGGTGCGCCGAGATGGCGGTGCGGGCCGAGGCCGCCTTCTTCCAGACCGTCTACGCCGCACTGGTGGAGGACGAGGACCATGACCACCCGGACTTCCACGCGGCTGCGGCGCTCGCCGTCGCACGGGACGCGTCCGAGCACAACGGGGCCGACAACGTCCAGAACCACGGCGGCATGGGCTTCACCGCCGAGGCCGACGCGCATCTCTTCGTGCGCCGCCACCTGGCGCTCGCGCACTCGTTCGGCTCCCGCCGGGCCGTCCTGGAGACGGTCGCGGCCGCGGGCGACCCCGCTGTGGCAACGCGGTGAGGCTGGGCCTGCCGTGGAACGGTGCCGAGGTCGCCGCCGAGGCCGAGGCGGCGGGTTTCCGTGCCTTCTGCACCGGAGACTTCGCTGACCACGACGCCTACCTCAATCTGGCGGACATGGCGCGGGAGACCGTCTCCGCGGAGGTCGGCACCGCGATCGCGTACGCCTTCGCGCGGACGCCGTACGCGCACGCCACCGCGGCGCGCCAACTCCACCGCGTCGCCCCGGGCCGGGTCTTCCTCGGGTTCGGCACCGGGGCGTACCGGATCAACCGCGACTGGTTCTCGGTGGAGGCGGACCGGCCGGTCGCTCGCATGAAGGAACTCGTGCGGGCGGTCCGGGCGTATCTCGAGGCGGAGAACGGCGAGGTCGTCCGCTTCGAGGGCGAGCACTACCGGCTCGCGGCCGACATCCGCGCCACGGTCCTCGGGCGGCTGGAGATACCCCTGCTCGTGGCGGGATTCAACGCCGGCATGGCCCGCGCAGCGGGACAGGTCGCTGACGGGGTCGTCGGTCACGGGTTGTTCACGCGCCTGTGGTGGGAGGAGACGGTCAGACCCGCGATGGCGGACGGGCGGGAGGCCGCCGACCTGTCCCGTCACGCACCGCCGCGGGAGATCGGATGGGTCATCACGGCCGTCGACGACGACGACCCCGACCGCGCCGTCCTGGACGCCCGGAGGATGATCGCGTTCTACCTCACGGTGAAGACCTACGACGCCTACGTCGAGCGCCACGGCTGGGGCGAGCCGGTCCGCCGGATCCGCGCGGCCTTCGCCGACCGGGACCCCGGCTCGATGGCAGCCGCGGTCACCGACGAGATGGTGGAGGCGATCGCGGTGGTGGGGACCGCGCGGCAGGCGCAGCGGATGCTCGACGCCCGCGGTGCCGACGGCCTGCCGAACGACGTGGCGTTCCTCGCCCCTCCCTCGTACCTGGTGAGCAGACGCCGGCAGATGGCGTACTGCCGGGCGAGCCTTCGGCTGCGGTCGCCCGCGGCGTCGTGAGCACGCCGTGCCCCGTCCGCACACTCGATAACCGAGCGGCACGCCACTCGCTGCCGCATCACATGCACATTCTCTATCGCCTCTCCGCAGATTGCGGATCTTCAGCGGATGCGGTTCATTAGATGATCTCGACCTTCTGGAGTATGGGCTTTCGATATTTCCTCCGGACATGGCGCTTCGACCTGCTTCGAAACGCCGTTCCGCGTCTTGCGCCGTGACCGACTCGGCGGACTGCTCCACGAGTACTCGCAGGTCGCATGAGGTGACACAACCGGCACCCACACGCCCGGCAGGCTGCGCCGACCGGGAGCAGCAGCGCGCGCCTGTGATGGCGGGACCGTTTCGGCGGCGCCTGGGCCCATGGCAAGTGCTGGAGAAGCCGGCCATGGGTGGCGCAGGTGTCTGGGGTGGTGTCCGGCGGGCGGGCAAGGGGCCCATGAACACCGATGGGCGTTCGCGACACAGTCGTGAACGCCCAGGTCAATAGCGGGTGCGCCGTCAGGGACTTGAACCCCGAACCCGCGGATTAAGAGTCCGCTGCTCTCGTGTCAGATCAGTGCTCTCGCGGTCGGTCTGTGCCGTCCTGTCCGGGATGCATGGCGTTCGCGTGCCGTCCCGTTCCGCAGGGTGTCGGTCCGTACCGATGCCGCCGAGCGAACACCGAGCGAACATGCGATCACCGGTGTGGCTGTGATGGTGGTCAGGCGACCTTCCAGGAGCGGTCGTCGAGGGTGGCGATGAGGTCGAGGTGGCCGCCGAGGGTGCGCGTACGACGTCGATGCCGGATGCCTCGCCGTGCTCGATCTTGGAGATGGGGGTCTGGCTGACGCCGAGGGTGTCGGCGAGTTCGGCCTGGGTGACGCTGGCGGCCTTGCGGATCTCGGCGAGCTGGAAGCCGCGGACGTAGGTGTACCGGCTGGCGCCGTTCGGCGTGCAGCAGGCCGGACTGATCCTCGAAGAGGAGGAGCGGGCGGGAGTACTCGGTGCGGTGGTGGGTGGAGGGACACTGGCGCCGCTACCGCTGCGGCCCCGGCCGACAGCGGATCGAGCGCCGTTGGATCAGCCCCTATCTGGCCGGTCCCGCTCACAGCGGCGCCGACTTCTTCCATTAGAGCGGCCACAGCTCCTCCGGTCATCCGCTCCCGCGTCGATTCCGGCAGCCGCCATGAACCCGAGACACTATGCTCCCGACGTGCCCCAAACCCACCTCGCGTTGGGCGATGATCCCGCCCTGCTGACGGAAATGGCGAAGCGTGCCCGGGACTGCGAAGTTCTGGTCACCGCTCAGGAGCTGGCCGAGTGGATAGGCGCGGGCCGTGACCTCACCGCCCGTGGTGTGCTCAGGCCCGGGGCGGCGGTCGAGGCATGTGCGGTACTCGGCATCGATGCGCCGAAGAAGCCGCGCAGCGCGCTGGACATCGACGAGCTGATGATGGCGTGGAGCGCGGCCGCGGGCGCCGGGTTCATCGAGATCACCGATCGCCGGGTCGTCCCGGGTCCTGCCCTGCGGGAATGGCAGGACGGGGATGCGCGGGCGGCGGTGGCGATCTGGACCCAGTGCGCCGTCGACGGGCTTGGGCTGGCGGAACCGGCAGAGCCCGAAGATCTGGATTACCTGGCCGTCCTGTGCACCCTGTACGACCGCGGCGCCACCGCGACGCTCGATGCGCTCGCAACCGGTATCGATGAGTTCCCCGGCGGAGGAGACGGCGCGCCCTGCCCGGACTGTGGCGAGTTCCATGGCGAGGCGGCGGGCTTCCCGGACCTGTTCGGGCTGATCGTGAGTCCTCGCGAACGGGCGGAGACCGCCGTCCTGGACCTGGCCGAGTTCGGGGTGGTCACGGTCCGGGACGATGCCGTCGAGCTGTCCGTGCTCGGCCGGTGGCTCACCACGGTCATGTTCCACCACAGCGCACCGGCCGCGGATACCGACGTCGCGGAGTTCGTCACCACGCTGGACGGCCTCCCGCCGATGGTGGCGAGGCTGATGGCGCGGCCCTGGCTGGACGCCCGGACCCCGGCATCGGCCGCCGGGGAACTGCTCGCCCTAGCCAAGTCCGCCGAAGGATCGGCACGGATTCAGGCGCTGCAGTTCGCCCGGCAGTGCGGCCCAGAGGCAGCCCCGGCTTGGGAGGAGTACGGCACCAGCCCCGGCTTCGGCGCATACGCGCGGATCTGGCTCGCCGAGCACAACGACAAGGTGCCTGGCGATGGCGACGAGGCGTGGGCGACCGTGGACACGCTCGTCGCGATGCTCGACGCGTTCCCCGAAGAGGCAACCGGCCTCATGCTCCCAATGATCGTGCAACAGCTGGCGGACAGCGAGCTGGCCGAGGCACTGCCCCAGCTCGCGGCCTCGGGCCACCCCGCGGCCGGGCGCCTCGTCCAGGCGCTCGAAGGCTCCGTATTCGCGCCGCAACCGGTCACCATGCAGGCGGCACCCGGACCTGAGCGGGGCAAGCGCGTCCGGTCCGACCAGGCCTACCAAATCAAGATCACGCTTGGCGGGGTCTCCACACCGCCGGTCTGGCGGCGGGTACTGGTCCCGGCGGAGATCGGTCTCGACCGGCTGCACCTGGTGATTCAGCGCGCGATGGGATGGCATGACTGCCATCTTCACGTGTTCACCGAAGGGGACCACTCGTACGGCGTTCCCGACGCCGAACTCGGCCACCGAGACGAGAGTGCGGTGCCGCTGTCAGCACTCCTCAGCGACCCCGGAGACAAGCTCCACTACACCTACGATTTCGGCGACGGCTGGGAGCACGAGATCCGCCTGGAGAAGATCCTCCCTCTCGACACCGGCACGTCATACCCGGTCGCCACCGCAGGCAAGGGCGCCTGCCCACCCGAGGACTGCGGCGGCACCTTCGGCTACGCCGACCTCAAGACGATCATGGCGGACCCCACCTTCGACGAGCACCAGGAGATGCTCGACTGGCTTGGCCTGCAGTCACCCACCGACTTCGACCCGGCGGAGTTCTCTCTCGCCGCGGTCAACACCAGGCTCGGACCCATATCCCTATAACAAGCACTGGCCCCGGCCGCCCGGTGACGCGATAGGACACAGCATACAGGCCTATTGACACAGTTTTGTCGGTGACTTCAGCAGATCCGGCGGTGCTCGAAAAGTCGAGTATTCGACTCTTTATCGGGGCCCATCATCTTTGTCGATGCGCTCACCGGACGTCGGCGGCATGTGGAAAGTCGCTCCTGAAATATGCCCCGCTTGGATGATGGAGCCAAAATGCGTGTCTCCGCTGTTGAAGTTGGAGATAGTCTTCACGGGAGACGGTGTGGGCACAGGGAGAAGGCGTCGTAGTGCATCTGCGGCCGTTTCGTCTGAGCGTAGGAGGAGTTCCAGGCGAGAGCGCCAATGGCTCTCTATGGCTGCCATTTTCGTGTCGTCATGCTCGAGGTGGGCGGTAACAAGTTCCGTCCGTGATGTCTCCAGTTCCTCCAGCGGCGCTTCGGCGGGAGCGGACCGAGCAAGCATTCGTGCGAATCCGCCCTTCACCTGTGCCCAGGAATCGGAGATCATCAATCCGACGAGTGCGGTTGCTCCACTGCTTGCCAGTGCGGCCAGTTCAGCTTCCATCGTCTGCCTCTCCTGCGGGCTCGTTGTCGGCTGGCGTGTCGTATCGGCGTATCAGTTCTTCTGCCAGTTCCTGCCATCCGTGCGCGTTGGCCCAGTCGGCCACCTGCCGGGCGAACAGGCGGCGCTGAGGGTCGTGCTCGTCCAGCTGTATCGCGTGCAGGAGGGCATCGAAGAGGTCGCCGGCGGACTCCTTGTGCTCTGACGGCCAAGCCGTACCTGATCCGTTCGTGCCGGGTTGGCCGTTCGGTGCGGCGAATCCTGAGATGAACGAGTGGAACGCCTCCGGCATATCGCTGTTATTGGCGGCGGACGAGAGTTGCACGAGAAGACCGATGTCGTTGACCGTCTTCTCCACCTGGTAGTCGTTCCTGGCGAGCCACCAGACCACGGCGCTGCCGGGGTTCTTCAAAACGTCTCCGCCGAGGTAGTCGCGCTTGCTCAGTTCATATTTGCGTTCGTGCTCCCAGACGGCTTCTTCCTTGCGGACCGTGGCGAGCTTGTCCAGCCGCTCCTGATCGTGGTCGGGAAGGACGAGTTGGACCGACTCGGCCATCGTTCGGAGTCGTCCTGTGCTGTCTGTCCGCATCTCTCCGAGCGCGCCGGCCAGTTCGTGCCGGACGAGTGAGGCGTGACTTGGATCTCGTAACTCGGTGATCTTTCGGGCGCGCTTCACCACGGCGTCGACCGCGAGGGCAGCGGGATTGATCGCGGACTCGTCCGTCACGGCCGGAGTCGGTGACCAGATCACCGTGGCCGAGAACAGAAAGTGGTAGTCGGGCAGGTCGGTCGGCAAGAGGATGTCGGTGACGCGCGACCTCCTGACGTTCGCCGCCGGGTCGGCTGCGTTCCCGAACATGGGCTCGGAGCGCGAGGTTCTGGCGGCTCGTTGCCCGGTTGGCCGTGTCAGGAACAGCAGGCCGGCGCCGAGCGCGCCCGCCGTTCCGAGTGAGATCAATAGCGGCCAGGGGGCGAAGAGGATCAGGCCGATGAGGATCGCTCCGCCGGTGAGCGCCAAGTACAGTGTCGCGGTGTTCCGGCCGGTGTTCATGGGGCTCTCCGTTCGTTCCCGTGAGTCATGCTGTCCGGGCTCCCCAGACGGTGTTGATGTCCTGGATGACCAGGTCACCGAGCGGTGCCCATGCTTCCCGCTCGCGCGTCATCGCGTAGAGCCGAGCAAGAACGCTGGCCTCCTCCTCGCCTCCGCCTACGAGGATGTCGAGGAGCGCGTGCCGATGCCGTTCGTCTGTGGCGGCGACATGCAGCCACCGCCGGATGGCCGGGGTCCACACATCATGCGGACAGCGCGCGAAGACCAGCGACCAGCCGGTGGCCAACTGTTGGCGCACCGTGCTTTCGGTTATGGGAGCGTGATCGCGTCGTCCAGGGTCGGTGAGCGCTTCGGGGTCGGCGAGTTGCAGGAACAGGTCAATGTCGCGGTGCCATCTGCCCCGTTCGAACTTCGGATCCGTGAGACGGGTCAGCATCTGCCGACGGAGCCGAGGCGCACCGCTGACCAGCTCGACCAAGGTCTCGCCTGCCCGAGTTCCGCGCTCTCGCCTCGCAACGTGGTGCAGCCGGACCAGGGCCTCGTCGGGATGCCTCGCCATCATCTCGTCACGGCACGCCACGATGATCACTTCGGCGAGCCGTTGAGAGAGGCTGTCCGTACGCGCCCAGGTGTATATCTGCCGGCGGAAGGAGCGGGCCTGCTGTTCGTCCCGAAGTCCGCGCCGCACCACCAGAGCGGCCGCTTCCATCTTGCGGGTCGTCGTGGGATCTGCGGTCCACTGTTCAACCAGAGATACCAGTGTCGGCCGGTAGCGCTCGTTCAAGCACAACTCGGTGAACCGCTCGACCAGATTCCTCCGTTCGCCGGCGGAGAGGTCGGATGAGTCGGCGGTCTGCTTCACCCAATCCTGTAGCGCGTCGCGGAGCTCCGGCATATGAGCCCAAAAGTACGAACGGAGCGCCGCATCATAATCGAGCTTCTCGAATTGGACGCGGCCGGAAGAATCGACCTCTGCGCCGATCTCCTTGAGCCGTTGGTCGAGGGGGACACGCTCCAGAAGCGGGCTGTCCTCACACGGATGTGCGACAGCGGTGAGAAGACTGGCGTCGGCCCGGTGGATCACGTCGGCGTGTGCTCCGTGCAGCATGGCGACGGCGAGCAGCAGTGCGCGCTGCGGGCCCGCGGCGAGTTCGGCCACCTGCTCGGCCACGTCCCGCGCCTGGCGGGACAGCGCCCGATAGGCCTCATCGCACCAGGCCATGAAGCTGCCCTCACGGCGCTCGTCGCGAGCCCTGCGGATCAGCCCGACATACTTGTCGACCTCGTCCATGCGGCGGTCCGCGTCCAGAAAACGTAGCGGAGGAAGCGGAGCCGGTCGAGGAATGTCTTCCGCCAACAGGTGGCGGGACAACACCTCATCGACGGCCGGGCGCTGTATCTCGATGCGGTATCGGTCCAGGGTTGAACCGAGATGACCGGTCCTGTCCGGCAGGACGACGACGAGATGCGCGTCATGGTCGTGCACCGTCGCGCGTAGCGGGGACAGTTCGTCCTGGACCTCATCCCACCGTCGCCCCGCGACCCGTGACAGATCCAGCCACACCAGGTCGCCGTCGCCGACATGACTGCGATCGATGCGCGGTGCATTCTCCTGTAGCACCAGTTCGTGGATCTGCCTCCGATCGACCCCGAGTTCCCACAGGAGCATCTTCGCCGCGGCGACCCTGCCACTGCCCGGGAGCCCGTCAAGGAACACGGTGCGGGAGGTCTCCAGGATGTCTCGTGCCTTGCCCAGTCCCGCTGGCTCAACGAAGCGCCGTCTCAACCACCGCAACTCGTCGGTGGGCTGCTTACGGGGAGAGGCTCCGAGGGGGTCGGTCCGCGGCAGGTAGTAGATGTTGTTGATGTCTCCGGCTCCCGTGTGCATGCCTCCGTGAAAGCCGGAGGCGTGCGCCTCGAAAGAGTCGCTCAACGCTCCTCCTCGTCTCCGCGCGCCTGGCCGAAGCGGTGACCGACGCCCCCGTGGTTATCGCCGTGGATGTACGTCGCTCCGTCACCGGAAAAATGCTGGGTGTTCTGGTTGATATCGCCTTTCCCGGCGTGGACGGGACCCTGATTGCCCTTGATGACGGTGCCGACGTCGCCCTGTACATGGCGGCTTTGGATTACCGTCCCGCGGGTGTCGCGCGCCGTGTTGTATACGGGGCCGGTGTCGGGGGGTGGGGCGGCTTGCCGGTCCGCCTTCCTGAGGACCGGGACGAGTTCGGCAAGGAAGTCGCCGATGCGTCTGATGTCCATCTCGCTGTCGCGCGGGTCCAGCCTGAGGGATTGGACATCGGCCAGGCGTTCCAGTTCGGTCGGCAGCTCCGCGGCTTTCAGGCGTTCGGTTCCGCGGCCCTTGAGGATCGGGATGACGGTAATCTTCGAGGCGTAGGCCTCCAGGATTTCCCGGCGTACCCAATCGCTCTCGTCGCGCAGCCGGGGGTCGCGAGCCCAGTCGGGGCCTACGATGGCTAGGAGGGCCGCGCTGTTGCATACGGCGTTGAGGAGTCTTTCCGGGTAGGCCTGGCCGGGCTGGATGGACGTGGTGGCGCGGAAGATCCGCTCCTTGCCGAACCGCAGGGACAGTCCCTGTTCCAGTATCGTGGCTGCCTCGTCGCCGTCGCCGGTGCGGTAGTTGATGAACACTCCATGCATCGTGGTCTCCTCATTTGCGGGTGGTGGTCCCTAGGGCGGTACCGAGTGCGGGTGCCAGCGCGCGCACCGATCGGTTCTTGGGGTGGCGAGACAGCGTGCGCGCGAGAGCACGCAGGTCGGTGGCGATGGTCGCCGAGCCGAGCGTGGTGACGCCTGACAGCAGATCCCGGGTGAGCTGGCAGGCATGGTCGATCTCGCCGTCCGCTGCGTGGGCGAGCGCCCGCCGTAGGCCGAAGCGGACTCGCGTACGCAGGGCCTGTTCGGGCACCTGTGCCAGCTGTGTTTCGATGATCTGCGCGGCGGTGCGTGGCCGCCCCAGGTCGTACAGGCACCAGCCCTTGACCATCTCGGCGGGATCGTTCAGATTCGTGGTGCCGATGACCGGGGCACCCGAGCCCTCCCCTGGGCGGGCGAGCAGGGCGCGGGCCTGCTCCAGGCTCCGCATACAAGCGTGGTAATCGCCGGCGAGGGCGTGTCCTTGGGCCTCCCGTTGTGCGGCCAGGCCACGGATCCGCGGTGACACATCACCGCTCTGCGCCTGCCGGGCCAGTCCGATCGTCTGCCCGGGGTCGCCGCGGTAGAGCGTGACGAGCGCGCGCCGGACCAGCGAGTAGGCAGCGAGATGGTGATCACCGCCGGCGTCGGCGAGGTCGACGGCACGCTGGGTCCACCACAGCGCGCCATGCTCGTCGCCGGTCTCCTGAACCAACCAGCCGATGTACTCGGCGTAACGGGACCCGAGCCGTAACAACGCCTTGCGCGTGTGTGCACCGGCGGTCTTTGACAGTTCCTGGTGCGCGTGGGTCTGTGCGATGAGAACGGGTAGCAGCAGCCCGGGGCTGGTGGTCTGACCGAGCTGTCGATATTGATCGAACAAAGATTGGAATGTCCCGACAAGCGTCGTGTCCTCGACGTTGGTGGAAACGGCAGGCAGGCCGATGCTCACACCCGCGATCGACACGGCACCGGCCGCAACCGCCTGTCGTCGGCTCATCGGCTGGAACCGGCTTTGACCTTGTGAAGACAACATCATCAGCCACACCTCTTCATCACCATTTGCATCTACGGTGACTCCAATCCCGGAAGGGTCTTCCGGGACCAGGGCGGCGAGCGCTCCATCGGCGGCGAGCGCGGCATCGCAGAGGCGGGCCAGCTCACGGCTGGGCTTCTTGATGCCTCGCTCGACCTTGCTCAGCTGGGCCTTGCTGTAATGGACCCGCTGGGCCAGCCCCGTCAGCGTCATGTCGGCTTCCAGGCGCCGTCGTCGAAGTTCTGCTCCGAAGTCAGTCGGCTGCTGGACCACCTCAACCTCCGTCACTGCCTGTCCGAACAGCCGAGAGTCACCGTCAGTAAGACTGCGGGACCCCGGGCTGGGAGGGCAAGGCGATATGGACGTTTCCCGTTTCCTCTTCAAAGGCAATAGGAAGTCGCCGCTCTTGTCGATAAGCGGAGACATGATTGAGTCAGCGCCGAGCAACTCGGCGTCCTGCCAGCCCCGGTGTCCCCACCTCGATCGGAGACCGTCGTGAAGAACAGCGTGTTGTGGCGAGTTGTCGACAACGACAGTGGCGCCGAGGCCATCGTCAGTACGCCTGCCGAGGCGGTCGCGTTCATCAACAGCCGGTTCGACACCGATGAGAACGACGAGCCGTTCAGCTTCACCGAGGTCGGTCCCTTCGTCCCGAAGCCGCTGGGCGTCATCACCGCGTGGGCGGCCAAACAGGACGACGGGCGGACCGATGGGCGAACTGCACCGATCACGATCAGGCCGGTAGTGACTGACGGTGCCATCGACAAGTGCGACGCCGTCGTGCTCTGGGGCGACGTGCAAGTTACGTGGGACCACGACGTGTACACCGTCAATGGGCCGGACGGCTTCGAGTACGACGTCGCCGACAGTGCAGCCGAGCTCAACGAGATCCTCGACGAGTACGCCACCGACTACGAGTACGTCGAACCCGAAAGGCCCGACAGTCACGCGCGACCGAGCCAGCGAGAGTTGATCCGGTACGGCGCCCAGGAGTGCGCCAGCCGGTTCGGGCACCTTGACGACGACGCTCTGCTATGGCTCGCCGCCACCCGGATCACGCTCGCCCTGTGGCGCAACACGCCTGTCGAGAACTGGCATGCCGGCAGGAGCCCGCTGCACGACGGCACGATGATGCGGATCAACGCGGCGACCACCCGGCTCGTGCGCTCGATGCTGTCGTTTGACCATGTCGACTGGGTCGATGTCGGTCTCGCGATCGTCGAGCCGTCTCGGGTTCTGCCGACTGGACAGTCCGTGCTCGAGCTCGGGTTGGCCTGCCACAACCCTGACGACCCGGCGCACGAGGATGATCCGCGCGACGACCTCGCGGAGATGGCACAGGACGCGATCGGTTGGGGCCGTGCGTACCGCCTCCACGAGCAGGAGTTCGGCCTGCGGACCCTGATCGGATTCTTCTGCGCGTTCGACAACGGCTGGTTCGGCGCACCTAGTTGGAGGCGCATCGTCGATCGGTTCGTTGCCGCAGTCGACGACCGGGATCACGGACACTGGCGCGTGCACCGGGACCAGCCTTGGTTCGACGAGTGGTTCACCAGCCGTCCGGCCGACATTGCGGACAACGCTGAACTGCGTCGGCTCCTGCTTGCCGGGCCGGACCTGCTGTCCGAAGCAGCTGCCGAATGGTGCGTGGAAGGTGCCATCGGCTACGTCTGTCGGGACGACCATGCGAACGGCTGCGAGCGGTGCGGTGTCCCGCCGGCGACAGAGTCGTCGAGTTAGTCGCCGGTTTGAAGCGCCCTGGTTTTGGAGCCGTGCGAGGATCTCTTCAAGATCGGCTTCCTCGTCCACGCGCTCCAGACGGGTCACATTTACAACCCGCTGGGTCGATGACGCCCGCCTGGGCCTCGGCACGCCATAACCGAGGGCTATCAACCGGACTTCTGACTGACGGCGTTGGAACACCCAGCAGCCACCAGGCTAGAACTTGATCGTTTCGGTGATCGCCCGTGAGAACGACGCCGCTTCGTTTTCCAGGACCGACTCGTCCGCCATGATCAGGTAAGCCGTCATCAGTCACTGCCGTTGCCCCAGTTATCCAAATCCCCTCTACACAGAGTATGTGGCTCCGCCGACAGTTCCTGTCATGACGGTGATCAGGGCCTACGTGTCCATCCCCTCGAACCGTAGGGAGTGTGTCCATTCGGTTGGGACCGCCTCGGGTCAGGTGGGCGAGCCGTGACAGGCTGTGGCGGCCCACGGCATCGCGTGGCGGCGGCGTCGGCGTTGTCCGTGGCCGTCGGCAGCATCGGAGGGTCGTCAACTATGCCCTGCTCGAGTGCGCCGGGGGTTTCAGCGCCGCGGGCGCGAGCGCCCTGGTCTGGCTGCCTGACTGAGTGGGCTGCCGCGGTGGCGGCCGATGACGCTGACGATCTTGAGGCGGCTCGCGAGTCGCTACGAGAGCCTCGTGAGAACCCTTCCTGTGGAGAGGGTGGTCGAGCAAGCCGAAGCCCTTGGAGATGTTTGTCTGATTGTGCGCCGTGGCGGCATTCATGGCGTGTTACGGTGCTTCTTCTTGGTTCTGCTAAGGGGTGGAGCGTCTCGGGGGACGAGCGACTGCTCTCCATGTGCGGTTTGCGTGCTTACGACTGATAACGGGGTGGCTGGTTGACTGATCTGCTTGACCACGAGCTCCTTGCCTGGCTCATGGGCGACTGGCAGGAGAACGGTGAGTCGGTGTGCGTCATCCAGGGATTCAGCGGCGTCGGGAAGAGCAGGATCGCCATGGAGGTAGCCCGGAACGCGACCGTCCCCAACGCGTTCGTCGCGGTCTCACCGGGCATGGCGGAGTCTGATGAAATCCTCTTGGACATCGCGGCTGGTCTCGAACAGGGCGGTCTTCCGGCGATGGCCAACGAACCGGACCTGCGCGCCGGATTCGCAGCCGCGATGAAGCAGAGTTGCCTGGTCGTGGTAGACGACTTCGACGTCCTGCTGGACCCCGAGTCCCGATTGCCCGATCCGTGGCTAGCGGAGTTCATCAAGCAGATCGGCCGCAGTCCACTGACCCGGGGGCGACTGCTGCTAGTAAGCAGCATCAGCCTGGACGGCGACGCGCCATGGCTCGAGAACGCCAGGATCAGGCAGGTCGCCAAGCCAAGCGTATCCGACGCCGTCGGATATCTCGGTATGCTCCTTGCCGACGAGGGCCTTCAAGCGGAGATCCAGCCGCCGCAGCGTGCCGACGTCGTCCGGTGGCTTGGATACAACGGGCGGGCCATGCGCATCTTGGTCTCCTGCCTCAAGGACGACCCCTTGGAGGACCTGATTGGTCTCGACCAGGCCTCCTGGGACATGCGTGACCAGGCGACCTCCCCACAACTGATCAAACGCCTGGAGCGGCAGTTCCTGCACCGCATCCTTGACCGATTGGATCCCGATTCAGGGACGCTGCTGGAGATGCTTTCGGTGTACCGCAGGCCCTTCCAGAAGGAGGCCATCGACAACCTGCGCCGCCTGGTGACCAACGTAGAGGTCTCACGTGAGCGCCTGAGGTCGCGCTTCATTCTCACCCGGAACCGAAAGTGGTATTCGCTGAACCCGGTGGCGCGGGAGATCCTCCGAGCCCAGTTGCGGGGAAGCCCGAAGCAGGAGCTTGCCGCGCACAGCCGGGCCGCCGATTTCTACGTGCGTCACTTCCGGGCGCGCTCGGGCGCGACCCTGAAGTTCGCGCCCCAGTTCGTAGAGGCCCGTTACCACCTCCTGAAGTCCGAACGAACGCGGGAGTTCGACGAGGTGGCGCACGCCTTCCGAAGCATGGTCTTGTCCGCCTACCGCAGTTCCGCGAAGGTCCCAGAGGACCCGGGCAGGATCGAGGAGTTGACGGCGACCCTCATGGCGGCGCTGGCGGAGGAGACCAAGGTGCAGGCCCCCGTCCGGATATTCCTGGCGAAGCTGCTGCTCGCCCGCGGAGGTCGCGACGACGACCGCATCGCGCTCCAGCAGTTGACCATAGCCAGCCGCGCCACCAGGGACCTATGGGCATGGCGGACGCGGATCCAGTTGGCCGGCCGGCTCGAAGGCGCCGCCGCCGTGGAGGCCGCCCTGATGCAGGGGGTGGACGCCGTGCCCCCGGCAATGGCTTACCAGCTCTACCATGCTGCAGGTAAGGCCCTCATGGCGCTAGGGGACCAGGCGCGTGCCCTGCGCCTGATGGACAAGGGGCGAAGTAGCCTCCCCGCCGGGAACAAGTACGGCATCTATTCCTTCACCGCGTTCGTCCTGTGCACGGCGGGGCGGCAGGTGGACGCCTTAAGACTGCTGCGTGACGGCTACAGGGAGATCGCCGGGGTCGAGAACTCCGAGCGCCTGATCGAGCAGGCGATCTTCATCGCCTTCGGCCGACACGACCCCACGGAACTGGACGAGAACCGCAAGACCATCATGGCGGTGAACTCGCCGTTGGTGACCGAACAGTTGCTGCTCTGCGAGGTGATCCGCCGGCAGATCCTGAACGACTTCGCCAGCGCCGCGGAGCTCGCGCAGTCCAACCCACGGACGCACGCCCTGATCTCGCAGGCGGCTTTCGCTTGGCTTTGCGAGCGCGAGCCGCGTCGCGCCGCCGAAATCCTGGCGCAGGCCGAGCTGCCGCCCAATAAGAGCACCTTCTGGCTGCGCGGGATGGTCGCCCTATGCACGGACGATGACGAACGTGCCCGCAAGGAATTCAGCCGCTGCCTCGACAAGCCCCTGCCCGACGATGCGGAAACCGACGACCGGCTGTGGCTGAGGATATGGGACGACATCCCCAAGGCCCCGGACAAATACCCGGCCTTCTACTTCCCGTGGCTGCCCAGGGCACTGACCGGCTTGCCGTTCGACCTGCACCGTTCGCCGGACAGCATGCCGGTCGCCGAACTGATGGAGGAGTACGAGATCGAACTCCCCCTCGTTGCGCCGTCCCCTCCCGAGAACGATGGAAAGGGCACACAACCCGGGACGCAGCAGCCCTCACTGATCCTCACCGTGAATGCCAACGCCGCAGGAGGCCCTTACATGACGAGCAACTACAACAACTACGGATTGGTCGGTGCGATGGGCGAAAACGCCTCCTCGCACAACAATACCTTCGCGGGCTCCATCGCCGCTCCCGGCATGCTGGCGGAACTCATCAAAGAACTGGTGGCCCTGCGGGACGCGATGCGCGAGCAGGCGGCCAATGCCGAACAGGACGTCGCGGTCGCCGAGGTCAGCCAGGCCGTCGAACTGCTCCGGCAGGGCGACCAGGAGGGTGCCCAGAGCAGGCTGGCACGTGCGGGCGGCTGGGCGCTCCAGGTGGCGACCGGAATCGGCACGGCGCTGGCGGCTAGCACGCTGCAGCACGTCGCTGGAATGTGACGGCTGTCGGCGCGTGCCGCGCTACTCGGACCGGTCCGTTCCGAGTAGCGCGGCACGCGGTTGGTGGTGCCGCTGGCTGAAGATGTAGCGGACGATACGGATGCAGGTCGGAGGCGTTGGAACTGATCAGGGAATCCGCCTTGCGGGGCTATCTGCTCGAAGAGTCGCTGGCTTGGATGCTGCGCTTCAGCGGATACCGGCTCTTGGTCCATGCAGACCAGGACCCTGCTGAGTTGATCAGGGACGGCGGGACACTTCGGGTTCGTGGGCGGGGTGCGCAGCATCAAGTGGACGTGCTCGGCGAGTTCGCGTTCACTCCGGCGTTCTCCATGCCGGTGAGGCTGTTCTTGGAGGCCAAGTTTTACCAGGGCAGTTGCGGGCTGGAGACCGTTCGTAATGCTCACGGCGTGATACACGATGTGAACGAGAACTTCATGGCGGACGACGGTGCACGCCCCCGACAGCGGTATAAGTACTCCTATGCCTTGTTCTCGGCGAACGGGTTCACGAGAGACGCCCAGAGGTACGCGCTCGCACATCAAATCTCCCTGGTGGACCTGTCGGGTGCATCCTTTGCCTGGCTGCTCGGCTTGATCGGAACGACGGCTTCGAGTTTGTACGGGGCGCAGCAGCATCTGCCTGGGTCAGATCCGTTCCCAGTGACGTGGATGCGGACGGAACTGCGGAAGGCTCTGGAAACCTCGCCCTTGAATTTGTTGCCCCCCGCTTCGGTCCCCGAAGGGAAGTTCAGGCAGGCCGCCGGTGTGGCCCTCGCACAGTTCGCCGCCGTGCTGGGGCAGCGCAGCGAAGCGGAACTGCTGCTGGGGTTTCCCTCCGCTCCGTTCATTCTTCCGCTGGCTGTTGACGATCACCGGCGGTTCTTGGCGTATGCGGAGACGAGGCCGGATCATCCGGTGAGGATCAGGCGCCGCGGGACCGGTGCTGCTGCTGAATGGACGTTGTCGCCTGCGGACGCGGCGGGCGCGTACGAGCTGACGTTCAAGATCCCGGAGCACATCGAGGAGTGGATCAGCGGCATAGGGGAGAAGGAGCGCCGTCGCACTACCCAGTTCAAGGAGCAGTTCCTGTCCACGATCACGCTCTACCGCATGGACGGTGCCGGGGTGCGCACCTACCAGTTGCAGTACGAGCCGAGTTCGCTGTCCCGTCCGGGAACAGAAGGGTAGGCGGGCTCCCTGATGCTGCCGGCCTGACGATCGTGCGACGGGTCACTTCCCAGGGCACAAGCCAGGTCAGAGCGGCAGGTATGGGCTCGGTCGGCCGTGCCAGCTGATGGTGAGGGCGTCGCGGGCTCGGGTGGCCGCGACGAAGAGCAGAGAGCGGGCCTTGCGCTGTTCGCGCTCGTAGCGGATCGGGTCCTTGGTGCGGTAGCGCTCGATGATGCTGGTGTGAGGGATGATGCCGTCGCTCGCCCCGACGATGGCGAGCCGCTGGTATTCGAGGCCTTTGAAGCGGTGCATGGTGCCCACGTGGATGTCGCCATCACCCTTGGGGCCGTCCTTGGTGAGTTCGGCGCAGGTGATGCCAGCCTGGGTCTCCAGGTAGTACATGGTCTGGCTGACCATGTTGCGGTCTGCGAGGCAGACGGCGATCAGGCCGCCGGGGTCGCGAATAGCCCCGTTGTCGTCGGTGGACAGTTCCTCGCGCCAGTTGCGCAAGGTAGCGGCGAGACCGGCGAGCTCGTCGTCCCAGCTGCGGTAGGGGACGAGGAGAGGGGCTGGGCCGCGGAGGACGGACCGATAGCCGGCGAGCGTGTCGGTTCCATCGTCGAGATCGTCGTAGGAGATCTTCTCCGTTGGGTGCTCAGGGTCCACGACGCAGAGGGCTTTGGCGAGTATTTCCTTGGTTGTGCGGTAGCTAAGAGTCAGGCGGGATGAGCGGCCGCGGATATGAATGCCAAGGGCGCCGAGCGCGGCCTGGTGGTCGTAGATGCGCTGGTGGGTGTCGCCGGCGATGAACATGTCGTTGGGCTGGTCGGGGTCGGCCATGGCCCGCAGCATCTTCCAATGCGCGGGGCGCAGATCCTGGGCCTCGTCGACCACGATGTGTCGATAGCGGTAGCCGAGGTAGCGCAGGCCCGAACTGTCATCGCTAGCGGTGGGGCCCTCGCCGTCGCTGCCTTCCTGAGCTTGGCGGCGGGCCTTGATCTTCGCCGCACGTTCGATCTCGAACCGTGCGGCGCGCTCCGCGGCCTGGCCCCAGGTTTCAACCCCGAGCTTGTCGAGGCGCGCGGTGAACTGTTCGATGAGCTTCCAGACGTGGCTGCGCTCGGGGCGGGTAAGCGCTCGACCCCGGCCGGCGCGGCGAGTCTGGAAATAGGCGGACCGGGTGGGGACGGCCTGACCGAGGATGACCTGTTCCCATTCCTCCAGGAGGAACTCAGCATCCCATCGGTGGTCGTCGAGTTCGGCCAGGAGCTGGCGCATCTCATTCAGCGCCACCTGGTCGTAGATGCGTTGCTTGCCGTGGCCGGGGACGGTGTTCTCGCCGAGGACACGAGCGGCGAGCTGGTCGATGTGTGCGATATCGACGCGGGCGAGGAGCTCCGTGTCGACGAGGGATGCGAGGCGCAGCCGCAGGTCGGTGGTGAGGTTCTTCGTGAAGGTGGTCAGCAGGATCGGCTTGTCATTGCCGGGCGGCAGCCGCTTCGCGAGGTGCTTGACTCGATGCAGGGCGACGATGGTCTTGCCGGTGCCGGGGCCGCCGGAGACGCGGGCGGGGCCGTTGTAATGGCGGTGGACGATGCGTTCCTGGGTGGGGTGAAGGTAGACCTTCCAGGTGCGGAAGTCACCCTCTTCGATGACGGCGCGGACGGAATCGTCGACGCTGGTGACCTTCGTGCGGGACAGCGCCGTTGCGAAGTCGTCGAGGTCAGGTTGCTGATCGAGTTCGACCGGGGTGGTGATCTCGCGCCGGACCTCGTCGATGTCCATGCCGGCAGCAAGACCGTACAGGATGTCCTTGGACAGCAGAGGGGCGCTTTCTACGAGCTGGTCGAGTTCGGCGCTGTCGGTGACGGTCAGAGCCAGGTCGATCAGCTGGTCAGCGACGCCGAGCCTGCGGAGTTGCTCGGCGTCATAGGCGGCGAGCAGTGCCGGGGCTTTGGTTTCCGGTTCGGGCTCGGGGCGACGGTTGGCCTCTGCCGAGCGGGTGGGTTCGTCTGTTGCTGCCGGCTCGGTTGGTGTGAGGGTGATGCCAGCGCGGCGCAGGGCGCTGTCGCCGACGACCGAGAGGTCGACGAACTCGATTTCTCCGGTGACACGGTTGACGGCGACCTGAAGTTCTTCGTAGACCTCTCTGCGGTGGCGGACGGCGATGACCAGCCAGCTTTCCGTCCCGTCAGGGTCGATACCGGTCGGGGTGAGCAGGGCCCGGTAGGACTGGTTGATGCGCGCGGACCAGATACGAGAGTCGCCCTTTAGCTTCTTCTTCTTGAGTCCTGGCAGGGCAGGGTCGTTGCGGAAATTGTGGCAGAAGTCGTAGAACTGGGCCTTGACCGAGCGGTCGAGCCTGTAGAGCTCTTGTTCGGCTTTGCGGTACAGGCTAAGCCGGGCGGTCATCAGGTGGTGCCTTCCGTGTCGGGGAGCCGGTCGAGCAGTTCGTCGAAGTGGTCGAGCCATTGGGCGGCGGTACGTACCGTCCAGCCATCCTCGGCGTAGGCGATGTCGCGGCGTTCGGCCTCGTGATCGTCGGCGCCATGGGGCAGGGAGACGACGGCGATCTTCAGGTCGGAGCCGTCCCAGGCGAGGTCGGCCTGCCAGCGGCTGTCGCCGAGTTCGTAGCCGAAGATCGGGGCCTGTTTGCCATGATCGGCGAGCCGTTCAGCAAGGCGGAGCAGATCCGGCTCCTCCTCGGGCTCCTCGCGCAGAATGACGAGAATGTCCTCGTCCCAGGCCGCGTCCCGGGACGCTTGACCGAGCGTGGCATCCGCTGCCGGGGGCGCCCCGAGGGAGGACGCGAAGGGTTTGCCAGCAGGCAGGGGCACCCCGGGGGTGCCGTTGACGGAGTCGAGTTCGCCGAGCCCGCCGCATACGGCGAGGACCTCGACCTCGAAGTCGGCGGCGCGACTGGTCGCGAGCTGGACGCCGTCACCACCGGCCAGGGACAGAAACTGCGTGAGGTTGGTCCAGTACAGCCAGGACCGCCAGCGTTTCTTGTGCTCGTCGGTCTCCAGTACGGTCTCGGAGTCGTCGAGGACGGCGAGTGCCGTCCATTTCAACGCCTCGGGGTCGGCGGCGTCCAGGACGAACAGGATCGGCAGCCCGCTGGCATCCTTCGTACGGAAAACGTGAACGGGCCCGATTCCTGCGCCGTCCGGCCCGATGGATCCGGCGTTGCGGCCGCCGACGCCCAAGGCGGCGAGTTGGTTACGAAGGGCCGCCACAAGCTCGCTACGGCTGCTGGTCGAGGCGACGGGGGTGGTATCGGGGTGAGCTGCCAGGCCAGTGACCAGCGCCTGGGCCCGCCGAGCCCAGAGGTCGGCATCCGGATCCCGCAGGTAGGCGATCAGGCTGTCGATCGGGTTGGCGAACACGGTCGGCGCGAGGTGGGCACGTTGCCCGCCGTACTGCTCGTAGGCGGCCTTGGCTTGTTCCTGAGCGGTGCCCTGGTACGGCGGCCAGACGGGCTCGGCCCGCTCGGTGCGCTGTTCGAACAGGTCGATGTCCGCCCATGTGACTTGGAAGACGATCTCGCCGTCGGCACGTAGCCGAGTGCGCTGCGCAGCGTCGTCGGCTATCCGGTTGTGCTCACGGCTGGCGTGGAAGCGGAAGCCTTCGAGGTAGACCTTGACGCTCTGCGCAGGGCCGTCAACACGGGTGAAGGTGAAGTCAGTCCGGGTGCCGTGCATTACCTGCTGGGCGGTCAGCCGCCAGTGCGTGACACTGGATCCGGCGGTGAAGCGCAGATGTCCGCTGGCATGCCCGTCTTCTTCCAGAGCGGCGTCATCATTTGTCTTGACCCACTCCCGTAGCGCGGCCAGGAAACGGGCTTCCAGGTCGGATTCGATTTGGGCGTCCAGCCCGACCAGGCCGGTGTGGTCGACGTCGCTGGTCTCCCACCCATCCGTGCCGTCCATCTTGAACAGCAACGTTTCGATCATGTTCAGCGCCGCTTGGCGTGAAACAATGTCTTGAAGGTGCTCGGGGGTGTAGCGGTGCAGGCAGCGGTGGCAGGCCCTGCGCTGCTCCTCGGCACATGGGCAGGCCTTGAGCTCCTCGTAGGCGGCGGCGAGCGTATCGCGAAACGCGGACGGGTCGGTGAGCCGGTCCAGGTAACCCGTCCCGCCGGGTAGGGAGTCGAACAGCACGAGGAACCAGCGACGCTCTCCGCTCTCACTGTCCGGCATGGAGGCGACGGTGGTGTCCAGGTGCTGCGGATCTCCGCCGAAATGGAGATCGACACCCAAACGCAGGGCAGCCCGGAAAGAGTGCACCTTGGCGTCGACGTCGGCGGTGGCGGCAGGGAGCAGCACCCGCAGGGCTTCGGTCTCCAGCCGATGGGCGAGCAGCACCGGCTCCTGACGCACCCCGTCCTTCTTCCCGCGGCGCAGCGGGCACCACGGGCGATGGTGCTTGAGCCGTGGGTTTCGGGCCGCCAGGGAATCGAGCGCGTCGGTGTCGTGGTCGAAGACAGGCCGGCCGTCGGCGCTGGCCGCACCGCAGGCTGTGCACACGTGGAAGGGGTTCAGTCGCACCCGGTGACCGGCGAAGTCGTCCCGGCTCGGGGCGTCGTAGCGAACAGGGCCGACGTTGATCCGGCGGATCACGGCGCTGCGGCAGTAGTCGACGCCGAAGGTCTGACGTTTGTGCCGCCAGGAGCCGGGCTCGATGTCCGACAACGGGATGTCGACCGCGTCCACGACCGTATATGTGCGGCGGTCTCGGTCGTCCTTGTCGTCACGGATCTGGGCATCGTCCCGGTTGTCACGGGAGGTGACGGTGGTCGGCTCCACCACCTGGAACAAGCACGAGCCGTCGTCGGCGATGTGGCCGGTCTTGCAGCGCGGACATGGCGAGCGGTCGGCGGCAGCGTTCTCCGTGCGCACGTAGCCACACCCCGGGCACACTCGCCAGGTGCGCCACTCCTGCCGGCCACCGGTGCTGAGCTCCAACCCGCTGATCTGGTGCTTGTATCCGTTGACGTAGAAGGTGTTGCCCGGGGCGAGTTCCTCAAGGGCGAGGCGACGCGGTCGTTCATAGGCCTTGGTAGTGGAGGTGAAACGCACCTTCCCCGTCTCCGCGTCGACACCATCCTCGCCTATCAGCGTGGCCGACAGCGTGGTGGTGGAGTCGATCAGCGCATAGTTGGGCAACAGCCCCAGATCGCACAGGGCCTCTTGGGCGGCTGTGTCGCCCAGGATCATCAGGCGCCTCCCGACCCCTCGCTGTTCGGCGTCCAGCTCGGCCTTCTGGCGGGCCTGATCCGGGTCAGAGTCGTGCAGCTCGTCGTGCGCGGCGTGGATTTCCCGCAGCCGGTCCTTCAGTGCCTGCCGGCCGCGGAACCATTCCCGCTCGGCCTCCTCGATCCTGCCGCGCAGATCGTGTGTCGCGTATGCGCGCAGGTCGGCCTTGGCCTGCTCGTTGACGCCGGCGGGGAACAACTCAAGGAATCCCTCCGCCAACTCAGCGCCTTGAGCGAGAGCGACCTCGACCAGGTCCACCAGGTAGCCAGAGGGGCCGAACAGGTCGGGTGCCTTGGACGGCAGCGCACGCAGCACGATGCCGTCCGCGCGCACGAGGCGTCCCGCGGCGGCCAAGTCCAGCAGGTGCGCCAAGTACTGACGGCGGAGGATCTCGATGGCCGACAGATGACAGCCCGGGGGCACGATCGTGCCGGCGATCAGGTCCTTGGGGCGCTCCAAGAAGTAGAGGTCACGGCGGCGCCGGTCGGGGATCGTCAGCAAGAACGCGTTTCCGGTGCGTCGCCCGGCTCGGCCGACCTGCTGCACGTAGGAGGCGGCGCGGCGCGGCAACGCGGCCAGCACCACTGCGGACAGTTGGCCGATGTCGATGCCCATCTCCAACGTCGGCGTGCACGACAGCACATTGGGATCCTTGAAGCCCCCACGCCGTTTGAACGCCCTCTCGACCTTCTCCCGCTGCGGGCGGTCGAGCATGCTGGTGTGCTCGGCGGTCACCACCTGATAGGTGCCCGCCTCCCGGTACAACCGCCGGTAGTAGTCCTTGGTGTAGTCGCGATCACGATGGTGCACGCCCAGCCGCGCGGGCCGGTCCCCCGCCACCAGGCGGCCACTGCGGCAGCGATACGCGGGACAGGGCTGGTCACGCCACTGGTCGAGCAGGGACGGATGGACCGTCTGCTCCCAGAAACACACCGGGCAGCGCACATAGGCATGACGCACCTGCTCGTCATCCAGGAGCTGCGCCTCGATGTGCCCCGGCTTGAGCCCGTAGATCCGCACGGAGGAGTCTCGCGGCGTACGCACCGACAACAACTCGAGCGCCACCAGCTCGGGCAGTAGCCGATGCCAGAACTCCGGGGCCAGCTCCCGCGGCAACTCCAGACACTTCCCAGCCCATCGCTCGCACCAGGACAGGCGCCCCGCGACGAAGTCGAACTCACTGCCGGTCTTGGTCGGGTTGAGCAGGAACATGGGGGCCGCGATCCGCTTGGGGAAGGGCCGCATTCCCGGCGCCCGCTTCCCCCATATGTAGTAGCGGCTGGTGCCCGCTTCTTCGACGTACTTGTCCAGCCACTTGTGGGCGACCGCACCCCTGGTACGGAGCCGTTCCAGAAAGATGCGAACAAGGCCCAGATAGCGCGCGTCATCCTGCTCGACGAGCGGCACCTTGCCGTCGGTGCACTCCTCGTGGGCCTGCCTGGCGAGCGTCACTACCGCATCGGGGTCCGCGATCCGCACCTGCGCGGCGGCAGTGCGGGTCAGCTCCAAAGTGCGGCCATTGCGGGAGCGGAAACCGAATTCCATCAATGTCTCGAACGCCAGTCGCTGCCCGATCATCTGCCAGGTCGGTCGGCTCCCGCCGTGTCCCCGCCCTGACAGCAGCAGCTCAACCCCTCGGAAACCATGCAGATCCGGTGGTACGACCGCGGCAAGCGTGTCCTTGTCCGTCGTGGCCTCGACCACATCGGCGATCAGATCGTTGAGCGCTGTCGGCGAGTCGGAGCGCAGGTGTTTGGCCAGAAGAGCGCGCAGGGAGAAGGTGTACGAGCGGTTGGCGACGAATCCGGCCCGGTGCGCGGCATCCTGCACCGAGTCGTTGAACATCAACGTCCTGTCCTCGTGGAGTTCGACGTCGAGCTCCCCGCCCGTGAACAACTGAGTGATGGACGCCGCCGCCATCGCGGCCGCCCCGGTCCCCAGGTAGCGGATCGCATTGCGCTCCCCGCACGCCGGACACCAGTCCTCCCACGCTGCAGTGTTCGCGGTCTCCCCGAAGTTGACCAGGACGAAAGCCGAGTCGCGGGCCGTCAGCCGGGGCTCGCCGGTGTCCTTGTCGTAGTCGTTGGCAGGATCGGGCAGCCGCAACCGCTTGCGCGCCCCGTCCAACACCATCAGCAGCCCGCCCGCCCCATGAGACGCCGCTGCTCCCTTGGCGCCCCGGCCAGCCGACGGCAGGGCCGCCGCCCCCGATCCCTCCTGGGCCTCCCGGTCGGTCGCCGCGATCAGGTTCCGTACCCGGACCTTGTCCTGTCCCAGAGAAGAACGACGGATCTTGAACGTGTCGAACTGGACGTCGTGGTCGTCGCTCTCCGGTGAGAACACCGCCCAGCCCGAGCGCCCGCAATCACGGCAGTAAATGGCCGGCAAGAACAGGTTCGCGCTCTGTACCGACGTTGCCGTCGTCACCGGAGCATTCCGGCCGCTCTCCGCCGCGCTAGCATCCGCCGCACCCGCCGCATCCCACCGGAACTCCGCCCTGGGCCACGGCAGCACACCCCGCAGCAACCGCGACACCGACCGCGCCCACTGATGCACCTCGACATGCACAAAGGGCCACAGTTCACCTGGAGGCGAATCCGGATGGCGCGCATACGACAGCAGCGCCACAAAACGCGCCAACGCCTCGGCGGCCTTCTCCGGCTGCCGGGCCACCGACTCGGCCCAACCGGCCGCCCCGGACCGCCACATGATGTCCAAGACCTCGGCGCTGGTCTTCACCTCGCCATCCAGCGCCTGCATCACCGCTCGAGTGAACAGATGCCGCTGGAGATTGCCGCCAAGGACGACCGGATCCAGGTCGCGCACACCGGTCACCGTCTCGATGAGGTCCAGCAGCGCCTCATCGCCGACAGCCGGGTCGGGCAGCGCAAGCAGCTCATCAGGGGTGGGCAGCCCCTGCATCGTCAACCCCGTCAGCGGGATGAACTCCTCCACCGGCAGCCGGTTCTCCCCGACGATCGAGTCCGCCTTGAACTCGGTCCCGAAGACATCGGTCGCCACCTCAAGAAGGCGAGCCACGCCGTCCTTGTCCGTCCCTGACGCGAGCGTCGCCGACGTTGCGACCGGACACATCTGTCCCAGCGGACGCCCCTTCTCCGACACCCCCACCGCGGCGGCGAGCCGCCGCAGCAGCATCGCCACGTCTGTGCCCTGAGCACCGTCGTAGGTGTGGAACTCGTCGACCACCACGTAGCGGATGTCGGCGTCCCGCCACAGCGGAGCATCGGCCTCGCGTTGCAGCAGCAGATCCAGCATCTTGAAGTTCGTCAACAGGATGTCGGGCGGCGACAACTGCATGTCCGAACGCCACGTCCGCACCTTCTCGTACCGGATGGCCGCCCGGTCCCCGATGTACAAGCCGGCCCACAGCTTGCCGAGTTCCGCCTCATGCTGGGTGAGCAGGTCGTTGATTCGCTGGGCCTGGTCCGTCGCGAGGGCGTTCATCGGGTAGAGGAACACCGCCTTGATCCCGGCCTTACCCGCCTCTCGCTCCCTTCGGCAGTGGTCCAGCACCGGATACAGGAACGACTCCGTCTTACCCGAACCCGTACCAGTGGTGATGAGCGTCGGCTGTGGCGTATGCCCTTGTGCGGAGGTCAGCCGGGCGAACGCGGCGGCCTGGTGGGCGTACGGCACCCACCCATCGCGCCGCCACTCCAGGTGCTCGCGCCATTCGTCGCTGGCCAAGGTGAATGGTGTACGAATCCGCAGGTATGGCCCCCGGAACATGCCCGAGGTCTCATCCCCCAGGAACCGGTGCAAGGCCTCGCGCGCACCCTCATCCGTCAACGCATACGTCGTCGACAGATACTGCAGCAGGCTCTCCTTGAGCCCACGCGCCTCCAGCGTCGGCCTCACGACCTCGGCACCTCCTGCTGGACCGGATCCCACTCCCCGCGCGCGACCGCCGCGTCTAGCCGTGCTTTGAAGTATGCGTGCGCCGTACGCATCTCGTCCTCGCGCTTCGCCTGGTAGAAGGGGGCGCAGTAGCCGTCGGGCACGGGTGCCTTGTCCGGGTCGCTGCCGGTCTCCACCGCCGTTCGGTACGGCTCGAACTGTTTCCACGACTCCTTCGTCTGCCGCTGCCCGATTGTCCGCGCGTTCCCCGCGATCTTCCAACCGTCGGCGTCGAACCAGGTCACGGCCTCATACTTCTGCAGTACCGGGAAACGGCCTCGGTAAGCAGCGATGAGCGCATCGGCATCCATACCGAGCCACACGGCCACCAGGGCGTCGATCTCGACCAGAGCCGACCGGCGGGCACGCTCGGTACGCAGGGGGGTTTCGGGGCGCCAGTCGGGTGTGACCTCGTTCAGGCGTTGGAGCCCGGGCCAGTCGCATGCCCAGGGTTCCTGGTCAGGCCAGCCGGGGTCGTAAAGCTCGGTCCAGAAGTTGGCGTAGGCGGAAGTGAGGCAGTTGAGGCGGAGGGCTCGAAGGAGAAGGGCGGAGGCCAAAGGATGGCCGAGTGCAGGCGCTGGGGTGGCCTTGGCGCTTGCGCTGCGGAGGTCGCTCCGTCCGGTGACACGCAGGAAGTAGTCAAGGGGCAATGATGCCCAGAAACCGGCCACCAGGGCGGTGTGGCGGAGTTCTGGCATTGCGAGGCTGTTCATTGCGTCAATGTGAGCCATGCCCCTCGGAACGAGGGCACCGTAGAGCGCCCTCTCTGTGTTCGGCGCGATTTGTCGACGCCAGGCAAGCCGATAGAACGTGGCGTATCGGCGCCGTGCTCGTTGCTGCAATACCGCGTCGATTTGGTCCGGCGCCACCCGCTCCTCGGGAATGGAGTGCGCGTGCGCAAGCTGCTGCCGTGCACGGGCGATCGCTTTGTCGCTCGTCCGCAAGCGCGAGAGTGCTCGAAAGTCGATCCATCTCTCTTGTTCGTTGAGAAATTCACGATTTCGTCCGGGCACTCGCACAAAAGCCGTGTCTGGCACGAAGTCAGGGGGAAGAGCTACAAGATCGGCTCCATGTGGATCATTGCTGTTGGCATCGTGATGCTTGAAGACGGGAGTGGCGACGCTCAATTGGATGCCCTTGAGGATGACACGACGCCATTGGTTGGGCCGATACTCCTTGCCGGTGGTGGGGTTGGGGCGGTTGTGATCGATCAGGTTGGCCTTCTTGGCTCCGCTCTCGTTGTAACCATACGACATCTGCGGAGATAGGGCTCCAAGTCGCACCGGATACACCGCCAGCGCCTGAATCGCCGATGCTTCCGCTGTGCTGACCGGAAACGCCAGCCGGGCCTGTTCGACCGGCTGATCAGTCACGTCCAGCAGGCGTTGCCAGATTGTGAGTTGTCGCGTGTCCACCCGTACAACGCGAGCCCGGTGAGGACGCTCGTCAAATTCCCCATTGCGGTATCGGATGCCCGGCACCTCGCCCTCCCCGTCGTGCTGCGCAGAGTGCCGCAACGCGTCCGCGGAGACGAGCCAGGAGAGATGGTCAAAGGATATTTTGCCTGGCCGTCCATAGATGTGCACCCCGAAATGGGCAGTGTCGCCGACCGGCCGCGGAAAGAACCGCTGTCCCGAGTTAACAAAGTCTCCGTGAATTCGAAGCCTCCGATAGGTTGCTTCCCGAAGCTTCCCTTCCTTGTCTCCGGTGAAGTGCGTATCCGGATGCACCATACCGGCGGTCCCCTCCGCCGACATGTGTGCCCACACCTGCAGCATGAACGCCCGGTACAAATCCGGCTGCGTTCCCGTCAGTAGTGGATACATCTGCGGCGCCGCGAACACTGCGACCTGGGCAGTAGTGTTCGTTATCTCGTCAAGCACGTACTGTCGGGCCTCCTCCTCCCCGAGAACCGCTTCGCGTCGCCGATCCTTGTCTGCGGTCGATGCCTTGCTTTCCAGTTCGAACCACGGTTCGTGCTCTGCCAGCACTGCGGACTCGTTCCAACGAGGACGCACCCAGGGCGGATTTCCCACCTGAAGATCGAAGCCTCCGCCCTGCGCGAACACAAGGGCGAACTCCAGTTCCCAGTGCAGGAAGCCCTGCTCGTTCGCGATGTCGTGGACCGTGCGCAGCCACGGGAAACGCTGCTCTGGATCGCCAGGATCCATGTGCATGAAGTGAGGTATCGCCTGTTCAAACTCCTTGAGCTCTTCCAGGCTTGTGAAGGTGTCGAGAAGGGTCCCTTCGAACTCGTTGGCTGTGCCGAGCATTGCTTCCAGGAAGTCCAGCCAATCATCAAGCTCTTTGAGCGGGATGCGCGGGCGGAGCTTGGGAGCCTTCGTTTTGGGTGCGGGCCTCTTTGTTTGCGAACCGATCTGCTTTGTTTCAAAGATCGGCGACTCGTTGCTGGGCAATTCGAGGTCACTGAGAGAGGTCTGTTCGGGGCCTATGGCGAACAGCGCCATCACTTCAACTGAGCGCAGCTCAACTCTGGAGGGAGGAGTCGGCTCGCGAGCTTTTTCCTGAACTGGCAGTGCCCCGGGTTCTAGCTCTCCCCCTGTCAGTGGGAGGCCACCCAAGATCTCGCTGAGCTCGCTGGGATCGCTTACCTCGTTTCGTGTCGAGTACTCGGCATCGGTGCCGTCCAGCAATCCGGCCTTGTCGGTCGGCCAGAACCACAACGCACACCAGGCGTCCATGACCTTTTTCAGTCGCCAGTACGGAGTGTCTACAGCGTTGAAGAGGTCTTCCAGAACCTTCTCTTTTGGTACCGCCTGGTCGGGGTGCTGGAGGAAAGCGTACTCCGGGTCGGTTGGATCGGCTTGCCAGACGTCGATGCGTCTCGCGATCTCCCTCTCGGACAGTTCCATACGTTTGACAACTGCCGACCATAGGAATTCGACTCGTCGGGCAGCGTCCCGTAGCCGCGTGAACTGGGTCTTTGTTTCCTGCCTTGGCTTCCCGGTCTTGCGGTCGAGCTTGGGGCTGCCGTCCTTGTTGAGATGCGCGGTGCTGCGTTTGGGGCGTTGGAGGATACCCTTTTTCCAGGCAGCGAGCTGTTCCACGCCTTTGTTGGACAGCTCCTTGGCTTCCTTTGAGCCTGTCACCGCCGCCCATCCGGGGCTTGGCAACAGGAACTGGTGAACCGCGTCGTTGGGAAGAAACTGCGACTCGCCGTCCCTGAGAAAAGGCAAGGGGGTCGGGGCCAGAGTATCCTTCGCCTTAAGCCACGCCTTGTCCGGCGAAGTTACATCCGCCCCGGCGTACACGGCGCGTCGGGCGCCGATCAGGGAGTTACCTCGGCGCAAGTGCAGCCCGAACCAGGGTGCACGCATGCCCGGGTGCATGGTGTTGAGCCACAGGGACACTTCGGCCAGCTCGACTCCGGTCGCGTTGAGGTCTACGCCGTAGGCGTTGTGCAGGGCGATGTACGCCTTGACCTTCTGCTTCTCAGTGATCGCATCCGCGGCGGGGATGGTGACGCCGAGTTCGTCCTGGCGACGCCGCAGGTACTCCTCTGCTATCTGGTTGATCGCCTCGTTCAGGAAGGCCCCAGACCCGAGCGCTGGCTCGCAGATCTTGTACTTGAGCAGCTCCGACGCCCGAGTCTTGATGACGTTGCCGTCCTCGTCGCGCTCCTGGTCGAGGCGGTGCTTCAGGGCGAGTTCGACGGTGACCTTGGTCAGTGACTCGGGGGTGTAGTACGAGGCGGAGGTCTCGCGGTCACGGCCGGCGAGACGGTAGACGAAGGAGCCCTTCTCGTATTTCTTGACCCCGCGCAAGCCTTTGCGGGCGTCATCCTCCCCGTACTGGACGAGGGTCTTGTCGGGGTACTGGTCCATCCTGCGGGAGGGGATGAGCCAGGAGCCTTGCTCCGGGTCGCCGCCCTTGGCGACCTCGCAAAGCTCCTCTTCGGCGATGATGCCGGTGTAGGACATCAGCCCCTCGTAGACGGCGCCGAGTTGGTTGATGCCAAGGTTGCGGTACGAGATGAACCCGCCACGTTCACCGCGCTTGCCCTTCTTCATCGTGAGCAGGCGTAGCACCTCATGGAGGGCGACGTTTCGCAGGCGGAGGTCGAGCCAGCGTGGGTCGGTGTCCTCATCGCTTGTGGGATCGGGAACTCCGGTACCGATGAGGCGGATGGCGGCGGGTTCGAAGAGTTCGCTGCGCAGAGGCTCGAAACGCAGGCCGCGATCCTCGCTGCGTCGGGCAGCCTTGGCCTTGCGGGTTTCGTCGTCGTCACCGGGCTGGTCGTCGTCGGGTTCGGTGCCGTAGGGGCGGTGACCGGAATTGACCTTGCCGAACAGAACGTCCAAGGACTGAAAGAGGTGGAAGCCGTTCCTGGCTTCCTCGTCGACGAGTTGCTCGTCGCGTGCGACCAGTTCGCGGAGGCGTGCCATGGAGTAGCCGGCCTCGTAGGAGCCATCGTCGGCGGGGAGGATCCCAAGCTCGGGGCGTGCCTCCGCGTACAGCAGGAAGAGGATGCGGTACAGGTAGCGGAGGGACTCGCGGGTGAGTTCCCGGGCGAAGGGCATTTGGGGGCTGGCGATGTCGCTCGGGGTGACGTTGTTTCTCGGTTCGGCCATCCGAGCCAGGACTTCGTTGGCGATGATCTCGACCGAGCGTCGCAGGCCGTAGCGCAGTTCGCTGGAGACTCCGGCGGCGTTGTCGCCGGAGGACTTGAGCAGGCCGTCGATCGCGCGGCTCTGGTCGTTCTCCCCGGGTCGGAGCATGTCCAGGCTGAACAGGGCCGCGATGGTGGCGAGTTCCCCGTGCTGGGTCCGGTCGTTACGCACCAGGGCAGCATCGAGGTTGGCCGCGAGGTAGCGGCCCTCGTTCCAGGACTGGCGGTCGGCGAGCAGGATCACGCCGCCGCACAGCAGGAGGACGAAGCGAGGGTGCGGGCCGTTCGCCTCGCCGAGTTCGCTCTGGAAGAGCCAGGAGGCCAGGGCTGCTCCGGTCTCGTAGCTTTCGCTCGCACTGACGCGCAGGGGCGTGAGCAGCCTTCCAGGGCCGGCGGTGTCTAGGGCTGCGTCATTGTCGGTGGCCCAGCCGCAGTCGAGGGCGATGATGCCGTGGCCGTGGTAGGCAACGGGCAGGGTGTGGTCGCGTCCGGCCCGGTGGACGGTGAGTTCGGCGGGGGAGGGCTCATAGCCGAGGGCGTGCAGCACCATCTGGTGCCATTCGGCCAGGCGTTTGGTCCATTCGGGGTCGTTGTAGGTGGTGAGCCGCGCCTCGTCGCCGGAGTCGCTCTCGGTCGTCTTGACGAAGTAGCCGCGCAGTTCATCGGCGAGGTAAGCGGTGCGCAGAGCGCGCAGCTGCTCGCGCGGTGTCTTGCGGGGGTCGTGTGCGTCCCCCTCGCGCACGGCCCAGGTGGCGAACAGGCCCTTCTTGAGGTCGGTGCCGAGTTGTTCGGCGAAGTAGTGCGCGGACAGGTACTCGCCTCGGTTGGTGAAGGAGTCGAAGTCGGTGCTCATCGCGCAGTGCCTTCCTCGGCGGCCGTATGCGGTTCCAACACGGCCAGCAGACGCAGCATCGGTTTACCGACCGTCTCCAGGGACTCGACGAGTCGGCGTCGCCGATCGGCGGTCTCGTCGATGCCTTTCCTGTTCGGGCGCGCGCTGGCGAACAGGGCATCCTGCTGCCACCGATCGATCCGCTCGCGATAGGGGGCGAGGGTCTTGGAGATCCGCTTGCGGTACTCGTCTGCGACGTCGGTCAGGTGCCGCTGAGCCGCCTCCACAGCATCGGGTACCAGGGCGCTTAGCCCGGGCAGGTCTTGGGGCGTGGCGCGGCCGGGCATGGCCGGACCGACACCGAAACGCTCCAGCAGGGCCGTGGTGAGCTGCTCGACGCGTGGGTCATCGGGCAGGCCGGAGACCGCGAGCCACTTCACGATGGTGGGCTTGCCTAGGGCGTTGGAGTGGATGCCCTGAACGAGGTAGGTGGGGCTGTCAACGGTGGCGGCCAGTACTGGGGCTTGGTGGCGGCCGATCTCGACCAGCACTTTGTCGGTGAGCCAGTCCAAGACCGGGTGGACATCGGTGACATAGGAGACGTTCGGCCACTGAGACTTGGAGGTCTCCCGCGCGGCCGTCAGGCGCTTGCCGGCGAGGGTCTTGGAGAAGGTGATCCGCATCCGGCCCGGCTCGGCCTTGCGTGGCAGGATGTGCTGCTCGTCCAGGTATGACTTGGGCAGCGCCTTCAACCGGTAGAGGAGGTCGCCGGGCGGTTCGAAGGCGATGGTGCCGTCGTCGTCGCGGCGCAGTGACAGCATGTCCTCGGGGTTGGGGCGGCAGATCTGCCGTAGCGCCTCATCGAAGTAGTCGGCCGTGGAACGAAACAGTCGCAGCTCCGGCGCACGGGCCACGTCGGGATGCTCAGGTACCGCGCCGACCTGGCCGAGCAGCCCGGACAGGAAGGCCGCGCCACCTTGCTGCGACTGTTTGATCGACTCCTCGACGGTGTGGCCTGTGATCAAGTCCAGGGTCAGGCGGTCCTCTTCTTCCTTGGCCCTGTAGAGCCCTGTGACGGCCTCGGCCGATCCTTCGATCTTGTGGGCTTCTTCCTCTCGTTTGAGGAGCTTCTCGCCTACCAGCCGGTCGTCCAGTGTGCGCGGTCGGCCGGTGGCCTCATCCGTACGCCACGGCAGGTCGCTGGTGAGGACCAGTGCCCGGAACTGGGGAGGGCGCTCCTGCCCGTAGCGGTCGATGCGGCCGTTGCGCTGTTCGATGCGGATCAACGACCACGGCAGGTCGTAGTGGATGAGCAGGTGGCACTGCTGGTGCAGGTTGACGCCTTCGGACGCGATGTCGCCGGTGAACAGAATGCGCACGGGGTCGTCGCGTAGCCCGAAATTCTCGACTATGCCGCGCTGTTCCTCGTCGGAATTGGCCTCGCCGTGCATGACCTGTACAGCGCCGCCGAAGCCCAGCCATGGCTTCTTGTTGTCAGGGCTGTCGGTGCGCTCGAAGCCCAGCTCTGCTGGCACGGTCTCAGCCAGCCACCGCAAGGTCGGGATGCGCTCGGAGAACACCACCACTCGCGTGTCCGAACCCGGCCCGACCCCCAGCGCGCGCAGCTCGTCCAGCAGCGCGGCCAGCTTTGCCGAATCCTGGTCGCCGATCTGCTCGGCGAGCTGCCGCAGAGAAACAAGCGCGGCTCGTTCAGCCTTCCGCTCGGCCTCCTGTGCCGCCGGATCGGCGGGTCTGGGCTGCCTCTTGGCGCCGTTCGCGCGCTTGTCGGGGCGCGGCTTGTCCAAGGTGCCGATCCGTGTATCGATGGTCTCCAGCAAAGCCTTGTGCGACGACAAGAACGACTTCAACAGCTGGTACGGGACAAGCTGATGCCTGCTGACGGACGGAGTATCTGGATCAGCGGGAATCCACCGAGCGATCAACTCCGCGAAGACGGCGAGTTCCTTCTCGCGGGCCGGCGCGTAGACAGGCTGGGAAGGACCTCGGTCGGCCCAGGCGCCCTTGAGCGAGTCGCGGACTTCCGGCGTCGTCTTCGTCCGCCGGATGTAGAGGTGGTCGAGGTCCTTGACTTCGTATTGGGAGGGGTTCGCGATCGCGGCCTCGTCCAGCATCCTGACCAACTCGGCGAACGAGCTGGGGTCGCCGTTGTGGGGGGTGGCCGAGGCCAGGATGAGCGCGTCGGTCCTGCGGGCCAGCAGGCGGGCGAGCGCATTGTTCTTGGTGCCGCGGTTGACGAGGTTGTGAGACTCGTCGATGACGACCGCATCCCAATCGGTGTGTTCCAGATGGTGCGCGTAGACGTCGCTCTTCAGCGTGTCCACGGAGATGATCGCGCGCTTGAAGTAGGCGAACGGGTTGCGTCCAGCCGGGATGTCCTGCTGAACCCGCTGGATACCGGTCGAGTCCAGTCGCACCAGGGGGATCGCGAACCGGGTCCACAACTCGCGCTGGAACTGCTCAAGCACATGCTGCGGCGTTACCACCAGGATGCGTTCGCCCCGTCCGCGGCGGATCAGCTCCGCCAGCAGCACCCCGATCTCCAGAGTCTTACCCAACCCCACCACGTCCGCGATGAGGATTCGCGGCTGCGGGTTCTTCATCGATAGCGCCAGTTCGGCCGGGCGAAGCTGGTGGACCTGCTGGTCCATGAGGAAGTTGTCCGCCAGGGCCAGCCCAAGCTGTGTCTGGGGCAGGAAGGTCTTGCGCATGACCGCCTCCAGGAACAGCCGGGCCCGCCGGTGGCTGGGTGAATCGTCGGCCACGAGTTCGGTCTCGCGTGGGTCTAACTCCCTGACGGTGTCCAACCGGTCGTAGAACACGGAGTCCAGACCGCGGACGAACGAGGAGATGCCGGTGACTTCGAGCATCCAGCCGTCATGGGTGGTGAGCACGCTGTTGCGCACCAACCACAACTCGTCGCGGATCAGGACCTGGGCACCCGGTGCATACCCGGCCGAGGCCGGTGCCGCTCTCTCGGCCGATGAATCGTCGAGTCCCACGGCACCCGGCACCGCGCCGTCATGGACATCTACCGCTTCTGCCTCGACGCTCAACGTCCGCTCCATCCCTTCATCTCGCACTGGTGCACCTGCCACCGATCACCCACCGGACGAACGGATGTGGCGGCAACGCCCGCCTCAAGCCCTCGTCCGCCAAGCTTCCCACCGGGCGCCGACAGCACTCAAAGCACCGGATCCACCGCGTACTCCGTCCGCAACCCATCCGCGACCAGCTTGGAGGCCACCGGTCGGCCGCGACGGGTTTTCGGCTGAGTCTTCGAACTCGGCGCCGGTCTAGTGCCCCCAGGCAGTGGCTCTGCCCGCTCCTCGTCCGTCGCCTCATCGTCTTCGCCCGCTGGTCCGGGCGGGCTGTCGAGGGAACTGGCCAAGTTCGAGGCATCATCGGCCTCGGCGTGATCGGCAAGCAGTTGCTCGACCGAAGGCGACGGCAGCTCCTTGGACGCGGTCGGATCGCTGCCCCCTGTCGTCCGGGCGATCAACGCCAGCCGCGCCTCGGCCGGTGTCCGACCGGCGACCTGCAGCAGTTGTCCGCACCTGTCGGAGACCTCATCGAGCGTCGGCCGATCCTCGGCCTTATGGGCGAGCATCGAACTGAGCAGGGGCCGCAGCACCTGCGGAACGCCACCCAAGTCCGGGCCGATCTTAGGGTTCGTCACCTGGGCCGCGACGGCCTCCCAACGCAGACCGTCGTACGGGTAGTGGCCGGCCGCCGCATAGAGCACAACCGTTCCTAACGCGTACACGTCGGCGGCCGGTGTCACATGCGGGTGGCCGCTCGCCTGTTCCGGCGGCATGCAGCGCACCGTCCCGATGATCATGCCGCTGTGTGACAGGGAATCCTGCGAGGCGTCTGCAAAGGCACCGAGCCCGAAGTCGATGATCTTGGGGCCCTCGCGGCCCATGATGACGTTCTGCGGCTTCAAGTCCCGATGCAGTAGATCCGCCTCGTGCACTGCGTGCAGCCCCTCCGCGAGCAGCGCGCCGAGGCTGGCCACCAGCGGCAGCGGTAGCACCCCGTCATCGTCCACGCATGCCAGAAGCGTGCGTCCAGCCACGTACTCCATCGCCAACCACGGTCGATCCGCGAACGGATCAGCATCCAGGAACCGCGCCACTCGATTAGTGCCGATCACAGTGCGAGCGATCCGGGCCTCTTTCTCGAAGCGAGCCCTCGAGTCGGGGTTCAACTTGTCCCTGCGGATCAGCTTCACCGCCACCGGGTCGCCCGCGGGTGTGTAGGCGAGATACACCTCTCCCATGCCACCCGAGCCCAGCTCTTCGAATACGGTGTACCGGCCGATCCGCGTGGGCACTCCGGTCATCTCCAGCCTCAACGCTCCTTTGTCACACCCGCACATCAGCCAGTCAGGGGGATAGATGCCGGACTAGCCTAATCGCTGCAACCCGCATCGCGCCGGTACAGCGTGATGACTGATCGAGGCCGGGACGTGAGACGGCCATGAGCTTCCCCCGTTCCACGGACATCCGATCTGAGTTGACCTTGATCAACTTGGAAGGAAACGTCTCGTGCCACCACCTCACCCGCCGGAGTTCCGGTGCCGCGCCGTCGAGTTGGCCCGGACCGGCGACAAGTCGGTCACCGCGCTGGCCAAGAGCCTGGGCATCAGCCAGTCGGTTCTGAGCAACTGGATCGTCAGGCGGGCATCGAAGAAGGCCACCTCGACGGCCTGAGCGCCGGCGAGCTACAACCACGAACATCGCCATTCCGGGATCGGGATGCACATCCCCGCGACCGTCCACGACGGCACCGCCGCCCAGATCCAGGCCCGCCGGGGCCGCCACCCCCACACCGCCTTCCAGACCCAACCCGAACGATTCCGCGGACGGTGCCCCTCACCACCCCGCTCCCGGACGAGGTCTGGATCAACCCCGCCACCTGAATCACTCCAGCCCGACAACCAGCGCCAAAGCACCCACGCAGCCTGACGTCTCACCAGGTCTGACAGGTTCCGGCCCGTTCGGTCTGGGCTTCGCCGTGGCCTCGATCGAAGACGCTCGCCGCTTCTACCGCGACACCGCCCACCTGGAGGCCCGGCGACGGAGTCTGAACGGCAGTGATGGGCATCGACTTCTCCACCGAAGTCTCAGCGGAGAACTTCCTGGAGACGAGCCAGCCGGCTCATGAACTCGATGGTTGGGTCGGGTTGCTGTGAGTCGTCGTGGTCGCGTGGGCATCGGCCAGGCGATGGGCGGCGCCAGGCTGGTGGACCGTGCTGGTCGTTCGGTCCACCAGCCTGCGGGGCCTGGCGATTATCCGGTGGGGTCCTCGTCCTGGTGTGCGAAGGCGGGATCGAGCCCCATCTGCTGGAAGAGGTCGTACAGGTGCTGCTCGACGTCGATAGTGGAGTCCAGGCTCTCCCGCGTGGCCGCGGACGCCTGCTGGAGCAGCCGGTCCAGGTCCAGGCCGTCGTCACGGTCCATCGCTCGCCTCCTCTCTGGACTTGATTTCCTGGTGGAGCCGTCGCCGGGCGTGCCGCAGATGGGACCGCACGGTCGCGGGCCGGTGCCCGGTGATCTCCGCGATCTCACTGGGGGAGTAGCCATCGATCGTCCAGGCCATGACGGCGCGCTGCTCGGACGGCAGCAGCGTGAGCAGCTCCAGTACCAACCGTCCGCCCGCCTGCTGGACGGCGATGTCGGGGGAGGCGACGGTGCGGTGGTGGACGTCGCTGAGGACCGCCTCGCGGATGCGCCGGTGCTTCTGGGCTTCGCGCAGGTAGACGCGTTCGGCGACCTTGCGGGTGAAGGCGTGCGGGTACTCGATCTCGGACCAGCTGCGCATCGCGGCCTGCATGGCTTCCTGTGCCACGTCGCGCGCCTCCTCGGGCTTGGCGCCCAGATTCATCACGAAGCTGATCAGGGGGGTGAAGTCGGTTCGGTAGTAAGAGGGGAAGCCCGCCAGGGAGGACGGGTCGAGGGCCACCTTCTTCGGCATGCGCTGGAACTCCATTCCATGAGGTTTGGGGGTTGCCGTGCGCGCATCACGAAGCCTTCCTATCTCGTGGACATATGAGGTGGGTGATGCGCCTGGCTGTCAGCCCCTGCTGCTATCCAGGCGCGTCCTCCCATCCCCTCAATCACTAAGTGCGATCGGCGGGCCGAACGTGCAGCCCGTCCCCAGAAATCTTTTCCGGGAACGGGGCTGGCGTGCGTTCACCGAGGCCGACGTGCCGCGTGGACGAGGACGAACACGATGGCGACTATCGCGGCAAGCACGGTGACCAGGACGGACTGGGAGGTGGCATAGGCGGTCGGCACACCGATCAGTGCCGCGTTCGCCACGATCACGAACTTGCCCGGGTCGTCCCCACTACTCCGGCGCCGACCCGGTTCCTCGGCGGTGCCTTGCCGGTGAAGCTCAGGACGGGTAATCGGATCGGACTCCTGGGGCACGTCTTCCTCCTGACGCTGGACGAATGCCGTCGTCAAGGAAGTGCGCTCGGACCTAAGGACGTGCAGCGTCCGGAATGAGGCTTCAACGAGAGCGCTCTGCTCCGCGCAGGCTGCCCCGAGGTACTGATGATCTTGCTCCTTCGATGTTCACCAGTCCGGGGTGGCGATCAGCTCTTCCCGGTCCGCCTCGACGAATCCGTACGCGGTGGCCACGAACCAAGTCTTCGGCGATCTGTTCCCGCGCCACGGTCTCGATCTCACTGTCGGCGTCGAGGAACGATGAATGCTTGAGGAGAGATCGTCCCCATCGGGTGCAGACCTGGGGTGCAGACCACGCGGGAACAAGAGTGCTCGCTTCAGGTTAGTTGTCTCGAGCCTCGAGGGTGTGGACGAGGGATTGGGGCGTGCAGTCGTCGCGTGGTGACTTCCCGGGCTGCTTCGGCAGCGTTAAGGAGTTCGGTGATGAGGTGTTGGGGGATGGCATTGCGGTCGAGCCCAGCCGATCGTACGACTGCGGACAGAACGCGCCTATGGGCGGCGGTCAGACTGGTCCGGCTGCTTCGGTTGTTGAGGACCTCTTGGGCAGCGTATCCGTCTTCGAAGGTCAAGGCCTGCTCGACGAGTCGGCCCGCGGCTCGTTCGGCTTCGTGGTGTTGGCCGGCCATGCCCGCGATGTCTGTGGCGGTCAGGCCCAAGCGGACTTGGAACAGGACGAGTTCGGGGCTGGGGAAAAGGCTGAGGTAGTGGTCGATCATGGTGGTCATCGCCGCGTTGGCCGGCCGGTCGGTGCAGGCTGTGCATAGGGCGGTCAGGCAGGCGGCCACCGCGCGTTCCCATGGCTCGGCGGTGGCGCTCTGGCTGAGGGTTGTCAGCGCGGTGTCGGGATCGTCGGCGTGGAGGTGGGCGAGGACGGCGACTTGCCGCCCGTCCAGCAGTCGGCGGCCGATGCCCTTGTGCTGCTGTACGTAAGCGAGGGCCTCTTGCCACCGGCCGGCGCTCGTCAGGGCGCGGGTGCCGTCGGCGAGCAGGACTGTCCACAACCATTGGCAGAGCGTGCGGTGGTCCTCTTCCGTGTTGGTGAGGTGGCGGAAGGATATGGAGCGGCCGTCGATCACGACGTCGTCGTGGGCGCTGACCGCATGGAAGAGGGCGTCCAGTAGATGGTGGGCTCTGTTTGCGTCGCGGGTGCGAATCAGCAGGCGGGCGATGTTGACCAGGGGTTCCAGGGCATGCCGGGCTGTTGGTGCATCGAGGGGCCAGTGGCTGAGGTAGGTGTCGAAGTGCCGCCAACACAGGGTCCGTGCCAGGTCGTGCAGGCCGCAGTCGCTGGCGATCAGGGCGGCCTTGTTCTGTACGGCGGCGGCCGACGCTTGGTCGCTTTCCGTGTGAGCGGTGCGGGCCATTTCGCGGAGTTGACCGACCCGCTCGGCGAGGGGTGGGCAGGTGGGGCGGGGGCGGGCGACCAGTGGGAAGCGTTGGGCTATCGGGCCGACGTCCATTTCATCGCCATTCGATGAGGATCCGGTTGAGGGCGTTGGAGAAGGTGAAACGGCCGGGGCGCTGGGCGGGAGGCGGGCTGTCGAGCGGCTGGATCTCGAAGGTGACCTCGCGTCCGCGGTACTCGTGGTCCCAGGTGCGGACGGCATCGGCTACCTGCTCGGCCAGGGTGTCCCTGCCGGGGCCGTGGCCGATGACGCCGAACTCGTACAGGCTGGCGCCGTCCGGCGCGGCGCGGGTGGCCTTGCGGCGGGTCAGGTAGGTGAGTGCCGCCTGGTCGAAGCAGGCTGTCGAGCTGAGGTAGGGGGCGGTGAGGAGGCTGCTTTCGATGGCTTGGGGCTTGGCGGGCATGCGGTTCAGACCGTTGGGCATCGTGCAGGCCAGCCACAGCTCCAGCCACTCGGCCGACTCCTGGCCGCGGAACGTGACTCCGGTCCAGACTTGTGAGGCGGGCTGGTGTAGGACATCGCCCAGCGCTTCGGCATCGACCTCCTGGCCGCCGCTGGTCACGAGGGTGACCGTGCCGTCGGAGGTCACGGGAACCAGGCGCCGCGGATCGTCGGCGATGCCTTGGCGAAGCGGCATGAAGGTGTTCATCTCGCTGCTGACGCTGCGCCAGGCGCCGTCCTGCTGTTCGAAGGCGATGGAGCGGGCGACGGTGCCCCGCAGCCGCAGTGGTGTGAGGAGCCGTCCGCTCGGGGCAAGCTGGTCGAGCCAGGCGTGGGGGACAGCGTGTGCGCCGACCGTGGCGATGACGCGGTTGTAGGGCGCGTTGTCGGCGTGGCCGAGAGCGCCGTCGCCGAGGATGACGGTGACGTTGTCGATGCCGGCGGCGGCCAGTGAGGTGCGGGCGCCGTCGACGATGTCGTCATCCACATCGATTGTGGTGACGTGGCCGGTTGGGCCGGCCAGGTAGGCGAGCAGACCAGCGTTGTAGCCCGTCCCGGCCCCCAGTTCCAGGATCTTGTGGCCCGGTTCGACCTGGAGTTGTTCCAGCATCATGGCGACGATGTCGGGCTGGGAGGCGCAGCTGATCGACGCGCCGCCGGCGTCGAGCTTGATGTCTACCGTGGCGTTCGCGTACGCCTTCTCCAGGGGAGCCTGCGGCACGAACATGTGGCGGGGGACTGTGCGCATCGCCTCTTCGACACGGGAGGTGCGGATGCGCCCGTGCTCGATCAGCTGGTTGACCAGGGCGTGGCGCAGGGGCTCGGCGGAGGCGGCCTCGATCGTGTCATTGCTCACGCGGGCCACCGTAGTGTTCGGCGGACCTGTGCCAGAGGCGGACACGGGACGCTGTCCGGTTGTTCCCATGACTTCTTCTTTCGCTAGTACGGCCAAGGTGGCCTGCTCCTCGCGGGACAAGCCCATGCGGTTCCAGTGGAAGATCACGTGGTGGGCGAGGACGGCCCGCAGCCCGCGTTCCAGCCGGCCCAGGTGGTTGAGACCTGCCAACCGCCGACCGAGGTGCTCGAAGGCGGTGGCCCAGTCGGCCAGCGGCGCAAGCCTGCCCGTGGTCATCAGAGTGCTGGCCGAGCCCGCCTCGACGGTCATGAGCCGGTGCATGGCATGCGAGAGCCGCCGGGAGCCGGGCTGGCCATGCGGCGTGGGTCGTTGCTCGACGACCTTGGCCCAGACGTCGCCCTGCTCATACCAGTCCAGGCGCGCGGCCCGCATCGCCAAGCTGGGGAGCAGCACCGCGAGCTCGCGTCGCCCGAGCTCTCGCGGATTCCTGCAGGAGAGACCGGACTGGGCCAGATGCTGGAGGACGAGGCGGCTGTCGTGGTGGAAGAGCGCGTGGGCGACATCCATGCCCACAGCGCCTCCGAAAGCGGTGGTCTCCGGCTCGTAGATGCCGGGCGTCCAGCCTTCGATCAAGCCGTTGGAGAGCATCATGTCCAGCGCCCGGTCCAGTCTCCGCAGGCCGTGGTCGGTGGTCGGGTGATGCCGGAGCCGCCAGGTCGGGTACTTGCGCACGAACGACCACGCGTGCGGCTCCCCGCTCTGCGAGGTTTCGAGTGCGGGCAGCAGATGCTCCAGCACGGTGCGCTCGGCGCTGCGCCAGTCGGCGAATGTGATGACGTGCTGTTGCCACTGCTGGGCTGTCATCCGGCCGGTCTCCCTTCAGGCGTACGAGGTCAGGCAATTAGGAAGCAGGAGTCCCACCCGGAAAGGGCGCCTCCAGTGACCTGGGCGAGCAGAGCCAGCGCCACGCCGGTGGCGCCTTCTAGAAGTCCGGCGCCGCAGGCCACAAGGGTGCCCGGCGAGGTGCGTTCGATCGGTGCTAAGAGGCGGGGCAAGCACTCGCGCAGGCCTGGCGTGATCGCATCTGCCGCGGCGAGTTGGACGATGTGCGCCAGGCCGGCGAAGCCGTGGCACAGTGACAGGTCGGTGGTCGCGGCAAGCGGAATCCGGGCCGTCATGGCGTGTAGCAGCGCCTCTTCGGCCATGCGCTGACGTCCGGTGTCGCCGGTGGCCAGAGCGGCGAGTTGCTGGGCGCGCGCTGAACCTGCGGCGCCGTAGCACCAGGAGGGGCGCGCGGGACCAGGGCTGGGACGTCCGGACTCCAGCTCGCTGACGGTTATCCAGTACGGCCAGCACGGGCCGTCTCGTCCCTCGATCCTCCACAGGTCGAGCCAGGCGCAGATCCGTTCGATCGCCTCTCGTTGATCGCCGACGGTGATGCCGCGTAGGGAGGCCAAGGCCAGGAGAGCCAGCGGGCCGGCGATGCCGTGGGCGACGCCGTTGTTGGCGTGCCCGCTCGGGTACTGCGAGGACCGTTTGCCCGATGGGGCCAGATCGCTCCACCAGCCGGGGAGGAGGTCCCCGTGGTGCCGTATGGGTTCGCTGAGCCGGACCAGGTAGGCCAGGATGGCCCGGACTAGGTCGGCGTGAGCATCGCCATGGTGGACAGTGCGCCGCAGCAGCAGAGCCCCCATGCCGGTCAGCCCGCGGATGGCGTCGAATTCGGCCAGCGCGGGCAGCTCGCCGCGATCCATCCGGGCGTGGGCCTCGTTCAACCGAGAGCGGGTGACAGCGGCGATGCGCCGATCAAGGTTCTCCAGGGCGCGGGCATAACGTCCAGGCCGGTCAGCCGCAGCGTCGAAGGCGAAGGCGAGAGCCGGTGCCCCGTAGTACAGGTGGCTGTCCGCCCCTGTTAAGGCGGGTTCGGCAGCGGCGCAGGCGAGCCAGTCGTGAGCACGCTGCCAGGAGCCCTCGCCCAACTGGGCTCGCTCGATATGGAGCAACGCGATCCCGGCCGCGCCATAGGCCAGGGACTGCGGCCACCAGCTGTGGGCCGGTACGGTAGCGCGCACGGCCTGCGGCGAGGCCAGGTGGTCAGCGATTCGGGCGGCCAGCCCTGCTCCAGCCTGCGCGCCGGCCGGCGTGACTACCGTTTGATCGGCCACGTTTACCTCACCGTCCGGCCGCCGACGACCGCTGTGCTGTCCACGCCAGCGCGGCGGCGCGGGCCAGCCGCACGCAGATGTGTTCGTCGTTCTTGTTCGGCCCAGCGGCCCGGATGTGATGTGCGTGGAGCAGTGAATCCAGGACGAGGTCGGGGTTCAAGTCCTCGGCGCTGCGTAACCGGTCCCGGTAGCGGGCCAGCGCTTGGTCGCGTTCGGACCAGGCGGCCAGGACGGTGTCGCCGCCGGGGACCGCACACAGCGCTGCCCAGCCGTCCTTCGGGTCGGCTATGCGGACCGCCTCGCGGAGTACTGGCCGTTCCAGGGGCCGAGCGGCATCGACCTTCCCGTTCCGGATCAGCCAGTGCATGCCACCCTGCGTGCTGCCGGTGAAGCCGGCTGCGATGGAGACGAGGTTCGCTGCGGTTAGCGCCTGCGGGGATGGCCCGGCCATCTGTGCGAACTGCACGGCGAGTGCACGAGAGTCTGCAGCGAAGACCTCCTCCGCCGCCTCCAACACCATTCCACAGCCCCAGCGGCCGGGCTCGGGGTAGGAGGTGGCGAACTGCACCTCGTTGAGAAGCCCTTCGCGTCGCAGAAGCGCGGCCCACCCGGAGACGCGGTTGGCGGCGGGTCCGAACTGGGCGGGGTCGTTGAGCGCGATGCGCAGCCGTAGATGGGGGAGCGGGTCGCGATAGCGCAGGAACCACCACTTGGGTGGATTCGCCCACTGAGCGAGCAGGTCCGGCAGGTAGCTGCCGAGGATCTCTGGGTGCCGTTCGGTACTGCTGTAGAGCTTGACCAGCAGCAGCCGGGACGCCCCCGGCAGCTGCCCATGATCCCGACGTTGCGGCCGGGTGGCCGGGACTCGCGGTCCCCCTGCCGATCCTCTTGCTACGACCGCGGTCATGGGCGCGACGATCTCGTGGGCGTGGCCGTCGAACCAGCCGTTCCCGGTCGCCGCTTCGCTCAACAGGGCGACGCCGGTTGAGTCAACGTGTGCGCGCAGCACCGCCAGGTGCGCGGGTTGGGATAGGTCCAGAGGTAGGGCCTGGTCCCCATCGGTCAGGGTGACGGCGTCCGGTATGCGACGGCGGGCCCGCCAATGACACATGCTGTCCCACCACTGGGGCCACGGCGTATGGCGGTCGGGTAGGTCCGAATGGTGCAAGCGCCAGCGAGCCGGTGAAAGGACCGTGCGGCCCACCCGAAGGCGGGGCACGAACGGCATTCGCCCGGCCGGACCCCATGAGAAGTTGGACACGACCGCAGACTGGGACCTGGCGATCTCGGCGAGGAAGCGCGCCAGCGGGGGAGTGTGCGTCCGCAGATCGAGCGCGTGCAGCGCCACCGGCTCCAGACGCTGCCCCCGTGATCGCGAAAGCAGGAAGAGGCGGCGCTGGTCGCAACCGACCACCAGGTCGTCCACCCCGATCACCTCGGGCCCTGCAGAACGGTGCTCCGCGAGGTTGATCGTGGCGGCGAGTAGTTCCGGCGCCCGAGCCACATGAGCGTCGCCCGAGTTGAGCGGCGGAAAGGACAGCTGAACGGCTATCGTCCGTGGTTCGCTGACCGGCAGCCGATCGAATACGGCAGCGGCATTGGCCTGGTCGCCAGAGCTCAGCAAGCCGATGAACCGGCCGGTTGTCGTGCCGATGCCACGAGAAGGTCCCACGACCGTTAGCTGGAAGTGTCCGCGAGTCAGCGCCTCCGTGGATGCCGCTTGAAGGTGGAAACGGAGCTCAAGATGCGGCGGTACCAAGATTTGGGTTTTGGCGCCGATCTCCAGCTCACCGATCAGGTCCTCATCCAGCACGATCTCCTGGCACCCGTCCAGGGCTGCCGCCTGCGCCAAGGCAAGCAGCCGCAACTGCCTGGCGGTCACCGGCTCGCGTGCTTCAGGCTCGCCACCCAGGTAACCGGCGGGGAACCCCAAACCCACATTGGGATCCATCAGATCCCGCAGCGGCACGAGCGAGCCGATCCCGTACCGCTCGAAGAAGCGGTTGTGATAGCTCCGCCAGCCAGGCGTGCCTGCCGGGAACTCGGTCAGGCGTGCCAGCACCGACGTGGCCGCTTCGGCCTCCCGGGCGACCTGGAACGGCAAGCTCAGCGAGCAATCGACCCGCATGTCCACCACTGGGGCTGAGTCCGTGTTCGTTCCCAGGCGCGCCGTGCAATCCGCGAGGGCGGGGCGGGCCTTTCGGCGATCCGCAGGGGTCGTGAGCCGGTTGTACTCGGCAAGGCCCGTCTGGATCTCGCGCAGCTGATCCAAGAGGTCCGCGACCTGCCGCAGTTCGCCTGCCCCGACCTTCTCGACCTGCTCCACGACATGCCCCAAGGAATCCATCGTGGTGGAGCGAGCGTGCAGGCTGCTGATGAGAGCGCCCTGATCCAACAGGCTGGTGATCAGCTTTTCGATCTGGGACTGCGGCGTCGCGGGGAACACGGCGGCGACCGCGGCCGCCACTTCGTCGAACGGGACCGGAGGACGGGCCGTCTCCATCGCGATCTGCACGGGCGTGGTGCACCGCAGTGATACTTCCGACGGGGAGCGTTGACCTGCCCGCCGCCCGGGCGGGTAAGGGACGACCAGGCGACCGCCCCGCACGAATGCGAGGGGATTAGCCATCAGGGGCAGCCGCCGCAACAGTTCCGGGATGCCTTGCAGTTGGGCGATGACCTCGCTGATCCAGCCTGCGGCGGCCCGTGCGACGACCTGATGGTCCTTACCCCACTCGACCACCGGTTGGGCACTGAAGCCGGCCGGTGCGATTCCGGCGAACAGCCCGAAAGGCGTCGCTCTGCCCGTCATCCGGAGCACGTATCGCATGACCGACAGCACCGTGCGCCGCGCCTTTCGGGCGTCCGTGGTCGAGGTCGAGCACACCACCGCAACCTGCCGGGTCAGTGCCGGGCTGGCCTGTTCTATGGCTTCGGCGATCTCGTCCAGCGTCCAGATCGCCTGGAGCCACGCACGCCAACCGGCGACGTGTTCCGGTGAGTTGCCGGTGAGGTCCGGCCATTCCGGCAGTTCCAACGTCGAGTGAGGAGTGGCACGGACCATCGCCGTCTCAGCGCACCGGTACAGGCGCTTTCCGTCGCTTGATGCCATCGTCTCGCCTTCGGGGAGCGTTCTGCCGGGTTCCGGCCCATGCCCCGGACAACCTTTCGGAGCATGGGCGGGAGCCCGGACGTCAACGTCAGAGCGCGGTCAGACGACGTTGGTCGCGCATGGGCTGGCGCACGTGCTGCCACACCCGTCGTCGGTGAGGACGATGAGGTCGGCTGATGCGTCGCTGGACTCCAGAACACTGATGTCCAGGTCGAACTCGTCGGTTTCCATGGACTCTCGGATGGTCATCGACTCTCCACACCCTTCCGGAGCTCAACGGCTCCTCACTGTCGGCTCTGCGGCCATGGCAAGGAGATTCGCCGACAGCTCTGGCAGGTGCCAGAAAGTTCACACACATTCACACCCGTGCGCGGTCCGGCAGGGTTGACCGTCGACCGGGGAGGCGGTCAATGTCAGGGGGATCAGGTGAAGCGAACATTAGCTGGGAGCTATTCATGCCCGGACCGGCCGAAAAGCCCAACAACCCGCCGTCCGGCGATGTCGACTTCGTCGGGATCGACGACGACTCGCCCGCCAACAAATGTCCGGCGGTCCTCGTGGTCCCCGGCACAGGTGACGTCCTTCAGGTCGGACGCCGGGTCACCGACCCCGCCACCCTCGCTCGGCTGGGCCGGCACACATCGATCGCTGACGACGAGGTCGCGATCTGGACGCCGGCGAACCTCAAACAGAGCCTCCTCGAAGCCCTCACCGGCGACTTCGAGCCGGGCAGGGACGGCCCCGGGGAACCGGCCTTCGAGGAACTACTGGCCGGAACCGAACGATCCGTCGTCCACCTCGAAGCCCGCGATACGTACGACCAGACGGACCCGGCCTTCATGAAATGGCTGGAGGACGGCGACACCACCTACCAATGGGACGGCTGGATCGACCTGGTCGGGGGCGCTGTCGCCCGCGGTATCCGATTCCGTCGGCTGCGGATCGTATCCGAGCCCGTGAGCGATTACATCCGGTGGGAACATGCCATCAGCTACGGCAACCTCAGAGGGAGTTTTGTGGCCGAGCGTTCCAGTATGACTAGTCACTGTGAGTGACAATCATATGGCGGTGGATTGTGACCATGGGTGTGGCTGAGCTGCACTGATGGCATGGGTGAGCGTAAGCCGTACC